>NZ_JAJOZS010000009.1 GCF_021168555.1 Stenotrophomonas sp. MMGLT7 | reverse complement strand
TCGGAATGGATGCGACACTTCCCTCCGATCCGCGTTGCATCTATGTGGGGGGCGACTTCGAGGCTCGGTATGCACGGGTAGATACGAGCATGCAGGTCGAGACGCAAGTGGCATAGAGATAGTGCAAGTCCATAGTCTTGCTGGCGGAACTAGCCGCAGCAGTGCGGGCAGATGCACTCGCAAGTTACGCCTACTGCAGACACGGGCAGCGGGCAGGGCAGCAAAGCGGCGATCGCGGCAGCAGCTCAAGGTGGTCAGCGCCAACGCGGCGATGGAACTGGCGGCGGACAAGATGGTGTACCTGGCCACCGTCGGCGGCGCCAGCGTGACGATCGAAGGCGGCAACATCACCTTCGCCTGCCCGGGCAACATCCGCGTGCATGCGGCCAAGAAGTCCTTCGTCGGGCCGGTGCAGCAGGCTTATCCGTTGCCGCAGTTCCCGCGCAGCAGTTGCCGGAGCTGCATCCTGGATGCAGCACGCCAGGGCACACCGGGGGTATTAGTCTGATGTATCGCTACGCGGTGATCGACAGTGCGCAGCGTCCGCATTTCCATGAACGGCTGGAGCAGCTTGGTGTGCGCTACTGCTCGCTGTTCGACGGACAGGCCGAAGAGAGCCTCAAGGAAATCGCGCCCTTGCTGGTCGAATACGGCAGCCCTGACGCGAATCCTAGGGTACCGAAGGAAATTGAGAAACTGGGTGCGCTCAAGCCTGCCGTCAGCGTACTGGTCAGCGATCTTGGACTGCATGAGCTTGCCAGGCATTTCCGCGATTTCCACCTGGTCAAGGTGCCGGAGCAGGGAGGTCGGGAAATGCTGCTGCGCTGGTACGACACACGCATACTGCCGGTCTGGTCGGATCTGCTGACCGCTCTGCAGCAGGCTGCATTTTTCAAGGGCATCCGGCAGTGGCGGTATTTCGATCGCTTTGGCGACATGCAGGAACTGGCATTGACCGAGCCACCGCCGGACGCGTTGCCGGCATTGCCGCCGCTGCGACTGGATCCGGACCAGTACGCGCGCTTGCTGGATGCCTGCGAGCCGGACGTGGCGATCGCGCAGTTGCGCCGGGTCATTCCGGACGAGATGCGCAGGGTTCCTGCCCATACCCTGTATCCGTTCGTCAGCGCGCACCTGGACGACTCCCGGGCGCATGGCGTGCAGAAGCTGGACGACCATGTGCAGTATCTGCTGCTGGCGCTATACACCTCGGGCGGGTTCGGCCGGCACCCGGCCGTGGCCGAACGCCTGGCCCGTCCATGCGATCAGTGGCCTCAGCCGTTTTCGGAATGGGTTACGGCACTGCCGGAGGATGTGTGGGAAAGCGGAAGTCCGCTATGGGAATCGCTGCCCGGCCCGGCTTCCGTCCAGCGCGTCACGGAGCTTCCGGCCTAGGCTGGAGTGGGAAAAGAACGTGTACCTGCCCGCTTCCCCCTACTACGATCTGCGCCGGCGTTGCGGGCATCTGGTGCTGATGGTCATGTTGCTGCCGGGGTTGACGGCTTGCTGGAAGAAGGAGTCCATTCCAGTGGGCATCGTGGGATACAACCATACCGACGTCACTATTGTTCAGTTTCTGATCAATGATGGTAATGGCGATTCAGCTCTGCGTCCGCATCAAGGAGGGGGAAGCACTTCGTGCTGTGCAATGATTCCGCGCCATTGGCGCCCGGCAATGACAGTCGAGATCAGTTGGACGACTGATCTAAGGGCCTATCACAAGCGGGTGATACCGATTCTAAAATACGATGAGGTCGGAGATTTGGCTGTGCATTTTCTCCGCAATGGTGAAATCAAGGTATTCGTAACCAATGTCCGACTCGGGCACCCAGACTATCCACTTACGGGACCAGAAGCGGCGCTGCGTGCAGGTGAAGACCCTATCCGGGATGATTGGAGAACCGACGGCAAGGGAGCGAAGAAATGACCAGCACGGGTACATTGCCGGCTGATGGCACATGGCATTTGACGAGAGCCGAAGTGCAACGCCCGGCGCGTTGGCGTTGGGGGATTGCGTTGTTGATCATGCTGCTGCCGATGCTGGCATCCTGCCGAGGAAAGGAGGAATCCATTCCCGTCGGCATCGTTGGCTACAATCATACCGATTTCACCATTGTTCAGTTTTTGATCAATGGCGGCAATGGCGATTCAGCTCTGCGACCACACCAAGGGGGGGGCACATCGTGCTGTGCAATGGTGCCAAACCGTTGGCATCCGGGAATGACGGTCGAGATTAGCTGGACGACCGACCTAAAGAATTTTCATAGAAGAGTAGTGCCGATACCAAAATACGAAAGGGTTGGAGACTTGACTGTCCATTTTCTCCGAAACGGGGATGTAAAGGTTTTTGTGACTGGGATATTCCTTGGTCATCCTGATTACCCATTGGCTGGCCCCGAGGCAGGCTTAAACCCTGGCGAAGATCCAGTGCGCGAGGATTTGCGGCTAGCTAAGGAGGGAGAAAAACAATGACAAGGAGTACGGTGGGGGCATTGCAGATGCCGGCTGGCGGCGGCTTGCGGCGTCTGACTGAGGCCAAGGCGAAGCATCCAACACGGTGGCGCTGGGTGATGGTGCTGTTGATCATGCTGCTGCCGGCATTGGCAGCCTGTCAGGGGAAAGACGAATCAGCGCCCGTCGGCATCGTGGGCTACAACCACACTGATACGACTATTGCTCAATTTTTGATCAATGGGGGTAACGGTGATAGCTTTATTGATGCGCATACTGGGGGAGGAAGTACTTCATGCTGTGCAATGATTCCGGACCATTGGCGCCCAGGAATGACAGTCGAGATCAGATGGACCACTGATCTGAAGACCTACCACAAGCTGACGGTGCCGATTCCAGAATACGACGACAAAGCCAATCACATGGCTGTACATTTTTTGCGTAATGGTGGGATCAAGGTTTATGTGAGCCATCTTTACTTGGGGCATCCAGATTATCCGCTGACAGGACCAGAAGCAGGCTTGAGCTTAGGGGAGGATCCGGTACGCGAAGACTTGCGGCAGGCCAAGGAAGGAACAACGCAATGACTGGGATTGTAACGAGCACATTGTCGATTCCAATCGATGGTGCACGGTGGCGCTACGCTATGGCGCTATTGATTATGCTGCTTCCGGTGCTGGGAGCTTGCCGAGGAAAAGAAGAATCCATTCCTGTTGGGATCGTGGGTTACAACCATACCGACACGACTATTGCGCAGTTTCTGATAAATGGAGGTAACGGCGACAGTTTTATTGATGCGCACACCGGGGGAGGGAGCACCTCATGCTGTGCGATGTTGCCGAACCATTGGCGTTCGGGAATGACGATCGAGATCAGTTGGACGACTGATCTAAAGATCTATCACAAGCGGGTGATGCCGATCCCAAAGTACGATGAGGTTGGGGATTTGGCTGTACATTTTCTCCGAAATGGTGAAATCAAAGTGTTCGTAACCAATGTCCGACTTGGGCATCCGGACTATCCACTGACGGGACCAGAAGCGGGGCTGCGTGCAGGTGAAGACCCTATCCGGGATGAGTGGAGAACCGACGGCAAGGGAGCAAAGAAATGACCAGCACGGGTACATTGCCGGCTGATGGCACATGGCATTTGACGAGAGCCGAAGTGCAACGCCCGGCGCGTTGGCGTTGGGAGATTGCGTTGTTGGTCATGCTGCTGCCGATGCTGGCATCCTGTCGAGGAAAAGAGGAATCCATTCCCGTAGGAATTGTGGGTTATAACCATACGGATTCAAATATATATCAATTTCTGATTAACGGTGGCGGTGGTGGTTCCGTACATTCTCACAGTGGCGGGGGAACTACGGTTTGCTGTGCCATGGTGCCGGCTCATTGGCATCAGGAAATGAAGGTCGAGATTGATTGGACGACTGACCTAAAAACCTTCCGGAAACGAGTGGTGAATGTTCCAAGGTACACCCAGGTGGGGGATTTAGCCGTTCATTTTCTCCGCGATGGGGAAATAAAGGTATTTTTAACTAATGTCCGACTCGGGCATCCAGAATATCCGCTGACGGGACCAGAAGCAGGGCTGCGTGCAGGGGAAGACCCTATCCGGGATGAGTGGAGAACCGACGGCAAAGGAGCAAGGAAATGACCGATACGGGTGCGTTTCCGATGCCAGCCGATGGCATGCGGCGCCTGACTGGAGTCGAAGCGCAGCGCCGCGCTCGTGCATTGGCCTGCCTGCGCGACAAGAGTTCCGAGTGCCAGGGACAGGTACACGTGAACATTTTCTTCGATGGCACCGGCAACAACCGTGATTGGCCAGGAACCTTCGTTACCGGTAAGACTCGCAGTACGCAGACACAACTGATACGTAACGGCCATAGTAATGTGGCGCGCTTGTTCGACGTTCGCTTGAGAGAAGAGGAAAACGGCTTCTTCAATTACTATATCCCCGGTGTGGGTACGCCCTTTCCGGATGTAGGTGACACCAGCCAAGAGGGCGACACTCGGGGCGGCGGTGCAGCGCTATACGGCGCCGACCGCATCCATTGGGCGATTCTCCAGGTCTTCAATGCGGTTCATTTCTACCTGACAGGTGCGCCTCTGATGCCGCCTGCTGAAGTGAAGTCGCTAGCCAACACGATGAGCAGGACGCGCCTGCTCGAAGGCCCTTTGCGGCGTTCGCTGCTGACATCCATCGCCCGGCGCCTGGAAAACGTGGTCAAGAATCACCAGCGTCGCGTCAAGTCGGTCAATATTTCGGTGTTTGGCTTCTCGCGCGGTGCGGCGCAGGCGCGAGCCTTTGTGCACCGGCTCTACGAGATCGCCGAGGTCTGGGGCAGCGGATGCGGCTACAACGTGGCCGGGGTGCCGATGCAGCTGAGCTTCCTGGGAATCTTCGACACGGTGGCTTCGGTGGGATTGGCGGGGATCAGCCGGGTGTCCGACGGCAAGTGGGACTGGGCCGCGGGCGAGATGATGAGCATCCATCCCGAGGTCAGGCAGTGCGTGCACTTCGCCGCCCTGCACGAGCAGCGCATCAACTTCCCGATGGACCTGGCTGCGAGCGGCAGGGAAGCGCTTTATCCGGGCATGCATTCGGACGTGGGCGGCGGTTATTCGCCGGGGTCTCAAGGCAAGGACTTCGTCGATGGCAAGGTTGATGGCACGGCCAAGCTGGCGCAGATTCCGCTGATCGACATGCATCACGAGGCGATCAAGGCGGGTGCGTTGCTCAAGACCATGGAGGAGATACGGCAGGATTCGATCCGTGCGCAGCATTTTGGTTGCCATCCACAACTGATCCGCGACTACAACGCCTGGCTGACGGGCCACGGCGCCGGTGGCGGCGTCCATGCCGAGCAGATCCGCGCGCATTGCCGCCAGTACGTGGCCTGGAAAGGGATGCGGCTGTGGAATGGCGAGGGGAGCTTGCTGCAACAGCCGTTCTTCAAGCAGGCAGACGGCGAGGACCAGGTCGACCTGGCCAACGCGCAACGCGATTTCGCCAACCTGGTGCGCAACCTGGCGCAGGGAAAGAAGGACATGGCGTCCTATCGGGCGAACCTGGCCGAGATCGATGACCGTATCGAGGTCGGGCGCAGGACGGGACGTCCCGTTTTCGTACCGGTACCGCGAGCATCCCAGGAGGCGTACGACTACGCGAAGATCCCTGCGGAGACGAGCCAACTGCTGGATCTGGTACTCGACCATGCCCCCGTCCCCGAGGCAAGCGCGGTGCTGTTCGACAATTACGTGCACGACTCGCTGGCGGGCTTCTATATCGGCACCTATACGGAGCTGAATATCCCGGCCGTCAGCACCTATGGCTACCTGCGATACCGGGGAGTATTCAATATTGCCGGCAGGCAGCGGCAGGAGTGTCGCGATCCGTCGTCGTTGCCTCCGGCCAACGTCCCCGATATCGGAACAGCGTTCCAGCAGATGGGAGCTGCGATGGGCGGCTTTTAATGGCTGGCTTATAGACACGTCGGAAGCTCACCGTCAGGCGAAGCAGTCTAGGACGGCAACATCACCTTCGCCTGTCCGGGCAACACCCGTCTGATCGAGTAGTCGTTGGTGGATGCCGTGCACTTGCATGCGCAATGGAAGGGAATGCCGGCTGCGCAAAGGTTGGTCGATGTTGGGCGTTACGCCGTTGGGCTAGATCTGTTGGGCCTGGCCGGACATCTGCCGTGGTCAGCTGGAGGCGGTGACGCCTGTGGGCGCCTTCATGGTGCAGTTGGCCGATGCGCAATCCTGCCTGCCCTGCTGGAGGTTTTGGAGCCGGCCGGCAGTTCAATCAGCCGGGCGTCTTGTCGGATCGAAGCGACTGGGAGAACTACCGCATGGCGTGCGGATTACCGGATGCGGCCAATGGCCACGGCATACGTGGCCTGCAGGATCTGGTCAACTTCACCGGTGCAGGCATGATCCTCGGCGAGCGGTTCCATCGATTCCCGCCGATCGCCCAGGCGCTGGTCGTGGTAAAGGAAGGCCGGCAGCCATTCACTGAAATGCTTAAATCATTGCCTGCCGACGTACTGCGGCAGGCACGGGTTTGGGTTTCCGGAGACGATAAGGATAAAGAGGGCGCTTAACCATGAAAATCAATATAACAAGAATTTCATTATCATATTCGTGGATGAAATTAACTAGGTTGCTGATTGTGGGGCTCTCAATGGCTATGGGTGGTTGTATGGCACAAGAAATGTCGGTCAATGTGGTTGTTTTTAATTACACTTCGAGCCCTTTAGGGGATATGGTGGTTCAGGGTAAATATGTAGGAGGGTATTTTCAGGCGTACGGCTCCGGAGGGACAGGAGGGGGGATATATTGTTGCATTGATGTCAAGCCGGGTGCTGCTGATGTCAGATGGACATATGGTGGCATCGAAGGGGCACCCAGAGCGGGAATTCAGGCATCTTCCACCGGGAAAATCCCAAAGCCGTCAGGTGCTTATAAATATCTTGGTGTTCATGTCTATCCGGAAGAGCGGGTTGAGTTCACTTTGACACGAGACATTCCGCCTGAAAAGAAAGAAGGAGAGCCGTGATGGAGTCGGCTCACGATTTGATCGCTTCGCTGACGGCTGCCGCTGATGACGTTAGCAAGAGTGGTCCGCAAGCCAGGCAGGATTGCTGCGACAGGTTGAAGATAGCTTTTTAGATGGCACGGGCAACAATCGTAGTGCCGATGTAGTCGAGAAGAAATGGAACGACGTCGCCTGTCCGTATGATGCTTCTCGCCGCGAGCCGGGAAGTGGCATGTATGCCTACTATATTTCCGTCGTTGGCACGAAGTTGAACCGTGAAGAGCCGTGGTGAAAGTTGAACAAAGCATCTTCGGGACACCAATTTCATTGGCGGCAGCGCGGGTGCGGGTGCTGATCCGCGACTTGAGAGCGGTGACGTCGGCCTGAACGACATGCTCAAGCGTGCGCTTCAGATCTTGTCGAACAAGGCCGGTGCTCAGGTCAAGGCCATCTACGACAAGAACCAAAAAAAGGTTTGGAAGATCTCAACAGGGCGCTCAGTGGCCACCATTTTATCAAGTCGATCGAGGTTTCTGTCTTCGGTTTTTCGCGTGGAACGGCATTGGCCAGGGCCTTTGTCAACCGGCTCTTGAAGTCCTGCAAGAGCAGCGATGGAGTGTTGACCTATCAGTCGTATCCAATCACCTTCCGGTTCTTAGGCATTTTCGACACGGTCGCATCCTTCGGCAGACCTGCCCAGAATTACCTCGGCACGATCGATCTGTGGTTGCCGCAAGATTTACAGAAATGCCGCAATGGAACGGGTGGCGGGCAAGACGCGCGCTTAGCGACAGCTGTAGCTAGTCCGGGTATGCGATTCAGCGCGCCGTCGCCGGCTGCAGCCGGTAGAACAGGTTCGGCTCGCTGACCACGTAGAGGGTGCCGTTTCGGCCCAGCGCCACGCCTTCGGCCTGGGGAACGGGCAGGTGGCCGTTCCAGTTGGCGAGCGAACGCCAGCTCACCGGCCGGCCGTCGGCGGCGATCTCCGCCAGCAGCTGCGATTCGTCGCTGAGCAGCAGCAGGTGGCGATGCGCCGGGTCGAACTCCAGGCTGGAGATGTCGGTGGCGAAATCCAGTCCCTTCAGCCAGGCGCTGCGATCCACCTGCACGGTCTCGCCGCGGAGCACGCCGCGCAGTTCGTACAAGGCGGTCGGGCTGCGCTCCTTGGCCACGTACAGCACGTCGCCGGCGGCGTCGTAGGCCAGGCCTTCCGGGCCGTTGTTGCCGGCCTCGTCCATCTCCAGCGCGATAACCCGCGCCCGGGTGACGTCGATCGGTTCGCCGTCGCCGGCGGGCAGTCTCGCCACGATCACCGAGCGCCGGCCTTCCTGCAGCAGGGCCACCTCGTCGTCGCCGAGCCAGGCGATCGCTTCCACGTCCGATGCGCCCTGCAGGCGATGCCGCTGCAGGACGCGGCCTTCGCCATCGAGCACCAGCAACTGGGACGGCCGGTTGATCACCGCCAGCAGGCGGTCGTTGCCGGCGTCGTAGCTGAGCCCGGACAGGTTGTCGTCCACGCCCTCCAGGACGCGGCCCTGGATGTCGTAGCGGTAACCGGGCAGCCACAGGCTGTGCCCCTGCCATCGCGGCTGGTTCCATGCATGTCCGGGCACCTGGTCGCGGAGCCAGCGGACGACGCGGTTGTCGACGTGGAGGTAGCGCACCATGACGAACGCCACCGCCAGCAGCAAGGCCAGCGCGGCGAGCGCCAGCAGCGATCGGCGCAACCAGGTGAAGCGCGTCAGCGGCAACTCATTCGGCCTTGGCTGCGCCGTCGAGGAAGTACGGCTCCACCTTGCCGCTGATCTTCATCGTCATCGGGTTGCCGCGGCGGTCGCGTGCCTTGCCCACCTGTACGCGGATCCAGCCCTCGCCCACGGAGTATTCCTCGACGTTGTCGCGTTCGATGCCGTTGAAGCGGACGCCGACGCCGCGCGCCAGCGCATCGGCATCGTGGAACGGGCTTTGCGGATTGATTGCCAGGTGCTCGGGAGGGGAGTCGGTCATTGCGGAAAGCGGCCATGCCGGCTGTGGCGCCGGCTTCGAGCGGCACAGCATAGAACGAGGCCGGGTAGGCACCAAGTTCGGATTGCGGGAGTGCGATATCCGGCGGATGGAGCGGGCCGCGGCATCGAGGCCGCCGCCGGGATGCCGGGCGCGGCGACGCGGGCCATCAACGCCACAACGAGCACAGGCCGCCTTCGCCCAGCAGCGGATCGCGCGCTGGCAACGGTACCTGGGCGATGCGCAGGTCGGCGGCCGGGCGTTCGCCGTCCTCGCCGCGCATGAGGTCCGGCGAGCGACCGTCGGGATAGGCGCCGACCAGCTGGAAGCCGTCGCTGGCACGCAGCCGCTTGTGGCCGACCCCGGCGGGTATCACGATCACGTCGCCGGCGGCCACTTCCACGGCCTGTCCGTTCTCGCCGCCGAGCTGCAGCGTGGCGCTGCCGCTGAACACGCCGAGCACCTCATGGGTGTTGCTGTGGTAGTGGTGGAACGGATACACGGTCCAGCGCCAGGCACCGGTCCAGCCATTGCTGGCGAAACGCTGTTCCAGCCAGCGTGCGCCGGCGTCGGCACGCGCGGCGAAGGCGCCGCGGTACAGCAGCAGCGGCAGGCGGCTGTTGGGAATGCTGCCGTCGTCGTCGAAGACGAGGGTCTGCGGCGGCGTGGCCGGCGAAGCCGCCGCGGCGTCCAGGACGGTCATCGACGCGGCCAGCGCCAGCAGGCGGCGGCGGGAAAGGTCGATGGGCATGGCCGGGCTGCGTCCACGTTCACTGTTGGAGTCCGAGCGCTCGGCGCAGCTGGGGCGCGTCCATCACCTGCACATAGACCGGTGAGCCGACATCGAAGCGGCGTGCCTGCGCCAGTCCGCCGACCGTCACCGGCTCGAAGCCGGCATCGCGCACCAGTTGCGAGGCCACCTGCAATGCGCGCGCATCGTCGCCGGCGATCGGGATGGCCACCAGGCTGCCGCGGCGATGCGCCAGGCTGCGCAGGTTGCCGGCAGAGATGGCGTTGAACGCACGCACCAGGTGGGTGCCGGGCAGGTAGCGTTGCGAGGCGATGCCGGCACCTTCGCGCCGCGCCTGCTCGGCCATGGCGCCGTCGCGGCCGGGGTAGGGGTTGCCGGTGTCGATGACGACCTTGCCGGCCAGCTCGGTACGCAGGTCGCGGCCGATCTGCGGCAATGCGCCGTACGGCACCGAGACCAGCACCACGTCGCCGAAGCGCGCCGCCTGCGCCGGGGTGCCTACCTGCGCGCGCGGGCCCAGCTGGGCGGCCAGCGGCTCGAGCTGTTCGGGATGGCGCGAGGAGATCATCACCTCGTGCCCGGCCTGCACCCAGTGGGTGGCCAGGGCGCCGCCGATGTTGCCGGTGCCGATGATGCCGATGCGCAGCGGTTGCTGTCCGGCAGGCGCGGGTTCGACGGCGACGGCCGGCGCCAGGCCGCCCAGCAGGCAGGCGAGCAGCAGCCAGGCCGGGGCCAGGCGTCGGATGAAGGAGAACTGCTTCATGGCTTGCTCCATGCGAAGGCCGCCATGCAGATCCCGCCGGTGCGGCGGACCCAGCGGAACATGGCGAGGATGTCGGGCGCCACTGTCGTCGAGCGTCGCGCCAGCCTACACCTGCCGCGGGTGCATGCACCGTCAAGCCGGGCGCGACCGGGCTGGCGGGGTTGCGCCTGTCTCCAGGTCAGGCGCTTGCGGGACGTTCCCGGCGAAAGACGGGGCCGTCAGGAATCGACACCACCGCGAAAGTCGCTGGATTCCCGCTTGCTCGCACCTGTCCGGGAAACACCGATCGCCACTCCCGCGCAAGGGTGGGCCCTCGGTTGGCGCGAACCCTCACTGGCCCTCGCTCGACCAGCCGTCCGGCTGCGGGAAATCGCGGGAGTGACGAGTAGAGGGAGCGTCGTGCAAGCCTCGATCGGGGCAACGTAGCCCGGGCAGCCGCAATGCCCCCCGGACACAACGGCGCTGCGCGACCCCCCTCCCGGAAGCGACCTCCGTCCTGGGCCATGCATTGCACCTGCCGGCATGGCGCCTTTCCCCGGACGTCAGTGCATCTGCGCTGGCACGACTGCGCCCTGGGCCTCTGCGGCAAAGCAGGCGTGCCAGCGGATTGCAAGGATCGATCCCGAGGTCAATCGTGCTCGCCGCGGGCCTGCGCTCGGGCGTTGGCGATCAGGGCCTTGAGCAGGGCACGGTCGGTGTGCCGCGATACCGGGAGTACGCCCAGCGCGATGGCGTGCTCGCGGCGGTCGGCGGGTACGTCGTAGTGCGCGCCGCTGGGCTTGTTCTGGAACGCGTGCCGCGGGATGCCCAGCCGTGCGGCCATCGCGTGCAGCTCCTCGAGCGTGTCGGCCAGCAGGTGTCCCCAGCGCTGGCCGCGCCAGGGATGGACCGCATCGTCGATATAGACCGCCATGGACGCGCGCGGCGGCTCAGTCCTGCTTCGGGGCAGGTGCGGATGCCTGTTCCTGGCCTTCGCCCGCGACCGCATCCGGGGTTTCGGAGGCGTCGGCATCGTCCCCGCTGTCGCCGTCCGCTTCGTCCTCGCTGCCTTCGAACTCGGCCACCAGCGCGGCCAGGTATTCCTCGGCGGTCTTGCCTTCCTCGGCGGCGAGGTCGTCGATCATCTGCTGCAGCTGGGTGGAATAGTCCAGGGTGACGGTCTTGCCTTCCTTCTCCTGCACGTTGGCCAGGTGCTTGAGCATGGCCAGCATCGGCACCGGGTTGTCGGCATTGCCCATGGTCTGGCCGCCGACCGAAAGCAGCCATTCGCTGCCCTGCAGGCCGATGGCCGCCACCACGTGGCCGCTCTCGTCCTGCAGCACGGCGTGGTTGCTCACCGGCAGGTCGTGGTTCAGCCGCGCGAATCCGCGCTTGGGCTGCTTCTTCTTGCGCTGGTCGCGCTTGGCCTTGGAATTTCGGGACACGGGGCTTCTCGTGGAAAGTCGGGCGGCCATTGTAGGGCACGCCCCGTGCCTGGCCGGCGTGCCGCGCCTACGGCGAGGGCGCGGCCTGCTGCGGAGGCAGCGCCGCCGGCGCCCGCGGCATCGGCGGCTGCGGCTCGCGGTCGCCGGCGGCGGGCGCGCCCGTGGCCCCGGCCAGGTCGGGTACCTGGGTATCGGCATCGTCCAGCGGCGGGCCCAGCGCCACGTTGTGGCCATCGCGGGCGATCACCGCGTCCTCGGCGGCACGGGTCATCACCACGATGCTGATGCGGCGGTTGATCGGGTCGTGCGGATCCTGCTTGTCGAACAGCACCGACGAGCCCAGCCCGACCACGCGGCTGACCTTGTCCTCGGCCATGCCGCCGGCCACCAGCGCGCGCCGGGCGGCATTGGCGCGCTCGCTGCTCAGCTCCCAGTTGCTGTAGCCGTCGGCACGGTTGTAGGCGGTGGTGTCGGTGTGGCCGGTGATGCTGATGTGGTTGGGCACCTGGTTGATGAAGCGGCTCAGCTCGCCGAGGATGTCGCGCGTGTACGGCTTGAGCGCGCTGCTGCCCATGTCGAACATCGGCCGGTTCTGCTGGTCGACGATCTGGATGCGCAGCCCCTCGGGGGTGATGTCCAGCAGCAGCTGGTCCTTGAACGGCTCCAGCGCCTGGCTGCGCGAGATCGCCTCCTTCAGGTCCTCCATCAGCGCCTCGAGCTGGCGCTTCTCCGCCGCCCCGTCATCGGCGCCGTCGGCCTTGCGCGCGAACGGGTCGTCGCTCTGCCCGCGCGGGATCTCCATGGTGCCGCCGAGCTTGATCATCGAGTTGCTGGCGCCGCCGGGTCCGTTCATGCCCGGTGCCGGTGCCGGGCTCTGGCCCTTGAGCGGGCTGGGATTGCGGAAGTACTCGGAGATCGCCTCGCGCTGCTTGGTGGAGGTGGCGCCCACCAGCCACATGACCAGGAAGAACGCCATCATCGCGGTGACGAAGTCGGCGTAGGCCACCTTCCAGGCGCCGCCGTGGTGGCCGCCGCGCTGGATCTTCTTGACCCGGCGGATGACGATGGCGGGCTTGTCGCTCATCGCAGGCGTCCTACTTGACCGTCTTCAGGTGCTGTTCGAACTCGGCGAAGCCGGGGCGCACGTCCGAGGGCAGGGTCTTGCGGGCGAACTCCAGCGCGATCTTCGGGTTGTAGCCGCGCAGGCACGACAGCAGCGCGGTCTTCACCGCCTCGAACATGCGCGCGTCCTTGTCCGCACGCACCTCCACCGCGGTGGCCAGCGGGCCGATGAAGCCGTAGGCCAGCAGGATGCCGAGGAAGGTGCCGACCAGCGCGCCGGCCACGTGCGCGCCGACCTCGGTGATCTCGCCGCCGATCGAGCCCATGGTGATGACGATGCCCAGCACCGCGGCGACGATGCCGAAGCCGGGCATCGCGTCGGACACCTTCTCAAGCGCGTGCGCCGGCGCCATCGCCTCTTCGTGGTGCTTTTCCAGTTCCAGTTCCAGCAGCGGCTCCAGCTCGTGCGGCTCGATGTTGGAGCCGATCATCAGGCGCAGGCAGTCGGTGATGAAATCGACCAGGTGATGGTCGGCGAGCACCTTCGGGTAGTTCTGGAACAGCGGGCTCTCCGCCGGTTTCTCGACATGGTCCTCCAGCGCCATGAAGCCTTCGCGGCGTGCCTTGTTGAGCAGTTCGTAGATCAGGCTGAGCGTGTCCAGGTAGTCCTGGCTCTTGTACTGCGGTCCCTTGAGCACGGCCGGGATCGCGGCCAGCGTGGCCTTGACGGTGCGCGCCGGGGTGCCCACCAGGAACGCGCCCAGCGCCGCGCCGCCGATGATCACCAGCTCGTACGGCTGCCACAGCGCCCCCAGCTTGCCGTGCGCGCCGACATAGCCGCCGAGCACGCTGAGGATCACGATCAGGAAACCGACAAGGATGAGCATGGGGAAACGACAACGCAGGGGATATCAATTTGTCGGCCCCGCGCGGCGATTCTGAAGATCCCGTTCGTCCCGGATGAGGTGTGCCGCATTGCCGCAGGAATGCCGGCGGTCCGGCAAGACCGGCGGTCGCTCCGGAATGGTGGTCCCGGGTGCCGCGCTGGCCGCGTTATGCGGCTGGCGGCCAGTGTTGCGGTGGCAGGGAAGCTGCCATGGCGGGCGAAGTCGGCATTCCGCCGGGCGGATTCCGGGCGGCGGGATGCCGGCCCTGCGGCGGTCAGGCGCTCGCCGCCTCCGCGCCGCCGCGATGCAGCGGGTCGGGGTAGGGCTCGCCCTCGCCGGTGAACGCCAGCGAAACCGAATTCAGACAATGCCGCTCGTGGGTGGGCGCAGGCCCGTCGGGAAAGACGTGGCCCAGGTGGCTGCCGCAGCGGGCGCAGACGATCTCGGTGCGGATCATGCCGTGGCTGGTGTCGCGGATGCGGCCGATGTGGGCTTCGTCCACCGGCGCGAAGAAGCTGGGCCAGCCGGTGCCGGATTCGAACTTGGCGCTGGAACGGAACAGCGGCAGGCCGCACAGCCGGCAGCAGTAGACGCCCTCGCGCTTGTTGTCGAGGAACACGCCGCAGAACGGCGCCTCGGTGCCGTGATGCAGCAGCACGCGCCTTTCCTCATCGCTGAGTCCGGCGACCAGGGCCTGGCGCTGTTCGGCGTCGGGCGGGGTGAGATCGAAGTCGGTCATGGTGGGTTCCTTGGCGAAGCGCGGCATCGGGACGGGGCGGCGCTGGCTGAATGGATGGCGGTGCGGACCGCACCGATCAAGTGGCGGCGGCCCGCGGTGTTTATCCGGGCCACATCGGCGCCTGGGTATATTGCAGGCTTGGGCAACGGGAGAGCGAGATGGCAATGCGCGTGGGGGTGATCGCGGCACTGGTGCTGGGCTGTTCGCTGGCGGCAGCGGCGGGCGCGCAGGTTCCCGGCGGCAGCTCGCCGACCGCCACGCGGCCGCCGCCGGTCATCGCGCCGGCGCCCGCCGCCCCGGTGCAGAGCCGTCCGCAGACGGCGGTGCCCTCCACGCTCTCGCAGCGGACGACGCCGCCTGCGGCGCGCAAGGCCGCGGCCGTCCCCGCGCCGGCGGCGGCCAATCCGCCCGCGCCCGCCTCGTTGCAGCCGCCGCCCTACGTGCGCATCTACGACCGCAACGGACGCCTCGTGCCCGGCGCGGTGCAGGCAGGCCCGGGGCGCGTGCTCGACACCCGCACCGGCCGCTACCATGACGCCGCACCCGGCCAGGACGGCCTGCGCATCCGGCCCTAGCCATCGTGTATGGACGGGATGTCGGGGACCGCATGAACCGTTCGGAAAGACCGCGGCGCAGTCAGCATGATCAAGCCGGATGTCACGGCGATTTCTCCCGCGATTAACCGCGCGCGCCGCAACGTGCACGCGCCACCGGTGATGTCCTTGCGACTGCCGCTGGCGACATTCCTTCATCACGAGAATGGCAGTCATGGCCAACCAGAACCAGCACAACCAACAGGGTCAGAAGCAGCCGGGCCAGCAGGGCGGGCATCACGAGCAGGACCAGCAGGGCCGCCAGCACAGCCAGCAGCAGACGGACGAGAAGAACAAGGGCGGGCAGAAGCCCGGGCAGAAACAGCAGAAGTGATCTGCGGCTGGTGAAGCGAGAGGGAGGGCGGCGCAGGCCGCCCTCCTGCGCTCTGGGGGAATTGCGGGCCGCTTCGTCGCAGGGAACGCCCTTGTGCAGGAGCGAGTCCAGTCGCGACCGGGTTTCGCCTGTATGCGGACCCCTCTGCTGGAGCCCGCACATCCATGTGCGGGATTCAAACGGGGAACTTCATCGCGACTGAAGTCGCTCCTACATGGGATTGCGATGATGCCCATCGCCGCCGAGCGCCCGCGGGAGGGACGATTCGTTGGAGGTTCCCGGGACGCGCGCTAGTCGCCGACCGGCAGGTTCAGCGTCTCCTTCACTTCCTCCATCACGATGTAGCTCTTGGATTCGCGCACGTGCGGCAGCGTCAGCAGTGTGCTTCCCAGCAGCTTGCGGTAGGAGGCCATCTCGCTGATGCGCGCCTTGAGCAGGTAGTCGAAGTCGCCCGAGACCAGGTGGCATTCGAGCACGTTGGGCAGCTTGAGTGCGGCGCGACGGAATTCCTCGAAGATGTCGCCGGACTTGTAGGCCAGGCTGATCTCCACGAAAACCAGCAGGCTGGCCTTGAGCGCGGTCGGGTCCAGCCGCGCGTGGTAGCCGGTGATCACGCCCTCGCGCTCGAGCCGGCGCACGCGCTCGGTGCACGGGGTGGTGGACAGGCCCACGCGCTCGCCCAGTTCGGTGAAGGAGATGCGTCCTTCCTGTTGCAGTACGCGCAGTATCCTGCGGTCGATCTTGTCCAGTTCGCGGGTCCTGGTGGCCATCGGTATGCCTGGGGTGAGGTTGTTGGTGATTTTCCCTGGAATTGAGCGGAAAATCAGGGGAAAGACCGGGAGAGGCGTGAATATACTTCGTCGTTTCGGCCTGCCTGCCATCGCCAGGCAGGGAAACCTCCCGTGGAGAGATCGATGCGCGTTCTGGTACTCGGCAGCGGCGTGATAGGCGTGACCAGCGCCTGGTACCTGGCCAAGGCCGGGTTCGAGGTGGTCGTGGTCGACCGCCAGCCGGCGCCGGCGCTGGAGACCAGCTATGCCAACGCCGGCCAGCTGTCCTTCGGCTACACCTCGCCGTGGGCCGCGCCGGGGGTGCCGCTGAAGGCGTTCAAGTGGCTGTTCCAGCGCCATGCGCCGCTGGCGATCAGGCCCGGCCTGGATCCGCGGCAGTACCTGTGGATGGCGCAGATGCTGCGCAACTGCACCGCTGGGCACTACGCGGTGAACAAGGCGCGCATGGTGCGCATGACCGAGTACAGCCGCGACAGCCTGGACGAGCTGCGCGCGCAGACCGGCATCCAGTACGAGGGCCTGCAGCTGGGCACGCTGCAGCTGTTCCGCACCCAGGCCCAGCTCGATGCCGCCGCGCAGGACATCGCCGTGCTGGAGCAGTACGGCGTGCCGTACGAACTGCTGGATCGCGCCGGTATCGCCCGTCACGAACCGGCGCTGGCCGATGCGCCGGTACGGATGGTCGGCGCGTTGCGTACCCCGCTGGACCAGACCGGCGACTGCCGGCTGTTCACCCAGCGCCTGGCGGAGATGGCCGAGCAGGCCGGCGTGGAATTCCGCTACGGCCGCCAGATCGAACGCTTCGACTTCGATGGCCAGCGCATCGGCGGCGTGCGCATCGATGGCCGCACCGAGGTCGCCGACCGCTACGTGCTGGCGATGGGCAGCTATTCGCCGCAGATGGTCGCCCCGCTCGGCCTGTGGCTGCCGGTGTATCCGCTCAAGGGCTATTCGCTGACCATCCCGATCGTCGATGCGGCGCAGGCGCCGGTGTCCACCATCCTCGACGAGAGCTACAAGGTCGCCATCACCCGCTTCGACACGCGCATCCGCGTCGGCGGCATGGCCGAGGTGTCCGGCTTCGACCTGTCGCTGTCGCCGCGCCGGCGCGCCACCCTGGACCGGGTGGTCAACGACCTCTACCCGCGCGGCGGCGACCTGGCCCGCGCCGAGTTCTGGACCGGCCTGCGCCCGGCCACGCCGGACGGCACCCCGGTGGTCGGCGTCACCCCGTTCCCCAACCTGTACACCAACACCGGCCACGGCACCCTCGGCTGGACCATGTCCTGCGGCTCGGCGCGCTACCTTGCCGACCTGATGGCCGGCCGCGCGCCGCAGATCAGCAGCGAGGGCCTGGATATGTCCCGTTATTCGCGCCGCCCCGCGGCCGCACAGGAGCCCGTGGCATGCGCCCCGCACGCGCGCTGATCGACCTGGACGCGCTGCGTCACAACTACCGCCTGGCCCGCCGGCTCGGCGGCGGCAAGGCGCTGGCGGTGATCAAGGCCGATGCCTACGGCCACGGCGCGGTGCGCTGTGCGCAGGCGCTGGAGGGCGAGGCCGACGGCTTCGCGGTGGCCTGCATCGAGGAGGCGCTGGAACTGCGCCAGGCCGGCATCCGCGCGCCGATCCTGCTGCTGGAGGGCTTCTTCGAGGCCGACGAACTGGCGCTGGTCGTCGAGCACCGGCTGTGGACCGCGGTGGGTTCGCCCTGGCAGGTGGAGGCGGTGGAGCGCTTCGCCGCCACCTCCGCCGCATCGCTGCACGTCTGGCTCAAGCTCGACAGCGGCATGCACCGCCTGGGCCTGTCGCCGGACGAATTCCGTGCCGCGCACGCGCGCCTGTCGGCGCTGCCGCAGCTGGCGCCGCTGACGATGATGAGCCACCTGGCGCGCGCCGACGAGCTGGACTGCGTGCGCACCGGCGAGCAGGCGCAGGTGTTCTCCGCGGCCACCGCCGGGCTGGCCGGGCAGACCAGCCTGTGCAACTCGCCGGCGCTGCTGGGCTGGCCGCAGGTACGCAGCGACTGGGTGCGACCGGGGCTGATGCTCTACGGCGCCAATCCCTTCCCCGACGGCACGCCGCTGCCGGGCGAACTCAAGCCGGTGATGACGCTGGAATCGAGGGTCTTCGCCGTGCGCGAACTGGCTGCCGGCGAGCCGCTGGGCTACGGCGCGCGTTTCGTCGCCGAGCGGCCGACCCGCGTCGGCGTGGTGGCGATGGGCTACGCCGACGGCTATCCGCAATTCGCGCCCAACGGCACCCCGGTGCGGATCGATGGCCGCCCGGGGCAGTTGATCGGGCGGGTGTCGATGGACATGCTCACCGTGGACCTGAGCGAGCACCCGCAGGCCGGCATCGGCAGCGCGGTGACGCTGTGGGGCGCAGCGCCGCTGGCGGCCACGCTGGCCGAGCGCTGCCACAGCAGCGCCTACCGGCTGCTGTGCGGCCTGAAGCGGGTGCCGCGCCACTATCTGGGCGGCTGACGCCTGTGGGCTGTTCGCGGCGGGCGAGGCCGCGCGGCCCGCGCCCGATGCGCCGGCGCCTCGGGCGGTTGCATGGGCGGCAAGCCACGCTCGATGCCGGGGGAGCCGCCTCGCTGTGGGCGCCGCCTCAGCGCACGGCGGCGGCGCGGTCCTGGCGGAACTCCCTGCGCAGCCAGTCGTCGAGCAGGCGCTTCTCGTAGCGCAGCGGGTCCGAGGTCGGCAGGCCGAGGTTGCTGAACAGGAAGCCGGTGTCCACCAGCTTGCGCTGGCCCTGGTCGAGCACCTGGCCGCTGGCATCGGTGAGGGTGAAGTCCAGGTCGATCCGCGGCGGATAGATGTCGCGGATGATGCGCACATCGTTCGCGCTCGGGCCGTGCCAGGGCTCGTAGTCGCCGGCGCGCTTGATGTCGGTGATGGTCACGGCCAGGTGCTGGCCGTCGGGCAGCTGCCTGAGCGCCTGCTTCTGCAGGTACTCGGCCAATTGCTGCACCCAGTCGCCGCGTTCGGCCTGCCAGCGGTTGCGCGACTGGCGGATGTCGCTGAACTGGGCGGGATCGGTCCATTGCACCTGGACCGGGCCGTCTCCGGGCAGCGCGCGCGGCGCCTGCGGATCGGTGACGGTACGCGGAGCGGCGATGGCACCGCCCGCGAGCATGCAGGCAAGCACCAGCGAAGCGCAGATCGCGGGGATTCTCATGGCGATCTCCAATGGGGACTGTCCCCAGTGTGGCGCCGGCCATACCCGGCCGCAATGCGCGTGCGCCCCCGCGCCGCCGCTCCGTTGCACGCGATTCATCGCCGCTGACATCCGCATCACGAGGTGTCGGCGGTCGCTTCACGCCTTCCAAGAGAGGATCGCCGCACTACCCAGCAACCCCGACAGATCCGGAGCGACATGAAGCCAAGCCCTCCCCGCGTCCGCGCCGATCTTCGCTTCCAGTTCATCGCCTGGGCGAAGCAGCATGGCCACAACCCGGTCACCGGGGCGGAGAGCTTCGTGCGCGAGATGGACCTGCAGAACACCGCCCTGGAAAGCATCGCCCGCGACATGGGCATGAAGCCGGGGCCGGAGGTGCGCGAAGCGCTGTGCCGCGACCTGGCCGCGCTGGCCGGCGAGAGCGACATCGCGGTGCAGTTCCCGCCGATCTACGAGTACGCCAGCCGCCGCGGCGGCCGCTTCCGCTACTCGCTGATGCTGGTCATCGCCGAGGACTGCGTGCAGTGGACGGCACGGGTGTGGCGCGAGATGGCCTATCTCGGGGTGATCGTGGGCCGCGGCGGCGGCGTGCGCGCCAACTACACCCGGCTGGCGCGCATGGCCATCGAAGACGAACTGGAGCGCGCCTCCCCGCGCTTCGTGCTGCACTAGGTGGCGGCCATGGATCCACGTCCGCTCGTCTCCCGCGAATGCCGGCACTGGTGCCGCAGCCTGGGCTCCTCCCGGGTGCGGTCGCTGCTGGCCAGCCACGCCCCGATCATCGTGCCGCGGCAGCGCGAGGCCGAGGCCTGGCTGGACGAGCGCCTGAGCAGGGAAGGGGTGTGGCTGCTGCGCGGACTGGTCGCAGCCATCGTGCTGAGCATGGTCGCGATCGTGGCCGTGGTGGCCCTGTTGTGGTGAGATCGCGCGCTTTCTACACATTCCGTTGACGTCACTGCCTGGCGTTGCCGGCCATAATCGCCCTCCGATCGGTTGTCCCGATCCCGGTCCGACACCTCCCCATGGAAGCGCCGTTGAATCCTCCCGTCACTGATGCCGAGAATCTTCCTGCTGTCGTCGCGCAGCAGCCCGGCGAGCACTACCAGCAGTTCCTCCACGCGCTGGACGCCGGTTTCTGCGTGGTCGAGGTGCTGTTCGAGGGCGCGGTGGCGGTGGACTACCTGTTCCGCGAGATCAATCCCGCGTTCGAGCGCTTCACCGGGCTGAAGGATGCACTCGGCCGGCGCATGCGCGAGATCGAGCCCGGGCACGACCAGCACTGGTTCGATCGCTACGGCGAGGTGGCCCTGACCGGCGAGCCGCTGCGGATGGAGCTGCCGGCCAATGCGCTGGGCCGCTGGTATTCGGTTTACGCCCATCGCATCGGCGAGCCGGCGCAGAACCGGGTCGCGATCCTGTTCATCGACATCACCGAGCGCAAGCGCATCGAGCGCGAACTGGCCGAGAGCGAAGCGCGCTTCAGCGCCCTGGCCGACGGCCTGCCGATGCCGGTGTGGGTGCTCGATGCCGGAGGCGTGGTGCGTTTCGTCAACAGCGCCTACTACGCGTTCTTTGGGGTAGCGGCCGGTGCCATCGTCGGCTGGGACCAGCTGGTGCACCCCGAGGACCTGCCGGTGCTCGAATACGAGATGGATGCCGCACTGGCCGAGCCGCGTGCGATGCATGCGCTGGTGCGTGCCCGCCGCGGCGATGGCCAGTGGCGTTGGGTGGAGATCAGCGCCACACCGCGCTACTCGGCCGACGGCCGCTTCATCGGCCTGGCCGGCAGCAGCCCGGACGTGACCGAGCGCCGCCAGATCGAGATGGCGCGCGAGCAGTTGCTCGAGTCCGAGCGCACCGCACGCAACACCGCCGAGAGCATGGCGCGGCTGAAGGACGAGTTCCTGGCCACGCTGTCGCACGAGCTGCGCACCCCGCTCACCACCATCCTCGGCTGGAGCGACCTGCTGCTGCAGCGGCTGCCGGCGGACGATCCCAGCCACAAGGGGCTGTCGGTGATCGCCAGCAGCGCGCGGGCGCAGAAGCGGCTGATCTCGGACATGCTCGACCTCAGCAGCATGCTGCTGGGCAAGGTGCGGCTGGAGGTGGAACTGCTGGACCTGGCCGAACAGGTGCGCGAGGCCCTGCGCGCGCAGGAGATGGTGGCCGAGGAGAAGCATCTGCGGCTTTCGCTGCAGGTTCCCGACCAGCCCTGCCTGATCCGCGGCGATGCCACGCGGTTGCAGCAGGTGTTCTGGAACCTGTTGTCCAACGCGCTCAAGTTCACCCCGGAGCAGGGCCATGTCGACGTGTCCATCAGCGCCGACGACGCCCATTTCGTGGTCAAGGTGAGCGACAGCGGCGATGGCATCGCGCCGCAGTTCCTGCCGCACCTGTTCGGCCGCTTCCGCCAGGCCGATGCCACCAGCACCCGCCGCCACGGCGGGCTGGGGCTGGGGCTGGCGATCGTGCAGCAGCTGGTGGAGATGCACGGCGGCCAGGTCGCCGCGGCCAGCGCGGGGCCCGGACTGGGCGCCACCTTCAGCGTGACCCTGCCGCGGCAGCCGGTCGATACCGCCGTCGCGCTGCCGCGCAGGTCGGCGGCGGCGATGGCCGAGCAAGTGGTGGAAGCGCAGTCGCTCGACGGCCTGCGCCTGCTGGCGGTGGAGGACCAGCCCGACGTGCTCGACTACCTGGGCCGCCTGCTCGAGCAGCAGGGCGCCGAGGTGATCCTGGCGCCGTCGGCGACCACCGCGCTGGAGGTGCTGGATACCGAGGGCCACGATCGCATCGACGCGCTGCTGACCGACATCGGCATGCCCGGCATGGACGGCTACGGCCTGATCCGCACCATCCGCGACAACATGGGCCTGGACGCGGAGGCGCTGCCGGCGGTGGCGGTGACCGCGCTGGCGCGCGACGACGACCGCCAGCGCGCGCTGGCATCCGGATTCCAGGCCCACCTGTCCAAGCCGTACAGCATCTCGCAACTGGTGGCGGTGATCCGCGCGGCCTGCGCCCGCAGGTAGCGGCCGGGCCGAGCGCCATCGGACGATCCACGAAAAGGAGAAGTTCCCGTGTCCCGAAACGCACCGCGCATCCACACCGCCGAGGCCGAGATCCAGGCGCTGACCTCGCTCATCGTGCAACTGCCCGAGGGCCGGAGGGTGGAGCTGACGCTGGACGACGGCAGCCGGGTACTGGGCATCGTCGCGGTGCAGCCGACCCTGCAGATGTTCTTCGACGGCGACGGCCGGGAAGGCAGCAACAGCCTGCTGCGGCTGGACGACATCGATACCCCGGTGCAGCAGCACCGGGTGTGGCTGGACAGCGTGGTCGGGCTTCGCGAGCTGCCGCGGCAAGCGTGAAGCCGGGCACGTTTTGACGCGGGCTTTACCTTCCGGGCGCGCGCTGCGGCCATCATCAAGCGCTTACTTCCGACATAGGTCCCGCCCGTGACGTCTTCCCTCACTGCCCGCTGGAGCCTGCCGCTGCTGTGTGCCTGCCTGCTCGCCGCCTGCGGAGATACCGCCCGCTACCCGGTCGAGCAGGGCACCGGGCCCAATCCGGTGCTGCCGGAGCCGGTCAAGCGATTGATTCCCACGGTGAACGTGGCGCCGGCCAAGCCCTGGAGCGGCGACGCCGCGCCGGTGCCGGCGGCCGGGCTGGCGGTGAATGCCTTCGCGCGCGACCTCGATCATCCACGCTGGCTGTACGTGCTGCCCAATGGCGACGTGCTGGTGGCCGAGACCAACGCCCCGGCGCGCGGCGATGACGACAAGCCAAGCCTGAAGAACCGCATCGCCGGCGCGGTGATGAAGAAGGCCGGCGCGCGCGCGCCCAGCGCCGACCGCATCACCCTGCTGCGCGATGCCGACGGCGACGGCGTGGCCGAGGTGCGCACGCAGTTCCTCAAGGGCCTGTATTCCCCGTTCGGCATGGCGCTGGTGGGCGACCGCTTCTACGTCGCCAATGCCGATGCGCTGGTGAGCTTCCCCTACAGGCAAGGCGAGACCCGGATCAACGCCAAGCCCAGCTTCGTCGCCAACCTGCCGGGCGGCATCAACCACCACTGGACCAAGAGCCTGGTGGCCAGCGCCGACGGCAGCAAGCTGTACGTCGGCGTGGGCTCCAACAGCAACGTCGCCGAGAACGGCATGGAGGCCGAACTCAACCGCGCCGCGATCCTGGAGATCGATGCCGCCAGCGGCGCCACCCGTGTCTACGCCAGCGGCCTGCGCAACCCGGTGGGCATGGCCTGGGAGCCGCAGACCGGGGCGCTGTGGACGGTGGTCAACGAGCGCGACGAGATCGGCAGCGACCTGGTGCCGGACTACCTGACCTCGGTGCGCGAGGGCGGCTTCTACGGCTGGCCGTACAGCTACTACGGCCAGCACGTGGACGAGCGCGTGCAGCCGCCCAAGCCCGACCTGGTGGCCAGCGCGATCAAGCCGGACTATGCGCTGGGCGCACACACCGCCTCGCTGGGCCTGACCTTCTACCGGGGCGAACTGCTGCCGGCGCAGTACCGCGGCGGTGCCTTCATCGGCCAGCACGGCTCGTGGAACCGCAAGCCGCGCAGCGGCTACAAGGTGGCGTTCGTGCCGTTCGCCGACGGCAAGCCCGGCGGCGCGCTGCAGGACGTGCTGACCGGCTTCCTCGATGCCGACGGCAATGCCCAGGGACGGCCGGTGGGCGTGGTCGAGGACGCGCACGGCGCGCTGCTGGTGGCCGACGACGTCGGCAATGTGATCTGGCGCGTCACCCCGGCCGGAGCGGCACCGCGATAGCGGTATCCGTAGGAGCGGCTTCAGTCGCGACCGGGCTTCACCGGGAAAGCCACATCGCGACTGAAGTCGCTCCTACGAGGGTCCTGCAAGGATCCTGGGCAGGGCTCCAGGATCAGGGCGTGACCGGCTCGGCCGCGGCGCCGAACCGGCGCGCGTAGCCGCGCTCCTCGGCGATGCGCGCGACCTCTTCCTCCGGCAACTCGGGGGCGCCGTAGATGGCATACACCACCTCGCCATCCACCTCGCCGGCCCCGTACAGGCGGTAGCGCGGCGTGCCGGAGCCGGTGTTCTCGGGGTAGTGCAAGGGCGGACGCGTGCCCTCCAGGTCCATTTCGCTGTTGTCGACGACGCCACCGATGAATAGGGCTCGCATGGACTTCTCCTTGTTCGTGGGGTTGCGCCACCACCCTAGACGCGCGAGTGTTCGGCCGGCATCAATGCGGCGTTGGCGAAGCGCAAACGCGCCTTCACGCCGGGCGGTCGTGCGGCAGAGCGGCGCAAGCCGCGATGAGCGCGGGCCGGGCCGATAGAATGAGCGGCTCCCCCGATCCGCGTACCCGACCATGCCTGCCGCGCAAGACGCTCCCCTGGAAACCCTGTTGCTGCCGTTCGCCAACGGCAGCCTGCGCTGGCCGACGGGCCGGGCGCTGTTCCTGCGCGCACGCGCCGGCTGGCCGCTGCGCGAGCAGGTGCGCGGCGAACTGCTGTGCGAGCAGAGCTTCCGCCCGTTCGCGCAGGCGCTGGAACGCGACGGCTGGCCAGTAGTGTCGTGTCAACGCTCAGATGCCGGCCCTGCGCCTGCCCTCGACTCGCATCGCCGCGGCGCCGACATTGCCAGGACGGCCAGTCTTGGCGACGGTCCGCGGCTTGCGCTGCAAGCCGATGGCGGCGCCCATGACCGACATTTGAACGCCGACGCGACACTGGCCGACGAGGCCGCGCTGGATGCGGGCGACGAGCGCTTCGAACTGGTGCTGGTGCTGCCGCCGCGCCAGCGCGAGGAGGCGCGCGCGCTGTTCGCACGCGCGCTGGCGCTGGTGGCGCCGGGAGGCATCGTCGTCGCCTGCCAGGCCAACAACGAGGGCGCGCGCTCGGGCGAGGGCGACCTGCAGCAGCTGGCGGGCCTGGGCGGCAAGCTGACCAAGAACCACTGCCGGGTCTACTGGACCGCGCCGCAGGCCGGCGGCCACGACGCCGCGCTGCTGGCGCGCTGGCGCACGTTGGACGCGCCGCGGCCGATCCTCGACGGGCGCTTCCTCAGTCGTCCCGGCATCTTCGCCTGGGACCGCCTCGACCCCGCCTCGCAACTGCTGGCCGGGCAGCTGCCGGCCACCCTGGCCGGGCGCGGCGCCGACCTCGGCGCCGGCTACGGCTACCTGTCCGCGCACGTGCTGGCGCATTGCCCCGAGGTGACCGCGCTGGACCTGTACGAGGCCGAGGCGCGCGCGCTGGCGCTGGCGCGGCGCAACCTGGAACCGGTCGCCGGCGACGTGGCGCTGGACTACCGCTGGCACGACGTCACCGCCGGCATCGATCCCGGCTACGACTTCATCGTCAGCAACCCGCCGTTCCACACCCCGGCGCGCGCCGACCGCCCCGACATCGGCCAGCGCTTCATCGCCGTGGCTGCGCAGGCGCTGCGGCCCGGCGGCCAGCTGTGGCTGGTGGCCAACCGCCACCTGCCGTACGAGCAGGTGCTCAACGACAGCTTCGGGCAGGTGCGCGTGGCCGCCGAACGCGACGGCTTCAAGGTGATCGCCGCCACCCGCAGCGGGCGTGGCGCATGAAGCTGCTGCGCTACATCGCCAACCTCGGCTACGGCAGCCGCCGCCAGGTGCAGCAGCTGTTCCGCGAGGGCGCCGTCACCGACGCCGACGGCGAGGTGCTGTATGCCGACGACGAACTCGGCGACCCGGCGCGGGTGCGCCTCGATGGCGAGCCGCTGGACCCGCCGCCCGGACTGCTGCTGATGCTGCACAAGCCTGCCGGCTACACCTGCTCGACCAAGGACAGCGGCCGCCTGGTCTACGAGCTGCTGCCGCCGCGCTTCCGCCTGCGCTCGCCGCTGCTGTCGCCGGTGGGGCGGCTGGACCGCGACACCAGCGGCCTGCTGCTGTTCACCGACGACGGCGCGCTGCTGCACCGGATCATCTCGCCCAAGGCCCAGCTGGCCAAGGTCTACGAGGCGACGCTGGCGCAGGACCTGCGCGGCGACGAGGCGGCGCTGTTCGCCAGCGGCACGCTGATGCTCGAATCGGAGCAGACCCCGCTGCTGCCGGCGCAACTGCAGGTGCTGGCGCCGCGGCAGGCACGGCTGACCCTGCACGAGGGTCGCTACCACCAGGTGCGGCGGATGTTCGCCGCGGCCGGCAACCACGTGCAGGCGCTGCACCGCAGCCGCATCGGTGGACTGGCGCTGGACGAGCTGCCGGAAGGGCAGTGGCGCGCGCTCGATGCCGCCGCGCAGGCGCGGCTGTTCGGCGCAGGGGAGGCGGCATGAACGCGATCGCGCCGCTGCCGTTCCTGCCCGATGCGGTGATCTTCGACATGGACGGGCTGATGCTCGACAGCGAGCGCATCATCCGCGAATGCCTGGCGCAGGCGGCCGCCGACCTCGGCGCCGAGGTCGAGCCGGAGTACTGGCTGGGCATGGTCGGCCGCGACGACGCCACCTGCCGGCAGATGCTGCGCACGCGGATCGGCGACAGCGACGCGGAGGCGCTGCTGGCCCGCAGCTACGCGCTGTACGACGCCATCCTGCAGGACAGCGGCATCCCGCGCCGGCCCGGCATCGGCGAACTGCTCGAACTGCTCGCAACCCGCGGCATCCCGCGCGCGGTGGCGACGTCCTCGCTGCGCGAGCGGGCACTGCACAAGCTGCGCATGGCCGGGTTGCTGGACTACTTCGACACGGTGTGCACCGCCAGCGACGTGGACCGGCCCAAGCCGGCGCCGGACGTCTACCTGCTGGCCGCCGGCAGGCTGCAGGTGGCCCCGGCCGCCTGCCTGGTGCTGGAGGATTCGCCCACCGGCGTGCGCGCCGCGCTGGCCGCCGGGATGACCGCGATCCAGGTGCCGGACATGCTGGCCCCGGACGCGGAGGTACGCGCGCTGGGCCATCGCATCGTCGCCTCGCTGGCCGAGGCGCAGCGGCTGCTGGAGGCGTGGTTGTGAGGCCGGGATTGGGGATTCGGGATTAGGGATTCGGGAAAAGCAGGAGCAAGGCCTTTGCCAATCCCCAATCCCCAATCCCTAATCCCTAATCCCTAATCCCTAATCCCGCCTCGCCCGAAACACTCAGACATACTGCATCTTCCGCGTCATGCCGCCGTCGACGACGAAGTCCTGGGCGGTGACGAAGCCGGACAGCGCCGGCGACAGCAGGTAGACCGCCAGCGCGGCGATGTCCTCGGGCGTGCCGACGCGGCCGGCCGGGTGCTGGGCGTGGTCGGCGTGTGACAGCCTGGGCTTGCGCCGCCGCGCCGGCGACTGCCAGGCCTCGGTGGCGATCCAGCCGGGGCTGATGCTGTTGACCCGCACCGCCGGTCCCGCGCTCAGCGCCAGCGCATGGGTGAAGGCGACCAGCCCGCCCTTGGCGGCGGCGTAGGCCTCGCTGTGCGGCTCGGACTGCCAGGCGCGGGTCGAGGCGATGTTGACGATGGCGCCGCCATCGGGGCTGCGTTCCAGTGCCGGCAGCGCGTGCTTGCTGCACAGGAAGGCGCCGTGCAGGCTGGACAGCCGCCGGTTCCACTCGCTCCAGTCCAGCTGCGGCAGCGGCGCGACGTGCGGATCGGCGACGCCGGCGTTGTTGACCAGCCCGTCGATGCGGCCGAACTTCTCCAACGCGGTCCTGGCGAAGGCGGCGACGCTGCGCTCGCTGGCGACGTCGAGCCGGCGGAACGCGGCCTGCCGCGGACGCTGCCATTCGGCCAGGCAGGCGTGCCCCGCCTGTACGTCCAGGTCGCCGATCAGCACGCGGCCACCGGCACCCAGCACCGCCTGGGCAATGCCGCGGCCGATGCCCTGGGCGCCGCCGGTGATCAGGATTACCCGTTCCCGCAGCGGCTGCGGGTCCCACGGCGCGATGGCGGGCGCGAGCGTCATGGCTCAGTTGTCCCGCGCCGCGCCTTCGGGCGACATCAGCCGGTTCCAGCCGTCCAGGCCCAGCCGCTCCAGCGTGGCGATGTTGCGCTCGACGATCGCGTCCGGGTCGGGGAAGGCGGCCACCGCGCGTTCCACGCTGTCCTCGCGCAGCAGGTGCAGGGTCGGGAACGGCGCGCGGTTGGTGTAGTTGGCGATGTCGTCGGGCGCATTGCCGGCGAACTGGTAGTGCGGGTGGAAGCTGGCCACCTGCAGCACGCCCTGCAGGTCCAGCGCCTCGACCGCGGCGTCGGCGTTGTCGAGGAAGTCGTTGTAGTCGAGGAAGTCGCCGAGCACGTCCGGGTGCACGATCAGCGTGGTGTCGATCTGCTCGGCGGGGGTGTCGCGCAGCAACAGCAATTCCTCGGCCAGCTGTTCGAGCAGCGCCTCGGGCGTGGAGGCGTCGCTGAGCACCAGCCGCACCTGCTGCTTGACGTACACCGCCTTGGCGAACGGGCACAGGTTCAGGCCGATCACCACGCGCTCGATCCAGCGGCGGGTGAGTTCGAGCGGGTCGGAGGCGGGCAGGGCGGTGTCGTCCATCGGGCGGGTCGCGACGGCATCCCGGCCGGGGCGGGGAGCGTCTGCATGGCTGGGCGGAGGGAACGTGGAAGTGTATGCCAGGCCCGCCATCGCCGGGTGCGGGCGACGGCCAGGGCCTGCCCACTGTCCAGGAACTGGACACCGCGCCCGGCGGAAACCGGCCGTGGATCAATCCCTTGCGGCGTATAGGCCAAAGGTGGATGGGCAAGTTGTCGCAGCTGGCCTTGAATGCTCCCAGTCATCGCAACGGGAGAATCGCATGGGCGCATCGGAGACTTTGTTGCCGGCCGGGATCTGGACGGACAGGTTGTTCGACGGGCAATGGCGCGAGGGCAGCGCGGTGGCCGCGGTGGTCGAGCCGGCCACCGGGGCCGAACTGGGCCGGATCGGCATGGCCGACGCCGCCATGGTCGCCGGTTCGGCCGCCGCCGCCGCACAGGCGCAGCGGGCCTGGGCCGCCGCGCCCTACGAGGAGCGTGCGCAGGTGCTGCGCCGGGCCGCGCAGCTGGCCGAGCAGCACGGTGGGGAAATCAGTGGCTGGATCGTGCGCGAGAGCGGCTCGACCCGGGCCAAGGCCGCCTTCGAGGCCTCGATCACCGCCAAGGCGCTGCACGAGGCCGCCGCGCTGCCCGCGCGCAGCAACGGCGAGGTGCTGCCATCCACGCCGGGGCGGCTGTCGCTGGCACGGCGCCGCCCGCTCGGCGTGGTCGGGGTGATCTCGCCGTTCAACTTTCCACTGTACCTGGCCATGCGCGCCGTCGCCCCGGCGCTGGCGCTGGGCAACGCGGTGGTGCTCAAGCCCGATCCACGCACCGCGGTGTGCGGCGGCTTCGCGATCGCGCGGCTGTTCGAGCTGGCCGGGCTGCCGGCCGGCGTGTTGCACGTGCTGCCCGGCGACGGCGCCGCCGGCGCGGCGCTGACCGCCGACCCGCACGTGGCGATGATCCAGTTCACCGGTTCCACCGCGGCCGGGCGCAAGGTCGGCGAGGCCGCCGGCAAGCACCTGAAGAAGGTCTCGCTGGAACTGGGCGGCAAGAACTCGCTGATCGTGCTCGACGATGCGGACCTCGACCTGGCTATCGCCAACACCGCCTGGGGCGTGTACCTGCACCAGGGCCAGATCTGCATGTCCTCCGGCCGCGTGCTGGTGCAGCGCGGCATCTACCCGCGCTTCCTGGACAAGCTGGTCGCCAAGGCGAAGGGGCTGACCGTGGGCGACCCGGCCAGGGGCGAGGTCGCGCTGGGCCCGCTGATCAACGCCGCCCAGCGCGACCACGCCGCCAAGGTGGTAGCCGCGGCGACGGCCGCCGGCGCCACGGTCGAGACCGGTGGCGGCTACGACGGGCTGTTCTTCGAGCCGACCGTGCTCAGCGGCATCACCCCCGACAACCCCGCCTTCCGCGAAGAGATCTTCGCGCCGGTGGCGGTGGTGGTGCCGTTCGACAGCGACGAGGACGCGATCGCCCTGGCCAACGACACTGAGTACGGCCTGTCGATGGCGATCCTCTCGCGCGACGTCGGCCGCGCGCTGCGGCTGGGCGAACGCCTGCGCACCGGCCTGCTGCACATCAACGACCAGACCGTCAACGACGAGGTCATCAATCCGTTCGGCGGCGTCGGTGCCTCCGGCAACGGCACCAGCATCGGCGGCCCGGCCAACTGGGAGGAGTTCACCCAGTGGCAGTGGCTCACCGTCAAGGGCGAAGCGCCCGCCTATCCCATCTGAGCGAGGAAATCCCCATGAATGCAGCAGTCGAACTGCGCGAGATCACCGTGGCGGTGGCGCGCGCGCCGGAACAGCCGTTCACCATCGAACCGGCGCGCATCCGCGGACCGCGCGGCGACGAGGTGCTGGTAAGGGTGGTCGCCACCGGCCTGTGCCATACCGACCTGATCGTGCGCGACCAGTACTACCCGGTGCCGCTGCCGGCCGTGCTCGGCCACGAGGGTGCCGGCGTGGTCGAGGCGCTCGGTCCCAACGTCAAGGACCTGAAGGTCGGCGACCACGTGGTCCTGACCTTCGGCGCCTGCGGCCACTGCAATCCCTGCAGCAGCGGCCACGAGGCCTATTGCAAGCAGTTCTACCCGCTCAACTTCGGCGGCACCGACGCACAGGGCCAGACCGCGCTGCAGACCCCGGACGGCCAGCCGCTGCACGACCATTTCTTCGCCCAGTCCTCGTTCGCCACCCATGCGCTGGCGCGCGAGAACAACGCGATCAGGGTCGCCGAGGATGCGCCGCTGGAGCTGCTCGGCCCGCTCGGCTGCGGCATCCAGACCGGGGCCGGCGCGGTGATCAACTCGCTCAAGGTCGGCGCCGGCAGCAGCTTCGCCAGCTTCGGCGCCGGCGCGGTCGGCCTGAGCGCGGTGATGGCCGCGCGCGTCACCGGCGCCGCCACCATCATCGCCATCGACGTGGTGCCCTCGCGGCTGGAGCTGGCCAGGGAGCTGGGCGCCACCCACACCATCAACAGCCGCGAGGTGGACGTGGTCGAGGCGGTGCGGGAGATCACCGGCGGCGGTGCCGACTTCGCGCTCGAATCCACCGGCCGCCCGGAAGTGCTGGCGCAGGGTATCGAGGCGCTGGGCGGGCTGGGCATGATCGGCGTGGTCGGCGCGCCGCGGCTCGGCACCAAGGCCGAGTTCGACGTCAACAACCTGCTGCTGGGCGGACGCAGCATCCGCGGCATCGCCGAGGGCGACAGCGTGCCGCAGGTGTTCATCCCGCAGCTGGTGCAGCTGTACCAGCAGGGGCGCTTCCCGTTCGACAGGCTGGTCAGGTTCTATCCGCTGGAGCAGATCAACCAGGCCGCCGAGGACAGCACCAAGGGCATCACCCTCAAGCCGATCCTGCGCATCGGCGGCTGAAACGTTCCGTTGCGCCGGCATCGCGCCGGGTTAAGCCGCGGGCGATCGGCCGCCGTGTAGTCTCCACGGGCCGTCGGGAACACGGGTTCCCGGCGGCCTTCTGGCTCGTGGAGGTGCGGATCGGATGGACATGGCGTTCCAGTGGCAGCAGCACCGCTTGAACGCGGCGCGTGCGCGTTTTGCCGAAGGCGAGGGGCTTCCCGATGCCCTGCTGCCGGTGCCGGTGGCGCGTTCGTGGGAGCGCTCGCGGCAGGCCGGGGTGCGGCCTTGGCAACGTCCCGACTACGAGGCATTGAAGCCGCGCGGCAACCCGCGCGAGCATCCGGACGACCGCCGCCTGGCGCAATGCACCGGCGAGGAGATCGAGCGGCTGTGGGCCGCCTTCGGCGGCCGCGACTGGACCGTGTTCTGCGTCAACCCGAACGGCATGATCGTGCAGCTGCGCCAGCATCCGGACGCCGACCCGCAGCTGCTGCGGCCGATCCAGGCCGGCCGGCGCATCCAGGAGATCGACATCGGCACCACCGCCCCGAGCTGCACCCTGGCCGAGGACGCACCGGCGCTGGTGCGCGGCAACCAGCACTACCTGAGCGAGTTCGAGCCGGTGTTCTGCCTGTCGGTGCCGCTGCACGGGCTGGACGGCGAGCTGATGGGGGCACTGGACATCACCGGCATCGGCGAGCGCGATCCGGAACTGCTGCTCGGCCACTTCCAGCATGCCGCGCTGGCGGCCGAAAACCGCCTCTACGCCGGCCTGCGCGACTGCCACCTGCTGCGCGTGCAGTACGACGCCCGCTGGCTGCAATCGCCGCTGCAGGGACTGCTGGCGGTGCGGCCGGACGGGAGCCTGCAGGCCGCCAACCGGCTGGCGCGCCGGCTGCTGGGGCTGCCCCGCGCCGGCGTCCTGCCGGCGCTCACGCTGGATGCGCTGTTCGGCGCGGCCAGCGCGACGCAGCGGCGGCGCCTGTTGCAGCCGGGAGCGCCGCGGCGGCTGCGGCGCCCCGACGGCACTGCGCTGCTGGTCGAATGGCTGCGCGGGCCGCAACCGGCCCGGGGCTTCCGGCGCGCGGCGGTGCCGGGCCCGGGAGTTGACGGCCCGGCGCTGCGCGAGCACACGCTGCAGGCGGTGGCCGAGGCCCTGCGTGCCCACGACGGCAACGTGTCCGCCGCCGCCCGCCAGCTCGGCATCTCGCGCACCACCCTGTACAAGAAGATGCGCGCGCTGTCGTAGCCGGGGCCGGCGCAGGCAACCATGGCAGGCGACCTGCTGTAGGAGCGACTTCAGTCGCGATGGGGCTTTCTCGATAAAGCCCCATCGCGACTGAAGTCGCTCCTACGACAGCGGCAATGGCGCCGTGCAGCAACGATCAAGGCTCGGGGACGGCTGTGCGAGTGCGGTTTGGCGGGCCAGGGCCCGCCTATGCCATCGAAGGTGCGGCAGTCGCTCCTGCAGCGGCGGCGTCGATCCCGCGCGCAGCGGCGGCTCAGTCGCGGAAGTTGTCGAACTGCAGCGGCAGTTCCAGCTCGGCCTTCTTCAGCAGCGCGATGGCGTCCTGCAGGTCGTCGCGCTTCTTGCCGGTCAAGCGCAGCTTGTCGCCGTTGATCTGCGCCTCGACCTTGATCTTGGCTTCCTTGATCTTGGCCACGATCTGCTTGGCGATCTTCTGCTCGATGCCCTGCTTGACGGTGATCTTCTGCCGCGCGCCGGCCAGGTTGGTCTCGACGTCGCCGAACTCCAGGCAGCGCACGTCGATGCCGCGGGCGATCAGCCGCGCGCGCAGGATGTCGCTCATCTGCTTGAGCTGGAAGTCGCTGGGCGCGGACTGGCTGATGGTGGCATCGTCGAGAACGAACTTCGCGTCCACGCCCTTGAAGTCGAAGCGCGTGGTCAGCTCGCGGTTGGCCTGGTCGACGGCGTTGGTGAGTTCGTGCTTGTCCACTTCGGAGACGACGTCGAAGGAGGGCATGGCGGGGTTCCTTTGCGAAGATACGGCGTACATTTTATAGGCGCGGGCGATCGCGCACATGACGTGGCCGCCGGCGCCTGGCGATAATGGCGCATGCCCCCGCAACGCCAACCCGCGCGCGCCGCCCTGTGGATGCTCGGCGCCGTCGCCGCCTTCTCGCTGATGGACGCGGCGATGAAGCTGCTGTCCGCCCGCTATCCGCCGATGCAGGTGACGATGCTGCGCGGCTCGGCCTCGCTGCCGTTCGTGCTGGCGTGGGTGCTGGCCACGGCCGGACCGCGCTCGCTGCTGCCGCGGCGCTGGGGCCTGCAGCTGCTGCGCGGGGTGCTCGGCATCGTGATGATCTTCTGCTTCGCCTACGCGCTGAAGCGGCTGTCGCTGTCCACCGCCTACACGATCTACTTCGTCTCGCCGCTGCTGGTGGCGGCGCTGTCGGTGCCGCTGCTGGGCGAGCGGGTGGGGCCGCGGCGCTGGACCGCCATCGCCATCGGCCTGGCCGGCGTGCTGGTGGTGCTGCGCCCGGGCATGGGCGGCATCGTCTCGCTGGCCGGGTTCATGGTGCTGCTGGCGGCGCTGGCCTATGCCATCGCCTCGGTGACGGTGAGCCTGCTCACCCGCACCGACACCCCGCAGTCGATGGTGGTGTGCTTCCTGCTGGTGATGGCGCTGGGTGCCGGCGTCCTGGCCGCTCCCGACTGGACGCCGCTGCGCGCCGGCGACGGCTGGCTGATCGCCGGCATGGGCCTGGCCGGGGCGCTGGGGCAGGTCGCGCTGACCCGCGCCTTCCAGCTCGGCGAGGCCTCGATGGTGGCACCGCTGGAGTACACCGGCCTGGTCTGGGTGATCGCCTGGGACTGGCTGCTGTGGACCACGCTGCCCGACCGCGCCACCTGGCTCGGCGCGGCGATCATCGTCGCCAGCGGCCTGTACCTGATGCGGCGCGAGCGGGTGAAGGGCGTCCGTGCCCCCGGCCCGCTGGAGCATCCGTGACCGTGGACGCAGGGGACGAATGGCGTTCCGTGCATGCTTAGAACGAAACGACATAAGCTTCCGGGGGCTGGCGCGGGCCATGCCCGCCGTGCACTGTTAGGCTTCACGCCCCTTCGGCTTTCCGGCGCCCCCACCCGGTGATCGAGTTCCAGCAACTGCAGAAGTCCTATGCCGTCGGCGACCGCCAGGTCGTCGCGCTGCATCCGCTCGACCTGACCATCGAAAGCGGCGAGGTGTTCGGCATCGTCGGCCATTCCGGGGCCGGCAAGTCCACCCTGATCCGGCTGATCAACCGCCTGGAGGAACCGAGCGGCGGGCGCCTGCTGATCGACGGCGACGACGTCACCGCGCTCGACCGCGACGGCTTGCGCGTGCTGCGCCGGCGCATCGGCATGATCTTCCAGCACTTCAACCTGCTGTCCTCGCGCACCGTGGCCGGCAACGTCGCCTTCCCGCTGCAGCTGGCCGGCACCGCGCACGAGCGGATCGACGCGCGCGTGGCCGAACTGCTCGAGCGCGTCGGCCTGTCCGACCACGCCGGCAAGTACCCGGCGCAGCTGTCGGGCGGGCAGAAGCAGCGCGTGGGCATCGCCCGCGCGCTGGCCACCGGCCCGCGCTTCCTGCTGTGCGACGAGGCCACCAGCGCGCTCGACCCGCAGACCACCGCCTCGGTGCTGCAGCTGCTGGCGCAGATCAACCGCGAGTTGGGCCTGACCATCGTGCTGATCACCCACGAGATGGAGGTCATCCGCCGCGTCTGCGACCGTGTCGGCGTGCTCGATGGCGGGCGCCTGGTCGAGACCGGGCCGGTGACCCAGGTGTTCCTGCATCCGCGCCATCCCACCACCCGGCGCTTCGTCTCCGAGGACGAGTACGGCGAGAACGGCCTGCATCGCGACTTCGACGCGGTGGCCGGGCGCATCCTGCGCCTGACCTTCCTCGGCGCCGATACCTACCAGCCGCTGCTCGGGCGCATCGCCCGCGAGACCGGGGTGGACTACAACATCCTGTCCGGCCGCATCGACCGCATCAAGGACACGCCCTACGGCCAGCTCACCGTGGCCCTGGTCGGCGGCGACGTCGCCCAGGCGCAGGCACGCTTCGCCGCCGCCGGCGTCGCCGTGGAGGAACTGCGCGCATGAACCCGATCGCCGCCGCCCCCGGCTTCTTCCGCAACCTCGATGCCGGCACCTGGGCCGACATCGGCCGTGCCACCTTCGACACCCTGCTGATGCTGGGCGGCTCGCTGCCGCTGACGCTGCTGCTGGGGCTGCCGCTGGGCGTGCTGCTGTTCCTCAGCGGCTCGCCGCGCTTCCGCCGCCGGCCGCTGCTGCACGGCGTGCTGGCACTGGTGGTCAACCTGCTGCGCTCGGTCCCCTTCATCATCCTGATGATCGCGATGATCCCGCTGACGCTGTGGGTGATGGGCACCTCGCTGGGGGTGCGCGGAGCGATCCTGCCGTTGGTGGTGGGCGCGGCGCCGTTCTACGCGCGGCTGGTGGAGACCGCATTGCGCGAGGTCGACCGCGGCGTGGTCGAGGCGTCCCAGGCGATGGGCGCGACCACCTGGCAGCTGGTGTCGCGGGTGCTGCTGCCGGAGGCGCTGCCGGGCCTGATCGCCGGCGCCACGGTGACCACGATCGCGCTGATCGGCTTCACCGCGATGGGCGGCGCGATCGGCTCCGGCGGACTGGGCGACGTCGCCTACCGCGAGGGCTACCTGCGCTCGCACTCGGACGTGGCGCTGGTGACGGTGGTGCTGCTGCTGGTGCTGGTGCAGCTGCTGCAGATGCTGGGCGACCGGCTGGTGCTGCACTACAGCCGGCGCTGAACAAGAACCTGGGCAGGCGCCGTCGCCGGCCCCGATTGCATTCCAAGACACAGGATCGATTTCCCATGAACAAGCTTGCCTCCACCTTCGTCCTTGCCGTCGCCGCGCTGGGCCTGTCCGCCTGCGGCGGCAGGCAGGACGCGTCGACCGACCGGCTCAGCGTGGCCGCCACCGCGGTGCCGCACGCGGAGATCCTCGAAGTGGTCAAGCCGATCCTGGCCAAGGAGGGCGTGCAGCTGGACGTGCGCGTGTTCAACGACTACGTGCAGCCCAACGACCAGGTCGCGCAGAAGCAGATCGACGTCAACTACTTCCAGACCGAGCCGTACCTGGATGCCTACAACCGCGACCGCAAGTCCGACCTGGTCACCGCGGTCGGCGTGCACATCGAGCCGTTCGGCGCCTATTCGCGCCGTTACAAGTCGCTGGACGAACTGCCGCAGGGCGCGGACGTGGTGATTCCCAACGATCCCAGCAACAACTCGCGGGCGCTGATCCTGCTCGACAAGGCCGGGCTGATCAAGCTCAAGGACCCGTCCAACGCGCTGTCCACCCAGCGCGACATCGTCGCCAACCCCAAGCAGCTCAAGTTCCGCGAACTGGACTCGGCGATGCTGCCGCGCGTGCTCGGTCAGGTGGACCTGGCGCTGATCAACACCAACTACGCACTCGATGCCGGGCTCAACCCGACCAAGGATGCGCTGGCGATCGAGAGCAGCGATTCCCCCTACGTGAACTTCCTGGTGGCGCGCAGCGACAACAAGGACGACCCGCGCGTGCAGAAGCTGGCCAAGGCGCTGACCAGCCCCGAGGTCAAGGCCTTCATCGAGAGTCAGTACCACGGCGCGGTGCTGCCGGCGTTCTGATCCGACCGGCGCCGCCGCTCTCGTAGGAGCGACTTCAGTCGCGATGAGGCTTCGCCGGTAGAGCCTCGTCGCGACTGAAGTCGCTCCTACAAAGCTCCTGCGAAAGAAGGCAGAAAAGGAAAACGGGCCGAAAGGCCCGTTTCCGATTGCAGCGATGAATCCTTCGAATCAGAAGCGTGCGCCGATGCCCACGCCCACGGTCCACGGATCCAGCTTCAGGTCCTCGCCGGTGCCGGCGCCGCCGACCTGCAGTTCCGGGCGCGCGTGCATGTAGCGCGCATCGGCGCGGGCGAACCAGGTGGAGTTGATGTTCATGTCCACGCCGACGGTGCCGATGGCGCCCTTGGCGGTTTCCAGGCCCACGTGCTGGCCGCTGGCCGAGACGCCGTCGATCTTCTCGTTGCTGAAGTTCGACTCGTAGTAGCCGACGCCGACGAACGGACGGAAGGTGTTGTCCGCCTGGCCGAAGTGGTACTGCGCGCTCAGCGCGATCGGCTGCTGCTCGACCGTGCCGATCTTGCCGGCCGGACCGTTCACGCGGTGGTCGAACTTGTCGGCCGCGCCCCACAGCTCCACCGCCCAGTTGTCGGTGAAGTAGTAGCTGGCGCTCAGCGTCGGCGCCGGGCCGCCGTCAATCTTGCGGATGCCGGCGGCGGCATCGTCCTTGGGCTGCAGCAGCGTCACGCCGCCGACCACCGCCCAGTGCTTGCCGGACGCGGTCTCGGTGCTGATCGGCTTGCCGTAGATGTCCTGCTGTGCGGAAACGGTGCCATCCTGCGCGAACGCGGCAGGTGCGAAGGCAAGCGCGGAAACGACAGCCAGGCTAAGAATCTTAAAGGACCTCATGGGTATCTCCTCAGTTGATGTTTTTAGGCCCTTGGGAGTGGGCGGTGCACAACCTAGGCGCGTGGACATGAATCGCCGCCCACCCTCGCGACCATCGACGCGGCGTCGTTCAGCAACTTTCCGCAAACCTTTGCGATAACGAGGTTTTAATCTTTTCCATCATTCATCGAGTTGCCCGCGACGTGACGGAAAATCCTGTCCTGAAAGGCCTGCCCGCGCAGATCCGCGACGACTGCCGGGTGCTGGTTCTGGGCTCGATGCCCGGGGCCGCCTCGTTGCAGGCGCAGCGCTATTACGCCCATCCGCGCAACCGCTTCTGGCCCATCATGGCGCGGCTGTGCGGCTTCGATCCCGGCCTGTCCTACGACGCGCGCATCCAGGCCATGCTCGATGCCGGTGTCGGGCTCTGGGACGTCATCGACGAATGCGTGCGCCCGGGCAGCCTGGACAGCGCGATCGTGCGCGGCAGCGCGGTGATCAACCCGCTGGCCGAACGCATCGCCGGCCTGCCGCGGCTGGCGGCGGTGGCCTGCAACGGCGCCGCCGCCGCGCAGGCCTTCCGCCGGCAGGTGCTGCCGGGGCTGCCCGGGCAGGTCCGCTTCGAGCTGCTCGCGCTGCCCTCGACCAGCCCGGCCAACGCCTCCTTCCCGCTGGAACGCCTGTTCGCCGCCTGGCGCGTGCTGCAGTCGCATCTGTTGCCATAGGGCCGGTCGCGGCCCGCCGCCACGGAGCCTGTGGCGGCCATTCATGCAAGGCGCCGCCGTACCCGAACGGACGCGGCCGGCGGCCCCGGCCCGGCCCGCGCCAGGCGGTAAGCGGACAAGAGACGGAAAATTTCGCCGGCAACGGTTGGCGCTTGCGCCGCGCACCGCCACAATAGGCGTTTCCCATCTGTAGCCGGAGTCCCCGCATGGCCGAAATCAAGGAAGCACGTGTCCCCGATATCGGTGACTACAGCGACGTCCCGGTGATCGAGGTGCTGGTCGCGGTCGGCGACACGGTGGCCAAGGACCAGGGCCTGGTGACGCTGGAGTCGGACAAGGCCACGCTGGAAGTGCCGTCCGCCTACGCCGGCGTGGTCAAGGAGCTCAAGGTCAAGCTCGGCGACACCCTATCCGAGGGCGCCGTGGTGGCGCTGATCGAGGCGGCCGACGATGCCGCCGCCGCGCCGCCGCCGCAGAAGGCCGCCGCCCCCGAGGCCGCGGCCAAGGAGACGCCCGCCTCGGAGACCGGCGCGCAGGTCGAGCCCAACAGCGAAGGCGCCCTGCAGCCGGACGGCCTGGCCCGGCGCGAGATCGAGCAGGTCGAGTCGGTGCGCCCGCAGCCGGCTTCCGCCGGCGCGCCGGCCACGCCGCCGGTCAAGTTCGACGCCGACAGCGTGCTGCCGTCCAAGGTGCCGTATGCCAGCCCGGCGGTGCGCGTGTTCGCGCGCGAGCTGGGCGTGGACCTGGCGCAGGTGAGCGGCAGCGAGAAGGGCGGGCGCATCACCCGCGAGGACGTGCAGAAGTTCGTCAAGGCCGCGCTGTCCGGCGGCGCCGCCGGTGCCGGTGCGTCGGCGGCGGCCGGCGGCGGCCTGAACCTGCTGCCGTGGCCGAAGGTGGACTTCGCCAAGTTCGGCGAGGTCGAGGTCAAGCCGCTGTCGCGGATCAAGAAGATCTCCGGCGCCAACCTCGCCCGCAACTGGGCGATGATCCCGCACGTCACCCAGTTCGAGCAGGCCGACATCACCGAGCTGGAAGCCCTGCGGGTGCAGCTCAACAAGGAGCAGGAGAAGGCCAAGAGCGGCGTCAAGCTGACCATGCTCGCCTTCCTGATCAAGGCCAGCGCCGCGGCGCTCAAGCAGTTCCCCGATTTCAACGCCTCGCTCGACGCCGCCGGCGAGAACCTGACGCTGAAGAAGTACTTCCACATCGGCTTCGCCGCCGACACGCCCAACGGGCTGGTGGTGCCGGTGATCCGCGACGTCGACCGCAAGGGCGTGTTCGAGATCGCCGAGGAGACCGGCGCACTGGCCAAGAAGGCGCGCGACGGCAAGCTCGGCCCGGCCGAGATGAGCGGCGGCTGCTTCTCGATCAGCTCGCTCGGCGGCATCGGCGGCACCGCCTTCACCCCGATCGTCAACGCGCCGGAAGTGGCGATCCTGGGCGTGTCCAAGTCCTCTATCCAGCCGGTATGGGACGGCAAGCAGTTCCAGCCGAAGCTGCTGCTGCCGCTGTCGCTGAGCTACGACCACCGCGTCATCGACGGCGCCGCCGCCGCGCGCTTCACCACCTATCTGTCGCAGGTGCTGGCGGACATGCGCCGCGTGCTGCTGTAACCCGGCGGCGCGATCCTTCGCGCGCGCCGGGCAGCATCCGGCGCCGCTTCCAAGAACAGCATCAATGCCCGCCGCCGATGGCGCGGGCCAACAGGAGAAGCCCCATGGCGGTAATCGAGGTCAAGGTCCCGGACATCGGCGACTACAGCGGCGTGCCGGTGATCGAAGTGCTGGTCGCGGCCGGCGACACCGTCGCCAAGGACCAGGGCCTGGTGACGCTGGAATCGGACAAGGCCACGCTGGAAGTGCCCTCGGCCGCCGCCGGCGTGATCAAGGAACTGAAGGTCAAGCTCGGCGACCACCTGTCCGAGGGCGACGTGATCGCGCTGCTGGAGACCGAGGGCGCCGGCGATGCCGCGGCCCCGGCCGCCAAGGCGGCCGAACCGGCCAAGCCCGCCGAAGCGCCCGCGCACAAGCCGCCGGTGACGCCGTCGCATCGCGCCCCGGACCCGGCGGTGGCCGCCAAGGCGCTGCCGTCCACCGGCCGCAGCGCCGACATCGAGTGCGGCATCGTCGTGCTAGGCGCCGGTCCCGGCGGCTACACCGCCGCGTTCCGTGCCGCCGACCTGGGCCTGGACACGGTGCTGGTCGAGCGCTACGCCAGCCTGGGCGGCGTCTGCCTCAACGTCGGCTGCATTCCTTCCAAGGCGCTGCTGCACGCCGCCGCGGTGATCGACGAAGCCGCGCACGCCGGCGATTTCGGCGTGGATTTCGGCAAGCCGAAGATCGCCCTGGACAAGCTGCGCGAGTACAAGGAGAAGGTGGTCGGCCAGCTCACCAAGGGCCTGGCCGGCATGGCCAGGCAGCGCAAGGTGCGCACCGTGCAGGGCGTGGCCACGTTCGTCTCGCCGCACGAGCTGGAGATCGTCGGCGACGACGGCAAGATCCAGCTGCTGCGCTTCGAGCAGGCGATCATCGCCGCCGGCTCGCAGGCGGTGAAGCTGCCCAACTTCCCGTGGGACGACGAGCGGGTGATGGATTCCACCGACGCGCTGGAACTGGCCGAGGTACCGAAGAAGCTGCTCGTGGTCGGCGGCGGCATCATCGGCCTGGAGATGGCCACCGTGTACAGCGCGCTGGGCAGCCAGGTCACCGTCGTCGAGTTCATGGACCAGTTGATCCCGGGCGCCGACAAGGACCTGGTCAAGCCGCTGGCCGACCGGCTGAAGAAGCAGGGCGTCGAGGTCCACCTCAAGACCAAGGCCGACAAGGTCGAGGCCGGCAAGAAGGGCATCACCGTGCATTTCCTCGCCGCCGAGGAAGGCGCCAGGCCGGCGCTGGAATCGGGCACCTGGGACCGCGTGCTGGTGGCGGTGGGACGCGCGCCCAACGGCGGCAGGATCGGCGCGGAGAAGGCCGGCGTGCAGGTCGGCGAGCGCGGCTTCATCCCGGTGGACCGGCAGATGCGCACCAACGTGCCGCACATCTTCGCCATCGGCGACGTGGTCGGCAATCCGATGCTGGCGCACAAGGCCACCCACGAGGGCAAGCTCGCCGCCGAAGTGGCCGCCGGAGAGAAGAAGGAATGGGTGGCGCGGGTGATCCCGTCGGTGGCCTACACCAACCCGGAGATCGCCTGGGTCGGCGTCAGCGAGACCGAGGCCAAGGCCAGGGGCCTGAAGGTCGGCGTGGCCAAGTTCCCGTGGGCGGCCAGCGGCCGCGCCATCGGCATCGGCCGTACCGAGGGCTTCACCAAGCTGGTCTTCGACGAGGACACCCATCGGGTGATCGGCGGCGCCATCGTCGGCGTGCATGCCGGCGACCTGCTGGCCGAAATTGGTCTTGCGATCGAGATGGGCGCCGAGGCCGAGGACATCGGCCATACCATCCACGCCCATCCCACCCTCAGCGAGTCGGTGGCGATGGCCGCGGAGATCTACGACGGCACCATCACCGACCTGTACATCCCGAAGAAGAAGTAACGGCTCGCCATTGTGGCTGGAACACGACGCCCCGCCCGCCGGGGCGTCGTCGCGTCCGGGACGCGCTAGGCGGCGATGCATCGACCGGCTATGTTGTGTGCCTTCGATGACGATCCGTCGGGATGGTGGCGTGATGCGCAAGGGCCTGGGTGTCGCACTGCTGTTGCTGGCGCTGCCGGCGTGGGCACAGGAAGACGACCCAAACTTGCCGCGGCGCTGGCCCAGTGCCCTTCGGCGGCCGAATTCGTGCGCCTGCACGGCAAGCCCTCGGCCGAGCGCGCCGCGCCCCATGCCGATGCCGGTCCGCCGGGCGCGCCGGCGCTGCGGCAGCAACTGCTGGACATGGCACGGGTCGACCAGAAGGCGCGCAGCGGCGGCTGGTCGCAGGCGGAAATACAGAGGATGCTGGAGGTCGATGCGGCGAACCTGCCGCAGATCAAGCGGATCGTCGCCGAGCACGACGGCCTGCCCACCGTGGCCGAGGTCGGCGCCGACGGCGTGGCGGCGGCGTGGTTGCTGGTGCAGCATGCCGATCGCGATCCGGCATTCCAGGCCCAGGTGCTGGAGAAGATCTCGCCGCTCGTGCGCAGCGGCGAGATCACCTCGCACGAATACGTCCTGCTGACCGATCGCGTGCTGGTCAACCAGAACAAGCCGCAGCGCTACGGCAGCCAGTTGCTGGCCGTGGACGGCAAGTGGGTCCCCAAGCCCATGGAGGCACCGGAGCAGGTGGATCGGCGCCGTGCGGAGGTCGGCGAGATGCCGCTGGCCGACTATGTCTGCGTCGTCTCGCATCTCGCCGGACCCCCGCCCGCAGCGCCGTAGCCGCGACTCGCATTCGCCTGCCACGGACTGCACCCAGCGCGGGCTGGCAGGCGACCGGTCACGCGCTGCGGCGCCACCCCGGCGCTGCGTCTGTTCACAATCTCCCGTAGGAGCGACTTCAGTCGCGATGGGGCTTTACCGATACGGCCCCATCGCGACTGAAGTCGCTCCTACAGCTGCCTGGCCTACAGCCGCCTGTCATTTCCTGCGCCACGGCGCGATCGGCATGGCTGTGCCATGCCGATCGTGAACGGGCTTTCAGGCGTGCAGGGTGTCGGGGATGAGCACATCCAGCAGTGCCGCATGGGCGGCGATGTGGCGGCGGCGCATCCGGTACAGCGCCAGCGCCAGCGGCGGGCGCTGCAGCGGCGCCGGGGCGGCCGCCGGCGGCTCGGCATGCCAGGAAGGGACCGCATGCGCCACGACTGCGGCGTGCGGCTGCGTCATGAGGCGGTCGGTCTTGTGCATGGCACAGGCTCGGAAAACGGGGTCGTCCCGATCCTGCGCCGTACCGGCGGCGGTGTCCAATGGAAACGAGAAAACCCCGCGATAGCGCCTGGCTATCGCGGGGTTCGTGTTTGCTGCGCCTTCGCTGGAGCGGATCAGAACGCGAAGGTCACGCCGGCCACCGGGCCCTTGAACTCCTGCTTCAGGCCGATGGTGGCATCGCTGCCCTTGCGGTCGACGTCCAGCTTGAACCAGTCGTAGCCGGCGAAGATGCCGAAGTTCGGGGTGAAGCGGTACTCGACGATGGCGTTGGCGCGGCTCAGGTCGCCGTCGTAGTCGTCGAAGGTGCCCCACTTGGTGTTGAGGTACTGGCCCTGCAGGTTGATCAGCCAGTGCTCGCCGGGCTTGGCGGTGAAGCGCAGGCCGACCACCGGCGCCACGCCGTCTTCCTTCTCGTCCACGAAGCGGCCCGAGTACAGGTCGCCGAGGTCGGCATAGGCGTTGGCCTCGACCTTGGCGGCCTCGGCGCCGATCTGCAGGCCCAGGCTGTAGTTCGGGTCGTCCAGTACCGAGTAGTCGTACACCAGGCTCGCCACCTGGTACTTGAGCTTGCCCTTGACGAAGCTGCCGGACGGGACGGTGACGTCGCCATAGCCGACATCCTCGCCCAGCGTCTCGCGGCGGTCCTTGTCGTACTTGAAGTAGTCGAAGATCAGGCGCTGGCGGGTGCTCAGGCGGAACACGCCGTCCACGCGCGGCTCCCACTCCTTGCCGCCCAGGCCGAAGTCCTGCGAGCCGGACAGTTCCTGGCCGCCGATGGTGGTACTACCGCGGATGGTGTTGTCCGAATCGATGTTCATCGCGCCCAGGCGCAGGCTGAAGCGATCGTCGCTGTCTTCGGCATGCGCGGGCAGGGCGCAGGCGGCGGCGAGCGCGCAGGGAAGGGCCAGGGAAAGCAGGTGTTTCATGGACGAACTCCGAAAGTCTTTGGGGGCTTCGGCGGCTCGCTTGCCGCCAATGCCGGCCACTATCGGAAGGTCGATGTCCACCATTCGTGAAAGTACGGTGCGTGCGCAGTGATGCCGCGCTCCGGCAACAAGGTCCCGTTCATTGTCCGCCGATGCCCGCGCCTGCGGCGGGAAGGGCTGCGCGACAAGAGGGAAGCCCCGGTCGCCCGGGGCTTCCTGTGGCCTGCCAAGGAGCTGTCGACGAGGAAAAGCTACAGGCCCGACATCACAGACCGGCGCTCGCGGGCAAAGTTCCCGGCGGATGTATCGCCCTCGAGCGCGGCTGTCTGTTCATCCAGCCGCACGCCGGGCGGATCGAAACGCAGGGGTGCGGCAAAACAGCGCGGTTGTTTCACAAATGTCGGGGTTGCTATAATCCTGCGGCTCGACGAGGCCCTTAGCTGTTCCTTCCTCCAATCCGTAATTCCAGGATATTCGTGTGCTGAACTCCGTAGATGCGGGTCGGCGGCTGATGTTGCGCGCAGCGATATATCCGCTGGTTGCGGTGGCCGTCCTCGCGCTTGCCTTCCTGCTGGTGGGGCCGCGTCATGCGCTCGCCGCGCTGGCAACGGGAGTGGCTACGGTGGCGGGGGGCTGGATGGCGGCGTGGGTGGCGTTGGGCGGTGGCGTGCAGGCGGCCGGTTCGGCCGTGGCCAGGCTGGTCCTGGCCATGGTGCTGAAGTGGGTGCTGCTGTTCGTGGTGCTGGCGCTTGCCCTGCTGTGGTGGCGACTGCCCGCGATGCCGCTGCTGGCCGGTGTGGCCGTCGGCTTGATTTTCCAGGTTCTGGCCTTGGCCAGGCGTTGATATTTTCCAGGTCCTGGCCTCGGCCAGGCACTGACAGCATTCAAAAGGCTACGGACACATGGCAGGCGAGGCAGAAACCCCTACCTCCTACATCCAGCATCACCTTCACAACCTGACCTTCCACATCCAGGAAGGCGGGTTCTGGGCGATCCACGTCGATACCATCGTGACGTCGGTGCTGATGGGGCTGTTGATGGTGTTCGGCTTCTGGATGGCCACCCGCAAGGCCACCGCCGGCGTGCCGGGCAAGTGGCAGGCCTTCGTCGAGATCTGCCTGGAGTTCGTCGATCGCCAGGCCCGCGACACCTACCACGGCACCAGCAAGCTGGTCACGCCGATCGCGATCACGCTGTTCTTCTGGATCCTGTTGATGAACCTCATCAAGATGATCCCGGCCGACTTCATCGCCATCCCGCTGCAGTGGGTCGGCATCAACTACTGGAAGCCGGTGCCGACCGCCGACGTCAACGCGACGCTGGGCATGTCGATCAGCGTGTTCTTCCTGATGCTGTTCTTCGCGCTGCGCTCCAAGGGCCTCGGCGGCTTCACCAAGGAATTCCTGACCGCGCCGTTCGGCAAGTGGCTGATGCCGTTCAACCTGATCCTCAACATCGTCGAGTGGCTGAGCAAGCCGATCTCGCTGGCGATGCGACTGTTCGGCAACATGTTCGGCGGCGAGATCGTGTTCCTGCTGATCTGGGTGCTCGGCGGCGCAGGCCTGCTCGGCGCGCTGGCCGGCGGCGTGTTCGGCCTGGGCTGGATGCTGTTCCACCTGCTGGTGATTCCGCTGCAGGCATTCATCTTCATGATGCTGTCGATCGTGTACCTGAGCCTGTCTGAAGACAGCCACTGAGTTTCTGTACCCTTTTGCGTTAGTCCTTCATCCTTTTCATAACCCTCAAGCACTACGTTCCCGGAGATCAACATGTACCTCGCCGCCCTGACCAACCTTGCCCAAGTCCAGAGCTCCACCGCCATCGCTGTCGGCCTCATGATCGGCCTGGCCGCGCTGGGCGCCGGCCTCGGTCTGGCCATCATGTCCGGCAAGTTCCTGGAGTCGGCCGCGCGCCAGCCGGAACTGATCCCGGTGCTGCAGGTGCGCATGTTCATCACCGCCGGCCTGATCGACGCCGCGTTCATCATCAGCGTCGCCGTCGGCCTGCTGTTCGCCTTCGCCAACCCGCTGATCGGCGAATTCGTCTCGCGCCTCGGCTGATCGGGGCCGAGCGGCGACCGTCGGCTGACGGCCGCCGCCGATGAAGGTTCGGGGATGCTGCCCGGCGGCATCCCCATCCCCCTCACCATCGACTGAGCGAATCCCATGGAAATCGGTTTTACCATCGTTGCCCAGGCACTGGCGTTCGCCGGTCTGATCTGGATCGTCGCGACCAAGATCTGGCCGCCGCTGCTGAAGGCGATCGAAGAACGCCAGCAGAAGATCGCCGAGGGCCTGGCCGCTGCCGACCGCAGCCAGAAGGACCTGGCGCAGGCGCAGGAAAAGGTCAACGAGACGCTGAAGGACGCGCGCGTCAAGGCCAACGAGATCATCGACCAGGCCCACGCCCGCGCCAACCAGATCGTCGAGGCCGCCAAGAACGAGGCCATCGCCGAGGCCAACCGGCAGAAGGACCTGGCGCTGGCCGAGATCGAGTCCGCCGCCTCGCGTGCCCGCGAAGACCTGCGCAAGCAGGTGTCCGTGCTGGCCGTGGCCGGTGCCGAGAAGCTGCTCAAGCGCGAGATCGACGCCAACGCCCACAAGGCGCTGCTGGACGACCTGGCGGCGCAGATCTGAACAGGAAGAGCTGAACGATGAGCCTGGCCCTCACTGTCGCGCGTCCCTACGCCCGTGCCGCATTCGCCGTCGCGCGCGACGAAGGCAAGTTCGGGCCGTGGTCCGAGGCGCTGGCGTTTTCCGCACGCATCGCCGCCGACCCGCGGGTGGCGGACCTGCTGCTCGATCCCGAGCTGGCCGACGCCGACGCGGTGGCGCTGCTGGCGCCGTCTTCGTACGACGAGTCGTACGGCCGCTTCCTGGCGCTGCTGGCCGAGTCCGGCCGGCTGTCGCTGCTGCCGGAGATCTCCGGCCTGTACGAGCAGCTGCGCGCCGAGGCCGAGCAGGTGGTGCATGCCACGGTGACCTCGGCCGCCGAGCTCTCCGACGGCGAGCTGGACTCGCTGGTGGCGGCGCTCAAGCAGCGCTTCGGGCGCCAGGTGCAGGTGCGCACCGCCATCGACCCGTCGCTGATCGGCGGCGCGGTGATCGCCGCCGGCGACGTGGTGATCGACGGTTCGATCAAGGGCAAGCTCTCGCGCCTGCAGAACGTGCTGGCAAGTTAACGCAACTTCGTAGGGCGGGCCCTGGGCCCGCCGAACAGGACGGCGGGTCACGGACCCGCCCAAGACGGCGGGCCCAGGCCCGCCCCACCGGGAAATAAAAATGGCAACCACGCTCAATCCCTCCGAAATCAGCGAACTGATCAAGAACCGCATCGAGAAGGTCAAGCTGGCCGCGGAGTCGCGCAACGAAGGCACCGTGACCAGCGTGTCCGACGGCATCGTGCGCATTTTCGGCCTGGCCGACGTGATGCAGGGCGAGATGATCGAACTGCCGGCCGACGAGCACGGTGTTCCCACCTACGCGCTGGCGCTGAACCTGGAGCGCGATTCGGTCGGCGCCGTGGTGCTGGGTGCCTACGGCCACCTGCGCGAAGGCAACGTGGCCAAGACCACCGGTCGCATCCTGGAAGTGCCGGTCGGCCCCGAGCTGCTGGGTCGCGTGGTCAACCCGCTGGGCGAGCCGATCGACGGCAAGGGCCCGATCGACGCCAAGCTGACCGCGCCGGTGGAGCGCGTCGCCCCGGGCGTGATCTGGCGCAAGTCGGTCGACCAGCCGGTGCAGACCGGTTACAAGTCGGTCGATGCGATGATCCCGATCGGCCGCGGCCAGCGCGAGCTGATCATCGGCGACCGCCAGACCGGCAAGACCGCGCTGGCCATCGACGCGGTGATCAACCAGAAGAACAGCGGCATCAAGTGCGTGTACGTCGCCATCGGCCAGAAGGCCTCGACGGTGGCCAACATCGTGCGCAAGCTGGAAGAGAACGGCGCGCTGGCGCACACCGTGGTGGTGGCCGCGACCGCGTCCGAGTCGGCCGCGCTGCAGTACATCAGCGCCTATGCCGGCGCCACCATGGGCGAGTACTTCATGGACCGCGGCGAAGACGCGCTGATCGTCTACGACGACTTGTCCAAGCAGGCCGTGGCGTACCGCCAGATCTCGCTGCTGCTCAAGCGCCCGCCGGGCCGCGAAGCCTATCCTGGCGACGTGTTCTACCTGCACTCGCGCCTGCTCGAGCGCGCCGCGCGCGTGTCCGAGGAGTACGTGGAGAAGTTCACCGAGGGCAAGGTCACCGGCAAGACCGGTTCGCTGACGGCGCTGCCGATCATCGAGACCCAGGCCGGCGACGTGTCCGCGTTCGTGCCGACCAACGTGATCTCCATCACCGACGGCCAGATCTTCCTGGAGACCGACCTGTTCAACGCCGGCATCCGCCCGGCCGTGAACGCCGGCATCTCGGTGTCGCGCGTGGGCGGCGCGGCGCAGACCAAGATCATCAAGAAGCTGTCGGGCGGCATCCGCATCTCGCTGGCGCAGTACCGCGAGCTGGCCGCGTTCGCGCAGTTCGCCTCGGACCTGGACGAAGCCACCCGCAAGCAGCTCGAGCGCGGCCAGCGCGTCACCGAGCTGATGAAGCAGAAGCAGTACTCGCCGATGTCCATCGCCGACCAGGCGCTGTCGATCTACGCGGTCAACGAGGGTTACCTGGACGACGTGCCGGTGGCCAAGATCGGCGCCTTCGAGGATGGCCTGCACGCACACTTCGCCAACACCCAGGGCGAGCTGGTGCAGAAGATCAACGGCAGCGGCGCCTGGAACGACGAGATCGAGGCCGCCTTCAAGAAGGGCATCGAAGAGTTCAAGGGCACGGGTAGCTGGTAAAGAGCCTGGATTCGGGATTGGGGATTCGGGATTGGCAACAGCCTCCCGGGTACCCGCTTCCGCGAATCCCTGATCCCCGATCCCGAATCCCACGAGCGGAGCGAGTATGGCAAGCGGACGCGAAATCAAAACCAAGATCAAGAGCGTGCAGAACACCCGCAAGGTGACGCGTGCGCTGGAGATGGTCTCTGCCTCCAAGATCCGCAAGGCGCAGGAGCGGATGAAGACCTCGCGCCCGTACGCGCAGGCGATGAAGCAGGTGATCGGCCACCTGGCGCAGGCCAGCACCGACTACCAGCACCCGTTCCTGGTCGATCGCCCGGCGGTGTCGCGCGTGGGCTACATCGTCATCTCCTCCGACCGCGGCCTGGCCGGCGGCCTGAACAACAACCTGTTCCGCAGGCTGCTGGGCGAGATGCGGCAGTGGAAGGAGAAGGGCGCCGAGGTCGAGATGGTGACGATCGGGCAGAAGGCCTCCACCTTCTTCCGCCGCGTCAAGGTCGATATCGTCGGCAGCGTCGCCCAGCTCGGCGACGTGCCGCAGGTCGAGCAGCTGATCGGCGTGATCAAGGTGATGCTCGACGCCTTCACCGAGGGCAAGCTCGACCGCGTCTATCTGGTCTACAACCGCTTCGTGAACACGATGACGCAGAAGGCCAGCTTCGACCAGCTGCTGCCGCTGCCGATCACCGAGAGGGTGTCCGCGCACGACTGGGACTACATCTACGAACCCGATGCGGAGACCGTGCTCGAGCACGTGATCACCCGCTACATCGAGTCGCTGGTGTACCAGGCGGTGCTGGAGAACGTGGCCTCCGAACATGCAGCGCGCATGGTGGCGATGAAGGCCGCCAGCGACAACGCCAACAAGCTGATCGGCAACCTGCAACTGGTCTACAACAAGGCCCGCCAGGCGGCGATCACCCAGGAAATCTCCGAAATCGTCGGCGGCGCGGCGGCGGTGTAAGGCCGGGATTCGGGATTGGAGATTCGGGATCGGCAAGAGCAGCGCAGCGCGCTTCCACCCATCCCCAATCCCGAATCCCCAATCCCGAAATCCATAGAGATGGCGCAGGCCATCCGGACAGAACGAAAGTTAACCGGAGCAGCAAAATGAGTCAGGGCAAGATCGTTCAGATCATCGGCGCGGTCGTCGACGTCGAGTTTCCGCGCACCGAGGTGCCGAAGATCTATGACGCGCTGAAGGTCGATGGCACCGCCATCACCCTGGAAGTGCAGCAGCAGCTGGGCGACGGCGTGGTGCGCACCATCGCGCTGGGCTCCACCGATGGCCTCAAGCGCAACCTGGTGGCGAGCAACACCGGCCGCGCGATCTCGGTGCCGGTGGGCAAGGGCACGCTGGGCCGCATCATGGACGTGCTGGGCCGCCCGATCGACGAGGCCGGCCCGATCGACGCCAGCGACACCTGGGAGATCCACCGCGAGGCGCCGTCCTACGAGGACCAGTCCTCCTCGACCGAGCTGCTGGAGACCGGCATCAAGGTGATCGACCTGATGTGCCCGTTCGCCAAGGGCGGCAAGGTCGGCCTGTTCGGCGGCGCCGGCGTCGGCAAGACCGTCAACATGATGGAGCTGATCAACAACATCGCCAAGGCGCACAGCGGCCTGTCGGTGTTCGCCGGCGTGGGCGAGCGTACCCGCGAGGGCAACGACTTCTACCACGAGATGAAGGACTCCAACGTCCTGGACAAGGTGGCGATGGTCTACGGCCAGATGAACGAGCCGCCGGGCAACCGCCTGCGCGTGGCGCTGACCGGCCTGACCATGGCCGAGTACTTCCGCGAAGAGAAGGACGCCTCGGGCAAGGGCAAGGACGTGCTGCTGTTCGTGGACAACATCTACCGCTACACGCTGGCCGGTACCGAGGTCTCGGCACTGCTGGGCCGCATGCCGTCGGCGGTGGGCTACCAGCCGACCCTGGCCGAGGAAATGGGCGTGCTGCAGGAGCGCATCACCTCGACCAAGTCCGGTTCGATCACCTCGATCCAGGCCGTTTACGTGCCCGCGGACGACCTGACCGACCCGTCGCCGGCCACCACCTTCGCCCACCTCGACGCCACCGTCGTGCTGAGCCGCAACATCGCCTCGCTGGGCATCTACCCGGCGGTCGACCCGCTGGACTCCACCTCGCGCCAGCTCGACCCGCTGGTGATCGGCACCGAGCACTACGAGACCGCGCGCCGCGTGCAGTCCACCTTGCAGAAGTACAAGGAGCTCAAGGACATCATCGCGATCCTGGGCATGGACGAGCTGTCCGAGGAGGACAAGCAGTCGGTGTCGCGCGCGCGCAAGATCGAGCGCTTCTTCAGCCAGCCGTTCCACGTGGCCGAGGTGTTCACCGGCTCGCCGGGCAAGTACGTGCCGCTGAAGGAGACCATCCGTGGCTTCAAGGCCATCGTCGACGGCGAGTACGACCACCTGCCCGAGCAGGCGTTCTACATGGTCGGCGGCATCGAGGAAGCGGTCGAGAAGGGCAAGAAGATGCTCGAGAAGGCCTAAGGGCCGGGATTCGGGATTGGGAATTTGGGATTCGAAGGCGGGGATCGAGGTCGGTTGAATTCGGGACGATGGACAGGCGGCGCGACTGCTTCCACCGATCCCGAATCCCGAATCCCGAATCCCGCCTCACACAGTGAGGCACCATGAGCACCATCCGTTGCGACATCGTCAGCGCCGAGCAGCAGATCTTCCACGGTGAAGCGACCCTGGTCGTGGCGACCGGCGAGCTCGGCGAGCTGGGTATCGCGCCCATGCATGCGCCGCTGATCACCCGCCTGAAGCCGGGCAAGGTGGTGGTGACCACGGCTGCCGGCGAGCAGCTGGATTTCGCCATTTCCGGCGGCATCCTGGAAGTGCAGCCGCAGGTGGTGACGGTACTGGCCGACACCGCGATCCGCGCGCAGGACATCGACGAGGCGTCCGTGCGCCAGGCCAAGGAGCAGGCCGAGCGGGTGCTGGCCGGACGCGGCGATGCCATGGAAGTGGCCGAGGCCGAGGCCAAGCTGGCCGAGGTCACCGCGCAGCTGCAGGCACTGGAACGCCTGCGCAAGAACGTCAAGCACTGAGCGCGGCCGCAGGGCCGGCTGGTGGCAGCAGCGAACGCCGGGCATTGCCCGGCGTTTTCGTTGGTTCCCCGTGGATTCCCTGAGGATCGGCAGGCCGGGTCCACGCCGGGATGGAGACGCGCCGGATCGCCGAAGGAAAACGTGGCGGCTGCGGCGCCACCGGCGCGGACACGGCGGCTTCCTTCGAAGCGCCGGCAGCGCCAGGCGCCTGCGCCGCGTCAGCGATACACGAACTGGCGCAGCAGCACGAACGAGAGCATCGCCAGCGCGCCTTCGACCACGGGCTTGGCCAGCCATGCCAATTTCAGTCCCAGCAGGTTCGCGCTCGTGGCCACCAGCCAGGTGCTGAGCGCGGTCAGCACCAGCCACATGCACAGGAAGCGTGCCAGGTGCCGCCGGTTCAGGCGTCCGCCGGCCTGCTCGGCAAAGGTGATGCGGCCGTTCAACCAGAAGCCCAGCAGCGCGCCGCTCACCCGCCCCAGAAGATTGCCGGGAACGGCCGGCAGCCCAAGCGCGGTGGCGGCGACGAACACGCCCCAGTCCACCAGCAGCTGCAGCAGCCCGATCAGTATGAAGTGCCCGCCCTGGCGGAGGATTCCCATGTGAGTCCGAACGTCGCGAAAGACGCCATGCTAACCACGGCACGGCATAAAATTACGTTTTTCCCTCGAGAATGCCGCCCATGAGCCTGCCCCTGCACGTGATCATCCTGGCCGCCGGCGAAGGCAAGCGCATGAAGTCGACGCGGCCGAAGGTGCTGCAGCCCATCGCCGGCAAGCCGATGCTGGCGCACGTGATCGCCACCGCGCGCGAACTCGAGCCCGAGGCGATCCACGTGGTCTACGGCCATGGCGGCGATCAGGTGCGCGCCGCCTTCGACGACCAGCCCGACCTGGTGTGGGCCGAGCAGGAGCAACTGCTCGGCACCGGGCACGCGGTGCAGCAGGCGATGCCGGAGATCCCCGACGCGGCCACCGTGCTGGTGCTGTACGGCGACGTGCCGCTGATGCGCAGCCAGACCCTGCTGCGGCTGCTGCAGGCGCCGGGGCGGCTGGCGGTGCTGGTGGCCGAGCCGGCCGATCCCACCGGCTACGGCCGCATCGTGCGCGATGCCGAGGGCCGGGTCGCCGCGATCGTCGAGCACAAGGACGCCGACGCGGCGCAGCGCCGCATCCGCGCGGTCAACACCGGCATCATCACTGCCGAATCCACCGCGCTGCATCGCTGGCTGTCGCAGCTGTCCAACGAGAATGCGCAGGGCGAGTACTACCTGACCGACATCTTCGCCTTCGCCGCGGACGAGTTCACCCCGGCGGAAATGGTGCTGGTGCCGGATCCGACCGAGGCCGAGGGCGCCAACGATCCCTGGCAGCTGGCGCGGCTCGAGCGCGCCTGGCAACGCCGCGCGGCGCAGGCGCTGTGCCTGCAGGGCGCGCGCCTGATCGACCCTGCGCGCTGCGACCAGCGGGGCACGGTCACGGTGGGGCGCGACGTGGAGATCGATGTGGACGTGGTGCTGGAAGGCCAGGTCGAGCTCGGCGACGGCGTGCACATCGGCCCGTTCGTGCGGCTGCGCGACGTCAAGCTCGCCGCCGGCACCCAGGTGCGTGCGCACTGCGACCTGGAAGGGGTGGTGACCGAGGGCGCGGTGCAGATCGGCCCGTTCGCGCGCCTGCGCCCGGGCACGGTGCTGGCCGACGGCGTGCACATCGGCAATTTCGTCGAGACCAAGAAGGCCACGCTGGGCGTCGGCAGCAAGGCCAACCACCTGACCTACCTGGGCGATGCCACGGTGGGGGCCGGCGTCAACATCGGCGCCGGCACCATCACCTGCAACTACGACGGGGTGAACAAGTCGCAGACGGTGATCGGCGACGGCGCCTTCGTCGGCTCCAACTCCTCGCTGGTGGCGCCGGTGGAGATCGGCGACAACGCGACCATCGGTGCCGGTTCGGTGATCACGCGGCCGGCGCCGGCGGAGAAGCTGACGCTGGCGCGCGCGCGCCAGACGACCGTCGAGGGATGGAGCCGCCCGCGGAAGAAGTAGAGGCCGGCCGGCGCCGCCGCGCCGCGCGCAGGGCACGGGCTTTGCGGCAAGATGTGCGGGCGCCGCCGTTCCGTGCAGGGGACCTGCCCGCGGATCGCATGGTGCCCCTCTTCCAGGAGAACCGCGCATGGCATCCAGCCCGAAAGCCGCATTGATCGCACTCGTCCTCGCATTGCCTGCCGCGAATGCGGCATCGGCAGTGGAACGCGTGCACTACGAAAGACCCGACGGCAGTACCGCGCCGTACTCGAGCGCGGTGCGGGCCGGTACCACGGTGCACGTTTCCGGGCAGCTCGGCCTCGGCGCGGATGGCAAGCTGGCCGAGGGCTTCGAGGCACAGGCCAGGCAGGCCATGGACAACGTCGCCAAGGTGCTGGCGACGATGGGGCTGGGCATGGAACAGGTGGTGCAATGCACCGCGATGATCACCGACCGTGGCCAGTGGAGCGCGTTCAACACGATCTATGCCGGCTACTTCCGGCCCGAGCGGTTGCCGGCACGCAATGCGCTGGTCGCCGCCGGACTGCCGATGGACGCGCTGGTGGAGGTCGGCTGCAGCGCCTACGGCCCGTAGCCCAGCAGGCGGCACCGGGCCGATAGCCGGACAGCAACCGCGTTGCGCACGGATCGGCTGCGCTCGCGGTTGCGCAGCCGCCCGCGGCGATGGTGGGCCTGGGCGATCCCGGGCGAAGGCCGGGCCGGCTGGATCAGGGCGTGCACGCCCCTGCCGTCATTGTTTCAACCAAGGCCGAGCATGTTCCCGGCGCAGTGGCGGCTATCGCCCACCCTTGCTCAAGCGCCGGACTTACGGCGTCCGCCGGTCCTGGTGGCGTTCGCCCGCTCCGGGATGTCCGCGGCGGCATGGGACTGGTCGCGTTTGCGGATCTCGTCCAGATAGTTGTAGATGGTGAACCGGGTCACCCCGAGCGCCTTGGCCGCCTGGCCCACGCTGTTCCTGACCAGGAACAGGCCGCGCCGCATCATCGCCTCGACCGCATAGAGCTTTTCCTCCTTGTCCATCAGCTTGGCCGGCTTGGTGAAGCGGGTGACCGCGTCGGCGATGATCTCCTGCATCAGCGTGTCCATCTGCGAGGAGGTGACGGCGGGCGCGGCCGGCTGGCTGCGCCGGTGCAGCATCTGGTCGAGCCAGGAGTGCGCCATCTCCACCACGGTCATGTCCGCGTTCAGGCACAGCGCCGCAAACGGTTCGCCGGCGCCGTCGCGATAGAGCACGGTCGCCGAGCGCAGCTTCCTGCCGCCGCCGGTCGCGGTCGGGTAGTCGTTGATCACGCTAGAGGAGATCCTGCCGTTGCCATGGACCTCCCGGTGCAGTTCCACGAAGCCGGCATCGTCCTTGGGGCCGCTGAGAATGGAGTCGCCGACGCCGCGGCCGGAGACGTGGCCGTTGCCGATGGCGACGATCGACCGGGCCGGGGACCTGAGGTCGTGGAGGACGATCTCGATGTTGTCTCCAAGCATGCCGCCCAGCATTTCCACGACGGGACGCAGGGTGTCCAGCAGCGCGTCCTGTTCGCTCTGCGGGGGCGGAGCGGCGGGGCCGCGCGGCCGTGCGGTGGCGGTGGTTCTCGGTCGCTTGGATTTCGTGGGCATGGAAACCTCGGGGAAAGCCCAGGCAGTGTAGTTCGCCGACCGCGCTGGACACCATGCCGCCGGGCCGCGGGATCGTCGCGCAGGCAGGGCCGGTACCGGCCCTGACATGGCCCGCCCGGCGTCGTCCATGCCGTGGCCGGTGTCGGTGCGAACTGCGGCATGCACCTGCAAGGTGCATGCCGATTCCAGGCGAATAAAGCGTCCTGGCGAAGGTTTGCCGGATCATGGTGCGAGGCTTGCACGGCGATGGCGCAAGGTGCGGAAACGAAGTGCGGCGAGAGTGTTTGACACCCTCCCGATCGCTGTGTATATCAACAAAATGTTGAACTGGATGACACTAGTTCATCTTGACGCCGGGAAAGACGCGGCGTCCGTCTTTCGGCAGGCGGTCCCGTGAGGGAATGCACGGGGCGGCAATCGGCCGCCGCCTGCCGATGAATCGGTCGTACGTCAATCAACCACACAGGGGTCAACGATGAATCGTGCAGCGAGCAGGTGTTCCGGAGTTGCGGTGGCGGCCAGGCCGCTGAGCAGGGTGTTGCGGCAGGTGCTGCTGGCAGGCGCGGGTGGCCTGGCGGCGCTGCCGGCGCTGGTGCAGGCGCAGGATGGCGGGGAAGGCGGATATGCCACCCAGCTCGACGCGGTGACGGTGACCGCGCAGAAGCGGATCGAGCGGATCCAGGACGTGCCGATGGCGATCAGCGTGCTCAATGCGCAGCACCTGGCGGCGCAGGGCCAGGTGCAGCTGACCGACTACTTCGCGCAGGTGCCGGGGCTGAGCATGAATGCCCGCGGTTCCGGCCGCAACCAGCTGCTGATCCGCGGCATCGCCGCCGGTACCGAGCAGAATCCCACGGTCGGCGTGATCGTCGACGACGTGCCGTTCGGCTCGTCGACCACGGACATCCAGGTGCCCGACATCGACCCGGCGGACATGGAGCGCATCGAGGTGCTCAAGGGGCCGCAGGGCACGCTGTACGGCGCCAGCAGCATGGGCGGCCTGCTGAAGTACGTCACCCTCGACCCGGAGACCGATGCGTTCAGCGGCCGCGCGCAGCTGGACGCCTCGACCACCGCCCACGGCGGCGAAGGCTATGGCGGCCGCGCCGCGTTCAACCTGCCGCTGGTCGAGGACGTGCTCGCGTTGCGCGTCAGCGCCTACGACCGCCAGGACCCGGGCTACATCCGCGACCTGCAGCAGGGCCGCGACGAGATCAACGAGGCCAGGGTCAAGGGCGCGCGCGTCTCGGCGCTGTGGAACGCGGGCGAGCGGACGACGGTCAGGCTGGCGGCGATGGCGCAGAACGCCGAGGCCGACGGCACCGCCAACGCCGACGTGGATTTCGACCACGTGCCGGCCTACGGCGGCTACGCGCGCATGCGCATGGCCGGCACCGACGGCTACGAGAACAAGGTGCGCCTGTACAACCTCAAGGTGAACGCCGATCTCGACTGGGCCGACTTCGATTCGATCTCCTCCTACGGCGAGTACGACTACACCTCGCTGCAGGACGTCAGCGCCACCTTCAGCCGCTTCACCGGCATCTTCCTCGGCGTGCCCAACGCAGGCGTGACCATCGACAACGACAGCCGCACCGAGAAGTACACCCAGGAGTTCCGCCTGAGCTCGAAGGGCGACGCTCCGCTCGGCTGGCAGGTCGGCGCCTACTACGCCAAGGAGGACACGACCGGCTACCAGGCATTGCGCGGCGTCGATCCGGACGACGGCGCGAACCTGGGGTATGCGCCGTTCTACCAGGCCACGGCACTGTCGCGCTACGAGGAGAAGGCGCTCTACGGCGATATCGACTACCAGTTCAGCGATCGCTTCGACATCCAGGTCGGCGGCCGCTACAGCGACGTCGGGCTGCAGGCCAGGACCGTCTACGACGGCCCGATGGCCGGTGGCCCTTCGGTGGACAGCGATCCCTCGGGTGGGGAGAAGGTGTTCACGTACCTGTTCTCGCCGCGCTTCAAGCTCGATGCCGACAGCATCCTGTACGCGCGCGTGGCCTCGGGCTACCGTGCCGGCGGCCTCAACGGGACGCTGCTGGGCGATTTCCCGCAGACCTACGACTCGGATACGCTGGTGTCCTACGAACTGGGCTACAAGGGCATCTACCTCGACAACCTGCTGGCCTGGGACCTGTCCGCGTTCTACATCGACTGGTCGGACATGCAGATCGGCGTGGTCGACCAGGCCACCTCGATCTCGTATACCGACAACGCCGGCAAGGCATCGAGCAGCGGCATCGAATCCAGCCTCACCTACCGCCCGCTCGACGGGCTGGAACTGACCTGGAACGCGGCCTACACCGATGCCAAGCTCGAGCAGGACCTGCCCAACGGCACCTTCGGCCGCAAGGGCGACCGCCTGCCGTACTCGGCGCGCTTCACCAGCAACCTCAACGCCACCCTGAACTTCCCGCTGGGGTCGCTGTACGGTTTCGTCGGCGGCGGGGTGAACTACGTCGGCAGCCGCCTGGCCGGGTTCAACAGCTCCGCGGCGACCGCGCGCTTCGTCATGCCCAGCTACACCACGCTGGACCTGCGCGCCGGCGTGGAGGCCGAGCGCTGGGCGCTGTCGTTCTACGTGAAGAACCTCACCGACGAGTACGCCTTCCTCAGCGCCACCGCGCGCAATGCCACCACCGGGCAGAGCCTGTACGGCGTCGGCATCCTGCAGCCGCGTACCTTCGGCACCTCGTTCAGCTGGAACTTCTGAACCATGGAACGTGACGGTGGGGCGGCGGCGCGGTGTCTGCGGGCCTGGCGCGGGAGCGTCGGCTGGCTGTTGCTGGCGGCGTGTATGGGCAGCGGCCCGGCCATCGCCCAGGCCCGGGACGGTGTGGCCGGTGCCACTGCGCTGCCCGCGGCCCGGGCGGGCGTGGTGCAGGAGTCGCTGTCGGTGGTCTCCAACGGCGAGGTCGTCGGACACCTGCAGGTCGATGGCGACGAGCGCCGCCAGCACGTCCGCTACGCGGTCGACAACAACGGCCGCGGACCGAAGCACGAGGAGATCCTTGAACTCGACGCCGGCGGCATGCCGCTGAGCTGGACGGTCAAAGGCAGCTCGCTGATGGGCGGCGAGGTCGACGAGCGCTACCGCTGGCATGCCGGCCGCGCGCAGTGGACCAGCGCGGCCGATGCCGGTGAGGCCGCCGCGGCGCGGCCGGGGCTGTATGCGCTCAACGACGCCAGCCCCTGGGCCAGTGCGGTCTACGCGCGGGTCCTGCTCGATGCATCCGGGGGCACGCTGCCGGTGCTGCCCGGTGGCGAGCTGCGGCTGCAGCGGCTGCGGCAGATGCAGGTCGGCGCGGGCGCCAAGGCGGTCGCGGTGACGGTGTATCGCCTCGGCGGCCTGTCGCTGGCGCCGAGTTACCTGATGCTGGATGCGCGGCGCCGGCTGTTCGCCGAGTTCACGCCGGAAGACATCGCCGTGCGCGGCGGCTACGAGGACCAGGCGCCGGCCCTGCTCAGGCTGGCTGGCGAGCTGGAGATCGAGCACGCGCGCGAGCTGCAGCGCCGGCTTGCGCACACCGGCGCCGAGCCGCTGCGCATCGCCAACGTACGCGTGTTCGACCCGCGCGAGGGCCGGCTGGGGCCGCCGGTCTCGGTGCTGGTGCGCGAGGGCCGCATCGCCGCCATCGAGGCCGGCGCCGGCGTGGCCGCGCGGCCCGGCGAGCGCGTCTACGATGGCGAGGGCGGCACCCTGATCCCGGGGCTGCACGACATGCACTCGCATACCACGCTGTCCTCCGGCCTGTGGTACCTGGCGGCCGGGGTGACCTCGACCCGCGACATGGGCAACGACAACGACTTCCTGCTGGACCTGGTGCCGCGCATCGAGGCCGGCGAGATCGCCGGGCCGAGGATCGTGCGCAACGGTTTCCTGGAAGGGCGCAGCCCGTACTCGGCGCGCAACGGCTTCATCCCGGCGACGCTGCCCGAGGCACTGGAGGACGTGCGCTGGTACAAGCGGCACGGCTACTGGCAGATCAAGATCTACAACTCGATGGACCCGGACTGGGTGCCGGCGATCGCCGCCGAGGCGCACCGCCTCGGCATGACCGTGACCGGGCACATCCCGGCCTTCGCCACACCGGAGCGGATGATCGAGGCCGGCTACGACGAGCTGACCCACGTCAACCAGCTGATGCTGGGTTGGCTGCTGCGCCCGGACGAGGACACCCGCACGCCGCTGCGGCTGACCGCGATGGCGCGGGCCGGGTCGCTGGACCTGGACGCGCCGCAGGTCCGGCGCACGCTGGCGTTGATGAAGCAGCGCGAAATCCCGCTCGACCCCACCGCGGTGATCCTGGAACGGCTGATGCTCAGCCGCGCCCGCCAGGTCGGCGAAGGCGATGCCGCCTACCTGGCGCACATGCCGATCGGCTACCAGCGCTATCGCAAGCGCACCTTCGTGCCCGGGCTCACGCCCGAGCTGGACCGGGACTACCGGCGTTCGTTCGACACCATCCTGGCCCTGCTCAAGCGCCTGCACGACCAGGGCACGCGGCTGCTGCCCGGGACCGACGACACCACCGGCTTCACCGTGCTGCGCGAGCTGGAGCTGTATGCCAAGGCCGGCATCGAACCGGCCGAGGTGCTGCGGCTGGGGACGCTGGGCTGCGAGGAATACCTCGGCCGCGCCGGCCAGCTGGGCACGATCGAACCGGGCAGGCGCGCCGACTTCGTGCTGCTGGCCGGCGACCCGGTCGAGGACATATCGGCCATCCGCCAGGCACGGATGGTGGTCAAGGACACGCAAATGTACTTTCCCGAGGAAATCTATCGCGCGCTGGGCGTGGTGCCCTTCGCCCCCGCGCCGGTACGGATACGATGAACACGCTGCCACAGGATCTCCCGCAACCCCTTTCGTCCATGGCGGACGCCCAGGCCGGCCCGATCGAGCAACGCCTGCAGCGCATGGGGCTGGTGCTGCCGCCGGCACTGACGCCGCCGCCCGGCGTGGTGCTGCCGTTCGCGATGGTGCAGGTGCGCGGCAACCGCGCGCTGATCTCCGGGCATGGCCCGCAGCGCCCGGATGGCTCGATGGACGGGCTGGGCGGCAAGCTTGGCGGCGCGGTCTCGCTGGAGCAGGGCTATGCGGCGGCGCGGCTGACCGCGCTGTCGATCCTCGGCAGCCTCAAGCGCAGCCTGGGCAGCCTGGAGCGGGTGCGCTGCTGGGTGCGCGTGCACGGCATGGTGAACTCGGCGCCAGGCTTCAACCGCCAGCCGAGCGTGATCAACGGCTTCTCCGACCTCATCCTCGAACTGTACGGGCCGGAGCGGGGCATGCATGCGCGCAGCGCCGTGGGCATGGCGGAACTGCCGTTCGACGTGCCGGTGGAGATCGAGGGCGAGGTGGAGATCGAGTCCTAGCGTGGTCAGCGATCCTTTGGCAGCGATTTGGAGTACCGAGATGAGCGACGACAGCGACAGCGGGAGACTGCCGGCCATGGCCGCCGGCAACGGCTTCGACCCGGCGCGCAGGCGCTGCCTAGGTGTGCTCGGGGCGCTGCCGGTGGTCGGCGCGCTGGCGCCGCCCGCGGCAGCGGGTGCGGCGGGACGCGGTGCAGCGACGGCCGGCGGGCTGGACGGAGCACGCGGCCAGTTCGAGATCGACGGCATCCATCTCAACGGCGCCTACACCCATCCGCTGAGCCGCACCACCGCGCAGGCGCTGCGCGACTACCTCGACGGGCGCCTGCTCAACGCCGCCAGCCGCGCCCCGGGGCGGCCGAGCGAGCCGCCGCCGAACCCGGCGCTGTTCGCGCGGCTGATCCATGCCGACGAGGACGAGATCGCCCTGGTCCCGAGCACGATGGTGGGTGAGAACCACGTGGTGTCCGGGCTGGGCCTGCCGGGCAGCCGCCAGCGCGTGGTCACCGACGCGTATCACTTCGACGGCTCGCTCTACATGTACCAGGAGCTGGCCCGGCAGGGGCTGGAGGTGGAGATCGTGCGCCCACGCGACAACCGCATCCGGCTGGAGGACCTCGACAGGGCGATCACTCCGGGCACGCGCCTGGTCGCGGTCACCCTGGTGTCAAGCATCAACGGCTTCCAGCACGACCTGAAGGCGGTCTGCGACCTGGCCCATTCGCGCGGGGCGCTGGTCTACGCCGACATCATCCAGGCCGCCGGCACCACCCCGATCGACATCCATGCCAGCGGCGTCGACTTCGCCGCCTGCGCCACCTACAAGTGGCTGATGGGCGACTTCGGCATGGGTTTCTTCTACGCGCGCCGGCACAGCCAGCCGCAGCTGCGGCGCAGCCAGTGGGGCTACCGGCAGATGGCCGGCCACACCACGCATTTCCTGCCTTTCGACCCGCCTGGCGCCAACGTGCAGGATTCCGTGGTGCGCGAGGACCTGCCGGGCAGGATCGAGGTCGGCACGATGAGCAATGCCGCGCGGGCGGCGCTGGGGCCGTCGCTGCGGTACCTGCTGGCGCTGACGCCGGAACGGATCGAAGCCTGGCGCCAGCCGCTGCTGCGGCGCCTGCACGAGGCGCTGCCGCGCCTGGGCTACCAGCCGATGACGCCGCCGGACTCGCGCTCGGCGCTGGTTTCCTTCGCCGGCGAGAACGTCGGCGCCAGGATCGCGCCGCGGCTGGCCGCGGCCGGCGTGGCGATCAGCGTGTACCGCAACCATTTCCGGGTGTCCCCTTCCTTCTACAACACGCTCGACGATGTCGAGCGACTGATCGAGGCCTTGTCGTGATGCGAAAGATCGCCGTGCTGGTGGCGCTGTGCAGTTGCGCCTGCGTGGGCCTGGCGCAGCCGGGCGGGCTTGCGTCCCCGGCCGAGCAGGACCGGTTGCCGGACTCCGTGGCGGAACTGGCGATCTTGCTGAGGCCGCTGCCCTCCGCCGATGGCAGCGGGATCGAGGCGCTGGAGGTCGTCGAGACACTGGCCGGCGCGACGGCCGAACCGGGCGGCGTCCTGCTGGAGATGCCGTACGTCAGCTCCAACGTGCCCACGGCCATCGCGCAGATCGGCGAATTGCAGGCCCGCGACGAGCGCGGCGCGCTGGCGCTGGCGGCGCACGACGAGGGAGCCGATCCCGAGCGGCGGCGACAGTGGCGCATCGATCGTCCCGTGCACGGGAGCATCCGGCTGAGCTACCGGGTCACACTGGCGGCGCCGCTGGCCGCGCGCGGCGCCGCGCCGCCGATCGAACTGCGCAGCGAGGACGGCGGTTTCTCCGGCGGCGGCGCGACCTTCCTGCTGCGCCCGCCTGGCGGGAGCTACCGGCTGCGTGCGGATTGGGACCTCTCGCGCCTGCCTGCCGGCGCGGTGGCCGCCAGCAGCCTGGATACCGTGGCGGACGCACCGCTGCCGGTGGCCACGCTCGACAAGGCCTACTTCATGGCCGGCAGCGTCGGCCGCTACCCGGCTGCGCCGAGTGCGACGGGGTTCTTCTCGGTATGGCAGGGCAGGCCGCCGTTCGACGCGACCGGACTGATGTCCTGGGCCGAACGCCTGCGCACGCACTACGAGGCGTTCTTCGCGGTCGAGCGCACGCCGTATGGCGTGTTCATGCGCCGCAACCTGGTCAACCCGGGCGGCGGCATCGGCATGTACCGCTCGTTCGTCATCACCTACGGCGAGCAGGAGGGCAGCGATCCGGAGGAGCTGAAGCTTACGCTGGCGCATGAGATGTTCCACACCTTCCAGCCGCGGATCGAGGATGCCGGCAACGGCCTGGAAAGCGCCTGGTTCAACGAGGGGCTGGCGGTGTTCTACCAGCGCTCGCTGCCGCTGCGCTACGGCATGCTCGACGCCGACGGTTTCCTGCGCGACCTCAACTACCATGCCGCCCGCTACTACACCAACGCGCTGGGCAACGTGCCCAACCGCGAGGTGCCGGCGCGGTTCTGGGAGGACACGCGGGTGCGCACGCTGCCCTACGATCGCGGCTTCCTGTACTTCGCCACGGTCGACGATGCGGTGCGCAAGGCTTCGCACGGGCGCCGCTCGCTCGACGACCTGATGCTGCAGATGCATGCGCGCCAGCGCCGCGGCGTGGCGATCGACAACGCCGACTGGGAGGAGCTGCTGCGCCGCGAACTCGGCCAGCCCGGCGTGGATGCGTTCCACGCCATGCTGCAGGGCGCCACGCCGTTGCCCGCGTCCGATGCGTTCGGGCCCTGTTTCCGGCGCATCTCGGTGCCGCTGCGGCGCTATCAGCTCGGGTTCGAGCCCAAGGTGCTGACCGAGCCGCGGCGCATCGTGCACGGGCTGATCCCGGGCTCGGCGGCCGAGGCGGCCGGGCTGCGCGACGGCGACGAGATCATGGTCCCGGTGGGGCAGGACGCGATCCAGGGACGCCAGGACGGGGTACTGGTCCTGCAGGTGCGGCGCGACGGACAGGACCTGCGCATCGCCTACCGTCCGCGCGGGGAGACCGTGGACGCCTGGCAGTGGCAGCGGGTCGACCCGGTGCCCGGGCAGCGCTGCAGCCTTGCGCCGGATGCCGCCACAACCGATCGCCGTGCGCCGGCGATCTTCCCGGTCGCCCGCATCGGACTGGCGGGTCCCCGTGTCGATCGACGGTAGGCCGGGACGGCACAGTGCGGTCGAGGACGCGCAGGGGCTGATCGGAGCCGCCCTGGTCGCCGCCGTGGGCATTGCGGTGTTCAGCGCCGGCGGGCTGATGCTGGGCGGCATGGCCGGGGTGGCGCTGCTGCTGCACTACGTGACCGGGATGGGATTCGGGGTGCTGTTCACGCTGTTGAACCTGCCGTTCTACTGGCTGGCGGTGCGTCGCATGGGATGGACGTTCACCCTCAAGACCTGCTTCGGCGTGGCGGCCTGCGGCGCACTGGCGGATCTGCTGCCGCGCTGGGCCAGCTACCAGCAGGTCACGCCGCTGTACTCGGCGGTGGTCGGCGGCATGCTAACCGGGCTGGGCATCCTGATGTTCATCCGCCATCGCGCCAGCCTGGGTGGGCTCAACATCCTGGCGCTGTTCCTGCAGGAGCGCCGCGGCTGGAGCGCGGGCAAGCTGCAGATGGCGTTCGACATCACCCTGATGGCCATCGCGCTGCTGGCGATCGAGCCGTCGCGGGTGTTCTATTCGGTCATCGGGGCGATCGTGCTCAACATGGTGCTGCTGTTCAATCACCGTCCTGGCCGCTACACGGGCATGTAGGGATCGGGAAGCGTCCGCCCGCAAAGCGGCCCGCCGGGAGCGCGCCGGTCGCGTGGCGTGGGTCTTGTGCGGGAGTCAGGGGCGGGCAGCGGCAGGTTCTGCAAGGGACGGGTGTTCTTCCAGCGGTAGCCGCGGAAATCGCGCTGGTCGTTGAAGAGGATGCGGCCTTCGTGCAGCTGTTCGGCCAGGCCCATCCGCGAAGGCGTCGGCCAAGTTCATCGGCAGGTCGCGGTGGCGCCGCATCAGGTGGGCGCCGCGGGCCGGGCCGTCGTCCGGTGGCGCGAACACTGCGCAGGCACCCTGCGCCACGGCGTCGACGAAGGCCAATGCCTGGCGGTTACCGATACGTGCGTTCAATGGATGCGCGACCCCGGCCGGCAGCGGCCAGGTGCTGGCGAAGCCCTTCAGCGTTCGGCCGCCGCGCGCGCGGCGCCGTGGTGGCGGTGGCGCAGGGCTCCCCGTAGGAGCGACTTCAGTCGCGATGGGCTCTACCGGTAAAGCCTCATCGCGACTGAAGTCGCTCCTACAGGTCGCTACAGGGGATGTCGAACGGGGCCTCAGGCCAGCGGCAGCAGCAGCGTCACGCACAGCCCGCCGTTGTCGCGGTTGCGCAGCGAGATGCGGCCGTCGTGCGCCTCGACGATCTCGCGGGCGAGCGCCAGGCCCAGGCCGGTGCCGTTGCGCTTGGTGGAGTAGAACGGGGTCAGCGCGTTCTGCAGCACGGCCTCGTTCATGCCGCTGCCGCGGTCGAGCACCTCGATGCGCAGCCATTCCGGGATGCGCGACAGGCGCACCACGACGTCCTCGCCCCTGGACGCCTCGCCGCTCGCCTCGTGGGCGTTCTTGATCAGGTTGAGCAGCGCCTGCTCGATCTGTGCCGTGTCGATGCGGGTGCCGGCATCGCCTGCCTGGTTGTCCAGCTCGAACGGGATCTGCTGGCGCAGGCCCTGCAGGAACAGGTCCCAGCGGACCGGCTGCAGCCGCGGCTGCGGCAGCTTGGCGAAGCGGGCGTAGCCGCGGATGAAGCCTTCCAGGTGGCGCGCGCGTTCCTCGATGGTGGCGAACACCTCGCCCAGCCGCTCGCCGCGGTTGCGCCGCAGCAGCTCGGCGCCGGAGTGCGCCAGCGAGGCGATCGGCGCCAGCGAGTTGTTGAGCTCGTGGCTGATCACCCGGATCACCTTCTTCCAGGTCTGCACTTCCTGGCGGCGCAGCTCGGTGGTGAGCGAGCGCAGCAGCAGCAACTCGTGCTGGCGCCCGTTGAGATGGAACTGGCGGCGCGAGAGGTGATACACCTGCTCGCTGTCCTCGTCGTCGCTTTCGCCGCGCACCGCGAACAGGCTGTCGCTGCCGCGGCCCAGGGCTTCGCGCATCTCGGCGGGCGCGTTCTCGAGCACGCTTTCGATGCGCTTGCCTTCCAGCTTCCAGCCGCCGTGCAGCAGCTTGCGCGCGGCGATGTTGGAAAACACCACGCGGCGCACGCCGTCGCCGCCGGCGGCCAGCAGCAGCATCGCCACCGGCGTGTTCTGCACCATCGTGTCCAGCAGCAGTTCGCGCTGCATCAGGCCCTGGCGCTGCTCGCGCAGCACCTCGCCGAGTTCGGCGTGGGCGCGCACCAGCTGCGACAGCTCGTCGTTGCCGCCGCGCCAGTGCACGCCGAAGTTGTATTCGCCGTCGCGGTAGCTGCTGGTGGCGCCGGCCAGGGCACGGAACAGCGAGCGCATCGGCGCGGTGGCGCGGCGCAGCGTCCACCACATCAGCGCCAGCAGCAGCACGGCGGACACGACGATGACCTCCCAGCCGCGATCCATCCAGTAGGCCAGCAGCCACGGCATGGCGGCGGCCAGCACCAGTAACGGCAGCAGGCGCAGGAACAGGTCGAAGGTGAAGGAGCGGCGGATCATGCGCGCCGGCTCATTTGGGCGCGATGCCGTGGCGCTCCATGCGCCGGTACAGTGCCTGCCGGCTCATGCCCAGGTCCGCGGCGGCCTGGGCGATGACGCCGCCGGCACGGGCCAGCGCCTGCTCGATGCGGACCTTGTCCGGCTCGGCCGCGGGGCTGGGGCGTGCCGGTGCCGGGCGCGGCAGGTTGAGGTCGGCCGCCTCGATGCGATCGCCGGGGGCGAGCAGCTCGGCGCGCTGGATCACGTTGCGCAGCTCGCGCACGTTGCCGGGCCAGGCATGCCGCTGCAGCGCCGTGCGCGCGGAGGCGGCCAGCGGCTTGCCGGCGGCGAGGAAGTGCTCGGCCAGCGGCAGGATGTCGCCGGGCCGCTCGGCCAGCGGCGGCAGCGCGATCTCCACGGTGTTGAGGCGGTAGTACAGGTCCTCGCGGAAGCTGCCGTCGCGGATCATCGCCGGCAGGTCGGCGTTGGTGGCGCTGATCAACCGCACCTTGACCCGGCGTTCGCGGTTGGAGCCCAGGCGCTCGAAGCGCCCGGTCTCCAGCACGCGCAGCAGCTTCATCTGCCCGGCCGGCGGCAGGTTGCCGATCTCGTCCAGGAACAGGGTGCCGCCGTCGGCCGCCTCGAACTTGCCCTCGCGCGCCTTGTTGGCGCCGGTGTAGGCGCCGGCCTCGGCGCCGAACAGCTCGGCCTCGATCAGCTCGGCCGGCAGCGCGCCGCAGTTGAGGGTCACGTAGGGGCCGTGGGCGACCTGCGAGTTGGCCTGCACGATCTCGGCGATCTTCTCCTTGCCGCTGCCGTTGGCGCCGGTGATCAGCACCGGCAGTTCCGAGCGCGCGACCTGGCAGGCCAGGGCGATGGCGCGCTCGCTGGCCGGGTCGGCGAAGACCGCGCCGCGCAGGTCGTAGCGGCCCTGCAGCTGGTCGCGGTTGCGCTGCTCGCGCATGCGCCGGTGTTCGAGTTCGCGCCGCGCCTCGGACAGCTCGATCAGGTTGTTGACCGTGGTCAGCAGCTTGGCGTCGTCCCAGGGCTTGGCGATGTAGTCGGCGGCGCCGGCCTTGACCAGCTCCACCGCGCTGCCCAGATGGGTCCAGGCGGTGAGCAGGATGACCGGCAGGTCCGGGTGCGCGGCGCGGATCTGCCGGAACAGGGCCTGGCCCTCCTCGCCGGAGGTGGTGTCGGCGCTGAAGTTCATGTCCTGGATCGCCAGGTCGAACGCCTGCGCGGCCAGCGCCTGCAGCCCGGCCTGCGGCGAATCGGCATGCATCGTGTCGATGTCGTGCAGCGAGAACAGCACCTCCAGCGCGGTGGCCACGGCGGGGTTGTCGTCGATGATGAGGATCTGGGGCATGGGTCAGGCCGGGTCCGGGCAGATCAGCCGCAGTCTGGGAAAGTGGCTGCGATGGCGCCGTACGTCGCGTGTGAGCTGCGGCAGCCTCGCGACGGCGGCGTGGGCGCCGATCAGGAAGTCCGGCAGCGGCGAGTGGTGCTGGCCGCCGTCGCGGGGATAGCGCACGAACGCCTTGCCGGCCAGGAAACCGGCTTCCCAGCGCAGCGGAAGGCGGGTGAAATCGGCCGGGGGCAGCGCTTCGTCCAGCTCCTCGATGCGTTCGAAACCGACCGAGACTTCCGCGTAGATCAATGGATTGCTGCAAAGCGGCGCCTGGGCCGCTTGGTCCTCCAGCGTACGTGCCGACCAGTCGAACCAGGCCGGGGCCTCGGTCGGCACGTCGAGCAGGACGTTGGCGTCCACCAGCACCTGGCTCACGGGGTCTCGCCGCGGGTCAGGGCCATGATCTGCTCCGTGCTCGGGCGGGCCGTTGCGGGGCCGCGCAGGCGCGTCACCAGCCCACGTGCCTGCGCGGCGCCGGGCGCGCGCCTGCGCAGCCAGACGCGGCCGCCTTCGCGGACGAACCCGATCTCGCTGGAAGGCCCCAGGTCCAATGCTTCGCGGATGTCCTGGGGAATGGTGACCTGCCCCTTGGATGTCATGGGCATGGGGGAATCTCCTTGGATCCTCGGTAAGAGTATTACTGCGTGCAGGCTCTTTCCAATGCACGCGACTGCCGATCGAGAGAACGCCATTCACGCGCTGCGCGTGGCCACCGCCGGCGGCACCGCGGCGGCGCGGCGGGCCGGCCAGAACACCGCGAACTGGCCGAGCCCCCACAGCAGCGCCGCGCCGACCGGCAGGTAATGCAGCGGCAGTCGCGGCAGTTCGTAGTACTGCATCAGCCACAGGTTGGCGGCGTAGGCCAGCGGCATGCCCAGCAGCAGGCCGAGCAGGGTCAGCAGCAGGTTCTCGGCCTGGAAGTGGCGCAGGATCTGCCCTCGGGTGGCACCGAGCGCGCGGCGGATGCCGATCTGGCGGGTGCGCTGGTCGATCCAGTAGCCGGTCAGGCTGGCGATGCCGATGGCGGTGATCAGCGCCACCACCGCGCTGACCGTGCCCAGCAGCCACACCGCCGCCCGGCGCGGCCTGAAGGCTTCGCGCCGCAGGCTCTCGTAGTCCTCCACCTTGGGCTCGATGCCACGCAGCAGGCCGTCGCCGAAATCCCGCTTGAGCAGCGCCGGGATCGCCGCCTTCGCCGCCTCGCGCTGCGCCGGGTCGACGCGCACGGCATAGCTCAGGATCGGGGTGCCGACGATGCGATGGGGCAGCAGGATCGAGTACTCGGCCTTGCCGTCGTCCAGCTCGCCGATCTGGTAGCGCAGCAGGTGGCGGACGATGCCGACCACCACGAAGCTGTCCGAGCCATCGGCTTCGTCGCCGGGGAGGACGCCGCCCAGTGCGCCGCCGTCCGGGAACAGCTTGCGCGCCAGTGCGGCGGTGAGGATCACCGGAGAGCTGCGCGAGCCCAGGCCCTTGGAGAGATCGGTGTCGCTGTAGTCGGCGCTGTCGAAGTCGCGCCCCTGCACCAGTTCCAGCCCCAGCGTCTGCACCAGGTTCTCGCCGGCGAAGGCGCTCGCGTTCACGGCAACGCCGCTGGGGCCGGTGAGATCGTAGGCCATCGTCATCGACTGCAGCATCGGCAGGCCGAGTGCCGGCGACACCGCACGCACGCCGGGCACGGCGCGCAGGGCGTCGGTCCCGGCACGGATCCGGGCGCCGTTCCACGGTCCCTTGCCGCCGATCAGCTGATCGACCAGCAGCAGCTCGCCGCGGGCGATGCCGTCGGGCAGCAGCATCGGCGCCAGCCGCTGGCCGAGCAGGAACAGCGCATTGGCAAGGATGGCGCAGGCCAGGGCGATCTGCACCACCAGCAGCAGCGGCATCAGCCGCTGGCGCAGCAGGGGAGCGACGATGGGACCGGGGAAAGGCATGGAAAGCATGGGGGATCCTCGTCAGAGACTCTTCACTTGCAGCGCCGGCTCCAGCCGTGCGGCGCGCCAGGCCGGCAGCAGGCCGACCAGCAGTCCGGTGAGCGCGGCCAATGCCAGCAGCGCCAGGAACAGGCCCGGGCTGAAGTGCGCCTGCTCGGTGTAGTCCTGCTCCTGCATACGCACCACCCACAGCCCGAACAGCGTCAGCGGCAGCGCCAGCAGGCCGCCGGCCAGGCCGGCCAGCCCGGACTCGACCAGGCACTGCAGCACGATCGCGCGGCGTGGCGCGCCGAGCACGCGGCGCACGCCCAGTTCGCCGGAGCGGCGCAGGAAGCGCGCGGCGAGCAGCCCGGCGACGTTGACCATGCACAGCGCCAGCAAGCCCAGCGCCAGCCACAGGTTCAGGCGCACGCCGTCGGGCACCACGCGGTTGGCGGCGAGCCATTGCCGCACGCTGTAGAGCCGGGCCTGTGGCGCTCGCTCGAAGGCGCCGGCGGCGCGGCGGTCGCGGGCGTAGGCCAGCAGCGCGTCGTCGAATGCGGCCACCTGCTGCGGCGTGTGCAGCTCGACCCACAGCTGCAGCCAGCGGCAGGCCTGGATGTCGAGCTCGTTGAACTTGAAGCCGCCGGTCAGTTCGCGGTCGCATAGCTGGGTGGCCATCGGCACGACGCCCGCATCGGCCGCGGCCTGCGCCGGGACGAACACCGTTTCGCCGCGGTTGCCGCCCCACCAGACCGGGCTGCCCGATCCGAGCGCGTAGAAGCGCGGCTGCGGCGCCCAGCGGCCGCTGATGCCGACCACACGGAACAGGTTCCTGCCCAGGCGCACGTTGCGGCCGACGCCGTTCTGCGTGCCCAGCAGCTTGAGGCTGATGTCGCGGTCGATCACGATGACGCGCTCGCGCGCACGCTCCTCCTGCGCGGTCCAGTAGCGCCCGTGCAGCAGCGGCACGCCGAACATCGACGGCAGCGGCCCGGTCGCCAGGATCCCCTGGCCGGAGTCGCTGCGTTTGCCGTCCTCGCTGGACAGGTTCAGCGGTGTGGACACCAGCGCGGCCTGCCGCACCTGCGGATGCGCCGCGGCCATGGCCTGAACGTCGGCCAGCTTCCACAGCGACGGCGGCGCGGCGCTGTCGTCCTCGGGCTTGCTGCCGGGCTTTGATGCCTGGCGCGAGTCCACCCAGCCCAGGTACAGGTTCTGGCTGAGGCCGGGCAGCGGGTCGGCCGAGAGCATCGCCAGCAGGCTCAGCATCGTCATCGTCGCGGCCAGGCCCAGCGCCAGCGTCAGGATCGACAGCGCCATCGTGCGCGGATGCCGGCGCAGCCCGCGCAGGCCGAGTTCGAGCGTGTAGTTCACCGGATGCCTCCTTCCTGCATGTCGTGGTTCCTCTTCATGCGCTGCGCGTGGCCACCACCGGCGGCACCGCCGCGGCGCGGCGGGCGGGCCAGAACACGGCGAGCTGGCCGAGCGCCCACAGCAGCAACGCGCCGATGGGCAGGTACCAGATCGGCAGCCGCGGTAATTCGTACTTGCTCATCAGCCACTGGTTCAGGGCTACCGCCGCGAGCATGCCGGCGACCGCACCGGTCCCGACGATCAGGGTGTTCTCTGCCTGGAAGTAGCGCAGGATGTCACGGCGCGTGGCACCGATGGCGCGGCGGATGCCGATCTGGCGGGTGCGCTGCTGCACCCAGAAACTGGCCAGCCCGCCGATCCCCAGCGCGGTGACGAACAACAGCGCCAGGGTGGTGGCCAGCAGCAGCCCGACCATGGTGGTGTCGCGCTGGAAGTAGCGATGGCGCACATCGGCGAAGGTCTTCTGGTCCTTGTCGGAGAGCAGTCGCATCGGTCCGGCCTTGATCAGCGCGTCGCGTGCCTGGCGCAGTACGCGCTGGCGGTCCCCGGGCGCGCTGCGCAACAGGTACTGGGTGGTGGTGGCGTCCGGCAACTGCGGCGTCAGCGCCACCAGCCGATCCTGGTCGGAGCTGCGCAGCCTTGGCCGCAACAGGTCATCGATCACCCCGACTACCACGTGCGGGCTGCTGCCGTAGATGGTCTTGCCGACTGCCTGCTGGTCCGGCCACATGCGCTGGGCCAGCGACTGGCTGACGATGACCGGCAGGTTCCTGATGTCCGTGGCGTACTCATCGGGCAGGAAGTCGCGCCCGGACACCAGATGCGCGCCCAGCGCCTGTGTGAAGCCGGGGGAGCCGGCGTAGTAAGTCGCCTCCACACAGGAAGCGATTCCATCGGCCGAGCGCGCGGCCATGGCTTGCTCCAGTGCGGCCTGTGACGCGCAGCCGCCCATGTCGTTGGCGCCGCCGGACAGCGGCAGCGTCGATTCCACGGCCGCGGCAGCGGTGACGCCGGGCACGGCACGTAGCGCGGCCAGGTCCGTCTGCTGCTGGGCCTGCACGTTGGTGTCGTCCTGCACGCCCTGGACCGAGATCAGCGAGATCTCGCCTTCTGGCAGGCCGGTGGGCGTGCCGATGCGTTCGACGCGAACGCCAATCAGGAATACGGCATTGATCACGATCGCACAGGTCAGCGCCACCTGCAGCGACAACAGCGTGGTGGTCATGCGGTGATGGCGCAGGCTTGCCAGGATGGGGCGGAGGGGCAGGGACATGTCAGCTGGCCTTGATCTGCAGGGCGGGGGCGATGCGGCTGGCACGCCAGGCCGGCAGCAAGCCGGCCAGCAGCGTGGCGGCCAGTGCCAGCAATACGGTCACCACGAGCATCGTGGTATCCATCTGCGCTACCTTGGCATAGGCATCGGGGCGTTGGCGTACGCTCCACAGGCCCAACTGGGCCACGCCGATGCCCAGCACCCCGCCCAGCACGCCGATCAACACGGCTTCTGCGCCAAGTTGGGTGAACACATCGCTGCGACGCGCCCCGAGCGCGCGTCGGATGCCGACCTCGCTGCCGCGGCGCAGGAATTTTGCGAGCAACAGCGCCACGATGTTGAGCAGGCTCACCACCAGGAAGCCCACCGCCAGATGGGTCTGCAGGCGCAGGTCGTCGGGCACCAGGCGCAGATGCGCCAGCCAGTCCATCAGCGGATACAGTCTGGCGGTGTCGGGGCCTCGCTCGAAACGGCCGCTGGAATGCTGCTGCGCGGCGTAGTCGTAGAGGAAGCGCCGATAGTCGGCCACCTGTGCGGGGGTGTCCAGTTGGACCCACATCTGCAGCCAGCTGGTGGACGGATCGGTATACATGTCCTTGCGCTCGGCACGGGCCCAGCCGGCGACGTGATTGGACGTGCCCAGTTCCAGCTCCATTGCCGTGGACAGCGGCAGGAAGAAGGCATCTTCTTCGCCGAAGCCGCCCTTCTGGCCCGCGTCGGCATAGAACTGCGGCTGCGGGTTCCAGTCGGCGGCCACGCCGACGACGCGGAAGCCCACCCGCTTGCGTGTCACCTGGACCATCCGGCCGACCGGATCGGCGCTGCCGAACAGCTTGCGTGCGGTGGTATTGCTCAGCACCATCACACGGGCGCGGGCCGTGTCGTCTGCCGTGCTCCAGCCCTGTCCATGCTCCATCGGTACACCGAACATGGGGAAGAAGTCGGCCGTGGCAAAACGGCCCGGTAGTTGCACCGGCAGCGGCTCGCCTTCGACGGGCCACAGCAGCGCTTCGCCACCGGCCAAGATTGCCTGGCGTGCCGCCTTGCCGTTGCGCAGCAGCGCCATCGCATCGGGCCAGGTGAGGTTGTCGGCTGGGCTTCCCCATTCGTTGTCGCGCGGGAAATTCTTAGGCAGCGGATCCAGGTGAGGCACGAACAGCATGCTGCTGCGTTCCGGGATCGGGTCGCGCGACATCACGTGCAGTACGGTCAGCATGGTCATGCTGGCGCCGATCCCCAGGCCGATGGCGCTCACCATCAGCGCGGTCATCACCGGTGTACGACGCAGACTGCGCAGCGCCAGGCGCAGGTAGTAAACGATCAAGGCGTGCTCCTTGTCATGAACGAATCCATGCGGTTCATGCGCTGCGCGTGGCCACCACCGGCGGCACCGCGGCGGCGCGGCGGGCGGGCCAGAACACGGCGAGCTGGCCGAGCGCCCACAGCAGCACCGCGCCGATGGGCAGGTACCAGATCGGCAGCCGCGGCAGCTCGTACTTGCTCATCAGCAGCTGGTTGAGCGCGTACGCCAGCAGCATGCCCAGCACGATGCCGCTGGTGGTGAGCAGGAAGTTCTCGGTCTGGAAGTAGCCCAGGATCTGCCCGCGCGTCGCGCCGAGCGCGCGGCGGATGCCGATCTGCTTGGTGCGCTGCTGCACCCAGAAGCTGGCCAGGCCGACGATGCCGAGCGCGGTGACGATCAGCAGCGCCACGATCACCGCTCCCAGCAGCCAGACCATCGAGCGCGGCTGCCGGTAGAACTCGCTGCGCAGCTGCTGCACGGTCTTGGTGTTCTTGTCGAGAATGATGCGGTTGTTCGCGTTGGCGCGCAGGGCGGCGACCGCCGCCTTCAGTACCTCGTCGCGGCGTTCGGGCTGCGTGCGCAGCACGTAGTTGCCGCCGACGTTGTAGTGCGTGCGCACCGGGAAGACCATGCTGTACTCGCGCGCGGTCGGTCCGCCCTGCATGCTGGGCCGCACCAGGTGCTCGATCACGCCGATGATGCGCGTGGGGCTGTCTCCCCAGCTGTAGAACGTCTTGCCGACCGCATCCTCGCCGGGGAACAGCGTCTCGGCCAGCTGGCGGGTGACCAGCGCGACCGGGATGTGGGTGGCGAAAGCGTCGGTCCTTTCGATGACGCTGTAGTCCATGTATTCGCCGGGCTCGAAGTCGCGGCCGGAGACGATGCGCAGGCCCAGGGTATCCACGAACTGGTCCGCAGCCATGTACACGGTTGCGTTCAGCGTGTCCCGGTCCTGCTCCTTTTCCAGCTGCAAACCGCTGTTCCACGAGGAGTTGACGAACGGCACCTGGTTGAGCACGGTCGCCGCCCGCACTCCCGGGATGGAGCGCAGCGACGCCAGGTCGGTCCGGGTCAGTGCGTCGGCGTCGTCGTCGCCGCCGATGCTGGTCAGCTGCACCCGTACCAACTCGTCTTCGGCCAGCCCGCTGACCTCGTTGATCTGTTCGAGCCGGCTGCCGACCAGGAACAGCGCGTTGCAGACGATGGCGCAGGCCAGCGCGATCTCCAGCACGATCAGGCTGGCGGCGGTCTTGTGCCGGCTCAGGGTGGAAAGGATGGGGCGGATTTCCATGGTGTTCTCCGGGCGGTGCGGTTCCGGCCATCGCCGGAACGGCTGGATCATTGCGATTTCAGCTGCATGGCGGGTGCGATCTGCATGGCGCGCCAGGCGGGCAGGGCGCCGGCCAGCAGGCTTGCGACCAGGGACAGTGCAAAGGTGAGCAGCAGCATGGCCGGGTCCAGCCGCGCCAGGTCGGCATAGTCGACCGGCTGCTGGCGCACCGCCCACAGCCCGAGCAGGGCCAGGCCCAGGCCGAGCACGCCGCCGCACACGCCGATGGTGCCGGCCTCGACCATGCACTGCCGGAACACCGCACTGCGGGTGGCGCCCAGGGCGCGGCGCACGCCGATCTCGCTGCCGCGGCGCAGGAACTTGGCCAGCAGCAGGCCGATGGTGTTGAGCAGGCAGACCAGCAGGAAGCCGAAGGCCAGCCACATCTGCATGGCCACGTCGCGCGGGACCAGGCGATGGAAGTCCATCCATTCGGTCACGTCGCGCAGGCGCACGTTGGTCGGACGCTCGAAACGCCCGGCGGTGCGTTGCTGGTCCGAATAGTTGGCCAGGTACTGGCGGTACGCGCTGACCTTGTCCGGCGAGTCCAGCTGCACCCAGTACTGGATCCAGGCGCACGGGGCGGTGGGGCTGGTCGGGTCGCCGCCGTTGTCGCCCCAGCAGTCCATGCTGCCGTTGCGGTCCATCTTCAGGTCGCGCGAGGTCGAGAACGGCAGGAACACCTGCTCGGTCTCGCCATAGCCGCGCTGCCCGAACACGTCGTAGAACTTCGGTGTCGGCCGCCATTCGTCCAGCACGCCGACGATGGTGAAGTCGGCGGTGTCCAGGCGCAGCGTCCTGCCGACGCTGTCGGCACCGCCGAACAGCTTGTCGTTCAGGGAGCGCGAGATCACCGTCACGCGTGCATGCGCCTGGTCCTCGCCCGCGTTCCAGGCGTTGCCGAACAGGAACGGCATGGCGAACATCGGGAACATGTCCGCGGAGGTATAGCGAGCGTCTGCCAGGAACGGTGGTAGCTGCTGCTGTTGCGGCGTGATCGAAACGGAGCCGCCTGTCATCATGGCCTGGCGGTCGCCCTTGTTCTCGCGCAGCAGTGCCTCGGCGTCGTAGCGGGTCAGTTGCGGCTGCGGTTCCTCGCCGGCAACGTATCCGCTCATGCTCTGGGCATCGAGCTGGGGATGGAACAGCATCTGGCTGCGCCCGGGCAGCGGATCGCCGGACAGCACATGGAACACCGTCAGCGTGGTCATGCTGGCGCCGATGCCCAGCGCGATCGCCAGCACCATCAGCGCGGTGAGCACCTTGTTGCGCCTGAAGCTGCGCAGGGCGAGGTTGAAGTAGTAGCCGAACATGGGTCGATCTCCTCGGGGTTCTCAGGCGCTGCGGGTGGCGACGACGGGGGCGATGGCGGCGGCGCGCAGGGCAGGGCCGAGCACGGCGAGCTGCCCCAGCGCCCACAGCAGCACGGCACCGGCGGGCAGGTAGGCCAGCGGCAGCCGCGCCAGCTCGGAGTGCCGCATCAGCAGCAGGCTGCCGGCGTAGGCCAGCAGCATGCCCAGCACGATGCCGGCCGTGGCGAGCAGGAAGTTCTCGGCCTGGAAGTGGCGAAGGATGTCGCCGCGGGTGGCACCGAGCGCGCGGCGGATGCCGATCTGCTTGGTGCGCTGGGCCACCCAGAAGCTGGCCAGGCCGACGATGCCCAGCGCGGTGACCAGCAGCATCGCCGCGATCACCGCCACCAGCATCCAGGCCATCGCGCGGTCGCTGCGGAAGTAGCGTTCGCGCAGGCCGGAAAGGGGCAGGCTCTGCGCCTGGTCGAGGACCGATTCGGGCACCGCGCGGGCCACCACCTCGCGCGCGGCCTGCATCGTGCGCGGCAGGTCCAGTGGATCGGCGCGCAGCACGTAGCTGCCCGATTGCGCGTCGCTGCGCACCGGCACGATCACCGACCATTGCGCGCCGGCCACGCCTTCCTCGCTGCGGCCCGGTGCGGGGACGGCGAAATGCTCCAGCACGCCGGCCACGCGGAAATGCGCGTCACCGCTCCAGAACTCCTTGCCCAGCGGGTTCTCGCCCGGCCACAGGTGCTCGGCCAGCGAGCGGGTGATCCAGACCGAGGCGTCGTTCGGCACGAAGCTGTCGATCGGCTGGAAATCGCCGGCGGCAAAATCGTTGCCCTGCGCGGGATGCAGGTCGAGCGCTTCGATCGCCGCGGAATCGAACAGGTAGAAATGCAGCACGCCGCCGAAATGCTCGCCTTCGCGGTCGAGGTGGATGCCGGCATAGGCGGCAGGCGGGCCGAATGGGAGGGCGTTGACCGTGCCGGCCGCGCGCACGCCAGGGATCGCGCGCGGCGCGCCGAGCACCCGCGCGTTGAGGTCGGCGTGGTTGCAGCCGTCGCAGCCGCTCAACGTGATCGTTCCCAGCGAGTGCTCGTCCATGCCGCTGTCGATGCGGGTCAGGCCAAGGCGGGTGGAAACCAGGAAGAAGGCGTTGCACAGCACCGCGCAGGCCAGGGCGATCTCCAGCACGATCAGCATGGTGGCGATGCGGTGGCGGCCGAGGGCGGAGAGGATGGGGCGGATATGCATGGAAGGTGCTCCGGTCTGCTTCCGCACGTCATTCCCGCTTTCGCGGGAATGACGGCATTGGGGTTCGGCGAACGTCGACATTCGATCATTGCGCCTTCAGCTGGATGGCCGGGGCGATGCGGCTGGCGCGTGAAGCGGGGAATACGCCGGCGATCAGGCTGGCGGCGATCGCCAGCGCGAAGGTTGCCGCGAACATCGGCAGGTCCAGTCGCACCAGGTCGGCGTACTCCACCGGCTGGCTGCGTATCACCCCCAGCCCGAGCAGGGTCAGCAGCAGACCGAGCACGCCGCCGAGCAGGCCGATCAGCCCGGCTTCGGTCAGGCACTGGGCGAAGATCGCGCGCCGCGAGGCGCCCAGCGCGCGGCGCACGCCGATCTTGCCGCCGCGGCGCAGGAACTTGGCCAGCAGCAGGCCGACGGTGTTGAACAGGCAGATCGCCAGGAACGCCAGCGCCAGCCAGCCTTGCAGGCGCGCGTCGCGCGGCACCACGTGGTTGTAGTCCAGCCATTCCATCAGCGACAGCAGGCGCGCATTCTGCGGGAAGCGGATGCGTCCCAGCGCCTTCTGCTGCGCGGCATAGTCGGCCACGAAGCGGCGGTAGTCGGCCACCTTGGCGGCGCTGTCCAGTTGCACCCACAGTTGCAGCCAGACGCAGTCGGTGTTCTGCAAGTGGCCCGGCACGGGCGGCGGCGCATTGCAGGTGAACTGGAAGAAGTGACCGTCGTTGATGTCCAGCCCGGTCCGGAACGGCACCATCACATCCTCGGACTTGCGATAGAAGTCCGCGGTATCGCCTTGCGCGTAGTTGCCGCCGGCCACGGTGTAGAACTGCGGGGAGGGCCGCCACGGCTTGAGCACGCCGACGATGCGCAGGTCGGCGTCGCGGATGCGCAGGGTACGGCCGACGCTGTTCTCGCCGCCGAACAGTCTCTGGTTGAGGTCGGACGAGATCACCGCGACCCGTGCATGCCGGTCGTCGTCCTCTGCGCTCCAGCCGTTGCCGTAGGCGAACGGCACCTGGAACATCGGGAAGAAATCCGCGTGGGTAGACAGCATCGTGGCCATCAGCGGCGGCTGCCCGGTTTCCGGCGCCTGCAGCTTGACCTCGCTGTCGTTCACCAGCGTCTGCCGGTCGGCGCGTTTTGCACGCCACAGGTCCATCGCCGAGGTGTAGTCGAGCATGTCCGGCGGATTTTGCTGCGCCTGTTTGATGGACAGCGCATCCACCTGCGGATAGAAGATCTGCTGGCTCCTGCCCGGCAGCGGATCGCCGGACAGCAGGTGCAGCACCGTCAGCGTGGTCATCGCCGCGCCGATGCCCACCGCGATGGACAGCACCATCAGCGCGGTGAGCACCTTGTTGCGGCGGAAGCTGCGCACGGCCAGGTTGAGGTAGTAGGCGAACATGGAGTCTCCGCGCTCAGGCGCTGCGGGTGGCCACGGCCGGCGGCACCGCGGCCGCCTTGCGTGCCGGGGCGAGTACCGAAAGCTGGCCCAGCGCCCACAGCAGCAACGCGCCGACCGGCAGGTACCACAGCGGCAGCCGCGGCAGTTCGTACCTGCTCATCAGCAGCTGGTTGAGCGCGTACGCCAGCAGCATGCCGAGGACGATGCCGATCGTGGCCAGCAGGAAGTTCTCGGTCTGGAAATAGCGCAGGATCTGCCCGCGCGTCGCGCCCAGCGCGCGGCGGATGCCGATCTGCTTGGTGCGCTGCTGCACCCAGAAGCTGGCCAGGCCGACGATGCCCAGCGCGGTGACCGCCAGCAGCAGTGCGCAGACCACCAGCAGCAGGCCGATCATGTCGCGGTCGCCGCTGAAGTAGTCGCGCCGCATTGCCTGGTAGCTGTCGTGCTCGAGCAGGATCCGGCTGGCGTCGTTCTTCAGCAGTGCATCGGTTGCGGCGGCCATCACCTCGTCGCGTCGCGCCGGGTCCTTTACCCGGACCACGTAGGAACCGCCATTGCCGTAGTTCATGCGCGCCGGCAGGACCATCGCGTAGGCGCCGTCGTTGCCCGCGTTCGCTCGCGCCAGAGTGGAGACGATGCCGACCACGGTCAGCGGCAGGTCGCCGGTATAGAGCTTGCTGCCGAGTGCATTGCCGTCCGGGAACAGCCGGCGCGCGGTCTCCTGGTTGATCAGGACCGGGGCGCGCAGCTTGCTGAAGTCGATGCTTCCGCTTTCGATCGCCGAGTAGTCCAGGCAGTCGCTGGCTTCCAGGTTGCGTCCGGCCACCACGGCCAGGCCGAGGGTCGGCAGCAGGTCTGCGCAGGCCAGGTACAGGGACGTCGACAGGGTGGGGGCGTCCTGGTCCGGCAGCAGGCCCAGCGAGGTGTTGAACTCGCCGTTCTGCGACAACGGCATCTGCTGGACGATGGTCGCCGCTTCCACACCCGGCAGCCCGCGCAGGATGGCCAGGTCTTCCCGGGTACGGGCGTCGGCGTTGGTGTCCTTGCCGACGCCGCCGAGGTTGATGCGCAGCAGCCGGTCCTCGTCGATGCCGCTGGGCTGGTGCAGGGCGTTCCAGCGCTGGCCGACCAGGGACAGCGCATTGCAGATGATCGCGCAGCTCAGCGCGATCTCCAGCACGATCAGCGCCGCGGCGATCCGGTGGCGGTTGAGGGTGGACAGGATGGGACGGATTTCCATGGGGTCTCCGTGGATATGCATGGTCCGGGCAACCGGCGTTCTTTCGTTCCCTGTAGGAGCGACTTCAGTCGCGATGAGGCTTTCCCGGTAGGGCTTCATCGCGACTGAAGTCGCTCCTACAGACCGCTCCTGCATGGGTCATTGCGATTTCAGCTGCAGCGCCGGTGCCACCCGCATCGCGCGCCAGGCCGGCAACAGGCCGGCCAGCAGGCTGGCGGCGAGCGCCAGGACGAAGGTCAGTACCAGCATCGAGCCGTCCAGCCGGGCCAGGTGCGCGTACTCGGCGGGACGGTTGCGTATGGCCCACAGTCCCAGTGCGGCCAGGCCCAGGCCGAGCGCGCCGCCGGCCAGGCCGATGGTTCCCGCCTCCACCAGGCACTGGCGGAAGATCGCGCCGCGCGAGGCACCCAGCGCGCGGCGCACGCCGATCTCGCCGCTGCGGCGCAGGAACTTGGCCAGCAGCAGGCCCACGGTGTTGACCAGGCATACCAGCAGCAGGCCCAGCGAGAACCACAGCTGCAGGCGCACGTCGCCGGGCACCACGCGCTTGTGGTCCAGCCATTGCATGACGTCGCGCAGCCGGGTATTGGGCGGGCGCTCGAAACGGCCGGCGTCGCGCTGGCGTGCCGAGTAGTTGTCGAGATAGGCCTTGAAGTCGGCGGCCTGGGCGGCGCTTTCCAGTTCCACCCAGTAGTGGATCCAGGTGCAGGGCGCATTCAGCGCCATCTGGTCGGAGGCGACCTTGTAGCAGTTCACGCTGCCGTTGTGGGACTGGCCCAGCTCGCGGGCGACGGAGAACGGCTCGTAGACCTGCTCGTTGCTGGCGAAGCGCCCGCCGCTGAAATCGAAGAACTTCGGCGTCGGCTTCCAGTCGGCGAGCACGCCGACCACGCGGAAATCGTAGCCGTCGATGCGCAGCGTCCGGCCGCTGCTGTCGGCGCCGCCGAACAACTGGTCGTTGAGCTTCTTGCCGATCACCACCACCCGCGCCCGCGCCTCGTCGTCGTCCGCACTCCAGCCGCGGCCATGGACGAAAGGTGTCTCGAACATCGGGAAAAAGTCGGCGGTGACGTTGCGCGAGGCGATCCGAAACGGTTTCACGGCGCTGTCGTCGGGCTCGACGGTGACGACCCCGCCGTTGGTCTGGGTCTGCCGCAGTGCGTGGCGCTCGCGCAGCAGCTCCTGTGCATCGAAGCGGGTCAGCAACTCCGTCGGTTCTTCGCCCGGCTGATGACCCTGGAGCGGCTGCGGGTCGAGCTGCACATGGAACAGCCGCCCGCTCTTGCCCGGGATCGGGTCGCCCGACAGCACATGGAACACCGTCAGCGTGGTCATGCTGGCACCGATGCCCAGCGCGATCGCCAGCACCATCAGCGCGGTCAGCACCTTGTTGCGCCTGAAGCTGCGCAGGGCCAGGTGGAAGTAGTAGCCGAGCATGACCACGCCTCCTCAGGGCTGGGACGACTGCATCGCCTCGGGCCGCACCAGCACCGGTTCGCGCTGCAGGTCGGTGGCCTGGCCATCGACGATGTGCACGTTGCGCTGCGCGCGCGCGGCCAGTTCCGGGTCGTGGGTGACCATGACGATGGTGGTGCCGGCGGCGTTGATCTCCTCCAGCAGTTCCAGCACGCCACGCGCCATCTGCGTGTCGAGGTTGCCGGTGGGTTCGTCGGCCAGCAGCAGGCGCGGGCTGCCGGCCAGGGCGCGGGCGATGGCCGCGCGCTGCTGCTGGCCGCCGGACAGCTCGGCCGGGTAGTGCTTCATGCGCGAGCCCAGGCCGACCTTGGTCAGCGCCTCCTCGATGCGCTGGCGGCGCTCGGACGCCGGCATCTTGCGGTAGCGCAGCGGCACGTCGACGTTGTCGAACAGGTTGAGGTCCGGGATCAGGTTGAAGCCCTGGAAGATGAAGCCGATCTTCTGGTTGCGCAGGCGCGAGCGGGCATCGTCGTTCAGGCCGGACACGTCCTGCCCATCGAGCAGGTACTGGCCGCTGCTGTAGGTCTCCAGCAGCCCGGCGATGTTGAGGAAGGTGGTCTTGCCGGAACCGGACGGACCGGTGACGGCGACGAACTCGCCCTCGCGCACGTGCAGGTCGAGCGAGCGCAGGGCATGCGTCTCGACCTGTTCGGTGCGGTAGACCTTGGAGACCTGGCGCATTTCGAGCATGGCGGTGTTCCTTCGTTGGGGAATGGGGAATGGGGAATCGGGAATCGGGAATGGGGGGACTTCGGAAGCTGCGTCGGGAGACCCTGGATTTCGCTCTCCCGATTCTCCATTCCCGATTCCCCATTCCCTGCTTCAATGGATCGTCACCCGCTCGGCATCGCCGAACAGGTCGCTGCCGGAGACGACGACGCGCTCGCCCGGCTGCAGCCCGGACAGCACCTCGACCTCGCCCAGGCTGCTCAGGCCCAGCTGCACCGGCCGGCGCACCGCCGATTTGCCGTCCATGACGTAGGCATAGCGGCCGCCGGACTGCTCGACGAACGGGCCGCGCTCGAGCTTGAGCACGTCCTTGCGCGTGCCCAGCAGCACCCGCGCGCTCATGCGCTGGCTCTGCCGCAGGCCCGGTGGCTGCTTGTCGGAGAAGCGGATGCGCGCGGTGACCTCGCCGTTGACCACCTCCGGCGACACCGCCGAGATCTCGCCGGGGAAGGGTTCGCCGCTGCCGCTGGTGAGCTGGGCCGGCATGGCGATGGCCAGGTCGCGGGCGAAGCTCTCCGGCACCTTGATCTCGACCTCGAACTTGGTCAGGTCGACCACGCCCAGCACCGGCGCGTTGGCGATGACCTGGGTGTGCTGCACCGCCTGCACCTGGCCGACCTGGCCGTCGAACGGCGCGCGCAGGGTCAGCGCTTCGACCTGGCGCTTGACCTCGGTCACCACCGCGCGCTGGCGGTCGGCCAGCAGGCGCTTGTTGCGCGCGTCCAGGTCTGCACCCTGGCCCTGCAGGCGCGCGTCCTGCTGCGCGTGCTGCAGCTCGATGTCGGCCTTGCGCAGCCCGTCCTGGGCCTTGGCCACATCCACCTGCGCCACCGCGCCGCCGTCGAAGCCGCGCTGGTAGCGCTCCAGGTCGCGGCTGGCGGCCTGGCGCTCGATCTGTGCCTGGTCGGTGAGCTTGCTGGCGTTGGCGCGGGCCAGGGTGGCATCCAGCGCGGCGCGGCCGGCCTCGGCCTCCAGGCCGGCCAGCGTCGCCTCTTCCTGCGCCAGCTTGCTGCGCAGTTCCGGGCTGTCGATCACCGCCAGTTCCTGGCCCTGCCTGACCACGTCGCCGGCCACCACCTTCAGGTCCACGGTGCCGGCGGAGATGGCGTACAGCACCGGGCTGTTGGCGGCGATGACGCGGCCATCGGCGGCGATGTCGCGCACCAGGTCGCCGCGCTTGACCTCGGCGATGCGCACGCGCGAGGCGTCGAACGAACGCGAGCCGCCCAGCCAGCCGGAGATGGCGTAGCCGATGGCGGCCAGCAGCACGACGGCGGCCAGCGCCGGCCACAGCCAGCGGCGCCAGGCGGCGGAAGCGCCGGGAGAGGAGAGGACCTGGTCCTGTGCGGAAGTGTCGCGGATCATCGATCGAATGACTTGCCGGTGGTGGATGCACGGATCCAAAGCATGCCGCGTGCCAACTGCAATGTGTTGAAAAGAAAGGGGATTGTTGCGGTGTGCAAGGTGTCCGGGTGTCCGCGGACACCGGGGGCGGACACTTCATTGGGGGGGGATTGGGGATTCGGGATTGGGGATTCGCAAAAGCGGGGGGGCGGGCTCAGGCTTTTCCCGAATCCCGAATCCCGAATCCCGAATCCCGAATCCCGAATCCCCCAAGCGGTAGAATCTCCGGTTTCCCAATCCATCGGCTTCTCCTATGTGCGGCATCGTTGGCGCGATCGCGGATCGCGATGTGGTTCCGGTCCTGATCGAGGGCCTCAAGCGGCTCGAGTACCGCGGCTACGACTCTTCGGGACTGGCGGTGATCGAGGGCGGGCAGATCCACCGCGTGCGCCGCACCGGCCGGGTCGCCGAGATGGAACGCGCCGCGCTGGCCGAGGGCCTGCAGGCCGACATCGGCATCGGCCACACCCGCTGGGCCACCCACGGCGGCGTCACCGAGGCCAACGCGCATCCGCACGTCAGCCACGGCGTGGCGCTGGTGCACAACGGCATCATCGAGAACCACGAGCAGCAGCGCGAGCGGCTCAAGGCGCTGGGCTACGTGTTCGAGTCGCAGACCGACACCGAGGTCATCGCGCACCTGATCCATCACCACCTGAGCGCCGGCGACAGCCTGCTCGCGGCGCTGCAGCGCACGGTCAAGGAGCTGACCGGCGCCTATGCGCTGGCGGTGATCGACAACAAGGAGCCGGACCGCGTGCTGTGCGCGCGCATGGGCTGCCCGCTGCTGATCGGCCTGGGCGAGGGCGAGAACTTCGTCGCCTCCGACGTGTCGGCCATCGTCCAGGCCACGCGCCGGGTGATCTTCCTGGAAGAAGGCGACACCGCCGAGCTGCGCCGCGAGGGCGTGCGCATCTTCGATGCCGACGACCGCGAGGTGGTGCGCGAGGAGCACCTGTCCGACGTGTCGCTGGCCTCGCTGGAGCTGGGGCCGTTCCGCCACTTCATGCAGAAGGAGATCCACGAACAGCCGCGCGCGCTGGGCGACACCATCGAGGCGGCGATCGACGCGGCCGGCTTCCCGGCCTCGCTGTTCGGCAAGAACGCCGGGGACGTGCTGCGCGGCATCGAGGGCGTGCAGATCCTCGCCTGCGGCACCAGCTACTACGCCGGCCTGACCGCGCGCTACTGGATCGAGTCCATCGCCAACCTGCCGTGCAGCGTGGAGATCGCCAGCGAGTACCGCTATCGCAAGGCCTACGCCAATCCCCGGCACCTGATCGTCACCATTTCCCAGTCCGGCGAGACGCTGGACACGATGGAGGCGCTCAAGTACGCCAAGGCGCTGGGGCATACGCACACGCTGTCGATCTGCAACGTGCCCGAGAGCGCGATCCCGCGCGCCAGCGAGCTGGTCTGCTACACCCGCGCCGGCGCCGAGATCGGCGTGGCCTCGACCAAGGCCTTCACCACCCAGCTGGCGGTGCTGTTCCAGCTGGCGGTGGTGCTGGGCAAGCTGCACAACGGCATCGACGCCGCGCAGGAGGCCGACTACCTGGAACAGCTGCGCTTCCTGCCCGGCAGCGTGCAGCACGCGCTGAACCTGGAGCCGCAGATCGTGGCCTGGGCCGAGCGCTTCGCGCGCAAGGAGAACGCGCTGTTCCTCGGCCGCGGCCTGCACTACCCGATCGCGCTGGAAGGCGCGCTCAAGCTCAAGGAAATCTCCTACATCCACGCCGAGGCCTACCCGGCCGGCGAGCTCAAGCACGGTCCGCTGGCGCTGGTGGACGACACCATGCCGGTGGTGGTCATCGCCCCCAACGACAGCCTGCTGGAGAAGGTGAAGTCCAACATGCAGGAAGTACGCGCGCGCGGCGGCGAGCTGTTCGTGTTCGCCGACCAGGACAGCAACTTCAGCGAGTCCGAGGGCGTGCACGTGATCCGCACCCCGCGCCATGCCGGCCTGCTGTCGCCGGTGGTGCACACCATCCCGGTGCAGCTGCTGGCCTACCACACCGCGCTGGCGCGCGGCACCGACGTGGACAAGCCGCGCAACCTGGCCAAGGCGGTGACGGTGGAGTAGCCGGCGGCCGGCGGCGCGCGCCTCGCAGGCTGGAGCGTGCTTGCCGCCGCCTGATTCCCCGGCAGTCGCATCCCACCGCTTCGAAGTTCCCATGCTCGACAGTGCCGCTTGGGTTCGCGGCGGCGGCGTCCCTGCGCAGGCGGATCAACGCCGGCGAAAGTGCAGGATCGAGCAATCACCGGTCGAAGTGGCGGAACTCATGGATGCTTGAACGGGGCGTCCCCGCGGCTTTCCGCAGCCGAAGCGCCTCGCTACGGCCGTCCTGCGGCAAGGTCGCTGGCCTCTCGCCTGTGCGGGAACGGGCATTGCGCGGATCTCGTTCGAGAACGCTGCAGCCGTGGCGGCCTCGGTGTTGTCATATCGGGTCGGCATCATCGACTCGGCACGCGGGCGCAGGGCCATGCGTGCCGATGTCTCTCCGCCGACCGTCGAAACTGCAATGAATCCCGCCCGCAACCGCCTTGGCCTCGCCTGCGCGCTCGCGCTGGCCGTATCCGCCGTTCTCGACCGTCCTGCCGCTGCCGCCGAAGCCGCCGAGGAATTTCCTCCGCTCAAGCTGCTGGATGGCGTCCAGGACGGAATGTGGTGGCATATCCGCAAGGTCAGCCCGGAGCATCCGGTGTTGCGCGACGGCTCGGAAAGCGGCTGCGTGGCGATCGCAGACTTCATCCAGGCGACGGCCAATCTCCAGCGCCCGGCGGGCATGCGCTGCACTGTCGCGCAGGTGCTCAAGGACCGCGCCCGCTCGGCCGAACTGCTGGCGCGCTGCGTAGCGGCCGATGCCGCGGGGCAGGCCGGTGCGGCGGCAATGGACCCCGACGACGGCGTGGTCCGCTACACGTTGAAGAAATCCGGTGCCGACGAGATCGAACTGCAGGCCGAGCAGGGCGGGTACCGCCACAGCAGCCGCTTCCTGCGCATCGGCGAGTGCGACCCGTAGTAGCGGTGTCGCCGTCGCCTGTGCCCGATCGGCGTCGAGTGCCGGCAACCTCGGCCCCTCTTCCAATGGCACGAAGAAGTGCCTGGCTTGTACCGCACGGGAGCGCGGTGGGCGAAGTGCGGCCGGCGCCCGGTACCAATCGGACGCCCCGGTGTCGCAGGCGACTGCCGTGCATGCCGGCCCCAGCCCTGGCCGCGAACGTCGGCGCGCGAGACGAGACCCGCGAACGCGCCGAGTAGCTTGACGGCACGGTGCGCCACCGCCAGCCGGGCAAAAACGCAGGCATAATACGCAACTGTACCGGTTGGTACAGTACAGGTTTCACTCACCCCACCTCCCGCCCGGCCAGCCCGGAATTCGCCCCGTCAGGTCGCGGAGGTCCTGTTCGAGCATCGATACATGAATACATCTGCATACAAAAAGGCGCCGCGCCGTCGCTGGCCGGCGACGCTGTTCGGCGTCGTCCTGCTGGCCATCGGACTGGTCCTGGCCATCGGCGGCGCACGGCTGGCGACGCTGGGCGGCTCCTGGTACTACCTGCTGGCCGGCATCGGCCTGCTGGCCTCCGGCGTGCTGTACGTGCTGCGCAAGGCGGCCGCGGCATGGCTGTTCGGCCTGGTCGCGCTGGCGACGGTGGCCTGGTCGCTGTCCGAAACCGGCCTGGCGTTCTGGCCGCTGGTGCCGCGGCTGGCGCCGTTCCTGGTGCTGGCGCTCGTTGCCGCGCTGGTGCAGCCGCAGCTGCGGCCGGCGGCGCCGCGCAAGGCGGCCTACGGCCTGGGCGCGGTGCTGGCGCTGGGCATCGTCGCCGGCTTCGTCGCCATGTTCTTCCCGCACGGGGTGATCCATGCCCCGGCCGGCACGGCCGCGCAGGTGGCCGATGCGGCCGCCGCCGGCAGCCAGGGGCCGCTGGACTGGCGGCACTACGGCCGCACGCCGGCCGGCACCCGCTTCGTACCCGCGCGGCAGATCGACCAGGACAACGTGGCCGACCTCGAGGTGGCGTGGAGCTACCGCACCGGCGAGATGGCCGAGGGCGCCTCCGAGTTCCAGAACACCCCGCTGCAGGTCGGCGACCTGGTGTACGTGTGCACCCCGCTGAACAAGGTCATCGCGCTGGATGCCGACACCGGCGAGGAGCGCTGGAAGTTCGACCCGCAGGTGCAGGACCGCCACACCTGGAATCGCTGCCGCGGCCTGGGCTACTACGAGCCGGGCGCGGTGCGGCAGCCGTTCGAGTTCGCCGAGGACGCCGCACTGCGCCAGGCGCGTGCCGCCGCCCCGGCCGCCCCGGTATGCGCCGGCCGAATCGTGATGACCACGATCGACGCGCGCATGATCCAGATCGACGCCCGCACCGGCAAGCCGTGCGAGGACTTCGGCAAGGGCGGCGCGGTCGACCTGACCGTGGGCCTGGGCAAGGTCGATTACGACAACGTGCTCTGGTACTACCTGACCTCCGCGCCGACGGTGGTGCGCAACATGGTCATCCTCGGCGGCTGGACCTTCGACGGCCGCTCGGTCGACGAGCCGTCCGGCGTGGTGCGCGCCTTCAGCGCCGACACCGGCGAGCTGATCTGGGCCTGGGACATGGGCCAGCCCGGGATCACCAAGCTGCCGCCGGAGGGCGGTACCTATTCGCGCGCCACCCCCAACGTGTGGTCCACCCCGTCGTTCGACGAGCAGCTCGGCCTGGTCTACCTGCCCACCGGCAACCAGCAGCCCGACTTCTGGGGCGGCAACCGTCCGGAAACGACCGAGAAGCACTCATCGGCGGTCGTCGCGCTGGACATCGCCAGCGGACGCGAGCGCTGGACCTTCCAGACCGTGCACCACGACCTGTGGGACTACGACGTGCCGGCGCAGCCGGCGCTGTACGACGTGCCCGACGGCAAGGGCGGCAAGGTGCCTGCGCTGGTGCAGCTGACCAAGCGCGGGCAGATCTTCCTGCTCGACCGCCGCGACGGCAAGCCGCTGGCCGAGGTGGTGGAGAAGCCGGTGCCGCAGGACGTGGCCGCCGGCGACCGGGTCTCGCCGACCCAGCCGTACTCGGTGGGCATGCCGGCGCTGGGCAGCGAGCCGCTGACCGAGCGCGACATGTGGGGTGCCACCTTCCTCGACCAGCTGGCCTGCCGCATCGCCTTCCGCCAGCTCGACTACAAGGGCGAGTTCACCGCGCCGTCCACCCGCGACACGCTGATCTACCCGGGCTACTACGGCGGTTTCAACTGGGGCAGCGCGGCGATCGACGAGGACACCGGCTACCTGTTCCTCAACGACATCCGCATCCCGCAGGTGGTCAAGCTGATCCCGCACGACCAGGTGGACGAGAGCAAGCTGGTGGCCGGCCACGGCGTGGGCAGCACCTATCCGATGCACGGCACCCCGTTCGTGATCGATCACAAGGCGTTCAACTCGCCGCTGGGCATTCCCTGCCAGGCGCCGCCGTGGGGCGTGTTCGCCGCGGTCGACCTGAAGTCGCGCCAGCTGGTGTGGCAGCGCCCGGCCGGCACGCTGCGCGATGTCAGCGTCGATGGCCTGAGCTTCCATGCGCCGTTCCCGGTCGGCATGCCCACGCTGGGCGGCGGCGTGGCCACCGCCAGCGGCCTGGTGTTCTACGCCGGCACGCAGGACTACTACCTGCGCGCGATGGACATCGCCACCGGCAAGGAACTGTGGAAGGGGCGGCTGCCGGTCGGCGGGCAGGCCACGCCGATGAGCTACGTCTCGCCCAGGAGCGGGCGCCAGTACGTGGTCATCGCCGCCGGCGGCGCCCGCCAGTCGCAGGACCGCGGCGATTACGTGATAGCGTACGCGCTGCCTTCCAAGCCCTGACGCACGCAGCATGAGCCCCACGCGCCCCCGCATCCCGCCCGTGCAGCCACGTGGCGAGATGCGGCGCACGCGCATCCTGCACTCGGCCAGCGAGGCCTTCCTGCGCCACGGCTACGCCGGCACCAGCGTGGATGCGCTGGTGGCCGAGGCGGGCGGCTCCAAGGCCTCGATCTATCGCTACTTCGGCAGCAAGGACGGGTTGTTCATGGCCGCCGTCGAATACCTGTGCGGCCGCTTCCTGGAGAACCTGAAGGCGATCGACATCGCCGAGGGCACGCTGGAACGGCGCCTGGACGCGATCCTGCGTGAGCTGGTGGCGGTGGTCGCCTCGCCGCGGCACGTGGCCTTCTACCGCATGGTGGTCGAGGGCCAGGCGCACGTGCCCGGGGCGGGCGCGGCCTGGTTCGAGCACGGGCCGCAGGTCTGGTACCAGTTGCTGCGCCGGGTCATCGAGGGTGCCGGCGGCGCCCCGGCACGGCGCCGCCGGAAGGTGCCCGCGGTCGTGCCCGAACTGCTGTTCGACGCGTTGTTCGCCCGGCTCACCATCCAGACCGTGATGCTGGGACAGGATGCGTCCGCCGCCGATCACGAAGCCAGCATCGCCGCGCTGATCTCGATGGCGAAGCGCTACCTGGACGATCCGCCGTAGGGCATTGCCAGTCGATCCTTTGCAGGATCCTCGCTCCCGCGCAGGCGAGAGCCCAGCGACTTCGTCTTCGATGGATTGCCGGGAGTTCTCCTGGCTGATCGACTTCCCCGGCAGGATGTCGCCGGTTCCCGCCAGCGCGGGGCTCGGCTGTTCCCGGGGTCTCCGTTGCTCGCATTACGGGCTACGTTCAATGCAGTCGTCGCAGCAACGGCCTGTAGGAGCGACTTCAGTCGCGATGGGGTTTTACCGGTAGAGCCCCATCGCGACTGAAGTCGCTCCTACACGGGAAGGGGCGGCCGCGTTCGAGCGCGATGGCTCCGTGCGCGCAATCGGCATGCCGACATGCCTCAGCCGGCCGGCGGCGGGTAGCGGCGCCGGTTCTCGCGCACGTAGTCCAGGAAGGCGTCGGCCGGCAGCGGCCGCGAGAACAGCCAGCCCTGCGCATACTCCACGCCCTGCGCGCGCAGCCGCTGTGCCTGCCGCTCGGTTTCCACGCCCTCGGCCACGGTGCTCAGGCCCAGTGTGCGCGCGATGTCGATGATGTGGGAGGTGATCGCGCAGGCATCCTTTTCGTCGTCGAGCGGATCGACGAAGGACTTGTCGATCTTCAGCGCATCCAGCGGCAGGTGCTGCAGGTACTTCAGGCTGGAATAGCCGGTGCCGAAGTCGTCGATGGCCACCATGTGGCCCTGGGCGCGGGCGCGGCCGATGGTCTGCAGCGCGGCATGGTGGTCCATGAAGCCGCGCTCGGTCGCTTCCAGCCAGATCTGCGCGGTCTGGATCCCGGTGTGCTCCAGGGTCCGGGCGATGACGTCCAGCACGCGCCCGCTCTGCAGGTCGGCCGCGCACAGGTTGATGGCGATGTGCAGGGTGCGGTCGGCGACCAGTGCGCGGTTGAGGTCGTGCACCACCCGTTCGATCACCTGGTCGGTGATCGGCATGATCAACCCGCTCTGCTCGGCCAGCGGGATGAAGTTGTCCGGCGACACCAGCGTGCCGTCCTCGCGCCGCCAGCGCACCAGCGCCTCGGCGCCGACGCAGACGCCGTCGCGCATGTCGATCACGGGCTGGTAGTGCACCAGGAACTCGCGCCGGCGCACCGCCCGCTTCAGTTCGCCCAGCGGCGACAGGCGCCGGCGCGAGAGCAGTACCACGGCGGCGACCAGCAGCGCGGCCACGCCCGCGCCCGCGGGAACCAGCAGCCAGGCCAGGTGGCGGAAGCCGGCGGCCAGGTCCGAACGCGGCGCCGTCGCCACCGCGGTCCATTCCCCCTGCCGCGCCAGCGCATACACGCTGCGTTCGGTCAGGCCGGCGGCGGGCAGCCCGTCGAGTCGCTCGGCGAGTTCCGCCTCGGGATGGTGCAGGGTGGCGACGACCTTGCCGTGCGAGGTCAGCAGCACGGCCACGTGTTCGGCGATCACGATGTCGGCCAGGCTGGATGGCGGCACCAGCACGTCGTATCGCCCGGAGCGGAACGCCATCATCGGCGTCTGCGGATTGATCATCGGGCGGATGCCGAGCGCCACGTCCAGGCCGTCGGCGGTGGTGAAGGCGGGCGCGGCAGGAATCAGCGGCCGCTCGTTCCTGCCCCACGAATTGCACACGAGCCTGCCGCCGTCGAAGTAGCCGGCCTCCAGCACCGGCGAGGCCTCGACCACCAGCGCGCGCATGCGCGCCACGTGTTCCCTCGAGCAGGGCGCGGCCTGCAGTGCGTTCAGTGCATCCAGCGTGGCGCGGATATCGGCCAGCGTGCTGCCGGTGCGCTGCAGCGCGCGCAGGGCGAGCGTGTGCAGCTGTTGTTGCTGCTGGGCGACGGACTGCGACCAGGAAAGCCGCAGCGAGATCACCAGTGGCACGACGGCGCCGAGCACGGCGAGCAATGACGCGACGGCGATGACCTGGAACCGTTGGCGGTTCATGGGCGGGCCTGGCAGGGAGGAAGGAGGGCCGGCCGCAGGCGCATCAGTGCCGGCCCCGGTACATCATGCGCGCGAAGTGTTGGAAATGATCTCCACCCAGTAGCCGTCCGGATCCTTGATGAAGGCGATGTTCTTCATGCGGCCATCGCTCAGGCGCTTCTGGAACGGCACCTGCAGCTGCTCGAAACGGGCACAGGCCGATTCGATGTCCGGCACCGACACGCAGATGTGGCCGAAGCCGCGCGGATCGCTGTTGCCGTCGTGGTAGACCGGGCCTTCCTGCCGCTCGCTGCCGTGGTTGTGGGTGAGCTCGAGCACGCCGGGTATGCCGGCCATCCAGGTGCGGCGCTCGGCATCGTCCTCGGGCAGCGGCGCCTGCGGCGGCAGGATCGCGAGGAAGTACAGGCTGAACTCGGCCTCGGGGAACTCGCGGCGGTCGATCAGGCGGAAGCCGAGCACGCGCGTGTAGAAGTCCAGCGACTTCACGATGTCCTTGACCCGCAGCATGGTGTGGTTGAAGACGAATCCGGTGGTCTGCGGGTCGCGCTGGGCTGCCACGCCCGGCTGGGTCTGGATGGATTGGAATGTCATCGGGGCCTCGCTGCGGGGAAGGGACGGGCGGCGCGGGTCGTGGCGCTGCCCGGCAATGGGATGGAATGGTGGATTTTACGCGCCGCGCCGCATGCGCCATGTCTAGCCGGCGATGCCATGGCCGGCGCATGCGGTCGATCCGTTCTTGCGATCTATGGCTCCGGGCCCTGGCCGCGTCCCGCTACGCGGCCGCCATCGGTCCGTTTTTGCGTGGCGCCGGCCATCGCCGTGCCCGGCATCCACGCCTCCCGCCACTCAGCGCCGCGTTCGCGTGCCGCCGTCGCCGGCCTGCCGGGCGATGGCGACTTCCTCGGCCAGGATGTCCAGCACCGGGTTGTCGCAGGCCACGGCGACATTCAGGCGCATGTGGGAGGTGTTGCGCGGTGAATGGCTGAAGACGTCCTGGGCCGGCGCGGCGACGTGGCCGCGCCGGTCCAGCGCCTGCGCGATCGCCTTGCCGTTCACGCCCTGGCCCAGCGACAGCCACAGGTACATGCCAGAGGCGGTCGGCTCCGGCACGAAGCCGCGCGCCGCGAGCTGTGCGATCAGCCGCTCCCGGCACGCGTGCAGGCGCGATTGCAGCCGTTCGCAGTGGTGGCGGTACTTGCCCTGGGACAGCAGGTGGTAGACCAGGCGTTCGCCGAGGACGGGGCTGTTGATCGCGCCGACCGACTTGTGCAGTGCGATGCGCTCCACGCAGGCGGGGCTGGCGGCGAGGAAGCCCACCCGCAGGCCCGCGGCCAGGGTCTTGGAGAAGCTGCCGACGTGGACGACCCGGCGCAACTGGTCCAGCGCCGCCAGCGGAACCCGCTGGACCAGTGGCGAAGACGGCAGCAGGTCGGCGTAGGTGCAGTCGTCGACGACGGTCAGGTCGAATTCTTCGGCCAGCTGCAGGATCTGGAAGGCCTTGCCCGGCGAGAGGCTGGACGAGGTGGGGTTGTGCAGCAGCGAACTGCAGAAGAATGCGCGCGGCCGGTGCCGGGCGCAGACCTCGCGCATGGCCTCGATGTCGGGACCGTCGGCCAGCCGCGGCACGCGCACGATCTCCAGGCCGCTGGCCAGCATGCGCTGCACGTGCAGGAACGGGGCCGGGTCCTCCAGCAGCACGTAGGTGCCCGGATGGAAATGCGACCAGACGAACAGGTGCAGCGCGTCCGCCGCGCCCGCGCAGGTCACGATCTGCCGCGGATCGGCTTCGATCCCGTGCTCCAGCAGTTTCAGCTGCAGCTGCTGGCGCAGCGGCAGGTAGCCATGCGGGTCGGCGTGGCCGGCCAGCGACTGCAGCGAGGTGGCGCCGATGGCGCGGATCGCCGAAGCCAGCGCCGGCTTGTCCAGCCAGGCCTCGGGCAGCGTGCCGCAGCCGATCCGGCGCTCGTAGGGGCGGTCGGCATGCAGCAGCCGGCGCCAGTCGCTGGCCGCAGGCTTGGCCTGCAGCCAGGAGGGCTCGGCTGAGGTGGCGACGCGTTCCTTGTACCTGACGTAGAAGCCGGAGCCGCGCCGCGCCTCCAGGTAGCCCTGCGCGACCAGCTTGTCGTAGGCGCGCAGCACCGTCTGGATGCTGGTGCCGGCCTGCCGGGCGAGGCTGCGCACCGACTGCAGCCGCGTGCCCGCGGCCAGTTCCCCGCTGCGGATGCGCTCGGCCAGCGATTGCGCGATCCGGTCGACGCGGGTGGCGGCGTTGGCGCTACCCGAGGCGGCGTTGGCGCGTGCTGCGCGCATGTGCTTGGGCGATGTCGACATGAGCAAAGGCCATGAGCCGCCGCGGAAACGACCGGATACTCGTGGGATCGGAAATCGTTAGAGGTAATTGATCATAACAGTTTCGTTAAGAGCGCGAGAAATTGTATGCCCCATCGCCGTGTCGCCTGCGCATAGTCGAACCCGGTCCGCTGTTTCTTGTAACGGCAAAGACACGGACATCCTTATGTCACAAGGAAATGCTGCGGGATCCGCCCTGGCTCCCCGCTGCATGACACCACCGTTGCCCGCTGCTGCGATCGTCCTCCCCCACAGTTAGGAGTAGCGAATTGTTCAGTACACATTGCCCGATCACGGGCCGTGCTCCACTCTCGCTGCTGTGTGCCGCGCTGTTCGCGGCGATGCTGCAGCCGGCCCGTGCGCAGACGTCCGCCGTCGCGCCGGTCGTGGCCGAAGCCGGCAACGACTACGCGATTCCCGCCGGACCGCTGGCCACGACGCTGAAGGAGATCGCGCGGATCAGCGGCAGGCCGGTCCGCTTCGAGGCCCGGGACGTGCAGGGGCAACAGGCCCCGGCCCTGGTCGGGCGCCGCAATGCGGTCGCGGCGGTGCAGGAAGTGATCGCCGGCAGCCGCCTGACCATGACCAGCAACGCCAGCGGCGAACTGGTGGTGTTCGTGCCGCAACTGGACACGCTGCACGTCGTCGCCACCCGCGACGAGGCCGAGACCGGGTTCAAGGCCTCCAGTTCGGACACCGCCACCCGCAGCGGCAGCGACCTGCTGGACGTGCCGCAGTCGGTCACCGTCATCACTGCCAAGGTGATCGAGACCCAGCAGGCGCAGTCGGTGCAGGACGTGCTGCAGAACGTCTCGGGCGTGGTGACCCGCGAGAGTGCGCAGGGCCTGCCCAGCTACTCCATCCGCGGCTTCACCCAGACCAGCACGCTGTCCAACGGCGTCACCAATCCGTACTCGGGCACTGTCAATATCGCCAACGTCGAGCGGGTCGAGGTACTCAAGGGGCCGCAGGCCATCCTCTCCGGGGGCGAATCGCTCGGCGGTGCGGTCAACATCGTGACCAAGAAGCCCTCGGCCGAGACCATCCGCGACCTCAGCCTGCAGTACGGCTCGCACGCGGACAAGAGCGGCTCGCTCGACTTGTCCGGTGCAGTCACCGACGACAAGCGGCTGAGCTACCGGCTGATCGGCTCGTCCGCGCGCGCCGATCGCAACGATGCCGGCTTCGATGGTCGCGAATCCGATTCCGTCCTGGCCGAACTGCGCTGGAAGGACGAGGCCACCGACGCCTTGGTTGGCCTTTCCTACGACAACCAGTATTCGCCGCAGAATCGTTATACCTTCGGCCTGGCCGGCATCCAGCCGATCCCCAGCATGCGCCTCGGCGCCGCCACCGACGGCATGCGGGTACGCAACAAGGCGTTGTTCTACAGCGTGGAGCATGCGTTTGCGCCCTGGCTGACCCTGGTGAGCCGGATGCAGCGCACGCTCAGCACCCAGGATCTGCAGATATACACGCCCCAGTTCCCGCAGAGCACGGCGGACATGATCATCTCGATGGCGCCAGGAAGCACCGTTTCGGACTTTCGCACCACCAGCGGCGATCATTACCTGCGCATGACCTTCGATACCGGGCCGTTCGCACACAAGCTGTCGACCGGCTTCAATCACACCCGCATGGCCAGCAACGTGGTCAGCTACTCGGGCAGCAACATCCCGGTGCCGGTCTACCAGGCCGAGCAATACGACTTCGTCGCCTTGCCGCGCAATGCCGACACGCTGTACTCGTACTACGACTCGACCACCCAGCAGTATGCGTTGTTCGCCCAGGACCTGATCAGCTTCGGCGACTGGCATGCACTGCTTGGCGTGCGCAGGACCCGCTACGAGAGTGGTCCCGCCAGCACGGGGTACGTGCAGTCCGGCAGGACCACCTTGACCATCAAGAGCCGCATGGAGCAGACCACGCCGAACGTGGGGCTGGTCTACAACCTCACTTCGAACGTCTCGCTGTATGCGAGCTACGCCGAGGGCTTCCTGCCGCAGTTCGTCACCGTGAAGAACTGCGGTACCGGCGGCAACGGCGATTTCCCGCCGATGGAAACCAATAACAAGGAAGCCGGCATCAAGGTCAACAGCCGCGACGGGGCCTTCGCGTGGACCTCCGCGGTCTACCAGCTGGACCAGTCCAACACCCTGCAGTACGACAGCGCCGGCGCCTGCTACGACGTGCGCGAAGCCAAGCGGGTGCGCGGTTTCGAGACCGAGGCCGCCGGGCAGCTGCTGCCGGGCTTGAACCTGATCTTCAACTACACCTATGCCAAGTCGGAGGATACCGGCAACTCGACCACGCTTTATGCGGCCGAGCCCAGGCACCAGGCCAGCGTGTGGTCCACCTACGACTTCCAGTCTGGCGGATTGCAGGGATTCGGCGTGTCGCTGGGCGTCACCGGCTACAGCTGGACCCGCCTGGGGACCACCAGCGCATCGGTGGTTGCGCCGGGCGCGGCGCGGGTGGATGCCGGCATCTCCTACCAGCAGCCGGACTGGTCGCTGCGGCTGGGCGTGAAGAACCTGTTCGACCGCCAGCTCTATGGCTACTCGGCGTCGACCATGTACGTTCCGGTCCAGGAAGGGCGAACGGTGGCCCTGACATGGCGCAAGAGCTTCTGACCATCGCTCTTGCAGCAATCTCCGGCAAGCCTGCCGCTGCGCATCAAGCGCGGTGGCAGGCTTGTCGCTGTGACGACAGGAAAAAGCCTTGATGAATTCCTCGGCCAATGCCCGGCCCGGCGTAATGCAGATCATCCTTCCCTACTGGAAGTCGCGGCAGAGCTGGAAGGGCTGGCTGCTGCTGGCGCTGCAGCTGACGCTGATGTTCGGCGGCGTCTACATCGCGGTGTGGTCCAACAAGCTGGATGGCCTCGTCGTCGATGCCATGGTCGGCCGGCAATGGGACGGCTTGTGGCAGGTGCTGGCGCTGGCGCTGTGTGCCGGCCTGCTGGCGGTGATGGTGCGGTTGCTGTCGGCCTACCTGACCAGCGAGGGGCTCAAGTATCAGTGGCGCAGCTGGCTGACCCGCTGGTACGTGGATGCCTGGACGCAGCACGGCACCTACTACGGCATCGAACGCGATGCCTCCGTGGACAATGCCGACCAGCGCATCTCCCAGGACATCGAGATGTTCGTCGAGCTGACCCTGAGCCTGACGCTGGGAACGATCCGGGTCGTGGTGACCACCGTCACCTTCACCGCGGTGCTATGGGGGCTGTCGGGCACGCTGGAGTTCGATGTCGGCGGCCGCCATTTCGCCATCCCGGGCTACATGGTGTACCTGGCCTATGCCTATGCGCTGGGCAGCCTGCTGGTCTCGCACCTGGCCGGCCGCCAGTTGATAGGCCTGTTCAATCGCCGCCAGACAGTGGAGGCCGATTTCCGCTACCGCGGCATGCAACTGCGCGAGAATGCCGAGCAGGTCGCCTTCTACGATGGCGGCGAGCGCGAGCGCCAGCGCCTGCTCAGCAGCTTCGACGACGTGCGTGGCAACTGGCTGGCCATCATGCTGCGGACCTGCAAGATGATGCTGGCACGCGACATGTACGTGGAGGTCGGATCGATCCTGCCGACGCTGGCGTCCCTGCCGCGCTATCTGTCCGGCGCGATCTCGCTGGGCGACGTGACCCGGATCACGGGCGCCTTCAATACGCTCTACGGCAGCCTGTCCTTTTTTACCCAGGCCTACGTCAGCTTCACCACGTGGCGCGCGGTGGGCAATCGCCTGCGCGATCTGTCTGCGGCAATCGCCCACGCCCGGGACATGCCGCGGGGAATCGAGCTTGAGCGCATCACCGGACAGGAGATCGCCACCGGCCCGATCACGCTGGCGCGCCCAGCGGGCGAGTCGATTGCGACGCTGCCACCGTTGCAACTTGGCCGCGGCGAGCGCTGGCTGATCCGTGGCAACTCGGGCGCCGGCAAGAGCACGTTGCTGCGTGCGGTCGCTGGCATCTGGCCCTACGGCCGTGGCCGGGTGAGCCTGCCCGCCTCGGCCCGGCTGATGTTCCTGCCGCAGCGCAGCTACATCCCCTACGGTTCGTTGAAGGCGGCGCTGTGCTATCCCGGCGAGCCCCATGCGTTCAGCGACGAGGCCTGCCGCGAGGCGCTGGTGGCAGTGCGCCTGCCGGCGCTGGCCGAACGGCTGGGCGAGCGCGACCGCTGGCAGCAGAAGCTGTCCGGCGGCGAGCAGCAGCGCCTGGCGATCGCCCGCGCGCTGCTGCATCGGCCGGACTTCCTGTTCCTGGACGAGGCCACCAGTGCGCTCGATCCGGACACCGAGCAGGCGCTGTACGCCACGCTGCTGGAACGGCTGCCCGGCAGCACGTTGGTCAGCGTCGCCCATCGCCGCGAACTGGAAGCCTTCCACGACCGCGTCTTCGAGCTCGAAGGCACGGGTGCCGCCGCGGCGGCACCGGCCTGAGGCGCATAGCACGCTCTGGGCGACGTTCCACCTCCCTTATCGATACCGCAAGGATGTCCATGTCCGTTCCCATCGTTGATGTCACCGCCAACTCGCTGGAGGACGAGCTGCGCGCCGGTGGCACGCTACTGCTCGATTGCTGGGCCGACTGGTGCGTGCCGTGCCGCACGCTGTCGCCGCTGCTGGAAAGATTGGCGCCCGAGTACGAGGGCACGTTGCGCATCGCCAAGCTCGATATCCAGGCCTATCCGCAGCTGGCCGAGCGCCTGGCCGTGCGCAGCATTCCGTTGCTGGTGCTGTTCAAGGATGGCGAGGAGCAGGTGCGCCATACCGGCACCCAGACGCTGCCGCAGCTGCGCCAGTGGCTGGGCCGGCACGGGATTCAGGCCACTGCCCCTGCCACTGCCCCAGCTACGGCGGCCGACGATGCGGCGGCCGCGGCATCGCTGGGCGGTGCGTTCTACGGCGATCCGGAGTTGAAGGACTTCCTGATGCAGCGCCTGCGCCGGCATGCGGCAACCGGGGAGGTCGTGGTCTCGCGCTTCCCGTTCTGGCATGAAGGCAAGGGCACGGTTTCCGCGGCGCTGGTGCACAGCCAGAACGGGCAGGTGTTCGAGCGGGTGAGCGGGTTGCCGTTCTCGCTGGGCTGCGCCCTGCATTTCGCCGGCGTCATGGTCGAGGAGCACGTGACCGAGGTGCTCGGCGCGATCCGTCCCGGCAGCGACGTGGACGGCGTCGCCCCCGCACTGTTCGAGGCCTGGCTGGACGACGCGAGCATCGACTGGCCGACGCTGCTGGAGCACGACCCGGCGGTGGTGGAACTGCGCGAGGGCTGGCTGCGGCTGCGCCGCGCCGAGCGTGCCGGCGAGGCGGTGCCGCGGGCGCACTGGCACGCGCTGCGCGAGGTGGTGCAGCCGCTGCGCAACCCGCGCGATCCGCGCAAAGGCGCGCAGTACGCCTTCGCCGACATGATCGCCGGCCTGAGTCCGTTGCCCGAACCGGGCGACGAGGGCGCATGGGTCGGTGCGCTGCTGCTGATGGGCATCCAGTTGCAGCACCAGATCCTCCAGGTCGACCAGGGCTGGAGCGGCGAGCAGATCGCCACCGACGAGCTGCGCTTCCACTGGTTCGAGCAGCGTGCCAGGCGCGATGCCGAGGGCAACCTGGACCAGGAGCAGCTGCGGCAGCTGCGTGCGCAATGGGAAGGCGAGAACGCCGACTGGATGCGACTGAACGATGGGTTCTGGCGCCGGATGCCGGAGCTGGGAACCCCGCGCGCCGACAGGCTGCGCGCCCGCCTGGTCGAACTGCTCGAAGCCGCCCCGCCCGCGCCATGACCGCCAAACCCTTGCCGTAGCGCCCGGCTTGCCCGGCGGCTCTCCGGGCTGACGCCGGAGCGACTGGCAACGCCAGAGCCGGCAGCCGACGCCAACAGATCCATCCAAGCACCGCATCACCAGGAGATTCCCATGTCCGACCATGTCTTACACGCCACCGACGCCACCTTCGACCAACACGTGCTGCAGGCGCGCGGCCCGGTGCTGGTGGATTTCTGGGCCGAGTGGTGCGGCCCCTGCAAGCAGCTGTCGCCGGTGCTCGACGACGTGGCCGAGCAGTACGCCGGCGAGGTCGGTGTCTGCAAGGTCAACGCCGACGACAACAAGGATGTCGCCGCCCGCTTCGGCGTGCGCGGCCTGCCGACGCTGATCCTGTTCGTCGATGGGGTCGAACGCGAGCGCGTGCTCGGGTTGACGTCGAAGACGCGCATCGCCGGGCTCATCGACCGCCACCTGGAAGCCTGATGCGCATGCCGGCCTATCGCGGCGAAGCCGCATGCAAGCAGCAGCTGCTCGAACGCCTGCGCGAACTGGAGCGCAAGGGAAGCTGGGTGGCGCGCCCGATCCACTGGAACGGCGAGGCCGGCAGCCTGGTCGGCAGCCTGCTGCAGGGCGAGGATCTCGACGCCTGGGAGCAGCGTTTCGGACTGCCGAAGTGGCTGGCGCTGCTGCTGGACGGCCTGCTGGTCGCGGCGCCGGCGCTGCCGGAAGGCATCGCGCGCGCAGCCGCCCTGCTGGAAGCGCTGGAGGTGGGCGCCGATGCGGACGCCGCCGGCAGCCGCTGCGTGCTCGCCTTGCTGGACGGTGACGAACATGGACTGGCCACGCTGCATCCCGGCGATGCGGCGGCCGCGGCACTGGCGGCGGTGGCCGGGCTGCACCGGCGCCGGCTGTCGGGTGCCGAAATCGCGCCGGCGCAATGGCGCCAGCTGCGCCGCGATGTGGTCGCGCGGGTCGATGCGCTGCCGCCGGACAGCGCCGACGCCGCGGTCGGCGCCTGCATCGAGGCCGCGGCCTGGGATCCGGCCAGCTCGCGCACGGCGGTGTCGGACACGCTGCACGGCTGGCTGCGGGCAATGACGGCCGCGGCGGTGGCGCGCGAGGACTGGGGCGAGGCCGACGACGAACGCATCAAGGCGCTGCTGGGGCAGCTGCATGCCGAGGCCAAGGCCGCGGCGGACTACGATGGCGCCTTCATCGACGTGTTCCAACTGCTGGAGCGCAAGCATCCGCAGCAGGCGACGCGGCTGAAGGCGCACATGGCGCATGGTCGCGGGCAGGCAGCCGTGCAGTGGAGGCGGGCCGTGGAGGTGCTGCAGGCCGCGCTTGCCGCCGCCGAACCCGCCTTGCCGCCGTTGATCCCGCGCGCGCACCTGTTCGCCAACCCGGCACGCGCCGGCATCGGCATCAGTCCGGACGGGCAGTGGCTGGCCTGGCTGGCCAACGGCGACGGAGTGATGAACATCTGGGCCGCTCCGCGCACAGCCATGGAGCAGGCACGGCAGGTCACCTTCGACGCGCGCCGCGGGGTGCAGGGCTTCAGCTGGAGCCGGCTGCCGGGCCTGCTGCTGTTCTCGCAGGACCGCGACGGCGACGAGAACTGGCGCCTGTTCGCCGCCGACGTCGCCAGCGGCGAGGTGCGCGCGCTGACGCCGGCGACGCAGGGCGTGCGCGCCGGTGTGTTCAGTGTCAGCCGGTTCCACCCGGACCACGTGCTGGTGACGCTGAACCAGCGCGACCGCCGCTATCCGGACCTGTACCGGCTGGCGCTGCGCAGCGGCGAGCTGGAACTGCTGGAGGAGAATCCCGGCTTCTCCGGTTACCTGGCCGATGCCCACTATCGCGTCCGCCTGGCCTCGCGCAGCACCGCCGATGGTGGCAGCGAGCTGCTGCGCCGCGACCCGGCCGGGCAGTGGCAGCCGTGGCTGGCGCTGTCGGCCGAGGACGCGCGCAGCTCCGGTCCCACCCATTTCAGCGTGGATGGCCGCACCCTGTACTTCCGCGACAGCCGCGGCCGCGACACCGCCGCGCTGGTCGCCATCGACTTCGACAGCGGCGCGACGACCGTGCTGGCCGAGGATCCGCGCGCCGACATTGGCGGCACCATCAACGACCAGGACGATTTCCACCCGCTGGCCTACGCCGCTACCTACGAGCGCTACCGCCTGCACGTGCTGGACGAGGCGATCGCCCCGGACATCGCGTTCCTCGATGCCCAGGGCATCGGCGAGTGGCGGCTGGGCGGCCGCACCGAGGACGGGGCGTTGTGGCTGGTCTCGGCCTCGTCCGACGTGCGGCCGGGCGTGGTCTACCTGTACGACCGCCGCGCCCGCACGCTGGACAGGCTGCTGGAGCTGCGCCCGCAGCTGGCCGACGCGCATCTGGCGCGGATGCAGTCCACCGTGATCGAGTCGCGCGATGGCCTGAAGCTGGTCTCGTACCTGACCGTGCCGGTGGAGGCCGATGCCGGCGAGCTGCGCGCGCGCCGGCCGCTGCCGCTGGTGCTGCTGGTGCACGGCGGTCCCTGGTCGCGCGACGGCTTCGGCTACAGCGGCATGCACCAGTGGCTGGCCAACCGCGGCTACGCGGTGCTGTCGGTCAACTTCCGCGGCTCCACCGGCTTCGGCAAGGCCTTCATCGCCGCCGGCGACGGCGAGTGGGGGCGGAAGATGGACGAAGACCTGGAGGATGCGGTGCAGTGGGCGATCGCGCGCGGCATCGCCGACCCGGTGCGGCTGGCGATCTTCGGCGGCAGCTACGGCGGTTACGCGGTGCTGTCGGCGCTGACCCGCTACCCGCAGCGCTACGCCTGCGGCATCGACGTGGTCGGCCCGTCCAACCTGGAGACCCTGCTGGCGTCGATCCCGCCGTACTGGGAGGCGGCCCGCGCCATGCAGTACCGCGCCCTGGGCAACCCGGAGACGGAGCCGGGCCGCGCGCTGCTGCGCGAGCGCTCGCCGCTGCACCGCGCCGCCGCGATCCGCGCGCCGCTGCTGATCGCCCAGGGCGGCAACGACCCGCGGGTGAAGCAGGCCGAGTCCGAGCAGATGGTGGCGGCGCTGCGCGGCAACGGCATCGCGGTCGAGTACGCGCTGTACCCGGACGAAGGCCACGGCTTCGTGCGCGAGCCCAACCGGATGTCGTTCAACGCGCTGGTGGAGGACTTCCTAGCCCGCCACCTCGGCGGCCGCGCGGAGCCGGCGCCCGCGGACGGGTTCCCGGGCAGTACCCTGCAACTCTAGCGTCGCGCCAACGTCCGAATGCCGGCGGCGAACAGGCCGTGAAGCGCAGCCGCCCGCTTCCGTAGGAGCGACTTCAGTCGCGATGGGGCTTTACCGGGAAGGCCCCATCGCGACTGAAGTCGCTGCTACGGGCCGTTCGGTGAACGTGGTCGCGGATGCGATTGATGGAGAATTACGACCGGCATTTGAACATTGGCGACACCCCGGCGGCCGGGAAACGATCGATCCCCCGGCCAACCCTTGCAATGCACCGTCTCGCCCCGACCCTGGTGAGCGTGCCCACCTCGATGGAAGATTCCATGACCAATCCCCTGCTCGATTTCTCCGGCCTGCCGCGTTTCGACCAGATCCGCCCCGAGCACGTCGGCCCCGCCATCGACCGGTTGCTGGCCGAGGCCGAGGCGGCGGTGAAAACCGCCGAGACCGCGCCGCCGAGCTGGGAGGCGTTCGTGGTGCCGCTGGACGATGCCACCGAGCGGCTCTATCGCGCCTGGGGCCTGGTCAACCACCTGCAGGGCGTGGTCAATTCGCCGGCCCTGCGCGAGGCCTACAACGCCAACCTGCCGCGCATCACCCGCTTCGGCAGCGCGCTGTCGCAGAACCTGGCGCTGTATGCGCAGTACAAGGCGCTGGCGGCGGCGCCGGAAGCGGCCGGCTACGACGCGGCGCGGCGCAAGGTGCTGGACAACGCGCTGCGCGACTTCCGCCTCGGTGGCGCCGAACTGGACGAGGCCGGCAAGGCACGCTTCGCCGCCATCCGCGAGGAGCTGTCGTCGCTGTCGGCGAAGTTCTCCGAGAACGTGCTCGACGCCACCGACGCCTGGTCGCTGTACGTGCAGGACCCGGCCGAGCTGGCCGGGCTGCCGGCCGACGTGCTCTCCGCCTGCCGCGCCGCCGCCGACAGGGACGGCAAGCCCGGTTACAAGCTGACCCTGCAGATGCCGTGCTACCTGCCGGTGCTGGCCTATGCCGACGATCGCGCGCTGCGCGAGCGGCTCTATCGCGCCAACGCGGTGCTGGCCTCCGAGCTCGGCCCGGACCCTGCACTGGACAACGGCGGCAACATCGGCCGCATCCTCGCCCTGCGAGCCGAGCTGGCCGCGCTGCTGGGCTTCGCCAGCTACGCCGAGTACTCCGTCGCCACCAAGATGGCCGACAGCCCGGCGCAGGTGCTGGAGTTCCTGCGCGACCTGGCCGCGCGCGCCCGGCCCCATGCCCAGCGCGACCGTGCCGAGCTGGAGGCGTTCGCGCGCGACGAACTCGGCCTGCCCACGCTCCAGGCTTGGGACCTGGCCTATGCCAGCGACAAGCTCAAGCAGGCGCGCTACAGCTTCTCCGAGCAGGAGGTGAAGCCGTACTTCACCGAGGACAAGGTGCTGGGCGGGCTGTTCGACGTGATCGAGGGCCTGTACGGGCTCAAGGTGCAGCCCGACAGCGCGCCGGTGTGGCACCCGGACGTGCGCTTCTTCCGCCTGGTCGACGGCGACGGGCGGCTGGTGGGCCAGTTCTACCTCGACCTGTACGCGCGCGAGGGCAAGCGCGGCGGCGCCTGGATGGACGATTGCCGCAACCGCCGCGACACCGCGGACGGCGTGCAGACCCCGCTGGTGTACCTGGTGTGCAACTTCGGCAAGGGCGGCGACGGCCGCCCGGCCACCTTCAGCCACCGCGAGGTCACCACCCTGTTCCACGAGATGGGCCATGGCCTGCACCAGCTGCTGACCCGCGTCGGCGAGCTGGGCGTGGCCGGCATCAACGGCGTGGAGTGGGACGCGGTGGAGCTGCCCAGCCAGTTCATGGAGAACTTTTGCTGGGAGTGGCAGCGGGTGCGGGCGATGACCGCGCACGTGGACAGCGGCGAGCCACTGCCGCGCGCGCTGTTCGACCGGATGCTGGCGGCGAAGAACTTCCAGAGCGGCATGTTCACCGTGCGCCAGCTGGAGTTCGCCCTGTTCGACATGCTGCTGCACAGCCAGTTCGACCCGGCCAGCGACGACGTGCTGGAACTGCTCGAACGCGTGCGCGACGAGGTGGCGGTGAACCGGCCGCCGGCGTGGCACCGCTTCCCTCAACAGTTCAACCACATCTTCGCCGGCGGCTACGGCGCCGGCTACTACAGCTACAAGTGGGCCGAGGTACTCAGCGCCGATGCCTACGCCGCCTTCGAGGAAGCGCCAGACCAGGTCGCCGAGACCGGCGCGCGCTTCCGCCGCGAAGTGCTGGCGCGCGGCGGCAGCCGCGACGCGGCGGCCAACTTCCAGGCCTTCCGCGGTCGCGCGCCGAGGATCGACGCGCTGCTGCGGCACAGCGGCATGGCGGGCTGATTCCCCTTTAAACCGGACCTCATCTTCGTGCTCGTCGTCCCCGCGCAGGCGGGGATCCAGCGCCTGCGCCTTGAACGGCGGTTGCCGCGAGATTCCGCAGCCGATTGATTCCACCGCGAAAGTCCCTGGGTCCCCGCCTGCGCAGGGACGACGAGTTCAAGTTTTTCGAACCTGGGCGTTGCCGCTCCGGCTGACGGTTGCCCGCTCCGGTGTTTTCTCCGAACGGCAGTCCGCCTTCGCGGAGACGACGGCACGACCGCCATCCGTAGCGATGCTCCGGTTCACCTCGCGCAGCGTCTGCCCGTGATATTGCTTGCTACTGGCGGCCATGGGGCCATGGCCGCATTCGTGCACAGGAGTCCGCAACATGAAATCGATCGGGTGGATCGCGCTATCGCTGGCGGCCTTGCTGGCCGCGCCCACGGCGCTGGCGCAGTCGGACAGGGGCTATACCAACACCAACGCCAACCTGCGCGCGGGTCCGGATGCGGGCTATCCCCGCATCGCGACGATCCCGGGCGGCTCGCCGGTGCAGGTCTACGGCTGCATCAACGACTGGTCTTGGTGCGACGTCGCCTGGCGCGGCGAGCGCGGCTGGCTGTCGGCGGCGCTGCTGGACTACGACTATTCCGGCCGCCGGGTCCACGTGTCCGGGTACGGCGCGCAGATCGGCCTGCCGGTCCTGAGCTTCGTCTTCGACAGCTACTGGAACGACCATTACCGCAGCAGGTCCTGGTACAACGACCGCGAGCGCTGGCGCGGCCATCGGCCGACGCCGGTCGCGCAACGCCCGCAGCAGCCGTCGCGTCCGCAGCAGCAACGCCCGCAGCAACCGCAGCGGCCGGCGCAAGCACAGTCGCGTCCGCAGCAGCAGGCGCAACCGCATCAGCAAGCGCGGCCGCAACAGCAAGCGCGGCCGTCGCAGGCGCCGGCGCGTCCGCAGCAGGGGCCCAAGCCGTCGCAACAGGCACCGCAGCACCAAACGCAACCATCGGCCAGGCCCGCCGCCGGCCAGCCCCAGGGGCAACACGGCAAGCCGGAAGAAAAACGCCCGCTGTAGCGGGCGCCGCGCCGGCGCGGCGTAGCGCGGCCATCTCCGGGTAGCGTCGTCCCGCCGCTGCGGCGCGATCCGGCAGCGAGGCAGCCTGCCCGGCTGTGTTTCCAACGCGTGCTGGCTAAACAACCCGGACGCAGCCGAATCCGACAAGGCGCGCCCTGCAGATTGCTGTCTCTTCATTGCGAACGGCAACGGGCCGGCTCCCTTCTCCCGCGTGCGGGAGAAGGTGGCGCGCAGCGCCGGATGAGGGAGCTTTTGCTTTGGCTTTCCCATGCTCCAGGCAGCCCCCATCCGCCCTCCGGGCACCTTCCACCCCCGAGGGTGCCCGGCCCCGCAAGCGGGAGAAGGGAGTGGCGGACTTCAAATGTGAGCAAGAGGCAGCGCGGGTCGAAGTCGTGATCGAGACCGCTGCTCGCGCCTTGCTCAGCGCTCGGCGGCCTCGAACGCCGCGGCGATCTGCGCGGCGCTTTGCTGGATCGCGCCGGGACCGTTGCCGACCAGGTACCAGGTCGGCGCGTCCAGGTGGATCACCCGCTGCGCCTTCCACGCCGCGCTCTGGACGATCTGCGGGTGCCTGGCCAGCGCCTCGGCCAGCTTGCTTTCGCCGCCGGTGGCGGTGTCGCGGTCGAGCACGAACAGCCAGTCCGGCTCGGCCGCCAGCGCCTGCGCCAGCATGGCCTCCTGCTTGCGCCGCGCGGCCTGTGCCTCCGGCGAGCCGGCGGCGGGGCGGGGACCGGCCTCGGCATCCTGGCGCGGCAGCACCGAGGGAATGCCGGCAAGTTCGTGGACGACGCCGAAGCGCGAACCCGGCGCCTGCGCGTTGATGTTGCCGTTCACCGCGAACAGCATCAGCCCGGTGCCCTGGGACCTGGCCTTGGCATGCAGGTCGGCTACGGTGGCCTGCAACTGCCCGGCCAGCGCCTGCGCCTGCTCTTCCCGCGCGAAGATGCGGCCCAGCGTGCGCACGTTGGCGATCGCCCGGTCGATGAAGCCCTCGTCCCCGCTGTCCAGGTCGAGCGTCGGCGCCAGCTTGCTCAGCGCCGGATAGGCCGAACGCGAGCGGCCGCCGACCACGATCAGGTCCGGGGCCAGCGCCTGCAGCGCGGCCTGGTCCGGTTCGAACAGGCTGCCGACCTGGCGATGGCGGGGATCGCGGTAGGCGGACAGGTAGGACGGGAAGTTCGCCTTCGGCACGCCCGCGACCTCGACGCCCAGCGCCTGCAGGGCGTCGAGCGCGGCCAGGTTGAGCACGGCGACCTTCTGCGGGATGCCGGGCAGCACCGTCTCGCCTTGGGCATGCGCGACGCGGATCTCGTTGGCGGCCGCAGGCGCGGAAAGGAGCTGGCCGCAGGCCAGCAGCGCGACGAGGCCGGGAATCAGCCGGGCGCGAGCGCGGCGGCGGGTGGCGATGGACATGGAAGGCTCCCGTGGGGCGTTGGCGAAGGTCGACGCAGGCATCGGACCATCGATCGCGGCCGATGCGTCCTGAGAATCATTTTCACTGGCGATGATACGGGCCGGCAGCGGGCAACGCGAGCCATGCGTTGGCGTCGTCGTTGCTGCATGCCCGCCGCGCCGGAACGCCTGAGGGGGGAGTGCACCGGTGCCGTCGCCATGCGCGCATGCGTGGCTGCCCCGCGATCGGCCGGGCAGGCGAGGGATCGTCCGCCCCAGGACATGCGTCGCCCTACGCGGGGATGGGGACGCGGATGCCGTTGCGTCGCGACACAGGAAAACCGGGAAACTGGCTTCTGTCCGCTTCCGGGGGAGCCGTCGTGGCCGGAGGCGCGGGCATCCGGACCTTCTCCCGCCTGCGGGAGAAGGTGCCCCGCAGGGGCGGATGAGGGCGCTTTTCATGCGCCTATCGGCGCCGCCGCGAAACCTTCCCCGAGGGTCCAGGCCCCGCAAGCGGAAGAGGAGCAGCGTCCGACCCCGTGCCGGGCCGGACGCCGCCGGTCAAACGCGCCCGAACACCAGCGCCGCGTTGGTGCCGCCGAAGCCGAAGCTGTTGGACATCACCGTGTCCAGCTTCGCCTCGCGGCTCTCGCGCACGATCGGGAAGCCCTCGGCGCGCGGATCGAGTTCGTCGATATGGGCCGAGCCGGCGATGAAGCCGTCGCGCAGCATCAGCAGGCTGTAGATTGCCTCGTGCACGCTCGCCGCGCCCAGCGAGTGCCCGGACAGCGCCTTGGTCGAGGACAGCGGCGGCACCGCCTCGCCGAAGGCCTCGCGCACCGCGCCCAGCTCGGTGACGTCGCCCAGCGGGGTGGAGGTGCCGTGGGTGTTGAGGTAGTCGATCGGGCGGTCCAGCCCGGCCATCGCCATGTTCATGCAGCGCACCGCGCCCTCGCCTGAGGGGGCCACCATGTCGGCGCCGTCGGAGGTGACGCCGTAGCCGAGCAGCTCGGCGTGGATGCGCGCGCCGCGCGCCTTGGCGTGCTCGTACTCCTCCAGCACCAGCATGCCGCCGCCGGAGGCGATGACGAAGCCGTCGCGCTGCGAGTCGTAGGGGCGCGAGGCCACCGCCGGGCGGTCGTTGAAGCCGCCCGACAGCGCGCCCATCGCATCGAACATGCAGGTCATCGCCCAGTCCAGCTCCTCGCCGCCGCCGGCGAACATCACGTCCTGCGCGCCATGGCGGATCAGGTCGGCGGCCGCGCCGATGCAGTGCGCCGAGGTCGCGCAGGCGGCCGAGATCGAATAGCTCAGGCCCTTGATGTGGAACGCGGTGGCCAGCGAGGCCGACACCGCCGAGCACATCGTGCGCGGCACCATGTACGGGCCGACCTTGCGCACGCCGCGCGCGCGCATGATGTCGGCGCCTTCCACCTGCCAGCGGCTGGAGCCGCCGCCGGAACCGGCGATCAGGCCGATGCGCGGATCGGCGATGGCGTCGGCGTCCAGGCCGGCGTCGGCCAGCGCATCGCGCATGGCCAGGTAGGCGTAGGCGCTGGCATCGCCCATGAAGCGCTTGAGCTTGCGGTCGATCAGCGCGTCCAGGTCCAGCTCGACCGCGCCGGCGACCTGGCTGCGCAGGCCCATCTCGGTGTACTGCGGGATCGCGACGATGCCGGAGCGGCCCTCGCGCAGCGCTGCCGAGACCGTGTCCAGGTCATTGCCCAGGCACGAAGTGATGCCCATGCCGGTGACGACGACGCGGCGCATCAGAAGTTCTCCGTCGAGCTGAACATGCCCACGCGCAGGTCCTTGGCGGTGTAGATCTCGCGGCCGTCCACCAGCATGCGCGCGTCGGACTGCGCCATCACCAGCTTGCGGTTGATGACGCGGGTGATGTCGATCTCGTAGCTGACCAGCTTGGCGCTGGGCAGCACCTGGCCGGTGAACTTGACCTCGCCGCAGCCCAGTGCGCGGCCGCGGCCGACGGCGCCGCCCCAGGTCAGGAAGAAGCCGGTGAGCTGCCACATCGCATCCAGTCCCAGGCAGCCGGGCATCACCGGGTCGCCGATGAAGTGGCACTGGAAGAACCACAGGTCCGGGCGGATATCCAGCTCCGCGCGCACGATGCCCTTGCCCTGGGAGCCGCCGTCTTCACGGACTTCGGTGATCCGGTCGAACATCAGCATCGGATCGTTGGGGAGGCGGCCGCGTCCCGGGCCGAACAGCTCGCCGTGCGCGCTGGCAAGCAGCTGTTCGCGTGAAAATGCGTTGGGGCGTTGTGTCACAGGGATTTCCAGGTGCATTGGCAGTAACAGTCAACAAGCGTGCACGAGGCCAAAGCATTCAATCAAACGTTTTATCCGTACGCAGGCGTAGCGTGGATTGCGGATGCCGGGCTATCTGCATGAGTTGTATGCGTTATTCGCAGCGCCTGCGAACAACGCCCTTATCATGGGCATCCACCGTTCGCCGCCGTAGGGTCGCCTTACATGCGCAAGATCATCCACGTGGACATGGACGCGTTCTACGCCTCCGTGGAACAACGTGACGATCCCGCGCTGCGCGGGCGCCCGGTGGTGGTGGCCTGGCGCGGCGCGCGCTCGGTGGTGTGCGCGGCATCCTACGAGGCGCGGGTGTTCGGCGTGCGCTCGGCGATGCCGGCGCTGCGTGCCGAGCGGCTGTGTCCGGACGCGGTGTTCGTGCCGCCGGACTTCGTCCGCTACAAGGCGGTGTCGCGGCAGGTCCGGGAGATCTTCCTGCGCCATACCGACCTGGTCGAGCCGCTGTCGCTGGACGAGGCTTACCTCGACGTCACCGCGCCCAGGAGCGGCATCGCCACCGCCACCGAGATCGCGCAGACCATCCGCGCGCAGATCCTGGAGGAAACCTCGCTCACCGCCTCGGCCGGCATCGCGCCCAACAAGTTCCTGGCCAAGATCGCCTCGGACTGGCGCAAGCCCAACGGCCAGTTCGTGATCGGCCCGCACCGGGTCGAGGCCTTCCTCACCACGCTGCCGGTCAGTCGCGTGCCGGGCGTGGGCAAGGTGATGGAGGCGAAGCTGGCGGCACTGGGGGTGACCACGGTAGGGCAGCTGCGCGAACTGGCGCTCGAGGAACTGGAGGTCCGCTTCGGCAGCTTCGGCCGGCGCCTGCACAACCGCGCGCGCGGCATCGACGAGCGCCCGGTCGAGCCGGACCAGCCGGTGCAGTCGATCTCCTCGGAAGACACCTTCGCCGAGGACCTGCCGCTGGAGGCGCTGGAGCCGGCCATCCGGCAACTCGCCGACAAGACCTGGAGCGCGACGCGCAAGACCGAGCGCATCGCCCGCACCGTGGTGCTCAAGCTCAAGACCTCGCAGTTCCGCATCCTCACCCGCAGCCTCACGCTCGAGACGCCGCCGGCCTCGGCCGCGGCGCTGGCCGGCATCGCGCTGGCGCTGCGCGAGCGGGTGCGGATGCCGGAGGCCACCCGCTATCGACTGGTCGGCGTCGGCCTGTCCGGCTTCCGCGACCGCGACGAGGTGGCGCTGCAGTCGGACCTGTTCGCGCACGGCGAATAGCCTTGCGCGCTTGCCTGCGCGCTTGCCTGCGCGCTTGCCTGCGCTCTTGTTTGCGCTCTTGTTTGCGCTTTTGTAGGAGCGACTTCAGTCGCGATGGGCTTTACCGGTAGAGCATCGCGACTGAAGTCGCTCCTACGGTCGACTACGGGTCGGGCGCGGCTGCTATCGCTGCGGGTGGCTCGCTATCGACGGCCCCTGGCTGCAGGCCGCGAACCGGTCGCAGCGCATCCGGCGCATCGAGAAGTCGAGGGGGTGCGGCATCCGGCCACGGGTAGGCCGGCAGCGGCACGCATCCTAGAATGAACCATCCCGTTGCTGCCGTGCCGACATGCCGTTCCCGTACCCGCTGGTGATCTTCGACCTGGATGGCACGCTGGTGGACAGCGTCTCCGACATCGCCGAGGCGCTCAACCTCACCCTGCAGCAGTGGCGGCTGCCGCAGGTCGACGAGGCCGCGGTGCGCCAGTGGATCGGCGAGGGCGTGCGCGCGCTGACCGCCACCGCCCTGCGCGAACTGCGCGCTGGGGTCGCGGTGGACGAGGTCATGCCGGACATGATGCGCAACTACGGCCAATGCCTGCTGCACCACCCGCAGGTGTACCCGGGCGTGCGCGAGGCGCTGGCCCTGCTCCAGGGCGAAGGCGTCACCATGGCGATCTGCACCAACAAGCCGATCGGTTTCGTCGAGCCGCTGCTGGAGCACCTCGGGCTGGCCGGCTACTTTTCCGCCGAGGTCGGCGGCGATTCCCTGGCCGAGCGCAAACCCAGCGCGCTGCCGCTGCAGTACCTGGCCGGGATGTTCGGACAGCCGCCGCAGCGTTGCCTGATGGTCGGCGATTCGGCCACCGACGCCGCCGCGGCGCAAGCGGCCGGCATGCCCCTGGCGATGGTGCGCTACGGCTACCTGCGCGGCTTCGACATCGAGCGGGCGCATGCGGTGGCGGCGGTCGACGACCTGCGCGAACTGCTGGCGCTGCGCTGAGGCACGGCGGCAACTGCGTGCCGCGATGTGGCGCGGCATGCCGGGTGCGCAACAAAGCGCATCGCCACGGGCATTGGGAACGCGGACCGATCTCGTAAATTATTCGTGATGAAGCCGTGGCCAGCCTTCCCCGCAAGAGGGATGCGCACGGGATGACCGGCTTCCCTCATTCGACCTCAAGCCATCGCCAGAGGTACCACCCACTCTGAGAGGTCTATCGATGCCTGCTTGCAGTCGTTTCCGGATGTCCGCGCATCCGCATTTCCCGTCCCGTTCGATCCGCCGGCCGCTGGCCGCCGCGCTGGCTGCGGCGATGCTCGCGCTGAGCCTCCCGGCAGCCGCCCAGGACGCGGAGAAGGACAAGGCCGACGAGGCCCGCCACCGCGACGATCATCCCCGCGGCGGGCGCCACGGGGACGGGGACGACGCGACCACCTTCGATACCATCCACGTCACCGCCGAGCAGATCGCCAGGCAGGCGCTGGGCACCTCGATCATCACCCGCGAGGACATCGAGAGCCGCCCGCCGGCCAACGACCTGTCCGAACTGCTGCGCACCATGCCCGGCGTCAACCTGACCGGCAACAGCGCCTCCGGCCAGTACGGCAACAACCGCCAGATCGACCTGCGCGGCATGGGCCCGGAGAACACCCTGATCCTGGTCGACGGCAAGCGCGTCGGCTCGCGCGACTCGGTGCGCATGGGCCGCAGCGGCGAGCGCAACACCCGCGGCGACACCAACTGGGTACCGGCCGAGGCGATCGAGCGGATCGAGGTGCTGCGCGGCCCGGCGGCGGCGCGCTACGGTTCCGGCGCTTCCGGCGGCGTGGTCAACATCGTCACCAGGAAGCCGACCGGCGACCTCGAAGGTTCGCTCAGCCTGTACGGCCTGGTGCCCGAGCACAGCGACGAAGGCGGCAGCCAGCGCGTGGGCTTCACCCTCAGCGGCCCGCTGGCGCGCGACTGGTCGTTCCGCATGTACGGCAACCTCAACAAGACCGATGCCGATTCGCTGGAGCTGAACTCCGCCTACGCCGCCGACAACGGCGACATGTCGCCGGCCGGCCGCGAGGGCGTGCGCAACAAGGACATCAACGGACTGCTGCGCTGGGACCCGAGCGAGAACCAGGTGGTCGAGTTCGAGGCCGGCTTCAGCCGCCAGGGCAACATCTACGCCGGCGAGCGCGGCCTGGCGTCCACCTACAACGCCGACCTGATGGGCACGCTGGCCGAAGGCGGCGCCGAGACCAACATCATGATCCGCCGCACCGCCGCGATCACCCACCGCGGCAAGTGGGGCTTCGGCACCTCGCGCGTGAGCCTGTCCTACGAGGAGACCGACAACACCCGCCTGGACGAAGGTATGGCCGGCAGGACCGAAGGCGCACTGACCAGCACCTGGTCGACCTCGCTGCTGAAGAACTGGATGCTCGACGGCGAACTGAACATCCCCAGCGTCCTGGGCGGCGTGGACAACATCTGGACGGTCGGTTTCGAGGCGCGCGACAACAAGCTCGACGATCCCTATTCGGTCAGCTCCAGCGCCACCACCTTCGTCGACGGCGTCGACTACGGTGACGGCAGCGACGTCAACGAGCAGAAGTCGGCGGCGCTGTTCGTCGAGGACAACATCTACCTGGGCGAGCGCTGGATCCTCACCCCCGGCCTGCGCCTCGACCACTACGACCAGTTCGGCAACAATTTCAGCCCCAGCCTCAACGCGCAGTACAAGCTCGGCGGCGACTGGCTGCTCAAGGGCGGCGTGGCGCGTGCGTTCAAGGCACCCAACCTGTACCAGTCCAACCCGAACTACCTGTACCAGTCCAACGGCGGCGGCTGCTACTACGCCTACGGCGGCAGCTGCTACATCCTCGGCAACGCCGACCTGGACCCGGAGACCAGCATCAACAAGGAGATCGGCGTGGAGTGGGCGCCGGACACCGGCTGGCACGCCTCGCTGACCTACTTCCACAACGACTACCAGAACAAGATCACGGTCAGCACGACGCCGGTGGGCGCGGTCGGCACGCGCTACGTCTACCTGTGGGAGAACGCTTCCAAGGCCATCGTGCAGGGCATGGAAGGCAACCTCGGGGTGCCGCTGCTGGGCGAGCGCGGCGACGTGCTGAAGTGGAACACCAACGTCACCTGGATGATCGAGAACAAGAACAAGCAGACCGACCAGCCGCTGTCGGTGATCCCCGACTACACCGTCAACACCTCGCTGGACTGGCACGCGACCGAGGCGCTCTCGCTGGCGTTGACCGGCACCTTCTACGGCCGGCAGCATTCGGCCACGCAGGACTCCACCGGCGCCGCGGTCGAGGGCGACGAACTCGGCGCGTACCACGTGCTCGGCATCAGCGGCCGCTATCGCATCACGTCCAAGGTCAGCCTCGGCCTCGGCGTCAACAACCTGGCCGACAAGCGCCTATACCGCACCGCCGTCCGGAACAGCTCCGGCTCGGTCAATGCATCGAGCTACAACGAGCCGGGGCGCGCCTACTGGGCCACCCTGAACATCGGGTTCTGACGATGCGGCGTCCCGGCACGGCCGCGCTGGCGTCCGGGAACGGCGCTCCGATGGAGCGCCCAATGGCGGAAAGCAAGGGGCCTGCGGCTGCCTGGGCGCGCTTGGAGCCCGGGCCGAGGCTTGCGCGCCGAGCCTTGCGTTCCCGAGTTTCACCGCAGCCGGACGCCTCACCACCGCCGAGCGCTTTACTACGGCCGGGCGCTTCATTACAGCCGAATGGCCGGCCATGGCTGGTCATGGCGGGACGCCCGGGCCGAATCACGGCAATGTCATGGGCTCCCGCCTGCGCGGGAGCGACGATCGCAGTTCGCCCGGACGGCAGCGCGGACCTGGGCGTGAAACGGGGCCCGGCCGCACCGCCAGCGGGGCCGCAGTGCCCGTTCCGGCCGGAGCGGCCGGATTTGGTTGATAATCACTCGCATCTTTGTAGAATGGCCGCGATGGCTCCTGCATCGTCCAGCCCGTTTCCAACAGCGAGCCGATGCATTGCCGCAGGCGGTCTTCCACGGGCGTGGTCAGCATCTCACCGGACTGTCGGCGGATGAGGAACGTGCCGTTCCTGCGGCTGCCGGCGGCCGCTGCGATGCCTGCAACGAATCCGGCCGTGCCGACTGGGCCAGCCCGGACATTGAGTTCTGATCCGGGGATGAGGATGAAGCAAGTAGATCGGCGTGGCGGTCCTCGGGGCCGGGATGGAGTGCCCCTGCCCTGGCTTTCCGGGCTGTTCGTGCTCGCGTTGCTGTCGGCAGCGCCGGAGGCGGCCGCGCAGCGGCGCGATTTCCAGCGCGAGATCGGCCCCACGATCGCCGACCACACCGCGGCGCAGTACCGTTTCGAGCGTTTCGTCGTCACCAGCGCCGACGGCGCGCGCAGCTGGCGGGTCAACCTGGGAATTCCCAAGGTGCCACCTCCGGAGAGAGGCTTCCCGGCGTTCTGGATGCTCGATGGCAATGCCGCGCTGATGGAATTCGACGACGCGCTGCTGGACGAGTTGGCCGCAGGCCAGCCGCAGGTGCTGGTGTTCGTCGGCTACGACAACGAGAAGCGCGTGGATACCGCCGCGCGCACCCGCGACTACACTCCGGTGGCGGCCATGCGCGGCGAGGGCGAGCAGGCCGCCATGGTCGGCGGCGACGCCGACGCCTTCCTCGACGTCATCCTGGGCGCGATCCGCCAGGAGGTGGCCCGGCGCGCGCCGCTGGACGCGCGTCAGCAGACGCTGTGGGGACATTCGTTCGGCGGGCTGTTCACGCTGCATGCGCTGTACAGCGGTGCCGGCGGTTTCCAGACCTATGCGCCGGCGAGTCCTTCGCTGTGGTGGGGCGAGGGCTACATGCTCGGGGAGCCGGAGCAGCGCTTCTTCGCCGGCAACGCGGGACGCACTGCGCGCGTGCTGTTGATGCTCGGCGGCGGCGAGCGCCATCCCGACCGGTCCGGTCGCAACATGGCCGATCCGCGCGTTGCCGCGCATATGCGCTGCGTGGCATGCGTACCGTCGGATTCGGCGTTCCAGCTGTCCGAGCGGCTGCGCAAGCTGCCCGGCCTCGAGGTCGAGTACCACGAGTTCCCCGGCCTGGGCCATGGCCCGATGCTGCGCGCCTCGCTGCTGTATGCATTGCACGTGGTCGCCGGCATCCCCGATCACAGCGGCGACGCGCGGCAATGAACGGCGGTGCCTGCCGACCTGCGCTGCACGAGCATGCCCGTGCCGGGCAGCCGGCCCGCGGGGACCTGCGCTGGACCGGCATCGAGGCGCTGCCGGGGGAGCTGCTGCCGTAACCGGTCGTTGCGCCCGTCGGGTGCGAGCCGGTCCATCCACCATTGTTCGTTCCATCCCATGTTGCCGAGGCAGCTCCATCCCAGGCAGATCGCAACCGCGCCTTGCGGCGCCCCTGAAGAGGTCCAAGCCATGAAACACCGCTCCTCCGCCTTCCGTTCCTCCCGGCTCCTGCGTACGGCTTTGCTGGCGCTGGTGCTGGGTTCTGCCACGCCGCTGGCGCTGGCGCAGAGTGCGTTCACCGCGCCCGACACCAGCTTCGCCGGCCGCCTCAGCCTCAAGACCCCGGTGGCCTATGCCGGCGACCGCGTCGAGCTGGCTGGCGAGGGTTTCAAGCCGGGCCAGAAGATCACCCTGCTGCGCGGTGCCTCGGTGCTCAACGCGCAGCCCTACGTGGCCGATGCCGAGGGCAAGTTCGGCGCCGAGCTGGCGCTGCCGGCCGATGCCGCCGCCGGTCGCCATCCGCTGCTGGTGCGGGTGGACGGCCCGGATGCGGCCCAGGTGTTCGAGCTGAAGGTCTCGCCGAAGCTGGCGCTGAAGGGAGAGCAGGATTTCAGCATCCGTTCCGAGCCGCTGGTGCGCGGGCTTTACCAGTCCGCGTACAGCGCCAGGAACCACGCGCTGTTCGTCACCGCGGCGGTCGGGCGTCCGCCGGTCAAGCAGTCCGAGCTGGTCAAGGTCGATCCGAAGACGCTGAAGATCGTCGCCCGCGTCACCCCGGCGGCGGCCCCGGCCCCGGAAGCGCGCCCGGGCCAGCCGCCGCGCGAGGGCGGGGTGTACGCGGTCTACGGCGTGGGCGTGGACGACGCCAACGGCAACGTGTGGGTGACCAACACCCGCCAGGGCACGGTGGCGGTGTACCGCCAGTCCGACCTGTCGCTGGTCAAGCAGTTCCCGGCCGAGGCCGTGCCGCATTCGCGCGACGTGGTGATCGACGGCAAGCGCGGCAAGGCCTACGTGTCGGCGGTAGGCGAGACCCACGTGTCGGTGTTCGACACCCGCACGCTCGAGCACGTCAAGGACATCGAGATCGCCACCCGCCAGCGCGGCGAGAAGTTCACCCCGACCAGCCTGGCGCTGGACGAGGCCGGCGGCAAGCTGTTCAGCGTGAGCCTGTCCACCCCCGAGGCGGTGGTGATCGATACCGCCAGCGACCAGGTGGACAAGGTGATCCCGCTCAGCAACGTCACCAGCGCCATCGGCCTGGCCTGGGACCCGGGTGCCAGGCGCCTGCTGGTGGTGGCGCAGGGCAGCGACAACCTGCTGATCGTCGATCCGGCCAGCGGCAGGATCGAGCACGACGTGGCGGTGGGCGCCGGCCCGCTGAACGTGGCGGTGGATCCGGTGTCGGGCCTGGCCTACGTCAGCAACCGCGCCTCGGGCACCATCGCGGTGGTCGACCGCGCCGGTACGCTGGTCGCCAACCTCGACGGCGGCACCTTCCCCAACCACGTCCACGCCGACGGCGCGGGCGCGGTGTTCGCGGTCAACAAGTCGCGCGGCGAGGACGACCCGAAGGGCGACCGCGTCACCCGCATTTCGCACAAGGCGAAATAGGCGCTCGCGTGTCGCGCCGCCGCCGGCGCCGCGACACCGCCAGGGAGCGGCAGCGACGAACGATCGCGGCGGCGCAGGTCGCCGCGATCGGCCCGCCCGGCGGCCGACAACGGCAGGCGGTTCGGGCAAACTGTAGGCGATACATCGATCTTTGGCGGATGGGCGAGATGTCGGCATTGAAGCGTGGATTCGGTTGGCTGGCTGTGTGCGGTCTGGGCCTGGCCCTGGCTGCCTGCAGCCGCGAGGGTGCGGGCGTGGCGACGTCGGAAACGCAGGCTGCTGCGGCCTGGCGCAGCTTCGACAACGCCGATGGCACCGTCACCGCGATCCCGAAGCCGCCCGAACGCATCCTGTCCACCTCGGTGGCGATCACCGGCACCTTGCTGGCGATCGACGCGCCGGTGGCGGCCAGCGCATCGACGTCGAAGAACCAGTTCTTCGCGCAATGGGCCGACGTGGCCGGGCAGCGCAGCGTGGAGAACGTCTGGCCGGCGGGCAGTGTCGACCTGGAGACCGCCTACGCGGCCAAGCCGGACCTGATCGTGGTGGCCCGCACCGGCAACGATTCGGCGATGCAGCAGCTGGCCGAGCTGAGGAAGATCGCGCCGACCATCGTGCTCGACTACGGCGACCGGACCTGGCAGGACCTGGCCGTCGAGCTGGGCCGCGCCACCGGGCACGAGGCCCAGGCGCAGGCGCGCATCGCCGCCTTCGACCGCCATGTCGCCGAGGCCAGGGCGAAGATCCGCGTGCCCGAGGGCAAGACCAACATCATCAGCTTCAACGGCCCCGGCATGGGCAACCCGATCGCCACCCGCGAAAGCGCCCACGGGCGCCTTCTCGGCGCGCTGGGCTTCGACATCGAGGAGCCGGATCCGTCCTGGCAGACCAACAGCGCCGGTTCGCGCAAGGACTTCGTGTGGGCGCCGTACGAGAACCTGGGCCGCTTGAGCGCGCGCACCACCTTCCTGCTCAGCGTCGACGACGACGGCACGCGCGCCTTCCTCGCCGATCCGGTGCTGGCCAACCTGCCGTCCGTACGCGCACGCCAGGTGCACGGGCTGGGGCGCAATTCGTTCCGCATCGACTATTTCAGCGCGACCGAGATCGTCGACGGCATCGTCGAAAAATTCGCCAAGTGATGCACGGCCCGGGTGTGGGACGCAGGCATGCGCAGGGCATAGGCACGAACCGTGACGGTTGAGGTATCCCGCCTGGGGCCGCGCGCGCGCGCGCGGCGGCGCCGCGACGGCCTGCTGCTGGGCCTGCTGGTGCTGGTGTTGCTGGTGGCGGCCAGCTTCTGCGTGGGTACCCACACGATCCCGCTGGCGGTGACCTGGGAGGCGCTGCATGCGTTCGACCCGGGCAACAGCGACCATCTGCTGGTGCGGCTGCTGCGGGTTCCGCGCACGCTGATCGCGGTGGTCGTCGGCTGTGCGCTGGGCGCGGCCGGCGCGGTGATGCAGGCGCTGACCCGCAATCCGCTGGCCGATCCCGGGCTGCTCGGGGTCAACGGCGGTGCGGCGACCGCGATCGTGGTCGCGGTGGCGTTCTTCGGCATCACCGACGTCGTCGGCTACCTGTGGTTCGCGCTGGCCGGCGCGGCACTGGCCGGCGGCGGGGTCTACCTGCTGGGCGGCGCCCGCCGCGGCATCGACCCGGTGCGGCTGGTGCTGGCCGGCGTGGCGCTGACCGTGGTGCTGCAGGCGGTGGCCCAGGTGATCCTGCTCAACAGCGACGATTCGGTGTTCGACCAGTTCCGCCACTGGTCGGTGGGTTCGCTGCAGGGACGCGGCCAGGGCGTGCTGCTGCCGGTGGCGGTGACGGCGGCACTGGGGCTGGGGCTGGCGCTGGTGCTGGCGCGGCCGCTGGATGCGGTGATGCTGGGCGAGGAGCTCGGGCATGCGCTGGGCGCCAACCCGGCCCGGGTCTGGACCCTGGCGATGCTGTCGGTGGTGATCCTGGCCGGCGCCGCCACCGCGGCCGCCGGGCCGTTGAGCTTCATCGGCCTGACCGCGCCGCACCTGGCGCGCAGGGTGGTGGGGCCGGAGCACCGCTGGCTGATCCCGTACTCGATGCTGGTCGCGGCGATCCTGCTGGTGGCGGCCGATACCCTGGGCCGGATCGTCGCGCGCCCGGGCGAGATCGGCGTGGGCATCATGGCCGCGCTGATCTGCGGGCCGTTCTTCGTGGCGCTGGCACGCCGGCGCCGGATCGCGCACCTGTGAGCGGCAGCCTCTCCCGCATCGGCCCGGGCCGGGCCTGGCGCGGTGCCGACTGGTCGGTGGTGCTGTACCCGCGGGCGTGGACGGTCGCCGCGGTGCTGTCGCTGCTGGCGCTGGCGTTCGTCGCGGCCGAGCTGCTGGCCGGGCGCATGGCGCTGGCGCCGGCACAGGTGCTCGACGCGCTGCTGGGCCGCGGCGACGGCGGTATCGTCGACCGCGTCGTGCTCGAGATCCGCCTGCCGCGCGCGCTCACCGCGCTGTTCGCCGGCGCCGCGCTGGGGGTGTCGGGCGCGGTGTTCCAGTCGGTGTCACGCAATCCGCTGGGCTCGCCGGACGTGATCGGCTTCACCACCGGCGCGGCGGCCGGCGCGATCGCGCAGATCGTGCTGTTCGACCAGGGCGTGCTGCAGGTGGCGCTGGCCGCGGTCGCCGGCGGCCTCGCCACCGCGGTGCTGGTCTACCTGCTGTCGCTGCGCTCGGGCGTGACCGGCGGCTACCGGCTGGTGCTGGTCGGCGTCGGCGTCGGCGCGATCCTGGACGCGCTCAACGGGCTGATGCTGGTCAAGGGCGATCTCGACAACGCGGTGATGGCCAACCTGTGGCGTGCCGGCTCGCTGGACGCGCGCGGCTGGAACCATGTCGTCCCGGTGGCGATCGGCGTGCTGCTGCTGCCGTGCGTGCAGGCGCTGGCACGCCGGCTGGAACTCATCGAGATGGGCGACGACATGGCCCGCCAGCTCGGCATCGCGGTGGAGCGCACGCGCCTGCTGGCGATCGCCGCCGCGGTGGTGCTGGCGGCACTGGCCACCGGCGCCGCCGGGCCGATCGCCTTCGTCGCGCTGGCCGCGCCGCAGCTGGCGGCACGGCTGTGCGGCGGCGGCAGGCTGCCGGTGCTGGCCTCGGCCGCCATGGCCGCGTGCCTGCTGCTGTTCGCCGACCTGCTCACGCAGTCGCTGCCATGGCGCTTGACCTTGCCGATCGGGCGCACGACCGGGATCGTCGGCGGGATCTACCTGATGTGGCTGCTGACCCGGACGCGCAAGGCTTGAGAGGGAACGGACCGATGACCGACACGGGCGCCGACGCGATCGCATCGCCGCTGTACGGCGAGAAGCTCACGCTGTCCTACGAGTCGCGGCAGGTGACGCGCGCGCTGGACGTGCGCATCCCGGCGGGCCGGATCACCGCGATCGTCGGCCCCAACGCCTGCGGCAAGTCCACGCTGCTGCGTGCGCTGGCGCGGCTGCTGGCGCCGCAGTCCGGACGGGTGGTGCTGCACGGCCGGGACATCCGCAGCTATCCCACGCGCGAGGTCGCGCGCATGCTCGGCCTGCTGCCGCAGTCGCCGGTGGCGCCCCCGGGCATCTGCGTCGCCGACCTGGTGGCGCGCGGCCGCTTCCCGCACCAGACCCTGCTGCGGCAGTGGTCCGAGCAGGACGAACGCGCCGTGCTCGCGGCGATGCGGCAGACCCAGGTGGACGCGCTGGCCGAGCAGCCGGTCGATGCGCTGTCCGGCGGCCAGCGCCAGCGCGTCTGGCTGGCGATGGCGATCGCCCAGGAAACGCCGATCCTGCTGCTCGACGAGCCGACCACCTTCCTCGACATCGCCCACCAGTACGACCTGCTGGAGCTGTGCCGCCGGCTCAACCGCGACGGCGGTCGCACCCTGGTGATGGTGCTGCACGACCTCAACCAGGCCGCGCGCTACGCCGACCACATCATCGCGATGAAGGCCGGCACCATCCTCGCCACCGGCGCGCCCGCCGAGGTGATCACCCCGGAGCTGATCGAATCGGTGTTCGGCATCCGCTCTCTGGTCGTGCCCGATCCGGTGACCGGCACGCCGATGGTGGTACCGGTCGCGGGAGGCGCGCACGAGTAGGCCCCGGATGCGGCGGGGCCGTCGATTCCGTCCCTTGAACCCGGGGCGTGGCCCGGGCAAGCGAAGCGCGCCCGGCATGCCGTGAGACCCCGGGTGCGCTTTGCCTCCCCGGGCTGCGTGGCCAAGGTTCTACCGGTGAAGCCTGCGGCCGGGGCAGGCGCCGTCCGTTCCGTGCGGCGCCGATCCATGGACTTCAGGGGGCGTCGTGCGTCTCCGCCGCTTCCTCGCCGCTGTCGGCGTCGTCGGCCTGTTGCGGATGGCTCGAATACACCGGCGCGGCGACCGGGCGTCCGCGCGGCGGCGGCAGGTCGGCAGCGGCCGCCTCGTACTCGGCCACCAGTTGTTGCCGGCGCGCGGCGGGGATGTCCTGCCAGTGGCAGCCGATCAGCGCACCCTCCAGCGAGTACAGCAGGTTGAGGCTGGGCTTGAAGCCGGCGCGCCTGACCTTGACGAAGGCGGCGACCGCACCCGCATCGGCCAGGTCCTGCTGCGTGCGCACGCCGACCTGGCGCAGCCAGGCCGCGCTCTTGGGGCCGATGTTGCGCAGCTGCGAGGTGCTCACGCCAGTGCGCCGAGGAAGACTCCGGCGATGGCTTCCAGCCCGCGCTGGTCGTCCGCGTCGAAGCGCGCCGGCAGCGGGCTGTCCAGGTCGAACACCCCGACCAGCGCGCCGTCCTTGACCAGCGGGACCACCAGTTCCGAGCGCGACGCCGCATCGCAGGCGATATGCCCGGGGAAGGCGTGCACGTCCTCGATGCGCTGGGTCTGCCGGCTGCTGGCCGCCGCGCCGCACACGCCCTTGTCCAGCGCGATGCGCACGCACGCCGGCAGGCCCTGGAACGGGCCGACCACCAGCTCGCGGCCGTCGAAGAAGTAGAAGCCTGCCCAGTTCAGGTCGGGCAACGCGTGGTAGACCAGCGCCGACAGGTTGGCGGCGTTGGCGATGCGGTCGCCTTCGCCATCGACGAGGGCCTGTGCCTGCGCCAGCAGCTGGGCGTACTGTTCCGGCTTGCTGCCGGCGAGCGTGGAAGTGGAAAAGGACATCGGCCGATTCTAGAGCCAATCGGCCGGCGCCGCGTACGCCGGACGCCACGTGGCGGCGGAGTGCCGGCGCGCGCCCGTATCCGTCGACCCGGCGGGGGTGCCACGGGCGCGGCGAGACGCGAGAATGGCGGATTCCGGCCACCATCGTGGCCGCAGCGGAAACCCACCTTGAGTCCCATCGCCTCGTTGTACGTCACCGGTACCGATACCGGCATCGGCAAGACCTTCTCCAGCTGCGTGCTGCTGCATGCGCTGCGCGCCGCCGGCCTGCGCGCCGTGGGCATGAAGCCGGTCGCCAGCGGCTGCGAACGGGTCGACGGCCAGTGGCGTAACGAGGACGCGCTGGCGCTGCTGTCGGCCAGCGATCCGCAGCCGTCCTATGCCGACCTCAATCCATACGCGTTGCCGCAGCCGCTGGCGCCGGAACTGGCCGCCGCCGAGGCCGGCGTGGACATCGGACTGGATCTCGTCGCCACTGCCTACGGCCGCCTGCGGTCGCTGGCCGATACCGTGGTGGTGGAAGGCGTCGGCGGCTGGGCGGCGCCATTGAGCGCGGACATCGACCAGGCCGACCTGGTGCGCGCGCTGCAGCTGCCGGTACTGATGGTGGTGGGCCTGCGCCTGGGCTGCATCAACCATGCGCGGCTCACCGCGGCGGCGATCGCCGAGGCTGGGCTGGAATGCATCGGCTGGATCGCCAACGAGGTGGATCCGCAGATGGCGCGCCGCGACGAGAACTTCGCGATGCTGCGCCGGCGCCTGGCGATGCCGTGCTGGGGACGGTTGCCGTGGGCTCCCGGCACCGAGCCGCGCCGGCTCGCCGGGCGGTTGTCGCTGCCGGATTGACGGGCAGCGGCCGCGTCAGCGGCTCTCGCCGGCGCCTCAGCCCGGCGGCGGCAGCCAGTCCGCGCCGCGGCGGATGCGCGGCCGCAGCCAGCCGACGAGGGCCACCAGCAGCGAGCCCAGCACCAGGTATTCCAGCAAGCGGAACGGCATGACGATCCAGCTGCTGATCCCGCCGACCTTGCTGCCGGAGGCGTCGACGAAGACGAAGTCGTAGTTGATCCCGGTGCTGCCGCCGCCATGGCTGATGATCTCGTCCACCGCAAGCGTCGCTCCCGCCGGCGCGAACAGCCATTGCAGAGGTGCGTTGTAGAGCGTGTTGCCGCGCGAGTCCATCAACATGCCGAAGAAGGCGAACAGGCACACCGCGATCGAGGCTGTGGTCGGGCCGTTCCAGTTCAGGCGGAATTTCCACAGCAGCAGCACGAACACCGCCAGCAGCAGGCAGCTGGCGAAGCCGTCCAGGAACACCATGCCGTTGAAGGCCACGAAGATGCCGCCGGCGATGGCACCGAGTCCCGCCAGGAGCAGCAGGAATCCGCCGAAGATCGTCAGTGCCGTCCTGAGGCGGCCGGGTTGTCGCTGGGGAGTCAAGCGCGTGTCCTTGCCGGTGCAACGGTCGCTGCCGTTCGCAGCGGCCCGCGATTATAGCGGCGGGACGATGCGCGGCTGCCGTCGATTGCGGCCGCCCCGCTCCCGGCCGGGCGCGCGCGGGCGTCGCTCCGCGCGGAAGGATCGTGCCGAAGAAACGACCGCGCAAAAGAAAAGGCCCGGCAGAGGGAGGGATCTGCCGGACCTTGGATTTGCATGGGGGGGAGGGACCCCATGCAAATTCGGTGAACTCGTGTTGTCAGCGTCCGCGCGTGGCCCTGGCGGCCTTCACTGCGGCGCTCTGGAACCGATCGCTTGCCGCTTCCATCTCCTTCCTGGCCAGCTGGCCGATGGCCTCGCCGGTCTTCAGGCTCAGGTCCACCGCTTCGTGGTTGGCCGAGGCCAGGCGGTCCAGGTTGTCGCGAACGATCTTCCAGCCTTGCGGCAGCAGCGTCTGGTAGGCGCCGATGTCGCGGATCTCGGCGAACTGGCCGAGAAAGCCGGCCGCCGCGTTGATGTTCTTCTCGAAAGTCTTGAGCTGCATGCCGAACACGCTCTCCGCGTTCTCCAGCGCCAACCGGTTCGCACGGGCCGCGGTCGCCGCGAACTGGTGCGTGTAGCTGCTGAGGTCTTCGTTGAACGGCGCTGCCATCTGCAAAACCACGAACTTCCCTATTGGTTCGCAGCATACCGCATCCGTGCTGCGTTGCAACAACCTGCGCGAAAAATTTACCTGCGCCGGGATATCCATTGAAAATCAACGGGTTGGCAGGTGGCGGCGGCGGTCAGCCGCGGTAGCGGCAGCCGGAAGTGCAGGTCTCGTGGACCACGACCTCGCTCAACTGCGGCAGCGCGGGCTTCAGGCGCTCCCAGATCCACATCGACAGGCGTTCGCTGGTCGGGTTGTCCAGGCCTTCGATCTCGTTGAGATAGTGGTGGTCGAGCTGGTCGTACAGCGGCTGGAACGCGGCCTTGATGTCGCCGAAGTCCATCACCCAGCCGCTGTGCGGATCGGCCTGGCCGGAGACGTGCAGCTCGACCCGGAACGAGTGCCCGTGCAGCCGTGCGCACTTGTGGCCGGGCGGCACGTTCGGCAGCCGGTGCGCCGCTTCCAGGGTGAAGACCTTGAAGATATCCATGGGGGGCATTGTAGCGGGCGCGCGTGCTCCGGCAGGGCGGTGCCACGAAAGGCAATGTGTCGTCGCCGACACGCGTCGTCACATTTCGCCATGAGGACATGAGCCAAGGCCATTTTTTCCCTGAACCGGCGGATGGCCCAATTGCGGATTCTCCCTACGTCCTCTGGATTCAGCGATGCCGAAAGCTGCACCCCTGGCGGCCGCCCTGGCGCTGTCGTTGTCGGCCCTGCCCGCCGCCGCGCAGGATGGCTCCGACAGCAAGACCCTGGCCACGGTCACCGTCACCGGCTCCAACATCAAGCGCACCGATACCGAGACCGCCAATCCGGTGCAGGTGATCGAGCGCCAGCAGCTGGAGCAGTCCGGCAAGGCCACGGTGGCCGACGTGCTGCGCTCGATCTCGGCCAACACCGGCAACGCCGCCAACGAGACCAGCAACAGCGGCTGGGCCTCCGGCTCGGCCGGCATCGGCCTGCGCGGGCTGAGCCAGAAGAACACCCTGGTGCTGCTCAACGGGCGCCGGCTGGCCAACTACGGTTTCCCCGCCGGCGGCCTGTCGGACACCTTCGTCAACCTCAATGCGCTGCCGCTGGTGGCGGTGGAGCGCATCGAGGTGCTCAAGGACGGCGCCTCGGCGGTGTACGGCTCGGACGCCGTGGCCGGCGTGGTCAACATCATCACCCGGCAGGGCTTCGAGGGCGCCGAACTGGGCGCCAGCGCCGGCACTTCCGACCAGGGCGGGCTGGACGAGCACAGCGTCAGGTTCGTCGGCGGCCTGGGCGACCTGGAGCGCGACGGCTACAACATCCTGGTATCGCTGGAGGGCTACAACCGCGAGCGCCTGGACCAGGACCAGCGCCGCCTGACCCGCTCGGGCATCTATACCGACCTGCCGGGCGGGCGCTGGAACGGCTGGTCGGCCAAGGGCGCGCGGTTCCTGATCGATGGTGCGTCGGTGCCGATGCTCGATGCCGATGGCAACTGCCCGGCCGGCAGCGTACTCACCGCCAGCGCGCCGATCGATGGCCTGGCCGGCGACACCTGTGCCTTCAACCAGGCGCCGTACACCACGCTGATCCCTTCCACCAAGCGCTGGCAGGGCTACGCCAGCGGTACCTTCCGCCTGGGCGACAACGTCGAGGCGTTCGGCGAGGTGCTCTATAGCGACATCAAGGGCGTGTCCTGGTTCGGCTCCAGCCCGTTCTTCACCCTGGAGGGCGGCCGCTTCGCGCTCAATGCCGACAGCGGGCTGGCCGAGCCGGTGTCCTCGCTGCTGCCGGCCGGCAATCCGTACAACCCGTACGGCTACGACGTGCCGATCGAGTACACCTTCTTCAACCTCGGCAGCAGCATCAAGACCAACCGCTCGCGGGCCTACCGCGGGGTGCTGGGCCTGCGCGGCTCGCTAGCGGGCTGGGACTGGGAAGTGGGCGCGTTCCAGGCCGAGAGCCACGAGCGCGAGACCGTGGCCGGCGGCTTCGCCGACCGGTGGGCGCTGGCCGACGCGCTGGCCAGCGGCAGCTACAACCTGCTGGACCCGGCGGCGACTGCGCCGGAGGTGCTGCAGGCGATCAACCTGAGCACGCTGCGCCCGGCCGATTCGGTACTCAAGGGCGTCGATGCCCGCATCACCGGCACCCTGGGCGAGCTGCCGGCCGGCAGCATCGGCTTCGCCGCCGGCGCGGAATGGCGGCAGGAGAAGCTGGATTCCTACAACCCGTGGCAGATCGATGCCGGCCTGCAGGTGCGTCCGGCGATCGCCGAGGTGCACGGCCAGCGCCAGGTGACCGCGGCCTACGCCGAGGTCAACGTGCCGCTGGCCAGCACGCTGGAACTGCAGGCGGCCGCGCGCGGCGACCGCTACAGCGACTTCGGCGATGCGTTCTCGCCCAAGCTCGGCCTGCGCTGGCAGCCGGCCGACTGGCTGCTGCTGCGCGCGGCCGCCTCGCGCGGCTTCCGCGCGCCGTCGCTGTCGGAGAACTCGCGCAGCACCAGCATCTCCTACGGCACCGTGGTCGATCCATACGACCCGGACGTGCCGGGCTCGCGCCAGAGCCCGACCTTCTTCACCGTCGGCAATGCCGACCTGGACCCGGAGCGCACCCGCAGCTTCAACGCCGGCTTCGTGCTGTCGCCGTGGGCCGGCACCAGCCTGAGCGTGGACTATTACCGCATCAAGCTGGACAACCTGATCGGCACCAACAACAGCACCACGCTGGTGGAGCAGAACGATCCGGCCAACGTCTCGCGCGACGAGCGCGGCAAGCTGCTGGCGGTCTACAACCGCTACCAGAACCTGTCCGAGCTGGAGACATCCGGCATCGACGTGGAACTGCGCCAGCGCTGGAACAGCGAGCGCTGGGGCCAGTTCGGCCTGTCCAGCGCGCTGACCTACGTGATCGACTACAAGCGCCCGCAGGTGGTCGGCGGGGAAACGGTGGACTACGCCGGCAGCAACCTCGGCCCGTCGCTGCCCGACACCAAGGCCACCACCACGCTGGACTGGTCGGTCGGCGACTGGCGCAGCGCGCTGACCTGGTACTACACCAGCGGCTACGACCAGAAGGGCAGCGCCGCCGCCTCGGCGGTGCAGGACACGGTGGCCAGCTACAGCCAGCTCGACCTGTACCTGGGCTACGAGGGCATCGAGCGGCTGACCGTGTACGCCAAGGTGCAGAACCTCGGCGACCGCGAGCCGCCCTACGATGCCACCTTCCCCGGCGTGCGCGCGCCCTACGACTTTACCCAGTACGACCTGCGCGGGCGCTACTTCACCGTCGGCTTCGACTACCGCTTCTGATCGTATTCCCGGTCCTGATCAGCATCGAGTGCCAGCAATCAAAGCCCCTCTCCCTGCGGGAGAGGGGGTGGGGTGAGGGTAAGGGGCGAAGCCCTCGCGATGTCCGGCTACATGAGGCTTCGCCCGTACCTTCATCCGCCCCTTCAGAGGACACCCGCACCCTCGCGGGGCAGGCTCTTCCCGAAAAGGGGGCCGTGGTCCTGCGGGGAGAAGGGAAACCGACACTCGATGCCAATCAGGCTCCCTTTCCCACTCGCGGCCGCGATGGCGGCCGCACGACAGGGGCCACGCACATGCCGTTCCGCCACCGTTTCCGCCGCTGGGCCGCCTTGCTGCTGCTGGCGGTCCTCGCCTCGGGCAATGCCGCCCTCGCCCAGTCCGGTTACTTCTTCCCGGCCGGCGGCGACTTCGATCCCGCCATTCCCTCGCCCGAGCAGTTCCTCGGCTATCCGATCGGCAGCCGCTACACCCGCCACGACGAGCTGGTGGCCTACCTGAAGGAACTGGACCGGCTGTCGGACCGCGTCAGCGTGGAGCAGATCGGCCGCAGCTACGAGGGGCGCCCGCTGCTGCTGGCCACCATCACCGCGGCGGAGAACCATGCGGACCTGGAACGGCTGCGCCAGGCCCATGCCAGCCTGGCCGATCCGGCGGCGCCGGAGTCGGCCGCGGCGCAGGCGCCGGTGGTGACCTGGCTGGCCTACAGCGTGCACGGCAACGAGACCTCCAGCGGCGAGGCCGCGCTGCTGACCGCCTACTACCTGGCCGCCGAGCGCGGGGCGCAGACGCAGCGCTGGCTGCGCGAGTCGGTGGTGCTGATCGACCCGGCGCAGAACCCGGATGGCCGCGACCGCGCCGCCAACTGGCACAACGCCTGGGGCTCGCGGCCGGCCTCGCCCGACCCGGCCGACAAGGAGCACGTCGAGCCGTTCCCCAACGGCCGCGTCAACCACTACCTCACCGACCTCAACCGCGACTGGCTGGCGCTGGCCCAGGCCGACAGCCGGCCCAAAGTGGCACACTTCCACCGCTGGTATCCCAACGTCCAGATCGACTTCCACGAGATGGGCAAGGACAGCACCTACTATTTCGAGCCTTCGCCGCGCAGCACCGAGAGCCCGCTGTTGCCGCGCACCTCCTACGAGGCCAACCGGTGGCTGGCGCGCTACCACGCCCAGGCGCTGGATGCGCTTGGCTCGCTGTACTACACCGGCGAGAACTTCGACAACTTCTCGCCGGTGTACGGCTCGACCTATCCCGACTTCCACGGCGGCGTCGGCGTCACCGTGGAGCAGGCCAGCTCGCGCGGGCTGGTGCAGGAATCGGCCAACGGGCTGCTGGAATTCCGTTTCACCATCCGCAATCAGGTCGCCACCGGCCTGGCCTCGGTGCGCGGCGCGGTGGAGGAGAAGCCGCGGCTGCTCGCGCTGCAGAAGTCGTTCTTCCGCAGCGCGCTGGAGCAGGCCGCCAAGTATCCGGTGCGCGACTGGGTGTTCGGCGACGCCGCCGACCCGACCCTGACCCGCCAGTTGCTGCAGGTGCTGCTGCAGCACCACGTCGAGGTACGCGCGCTGGCGCAGCCGGTGGCGGTGGACGGCCGCCGCTTCGAGCCGGGCTCGGCCTACGTGGTGCCGGTGCGCCAGCGCCAGTTCCGGCTGGCGCACGCGATCTTCGAGTTCACCCCGCCGGTGAAGGGCGACGTGTTCTACGGCGGTACCTCGTACGCGCTGGCGCCGGCCTACGGCCTGCACTACGCCGGCAGCCGCCGCGCGCTGCCGGCCGGCGCCGCGGTGACCGCGGCAGCGGCCGGCGAAGGCGGGGTGGCCGGAGGAGTGGCCGGCTATGCCTATGCCGTGGACCTGCGCGACTTCGGCGCCTACCGGCTGGTCGGCCGCCTGCTCGCCGAGGACCTGCGCCTGCGCGCGGCGTTCGCGCCGTTCACTGCCGGCGCGGCGTCCGCGGAGACGGCATACGGCCACGGCACGCTGGTGATCCCGGTGGCCGGGCAGGCGCTGCAGGGCGAGGCGCTGTGGCGCCGAATCGACGCGCTGGCGCGCGCGAGCGGCGTGCGGGTACAGGCACTGGCCAGTGGTCGCAGCCTGGCCGGCATCGATCTGGGCAGCGACAGCATCAAGGCGCTGCGCAAGCCGGCGGTGGCACTGGTGATGGGCGAGGGGGTGACCGCCACCGAGATCGGTTCGGCCTGGTATGCGCTCGACCATTCGCTGGGCCTGGCCTCCAGCAAGATCGATCCCGCGCAGCTGGCCACGGCGGACCTGGGCCGCTACACCACCATCGTGCTGGCCAGCGGCCGCTACGAGCGGCTCGGCGACGACGCGGTGGCCGCGCTCAGGCGCTGGAGCGAGAACGGCGGCTCGCTGGTGGCCTGGGGCACGGGCGCGCGCTGGGCGATCGACAAGGGCCTGGCCCGGGCCAGGATCCGCCAGGGCGGCGAGCCGCCGCGCGAGCGCCGGGACTTCGGCACCCAGCGCGACGTGTTCGCGCTGGACCGGGTCAGCGGCAACATCCTCAGCGCCGACATCGACCCCACCCATCCGCTCGGGTTCGGCGTGCAGCAGCGCGCGCTGCTGGTGAACAAGGAAACCGCGCTGGCGCTGGAACCGGGCGACAACCGCTACCTGGACGTGGTGCGCATCGACGATCCGCCGCGCGTCAACGGCTACCTGTCCGAGGCCAACCGCGCGCGCGTGGCCGGCTCGGTGTACCTACAGGTATCGCCGGCCGGGCAGGGCAACGTGGTGCTGTTCGCCGACGATCCCGGCCATCGCAAGTACTGGCACGGCACCGAACGCCTGCTGCTGAACGCGGTGCTGTTTTCCAACCACCTCAACCCGGCGCGCCAGCGCGGGGAGTAGCGCCTGCCGGCCGGGGCCGGGATTGCGAAGCCGATCGCAAACGAAGAAGGCTGCGCAATGCGCAGCCTTCTTCGTTCCGTTTGCCGTGGGCGCCGTGCGGCGACGCTCAGCCCTGGCGCGGCGCCGAGCTGCGGCGCTGGCCGCCGTCGCGGCGTCCGCCGCTGGGCTGCTGCTGGCGCGGTCCGGCGTTGCGCTGGCCGCCGCCGGGCTTCTTCGGCCCGGCATGGGCGCGGCGCGGGGCCTCGCCCTGCGGGTGCGGACGGCGGGCGTGGCTCTTGCGCGGGGCGCGCTCGCCGCCGGGCTGCTCGGCCTTGCCCGGGGCGCTGTTGCCCCAGCGGATCGGGGTCTGCAGCTCGAAGCCGGGCACGTCGCGGATGTCCATGTCGCGGCCGAGCATGCGCACGATCTGCCGCAGCAGCTTGGCCTCGTCCTGCGCCACCAGCGAGATCGCCTCGCCGGTGGAACCGTTGCGGCCGGTGCGGCCGATGCGGTGCACGTAGTCCTCGGCCACCATCGGCAGGTCGAAGTTGATCACCCGCGGCAGCTGGTCGATGTCGATGCCGCGCGCGGCGATGTCGGTGGCCACCAGCACGTTGACGCGGCCGGCCTTGAAGTCGCTTAGCGCGCGCTGGCGCTGGCCCTGGCTCTTGTTGCCGTGGATCGCCGCGGTCTTCACCCCGGACTTGTCCAGGAACATCGCCAGCTTGTCGCTGCCGTGCTTGGTGCGGGCGAACACCAGCGTCTGCACGCGCGCGTCCGCGCTCAGCAGGTGCAGCAGCAGCTCGCGCTTGCGGCTGCCGTCGACCGGGTGCACGCGGTGGGCGATGGTGTCGGCCACGGTGTTGCTCGGGGTGACCTGCACCTGCTTCGGGTTGTGCATGAACTCCAGCGCCAGCTGCTTGATGTTCTCCTCGAAGGTGGCCGAGAACAGCAGGGTCTGGCGGTTCTGCTTGGGCAGCTTGGCGAGGATGCGCTTGATCGAGGGCATGAAGCCCATGTCGAGCATGCGGTCGGCCTCGTCCAGCACCAGGATCTCGACCCCGGACAGGTCCACGCTGCGGCGCTCGAGGTGGTCGATCAGGCGGCCCGGGCAGGCGATCACCAGGTCCACGCCGCGGCGCAGCGCATCGATCTGGTTGCCCATGCCGACGCCGCCGTAGATCACCGCGCTGGGGATGCGCAGGTACTTGCTGTAGCCGCGCAGGCTGTCGTGCACCTGCGCCGCCAGTTCGCGGGTCGGGGTCAGTATCAGCGCGCGCGGCCGGCGCGGGCCGTTGACCGGCTGCGGGGTGGTGCCCAGGTGCTGCAGCAGCGGCAGGCCGAACGCGGCGGTCTTGCCTGTGCCGGTCTGTGCGCCGGCCAGAAGGTCGTGGCCTTCCAGCGCAAGCGGGATGGCCTGTTCCTGGATCGGGGTGGGATTCTCGTAGCCCTGTTCGGTCAGCGCACGCAGCAGGAAGGGCGCAAGGCCCATGGATTCGAAAGACATTGGTGGAGACGCTCCAAGAAGCAAAAATTTAGGGCCCCGCACATTGATGAGCGGCGCTGTTGCGAAGGATTCGCAAAACGACGCACACCCTGCGGCGTACGGATGATCCAATAGATCGGTGACTCGGAGCGTTCCCGTGAACCGCGCTGCGAGCAGGGGGAACAACCGGCGCGGATGCGCAGGCTGGAATGCATGACGAAGGGCGTCGGGTTGGGGGCGGGTGCGGAATCGCTAGGGATTCCGGGCACCGGCGATCCCGGAAGGGAAACGGACGAGCGCAGGCAGACCGGCCGAGTATACAGGCAAATGCACGGGGCCACAAAGACATGCGGCGCTGCAGCGGGAGGCGAGGGCGCGCGGCTGCCTACAATCGCCGGCTCTCCGCTCAATCCCGGTTGGCCCATGAAGCTCGGATCCCTCAAGGAAGGCGGCCGCGACGGCACGCTGATCGTGGTCTCCCGCGACCTGTCGCAGGCGGTGCGGGCCACCGCCGTCGCGCCGACCCTGCAGCGCGCGCTGGAGACCTGGCAGGACACGCAGCAGCGGCTGCAGGCGCTGGCACGGGCGCTGGAGGACGGTACCGCCGCGGGCGCGTTCGCGCTGGAGGCTTCCGCGCTGGCCGCACCGCTGCCGCGTGCCTACGAGTTCGTCGACGGCAGCGCCTACCTGCCGCATGTCGAGCGCGTGCGCCGCGCGCGCGGCGCCGAGGTGCCGGCCAGCTTCTACACCGACCCCTTGATGTACCAGGCCACCAGCGCCGCCTTCCTCGGCCCGCGCGACGCGGTGAAGGTGGCCAGCGAGGACTACGGCATCGACCTGGAGGCGGAGATCGTGGTGGTCACCGACGACGTGCCGATGGCGGTGACGCCGGCCCGGGCCGGCGGCCACATCCGCCTGGTCGGGCTGGTCAACGACGTCTCGCTGCGCAACCTGATCCCGGGCGAGCTGGCCAAGGGCTTCGGCTTCCTGCAGTCCAAGCCGCGCTCGGCGCTGTCGCCGGTGTTCGTCACCCCGGACGAGCTCGGGCCGGCCTGGCACGGCAACAGGCTGCACCGGCCGCTGCTCACGCATGTCAACGGACGCTGGTTCGGCGCGCCCGAGGCGGGGGAGGACATGCAGTTCGATTTCGCCCAGCTGCTGGCCCACGCCGCGCGGACCCGGCCGCTGGAGGCGGGTACGCTGGTCGGCTCGGGCACCATCGCCAACCACGACACCTCGCGCGGGGCCTCGTGCCTGGCCGAGCTGCGCACCGTGGAAACGCTGCGCGACGGCCAGCCGTCCACGCCGTTCCTGGGTTTCGGCGACGTGGTGCGGATCGAGATGCTCGACGCCGCCGGCGCCAGCATCTTCGGCGCGATCGAGCAGCGGATCGAGCCGCTGCCGCAGCCGTGATGCCAACCGGCGGCCGCGGCCCGGTCCCGCCCGGGACACGCCGGCATGGCTGACGAGCGCCTGCGGCTTTACGGCTACTGGCGCTCGAGCGCGGCCTACCGGGTCCGCATCGGCCTGGCGCTGAAGTCGCTCGAGTACGAACCGGTGCCGGTCAGCCTGGTGCACGGCGGTGGCGAACAGCGCCTGCCGGCCTACGCCCGGGTCAACCCGCAGCAGCTGGTGCCCGTGCTGCGCCACGAGGGGCAGGTGGTCCGCCAGTCGCTGGCGATCCTGGAGTACCTGGACGAACTGTGGCCGGCGCCGCCGCTGCTGCCGCCCGATGCCGCCGGCCGCGCGCGCGTGCGGGCATTGGCGCAACTGGTCGCCTGCGACATCCACCCGCTCAACAACCTGCGGGTGCTGCGCTTCCTCGAAGAACGCTGGGACGTGCCGACGCCGCAGCGCCAGGCCTGGATCGCGCACTGGATCGGGATCGGCCTGCACGCCTTCGAACAACTGCTGGCCGATCCGCATGCCGGGCGCTTCTGCCATGGCGACGTCCCCGGCCTGGCCGATTGCTGCCTGCTGCCGCAGCTGTACAACGCGCACCGCTTCGACGTCGACCTGACGCCGTATCCGCGGATCCGCCGGATCGAGGCGCACTGCCTGGCATTGCCGGCCTTCGCCGCCGCCCGGCCGGAGAACCAGCCCGACGCGCCGGCCTGACCGGCGCATACGCCACGACCGGGCTTCACGCCCGTACGCGAACCCTCAGCCGAAGCCGTGGCTGATGCGCGGGGCGCTGGCGCTGTCGTAGTCGGCGTACGGGTCGTGCTCGCCCGGAGCGCCCTCGGACAGGCGGAACTTCAGCGCCAGGCCGTCGCGCGAGTCGGCCGCGCGCAGCGCTTCCTCCTGCTCGATCTTGCCCTGCTTGACCATGCGGAACAGGCACTGGTCGAAGGTCTCCATGCCCTCCTCCAGCGAGTTCTCCATCGCCTGCTTGATCTCGTGCACCTGGCCGCGGCGCAGCAGGTCGCGGATCACCGGGGTGTTGATCAGCACCTCGGTGGCCGGCAGCCGGAGCCCGTCGCTGCCCTTGACCAGGCGCTGCGAGACCACTGCGCGCAGGTTCAGGGCCAGGTTCATCAGCACGTTCCTGTGCGCGTTCTCCGGGAAGAAGTTGAGGATGCGCTCGATGGTCTGGTCGGCGTTGTTGGAGTGCAGGGTGGCCAGGCATAGGTGGCCGGTCTCGGCGAAGGAGATGGCCGCCTCCATGGTCTGCGCATCGAGGATCTCGCCGATCAGGATCACGTCCGGCGCCTCGCGCATGGCGTTCCTCAGCGCGTTGTGGAAGGCGTGGGTGTCCAGCCCGACCTCGCGCTGGTTGACGATCGACTGCTTGTGCCGGTGCAGGTACTCGATCGGGTCCTCGATGGTGAGGATGTGGCCGGTGGTGGTGCTGTTGCGGTGGTCGATCATCGACGCCAGCGAGGTCGACTTGCCCGAGCCGGTCGATCCGACCACCAGCACCAGCCCGCGCGGGGTCATGATCACGTCCTTGAGCACCTGCGGCAGCTTGAGCTCCTCGATGCTGGGGATCTTGCTGCGGATGGCGCGGATGACCATGCCCACCTCGCCGCGCTGCTTGAACACGTTGACGCGGAAGCGCCCGGCGTCCTGCAGGGCGATGGCCATGTTGAGCTCCAGTTCGCGCTCGAACTGCGGCACCTGGCCCTCGTCCATCAGCGAGTAGGCGATCTTCTTCACCATGCCCGGGGGCAGGCCGGTGCTGCCCAGCGGGTACAGCTTGCCCTCGATCTTGATGTAGACCGGTGCCCCGGTGGTCAGGAACATGTCCGAGGCGTTCTTTTCGGTCATCAGCTTCAGGAAGTAGCCGATATCCATGCGCAATGGTTCCCCAACGATCGGCGGCGTCCCGTTGCAAGCGCGCCGCTGGCTTCCGACAATGGCCGTGCACCGAACTTCGGCACGACTCCCCATGAATCCAAGCTTCGCACAAATGCGCCGGTCCCTGTACGTGATCGGATGCGCATCCGCGCTGTCCTTCGCCGCCCCGGCGCAGGTCCTGCCTCCCGAACTGCTGGCTGCCGAGCAGGCGGTGGCGCGGGCCGCGCAGGCCGATGCCGACCAGTACGCCCCGGACCTGCTGGCCCAGGCCCGGCAGGGCCTGGAGAATGCCCAGCGGGCCGCGCTGGACCGGCGCGAGCGCAAGCAGGCGCCGGTGCTGGCCCAGCGTGCCGCCGCCGACGCCGACCTGGCGCGCAGCCGCAGCGAGGAGGCGGTGGCCAGCGCCCAGCTCGAGCAGCGCCGCGCCGAGGTGCGCCAGTTGCAGCGCACCCTGGGTACGGGAGAGACGCCATGAAGTTCCGTCACGCCTGCCTGCTGGTCGCGTTGGCGGCCTCGCCCGCCATCGCCCTGGCCGCCGATGACCCCGCCGTCGCCCAGCTCACCCAGCGCCTGGGCGCGCTGCAGGCCGATCCGCAGACCGCCGACGCGGCGCGCTACGAGCGCCTGCAGGCGCAGCAGGCCATCGCCACGCTGGCGCAGGCCAAGCGCCGCGACCTCGACAATGCCCGCTACCTGGCCGAGCGGCGGGTGGAGATCGCCGAGACCAGCGCCCGTACCGCCGTGCTGCGGCAGCAGCTGGCGCAACTGGAAGGCACCCGTAACGACCTGCTGCTCGAGGCCAGCCGCCGCGAGGCGACGCGCGCGCGCCAGGAGGCCGAACGGCTGCGGGTGCAGGCACAGATCCAGGCCGAGGAGGCCGAGCGCCTGCGCCAGGCCACCGAGGCCGAGACCCTGGCCCGGCAGGACGCCGAGCAGGCACTGACCAAGGTGGCCGGACAGCAGACCGCCAGGCTCGGCGCGGCCCAGCAGAAGGCCGCGCAGCTGGCGCGCGAGGAGGCCGAACTGATGGCCGGCAGCAAGTTGCCGGCCTCGCGCTTCGAGTCCCGCGGCGAGGTCTTCACCTTCGCTGGCGCCGCCTTCGGGTCCGGCAGCGCGACGCTTTCGGCCGAGGCCAAGGGCCAGAGCCAGGCACTGGCGCAGTACCTGCAGATCGGCAAGAAGGGGCGGGTACGGATCGAGGCCTACGACGGCAATGCCGGCGTGGCGCAGAAACGTGCCGACGCCCTGCGCGACGCCCTGGTGGCCGCCGGGGTGAGCGCAAGCCGGCTGCAGGCCAGCGGCAAGAAGGCGGCTGCGACCAGCGCGCGCAGTGCCGAGGTGGTGATCGCGCCCTGATCGCCGCTGCGGTCGATCGGCCGGCTCTGCTCCCGCTCGCGGAGCAGCGCGGCCTTGCGGTGGCGGTGGCATGCAGTGCCGGAGGGGCCTGGGACTTGGTCCTGACGCCCTGTGGAGGACCTCCTGCGGCTTTCTCCAGCCAGCATGAATGGCGGGCGCCTCATGCCGTGCGGCCATTGCCGCGATGCAATGCCAGGCTTCGTCGCGATCGGCTGGCGGACGTCTTCCAGGGCTTTCTCAAGTAATTGATTTAACGAATAATTCATTGATATTTGAGGGTTTCGGAAGACTGCCCTGAACCCCGCCGCGCGTGCCGCCGGCAGGACGTGATCGTTGCCCTTGCCGGATGCGACGGGGAGGGGTAGGGTCGGTTATCCGGGAGGCGTTCAAGGCCTTCCGGATACGACGGAGGGCCCAGCGATGAACCAGCGGTACGAATCGGAGCGCAATCGCCTGTTGTTCGAGGGCATTGCGGCCGATGACGAAGCGCTGGCATTCGGCTTCGGGCCCCTCTCCCAGGCAACGCCCCGTGCCGTGCAGGCATGGGGCGTTCTTGTTTTTGGCTGAAGGAGGTCAACATGTTCGAAGGGCAACCACAATCCGAGATCGACGCATTGGTCAAGGCCGATCCCGAGTTCAAGCAGCTCTACCAGCGTCACAAGACCCTGGACAAGAAGTGCATGGATGCCGAGCTTGGCGTGCTTCCCATCGACGCGGACACGCTTGCGCAGATGAAGCGCGAGAAACTGCTGGCCAAGGAGCGCCTGCAGCGGCTCTACGATCAAAAGGTGAACTGACTCCCCCCGTTCGACAGACAGCTGGACGATTTCATCGCCGCAGGCGATGGCAGCCTCCTCGTCGGCTGGCCATCGTCGGCGGCGAATTCTTGACGGGCGCCGTCCATTCCGTCCCAGGACCTGACTTCCGGGTGCCGTCGCGCCGATAATGTCCCACTCATGCCGACCGTCGGCGCAAGCATGCATTGGTGAACATGGCTATCCATTCCTCGGTACTCGAACTGATCGGCGAGACCCCCATCGTCAAGGCGCAGCACCTGGACACCGGCGTGTGCGAGCTGTACCTCAAGCTCGAGAACAGCAATCCCGGCGGTTCGATCAAGGACCGTATCGGCCTTTCGATGATCGAGGCGGCGGAGAAGCGCGGCGATCTCGTGCCCGGCGCGACGCTGGTGGAGGGCACCGCCGGCAACACCGGCCTGGGCCTGGCGCTGGTGGCGCAGCAGAAGGGCTACCGGCTGATCCTGGTGGTGCCGGACAAGATGAGCCGCGAGAAGATCTTCAACCTCAAGGCGATGGGCGCCGAAGTGGTGCTGACCCGCTCCGACGTCGCCAAGGGCCATCCCGAGTACTACCAGGACCTGGCCGCGCGCATCGCCGCCGAGACCCCCGGGGCCTACTTCATCAACCAGTTCGGCAACCCGGACAACCCGGCCGCGCACGAGTTCGGCACCGGCCCGGAGATCCTGCGGCAGATGGACGGCGAGCTCGATGCCATCGTCTTCGGCTGCGGCAGCTCGGGCACCATGACCGGCCTGTCGCGCGCCTTCGCCAAGCTCTCGCCGGACACCGAGCTGGTGCTGGCCGACCCGGTCGGCTCGATCCTGGCCGAGTACATCAACGACGGCACGCTGAACGAGAAGTCCGGCAGCTGGCTGGTGGAAGGCATCGGCGAGGATTTCCTGCCGGCGATCTCCGATTTCAGCCGGGTATCGAAGGCCTACGCGATCACCGACGCCGAGAGCTTCCACACCGCGCGCGAACTGCTGGCCAGGGAGGGTGTGCTGGGCGGCTCGTCCACCGGCACCCTGCTGGCGGCCGCGCTGAAGTATTGCCGCGAGCAGACCGAGCCCAAGAAGGTGCTGGTGCTGGTCTGCGACACCGGCAACAAGTACCTGTCGAAGATGTACAACGACTACTGGATGCTGGACAACGGTTTCCTCGAGCGCCCGCAGTACGGCGACCTTCGCGACCTGATCCTGCGCCCCTACAGCCAGCGCGACACCGTGGTGGTCGGCCCCAACGATGCCCTGACCACCGCCTACCAGCGCATGAAACTGTACGACGTGTCGCAGCTTCCGGTGATGGACGGCAGCGAACTGGTCGGCATCGTCGACGAAAGCGACGTCCTGCTGCACGTGTACGGCGACGAGGCGCGCTTCCGCGACCCGGTGTCCACCGCCATGGTCAGCAAGCTCGACCGGCTGGACGTGAAGTCGCCGATCGAGGCGCTGCTGCCGGTGTTCGACCGCGGCCAGGTGGCCATCGTCATGGACAGCACACAGTTCCTGGGCCTGATCACCCGCATCGACCTGCTGAACTACCTGCGGCGGCGGGTGCAGTAGGCGCGGGTTCCTGGGCGCCGTCCCGGCATGGGCGGACTGGCATCCGTACGGGAAATCTCGCCGCTGTGACGCGCGCGGTGCTTGGAATGTACGGCTGCTGGCGCGCCAGGGCGCCCTCGGAGCTCGGTTCGGGGCTTGCGCGCCAAACCTTGTGTCTCGGTGTCACAGCAGCGGCGGGAGGTGAGTTTTCGGCAGCCGATGCGCCTCATGGCAGCCGAAACGCTTCAGCTGAATGGCTAGATCATGGCTGGTCATCCAAGGACGTCCGGGCCGATCGCGACGACATCCATGGACCTCCGCCTGCCCGTGACGATCAATCAATACTTTTCCGGGCAGCAGTGCGGTACAGGCGGGAGCGGCGGCGGCTTCGGTGCGCAATCCCCGATGCCGGAGACATCCCGCTTAGGGGCACAGGAACGGGCTGCCGACTGGTGCCGGAGCGTCGCCGGCGAGGCCGAGACCGGCATTCACGCGGCATAACGCTCCGCCCGGCACCCGCTGCTAGAATCCCAGCCTTAATTCTCGGAAGTATCCATGTCGGACCCAAGCAATCGCAGCCAGGACGGCGAGCGCGCATTGGCGCTTGCGACCCTGGCGATCCACGGCGGCCAGTCGCCTGATCCCAGCACCGGCGCGGTCATGCCGCCGATCTACGCCACCTCGACTTACGCCCAGTCCAGCCCGGGCGAGCACCAGGGCTTCGAGTACTCGCGTACCCAGAATCCCACCCGCTTCGCCTACGAGCGCTGCGTGGCGGCGCTGGAAGGCGGCAGCCGCGGCTACGCCTTCGCGTCCGGGATGGCCGCCACCTCCACCGTGATCGAGCTGCTCGACAGCGGCGACCACGTCGTCGCCATGGACGACCTGTACGGCGGCAGCTTCCGTCTGTTCGAGCGCGTGCGCCGCCGCAGCGCCGCGCTGGACTTCAGCTTCGTCGACCTGACCGACCCGGCCGCCTTCGAGGCCGCGATCACGGCCAAGACCCGGATGGTGTGGATCGAGACCCCCACCAACCCGATGCTGAAGATCGTCGACATCGCCGCCATCGCGGCGATCGCCCGCCGCCGCGGCCTGATCGTGGTGGTCGACAACACCTTCGCCTCGCCGATGCTGCAGCGTCCGCTGCAACTGGGCGCGGACATCGTCGTGCACTCGGCCACCAAGTACCTCAACGGCCACTCGGACATGGTCGGCGGCATCGCCGTGGTCGGCGACAACCCGGAACTGGCGGAGAAGCTGGCATTCCTGCAGAACTCGGTCGGCGCCATCCAGGGCCCGTTCGACAGCTTCCTGGCCCTGCGCGGCCTGAAGACCCTGCCGCTGCGGATGAAGGCGCACTGCGACAACGCCCTGGCGCTGGCGCAGTGGCTGGAGAACCAGTCGATGGTCGACAAAGTCATCTACCCCGGCCTGCCCAGCCACCCGCAGCACGAACTTGCCAAGCGGCAGATGCAGGGCTTCGGCGGCATCGTCTCGATCGTGCTCAAGGGCGGCTTCGACGCGGCCCGGCGCTTCTGCGAGCGCACCGAACTGTTCACTCTGGCCGAGTCGCTGGGCGGCGTGGAGAGCCTGGTCAATCACCCGGCGGTGATGACGCATGCCTCGGTGCCGGTGGAGCGTAGGGAAGCGCTCGGCATCAGCGATGCGCTGGTGCGGTTGAGTGTGGGGGTGGAGGCGGTGGAAGATCTGCAGAACGATCTGCGGCATGCGCTGGAGCAGACGGTTACCTGAAATGGGAATCTTCTCTGTATTTGGCAGATACCGCTCGCTGGCCTTTGAGCTGACACAACGTGAAATTCTCGGGCGCTATCGCGGTGCCAGTTTCGGGCTGATGTGGTCATTAATCAGTCCATTCCTGATGCTGTTGGTTTATACGCTGGCATTCGGCTTCATTATGAAAGGGCGTTGGCCGGGTTCCTCCGGCTCAACCACGGATTTCGCGTTGATCCTGTTCGCCGGCCTGATCGTGCACGGTTTCTTCGCCGACTGCTTCACCCGTGCCCCGCAACTGATCATCAGCAACACCAGCTACGTGAAGCGCGTCGTGTTCCCGTTGGATATCCTGGGCTGGAGCGTGGCGTTTTCCGCGTTGTTCCATCTTTTTATGAACATCGTGGTGCTGCTGCTGCTTCACCTGTGCGTCAAGGGCAGCATCCCGGCAACCGCCATACTGGTGCCGCTGGTGCTGCTGCCGTTGGTCATCCTTACCGTCGGCGTGTGTTGGATCGTTTCAGCGCTGGGCGTGTACCTGCGCGATATCGGCCAGATTGCCGGCGTGATCGCCACCGCCATGCTATTCCTGTCCTCGGCCATCGTGCCGCTGGAGTCGGTGCCGGATAGCTATCGCATCGTGTTCGAACTCAATCCGCTGACTTTCATCATCAATCAGGTGCGTGAGGTGGTGATCTGGGGACGCTTCCCGGACTGGATCGGTCTGGGCATCTACACCCTTATCGCCTGCGTGATAGCCCTAATCGGCCATCGTGTATTCAACAAGCTGCGCGTGGGGTTTGCCGATGTGCTCTGACCGGGCCGATTCGGACGTGGTAATCGACGTACGGGGGGTCGGCAAGAGTTACCACATGTACGAGCGCCCCTCGCACCGTCTGTGGCAGGCGCTGGCTGGCAAGCGCAAGGCCTACTACAAAGATTTCTGGGCCTTGAGGGGTGTGAGCTTCAGCGTGCGCCGTGGGCAGACAGTCGGCATCGTCGGCCGCAATGGTTCGGGCAAGTCCACCCTGCTGCAGATGATTGCAGGTACTCTGACCCCCACCGAAGGCAGCATCCAGGTCAAGGGCAGGGTTGCTGCGCTGCTGGAATTGGGCAGCGGCTTCAACCCGGAGTTCACCGGCCGCGAGAACGTATATCTCAACGCGACGATTTTGGGACTGACCCGTCCGCAGATCGATGCGCGCATGGGCAGCATCCTCGCCTTCGCCGACATCGGCGAGTTCATCGACCAACCGGTGCGCAGCTACTCCAGCGGCATGTCGGTGCGCCTGGCCTTCGCAGTGATCGCCCACGTCGACGCGGATATTCTGATTATCGACGAAGCGCTGGCGGTGGGCGATGCGTTCTTCTCGCAGAAATGCATGCGCTTCCTGCGCGAATTCCAGAAGAATGGCACGCTCCTGTTTGTCAGCCACGACGCCGCTGCAGTGACCAATCTCTGCGAGAACGCGGTGTGGCTACAAAACGGCCAGATGCGCCTGTCCGGCACCTCGCAGGAGGTGGTGGAGTCGTATATGACCGAGCAGCATGTAGTCGGGCGCCGCGAAGTCGGCAATGAGGAAGTGGTGGTGACCCGCAAGGCGCCCCGCCGTGCCGATGCCAGTGCCGCCGATTTTCGTCAGCAGGCATTGCGCGAAGCCGGGGTTTGCAATCGAATCGCGCTGTTCGAATTCGACCCGGACAACGTCGGCCAGGAGTTCGGTGCGCAGGGTGCACGCATAGTCGATGTTCGCCTTGCCGACGCTGATGGTAATCCGATACTGATGTTCGAAGGCGGTGAGCTGGTTCGGCTGGAAATTCGTGTAGTCCTGGAACAGGCGCTGGACAACCTGATTGTCGGCTTCTATGTGAAGGATCGGTTGGGCCAGCGACTGTTTGGCGACAACAGCTATTTCGCATGCAAGGACGTACCAGTGGGTGGACAGCCGGGCGAGACCGTTGTTGGATCGTTCCTGTTCCGCATGCCAGTGATGCCGTCCGGCTCCTACATGATCGATGCCGCCGTCGCCTCTGGCGACCAGCATGATCATACCCAACAGCACTGGATCCATGATGCGCTGGAGTTCCGTGCGATTGACGAGACCATGCGGTTCGGTCTGTTAGGCCTGCCGATGCTAGAAATCACGCTGGAAAAACATGATGCATGAGCGGTCAGGGCTTCATGCCGACCTTAAGGAATCAACGATGGCAGCGATGGGTGAATTGACTGACGGCATGCCGGCTGATCCTACGATTCCGGTTTTCAGCAAACATGCGATGTTCATGCTCCCCGAGTTCCTCGAGAGCTCCGGTTGGCTGGAGCACGTGCCTTTTGCCTTCTGGATCATCCAGGCGCACCGCCCTCGGTCGCTGGTCGAACTGGGTACGCACCGGGGAATCTCGTATTTCGCGTTCTGCCAAGCGGCGAAGTTGTTGGGCGTACCGGTTCACTGCCGCGCTGTGGATACCTGGGAGGGTGACTCCCAGGCGGGCTATTACGCGCAGGACATCTATCGCAGCGTGGTCGAACGTAACGAGCGCCACTACGCTGATTTTTCCACACTTTTAAGAATGACGTTCGACCAAGCACTGGATGAAGTGCCGGATGGGACGGTGGACCTGCTGCATATCGATGGCCTGCATACCTATGAAGCGGTTGCACATGATTTCACTACTTGGCTGCCGAAGATGTCCGAGCGCGGCGTGGTGTTGTTCCATGACACCAACGTTCACACTGAGGGGTTCGGTGTGCAGCGGTTCTTCGCTCCGCTGCGTGAACGCTACCCTAGCTTCGAGTTCCAGCATGGCAACGGATTGGGCGTGATCGCGGTCGGCTCGGAAATCAACGAATCGATGGCTGCCCTGTTCGCTTGTGCCGATGTGGTATCTGCAAAACGCGATGTGCTTGCAGCATTCTCGCGCTTGGGTGCTGCGTGTGCCGATCGAGTTCAGGTCGAGACGGCTCAGGTTGAGGCGGTCCAGCTGTCCGAAGAGAAGGATCGGATCTACAAGTGGGCACTCTCGCTCGAGGCCGATCTGGTTACCTCTCAAGGCGACTACCGTCGATTGGAGGGAGAGTTCCAAGAACGAACCCGTTGGGCGTTGGAGCTAGATAAGGTCGTCCAAGGAATGAGCGGGAGAGATACCTTGGATGATCTCCATTCGCAGATCGTGCAGTTGCAGGAGCAGAATGCCAGAGAGAAGGCGCGGGTCGCACGTCTGGAATCGGCGATGGGTGTGATAGATGAGACCCGTAGCCGCCTACAGGCGCAGATCACGTCGGCCTCCGGCTTCACGGACGTGGCGCGCGCCGAATTGCAGCAGCGCCGCCAGCAGATCGAACAGTTGATGCAGCAGTCCGGGGTTTCTCATTCGCCGATCCAGCCTGACACTACCATTGAGGGTGAGGGGAGAGAAATCTCGGCGCTGTTGGCATCCTATTGCGCAGAGCTACAGTCGCTGCAGGACTTGATCGGCTCGTTGGTCCGCTCGCGCTCCTGGCGCATCACCAGGCCGCTGCGCTTTGCCGGGCGTGTCCTGCGTGGCGAGTGGCGTGTGGTGCTGCAGTCGTTGCGCGCTTCCGGCCTGGCGCAGCACCCGTTGCTCAAGCCGATGGCACCCATGGCCAAGCGCATGCTGCTGCGACAGGGCGAGTCGGCGCCGGCGCCGCTGGACGGCCTGTTGCTCGAAGACGCCAGATGCAACCCGCAGGCGATCTTGGAGAGCGTGCGCTTCGCCGACTTTCCCAACCCGATGGTGAGTATTGTCATCCCCACCTATGGCAACTACGAACAGAGCCTGGCCTGCGTGGCCTCCATCGCACGTGTTGGAGCGCACGTGCCGTTCGAAGTGCTGGTGTTGGAGGATGCCTCCGGCGATGCGAAGATCGGCGCGCTGGCCAGGATTCCCGGACTACGCTACCACGCCAATTCGAAGAACCTGGGTTTCCTGCGTTCCTGTAACCAGGCTTTGACCCTGGCCAGGGGCCGCTACGTCTATCTGCTCAACAACGACACCGAGGTCCGCCCGGGGTGGCTGGATGCCTTGGTCGAGGTGTTCCAGTCGCATCCGGATGCTGGTTTAGTCGGTTCCAAGCTGGTCTATCCTGATGGACGGCTGCAGGAAGCCGGTGGCATCGTCTGGGTCGATGGTAGTGCCTGGAACTTCGGACGCCTGCAGGATCCGTCGCGCCCGGCCTACAGTTACATGAAGGAAGCCGATTATGTGTCCGGCGCTTCGATCATGCTGCCGCTGGACCTATTCCGCGAGCTCGGTGGCTTCGATGAGCATTTCGCACCGGCCTACTACGAGGATACCGACATTGCCTTCCGCGTACGCGCGCGCGGCCTGAAGGTCTACCTGCAGCCGGAATCGGTGGTGGTGCACTATGAAGGTGTCTCTAGCGGCACTGATGAAGGCAGCGGGGTGAAAGCCTGGCAGGCGATCAACCGTGACAAGTTCTTTGAACGCTGGCAGGTGACGCTGCAGGAAGGACAGTTCGCCAACGGCGAGAACGTGTTCCTGGCCCGAGACCGTTCGCGCGCCAAGCGCCACGTGCTCGTGGTTGACCATTACATCCCGCAGCCAGACCGTGACGCGGGATCGCGCGCGACCTGCCAAGTGTTGCAGACGCTCGTGCAAGAGGGTTGCCAAGTCACGTTCTGGCCGGCCAATGCCTACTATGACGCAGAGTATGCTTTGCCGCTGCAGCGCATGGGTATCGAGGTGATGTACGGTTCCGAATGCGTGGGCGCCTCCGGCTTTGATGCGTGGATGGCCGAGCATGGGCGTTACCTCGATGTGGCGATCCTGAACCGGCCGCACATCTCCATCGAACTGATGGACAGCGTGCGCCGCCATGGCAATGCGAAGCTTGTCTACTACGGCCATGATATCCATCACCTGCGCATGCAGCAGCAGTTGGCATTGAAGGCCGACGAAGAACTGCAGAGGGAGATGGAGCGCTTCCGCGAGTTCGAGCATACGCTATGGCGTCAGTCGGACGTGGTGCTGTATCCCTCGGCTGAGGAAACCCATCACGTGCGCGATTGGTTGTCGGCCAATGTGCCTGGCTCCGTTACGCGTGCCGAGACCATTCCCCTGTATGCATTTGAGCAGATTGATGCTGTGCCGGGTCCGGAGCAACGGGCAGGCATCTTGCTGGTGGCCGGCTTCGCGCACGCGCCCAACGTGGATGCCGCCCTCTGGTTCGTCAACGAGGTGCTGCCGCTGGTCGATCGTGAGATGCCGGGCATGCGCGTCAGCCTGGTGGGCTCCGATCCGCGGCCTGAAGTTCTGGCACTGGCGTCCGAGCGCATTCAGGTGACCGGCTATGTCAGCGATGCGCGTCTGGAAGCGTACTACCAGCAGGCGCGGATATCCGTGGCGCCCTTGCGCTTCGGTGGCGGGGTCAAAGGCAAGATCCTGGAGAGTCTGCGCTACGGCGTGCCGTGCGTCACCACGTCCGTTGGCCTGCAGGGGCTGCGCGAGGCGGAGGTCTTCATGCGGTTTGCCGACGAACCGCAAGCGCTGGCCGACCATATCCTCGCGCTGCTGCGGGATGATGATCTGTGGCTTGCGGTCTCCGCTGCCGGGCAGGCCTTCATCCGCAACGGCTACTCCCGAGAAGCGCTGTGGTCGGTGCTCGACTCGGCCACTACGTCGCGAAGGGGGGGCTCGTGACGATCGTGGCTATGAACACCCCGATGAACCAGCATCGCACCAATCTGGGTGGCTGCGTGGTGGTTGCCGTCTTGGTGATGCTGGTAGCCGTGCTCCACTTCTCCGGCGTTGCGATCCTGCACGGACCAGACGCGGACGATGTGCTGGTGCCTATGTATTTCGATATCAGTCGTGCGATCGGTGAGCATGGTCTGTTCGCCGGCATGTACGACTCTGGGCTGGTTGCCGGCCTTTCCTACTGGGGCAGTCCCAGCTTCCATCCCCTGTATCCGTTCTACTTCAACTGGTTGGGCAGCGACGTCACCATTGTCGACACCCTGGACCGCCTGAAGCTGGTCTTCTTCATCCACATGGCCATCCAGGCGGCCGGCACCTACCTGCTCGGCCGTACCATCGGCCTGCGCCAGTGGGTGGCCATCGCGGTGGGCGTGGGTGCGCCCTTCCTGCCCGCATTCCAGAGCGTTTCCACCTGGCCACCAATCAGCGCTTCGCTAGCCTGGTTGCCCTGGGTGATGTTGTTCCAAGTCCGCATCTACCGGCAGGGTTGGTCGCCGCGGTCCGCACTGGGTCTGGCTGCGTCTGTCTCCCTGCTCATCTACGCCCAACCCGCACAGAACCTGGTGCTGGCCTTCGTGGGATCGGCAGTATTGGGCTTGGTGTACAGCGCGATGGTGCTGCGCCGGTCTGGACGCCAGCAGGGCCTTGCTCTGCTGCGCCCTATCTACGCATCGCTTGCTTTGGCCGCAGCGATCATCGTCGTGGCCTGCTATCCATATCTGTCCGGTGTCATGGACTTCCACAGCGACTCTATCCGTTGGCTGGGGGATGGGCGCGACATCAGTGGCAAGGACAAGCTGCCGCTGTCGGCACTGATGGCCCATGCCCTGGGGGGCAAGGCACTGTTGGCTCCGTTCGCGTTTGCTTCGCAGTTCACGCAGGTCGTGGGCAACCTCTACGTTGGCGCGCCGCTCGCCCTGGCGTGCATCGCCTATCCGTGGGTATTCCGGCGCAGGCCGTTGATGATGGGTCTGCTGGCATCGATCGCGGTGTCGGCTGCGTTTTGCTTCGTCTTCGTTAGCTGGCTGCTATACATGCTGCCGATGGCCAATAAGGTGCGCGAGGTAAACTGGTGGTCCTGTTATGTGGCTGCTCTGGCCCTGCCGGTGGGTGCGCTATGCCTACAGCGGCTGCTGCGCTTGCTTGGCCGTGTCCGCCAAGCAAGCCGGCGTCCCTGGCACGACCTGGTGCTGGTAGCCATCCCGGTGCTGGTGCTGGCTGGGATCGTAGTTACCGGTGAATTCCGCTGGCAGGTTTTTGTCGCAATTGCGATGGCCACGCTGCTCTGGGTTGCGATGCGAGTCGGTCGTGCATTTGCACCAGCTGTCATCGCGGTAGTCGTGCTGGCGTGCGTGGCCATTCCTTTCGTCAGTGCCGAACGGCCCTCGCTGGGCCAGTCGATGATCTTGCGGAGCGATCGTGTCGAACAGCGTCACGCTATGGCGGCAGTGTTCGCGGCCTTGCCGGATTCGCAGGGGTACCGGATCAAGGTGAGCGAAGCGTTCAATGACTACAAGGTGCTGACCCATCAGTTGGCAAACCTGGGCGCACGCGGCATCCGCGGCGATCTCAATCCGCAGAGGCGTTCCAAGTTCGAACTTCTGTACTTCCCCAATACCGCCGTTTCCCGTCTTTACGGCATCCGCTACCAATTAGTGCCAGCCGGAACGGAAGGGGCGAGCGAGGTGATCGGGCCATACGCGCTGCTGGAAGATAAATCAGCGTTGCCCCGCCTGTTCCTGACCAGCGGCGGACTGCAACTGGTCCCATCGCCGGCCGCTGCACTGCAGGGCGCCAATGGTGACCAGGTTGAACATGTCTACGCGCGCAAACGGGACATGGCAGGGTTGGGCGTGGATGTGGGCCTCCTGCAGCGGGGGGCCTTCCAGCCCACCTTGGTGCCGACCTGGAAGAACACGCCGGTGATGATCGAGGCCATCGTCGAGACCGGAGGGGCAGCATTGCTGATCCTCAATGAAGACGTGGAAGGGCGGTGGTACGCCGTTATTGATGGACAGGTCCAGCGCGGGGTGCCCATCAACGGCTTCCAGACCGCGTTCGCCGTCCGCGATGCCGGCAAGCACAGCATCGTCATCCGGCGCCCGGCGACCCTAGCTGGTACGCTGGCTGGCCTACCGGTCGGCCGCGAACCGTGAGCGTGCCCTTGCCACGCTCCGGCCCGCCAGGCCCGCTGCAGCGGCTGATCAAGGATCAGCGGGTGCTGTTCCTGTTGGTCGGCGGTGCCAACACCGCCTTCAGCACCGCCCTGTTCGCCGGTCTAGTGCTGCTGCTGGGGCCGGAGGTGCCCTCCGTAGTCAGCCTGGGTGTTGCCTGGGTGGTATCGCTGGTTCTGGTGTTCTTCGTGTACCGGCGGCTGGTCTTCCGCGTCACCGGCAATGGTTGGCGAGATTTCCTACGCTTCACCAGCGTCAATGTCGGCAGCCTGCTATTGAACATGGGCGCGCTGGCACTGCTGGCGGATGTGCTGGGCCTGCCGCCGATCCCTGTCCAGATCGCCATCACCGTGCTGGTGGTGATCTTCAACTATGTTGGCCACAAGTATTTCTCGTTCCGGCGCAGGCCGAAGCAACCTACCGCGGAGAAGAAGGAATGAGCCCTCGCGTCTCGGTCGTCGTGCCCGCCTACAGGAACGTGGAGTACCTCGCGCAGACCCTGGATTCGATCCTGGCGCAGGACTACGAAGACTTCGAGCTGGTCGTGGCCGACCATTCCTCCAACGACGGTAGCGACACGCTGCTGGCCCGTTACGCGGATCACCCCAAGGTGCGCGTGCTGAGCCCGACGCCCATCGGCGGCGGTGCCAAGGCCAACTGGGACCGGGTAAGCATGGCCGCCCGTGGCGAACTGCTGAAGCTGGTGTGCGGAGACGACCTGATCGCGCCCAATGCACTCAGCCGCCAGGTCGCGGCGATGGATGCGCACCCGTCGGCGGTACTGGTGGCCAGTAAACGCGATCTCGTGGACGCGCATGGCAAGGTGGTGATCGCTGCGCGCGGACTAGGTACGTTGCAGGGGCTGGTCAGCGGACGCGATGCGGTGCGTGCGTCAGTGCTGGCCGGGACCAATCTGTTCGGCGAGCCGGGTTGCGTGATGTTCCGGCGTGAACTGTTGGTACGAGCGGGCGGCTGGGACAACTCGCACCCTTACCTCATCGACCAGGCCAGCTACTCGGCTATCATGCTGCAAGGCGACATGGTGGCGCTGCGCGAGAGCCTGGCCAGTTTTCGCATCAATGCTGGGCAGTGGAGCGTGCGGCTGATGAATGACCAGGCGCAGCAGGCCATCGACTTCCACAACGCGCTGGCCACTGCGGATCCGGAATTGCTGCCGCCGATGACGTTGCGCCTGGGCAACCTCAAGGCCCGCCTGATGGCGCACGCACGGCGCCTGGCCTACCTGTGGCTGAGACGTCGGATGGGCGCGGCCTGAGGCCGCGCACATGCAGGTCAGGGGCGATCGTCTTCGTGCCGGCCTTCCATGTTGGTGGTGTGGCCGATGATGTACTGCGGCCGGTTGTTGATATTTAGCAGTACGCGGCCGGTGTATTCGCCGATCACGCCGAGCGCCAGAAGCTGCAAGCCTCCCATGAACAGGATTGTGATGATCAGAGATGGCCAGCCGACCGCCATCTGCGGGCTGTGCAGTTTCTGCCAGAACACGACCACGGCCAGTGCGAACGCGACGCACGATGCGAGCACGCCGGCTAGAGAAACGAAGCGCAGCGGCATGATGGAGAAACTCGTGGCCATCTGCAGCCACAGCGAAATCGACTTGCCCAGGCTGTAGCCAGAGCGGCCGTCGCTGCGCATATGGTGCTTGCCAATGATGGTCGCGATACGTTTGGGGCTGGTGCTCTGCAGCAGCAGGCCATCGAGGTAGACGAAGGGACCCTGGTAGCGGCGCGCTTCCTCTCCCAGTTCGCGCACGAAGCCGCGGAAGGGTGACAGGTACAGGCCTTCGGGCTTTTTCAGCAGCCGCGCGGCGACCATGTCGTTGAACCGGCTGCCGGCGCGTTTCCATAGCGCATGCTTGCGACCTTCGAACTGCACATAGCACAGGTCCGCACCATCGCGCAGGGTCTGTAGGATGCGCGGGATATCGGCCGGATCGTGCTGCAGGTCATCATCCATGGTGACGATGTAGCGGCCCTTCGCGAAGCCAAGCCCGGCCATGATCGCATTATGCTGGCCGGCGTTCCGGCGCAGGTCCACGCCCCGTAGCCAGGGATGTTGCCGGGCCTGCTCGCGGATCACCGACCATGCATCGTCGGGGCCGGAATCGTGGACCAGCACGACCTCGAAGCCATCCGCGCCCAGTTCGGGCATCAGCATCTCTTCCAGGCGACGGACCAAGTTGGGCAGGATCGAGGCACTGCCGTAGACGGGAATGACGACGGAAAGTTCAGGCTTCATGGCGGGGGGCGTAGTACTTCTGGAGCACGCGGAGCGGATAGCTTGGCCCAAAATCGATGCCGATGTCGCGAGCTATCTGTTCGGACCGGGCGCTGTCGATGGCCATTGCTTCGCCACGATCCACCAAGACACGATGCGCACGGCGGCCAAGCACCTGCTCGAATAGGTCGACGATGCGCGGCATGGGCAGTGACCAAGGGGAAGCGATAGTCACTATAGGCGGCACCGTTCTGCTGTCCAAAATGTGGGTGGCAATGGCGGCGACATCGTCGATGTCTATTAGATTGCGTTGTGCACCTGCCCATAGCGTCAACTGGCGTTCCTGCAAGATGCAATCGCGTATGAAGTTAGTCAGGGTATTCGGGTTACGGGTATGTCCGACCACCTGTGGCAGGCGCAACACCGTACCGTGTCCGGAATCGACAACCAACGCCTCCATCGCACGCTTGTGTTGGAAATAGGACGAATGCTCCAGCGTGTTTACAACGTTGCAGCTACCGAAGTAGACCAACCGACAGTGACTTCTTTCCAGTTGCTCGACTAGCATCGCGCGTTCACGTGCGAACGCCGCGGGGTTGGTCTCGTTGGAATTGGAAACGCCCGAAGCGAAGATGACGGTAGTCCTGTCTTCTTCGTAACGTGGTGCAAAGGCACGTGCGACCAGTCCGGAGCCGATGATCATCGGATATAGACCGCTAGCCCAAAATGCAAGGAAACCATTTGCATGTCTATGGTTATGTCAATAGGGCCAAGGCTCACGAAGCCGACGGCGAGAAGCATACGTAATGCATTGCTTTGCCAGCGAGCATCGGTTGATCAGCAGTTGTTGTCTTGGTCTCGTTGTAGGTATTCAGCTGAGTCCCTTTTCTAGTTCAGGCAGGATTGTGAACAAATCCCCGACCAACCCGATATCGGCGATCTCGAAGATCGGCGCCTCGGCGTCCTTGTTGATTGCCACGATGGTGCCGGCGTCCTTGATGCCGGTCAGGTGCTGGATGGCGCCGCTGATGCCCACCGCCACGTACAGCTCCGGGGCGATGATCTTGCCGGTCTGGCCGACCTGCAGTTCGTTGGGGACGTAGCCGGCGTCGACCGCCGCGCGCGAGGCGCCGACCGCGGCGCCGAGCTTGTCGGCCAGTGCGTAGATCACCTTGAAGTTTTCCTCCGAGCCGACGCCGCGGCCGCCGGAGACCACGCGCTTGGCGCTCTGCAGGTCAGGACGGTCGCTGCTGCCTGCGGCCAGGCCGAGGTAGCGGGTGTTCGTGGGCAGGTCGGCGGCCACCGACGCGGTCTCGATGGCGGCGCTGCCGCCCTTCGCCGCTTCCGGCCAGGAGGCGTTGCGCACGGTGGCGACCACGACCTGGTCGGCCGGCGCTTCCACGGTGACGATGGCGTTGCCGGCGTAGATCGGGCGCTTGAAGGTGTGAGCGCCTTCGACCGCCATCAGTTCCGAGACCTGGTTGACGCCGAGCAGTGCGGCGACCACCGGCATCAGGTCCTTGCCGAAGGTGGTGGATGGGCCGAACACGTGGGTGTAGCCGTTGGCCTTGACCAGCTGTGCGACCTGAGGCCCCAGCACCTGGGCGATGGCATGCTCGTTTGCAGGATTGGCAACGCCCAGCACGCGGGCGATGCCGGCGATCTGCGCGGCCTCGGCAGCCACGGCGGCGGGATCCGCGGCCAGCACGGCGATGTCGATGACTTCCGGCTTGAGCGCCTGCGCGGCGCTGACCGCCTTGGCGGTGGCGGAGTTGAGCTTGCCGCCCTGGTGTTCGGCGATGACGAGGACTTTGGACATGATTGTGGAACTCCGGTCAGTTCGCGTGCGCGACAGAAACGGGGAAGGCGGCCGATGCCGGCGCTCTCATCCCGGTTCTCTCCGCAGGCGGGGAAGGGGGGATCAAAGCAGGCCCTTGGCCTTCAGCGCGGCTACCAGCTCGGCGGCGTCCTTGACCATCACGCCCCTGCTGCGCCCGCTCGGCGGCGCGTACCGGGTGGTCTTCAGTTCGGGGCCGGCGTCGACGGACAGGTCGGCCAGTTGCAGCGTTTCCAGCGGCTTGCTCTTGGCCTTCATGATGTCCGGCAGCTTGATGAAGCGCGGCTCGTTCAGGCGCAGGTCGGCGGTGATCACCGCCGGCAGGTCCACTTCCAGCGTCTCCAGGCCGGCATCGACTTCGCGGATCACGGTGGCCTTGCCATCGCTCACTTCCAGCTTGCCAGCGAAGGTGGCCTGCGGACGGCCCCACAGCGTAGCCAGCATCTGCCCGGTCTGGCTGGCGTCGTCGTCGATGGCCTGCTTGCCCAGGATCACCAGGTCCGGCTGCTCCTTCTCGACCAGCTTGAGCAGGGCGCGGGCGGCCGCCAGCGGCTGCACCGGCTGGTCGCTGACCACGTGGATCGCGCGGTTGGCGCCCATGGCCAGGCCGTTGCGCAGATGCGGCTGGGCGTCGGCCGGGGCGATGGTGGCCACCACCACCTCGGTGGCGATGCCCTTGTCGCGCAGGCGCAGGGCTTCTTCCAGCGCGATCTCGTCGAACGGGTTGGGCGAGAGCTTGACGCCGTCGGTGATGACGCCGGAGCCGTCCGGCTTGACCTGGATGCGGACGTTGTAGTCCACCACGCGCTTGTAGGCGACGAGGATTTTCATGGGTTGCGAGATCCTTCGGCAGTGCGGGAAGGCCCGGCCGCGGCGGCTGGCTCGGGACAGTAGCCGATTCTAACGGTCGCCACGGCTCCGTGCGACAGCGTACGGATGTCGCGTCGGCACGCCCGAGGGCAGTCGTCCGAGGCGCGAAACAAGCGCGAACGCCTTATCCTTGTGTGTTCATCGACCGCGGAGACGGTCGTGGCAACATCGTCGGATTCAACTAAAGGAGAATGCGTGTGCCAACCTGGCTCGTAACCGGCGGTGCCGGTTTCATCGGCGGCAACTTCGTGCTGGAGGCGGTGGCGCGCGGCGTCCGCGTGATCAACCTCGACGCGCTGACCTACGCCGGCAACCTGGACACGCTGGCCTCGCTCGAGGGCAACCCGGACCACGTGTTCGTGCACGGCGACATCGGCGACCGCGAGCTCGTGGCCCGGCTGCTGGCCGAGCATCGGCCCGACGCGGTGCTCAACTTCGCCGCCGAGAGCCATGTGGACCGCTCCATCGACGGTCCCGGCGCGTTCGTGCAGACCAACGTGGTCGGTGCCCTGGGCCTGCTGGAGGCGGTGCGCGACCATTGGAAGGCGCTGCCGGCCGGCGCGCGCGAGGCGTTCCGCTTCCTGCACGTGTCCACCGACGAGGTCTACGGCACGCTGGGGGCCACCGGCAAGTTCAGCGAGACCACCCCTTACGCGCCGAACTCGCCGTACTCGGCTTCCAAGGCGG
>NZ_JAJOZS010000008.1 GCF_021168555.1 Stenotrophomonas sp. MMGLT7 | reverse complement strand
GACTTCGGTCGCGATGGGGCTGTACCGGTGAAGCCCCATCGCGACTGAAGTCGCTCCTACATCATCCTGCATCAACCCTGCGGCGCCCCTGCGGCGCCACAAGGCAGCCGCCTCAGCCGCGCGTGCCCCAGGCGACCAGGGCGATGGCGATCACCGCCAGCACCAGGCCGATGCGGTTGCCGCGCGTGGTGCGCTCGCCGAAACAGGCCACGCCCACCAGCGTGCCGAGCGCGACCACGCCGATGTTCATCGTCGCGAACACCACCGCCGGGCTGTCCGGCAGCGCCTGGTGCGCGCGCACGTAGAACAGGATGTTGCCGAAGTTGAGCAGGCCCAGCAGCAGGCCGCCGCCCAGGCTGCGCAGGTCCGGGCGCGTGCGCCCGCGTGCCCAGCGGGCCAGCTGCAGCGCCAGCATCAGCACGAACGCCGCCGCGAAGCAGGCCAGCAGCGCCGCCATCGACGAGGTCCCGGCCAGGGCGATGCGCTTGAGCAGGACGTCGATCAGCGCGAACCCCATCCAGGTCGCCAGCAGCCACGGCCAGGCACGGCGCCAGGCCGGCGCATCCAACGCCTGCGCCGGGCGCGCCAGGATGCCCGCCATTGCCAGCAGGCCGACGCCGAGGCCGGCCAGCTTCCAGCCGCTGGCGCGCTCGCCGAACAACATGAAGGCCGCCGCCAGCGACAGCAGTAGCGACAGCCGCTGCGCCGCGTCGCTGCGGACGATGCCGGCCAGTGCCACCGAGCGCGCCAGCACCAGGAAGATCGACGGCAGTGCCAGCGCCAGCGCCAGCAGCTCCGGCCACGGTGCCGCGGGCGCCTGCAGCGAGGACAGCGGCGGCCGCAGCAGCCAGGCGCACAGTACCGTCGCGGCCAGGTAGTTCCACGTCACCGCCTGGGCGACGTCGATGCGCAGGCGCGCGGCGCACTTGAGCAGCACCGAGACCAGCACGCTGCAGGTCACGCTCAGCAGGAGCAGATGCATGGGAAAGACCGGTACGAAAGGAGGGGACGCCGCCGGCATGCCCGGGAGCGCGGCAGAAGTCGTCCGGGCCGCGCAGCCCGTGGTGAGGCCTCGCACGGCGGACTCCCCGCCCCGGACGTTTCCGCCGCCCGCGCTCCTGCGCCGCCGCGGCGCCCGGTATTATGAAGGCATGAGCGATCCCGACTTCCCCACAACCGGATCGTCCACCGCGATGCTGGCCGGCCCCGCCGGCCCGCTCGAGGTGGCGGTCGATCTCCCCGATGCCGACGTGGCCGCGCTGCCGGTCGTGGCCATCGTCTGCCATCCGCTGTCCACCGAGGGCGGCAGCATGCACAACAAGGTGGTGACGATGGTGGCGCGCGCGCTGCGCGACCTGGGCGTGACCACCGTGCGCTTCAACTTCCGCGGCGTCGGCGAATCGGCGGGCAGCTTCGACGACGGCAACGGCGAGCAGGACGACCTGCGCGCGGTGGCGGCCTGGGTGCGCACGCAGCGGCCCGACGACGCGCTGTGGCTCGCCGGCTTCAGCTTCGGCGCCTATGTCTCGCTGCGCGCGGCGGCGGCCATCGAGCCGCAGGCGCTGATCTCGATCGCGCCGCCGGCCGGGCGCTGGGATTTCGCCGGCATGCAGCCGCCGGAGCAGTGGCTGGTGATCCAGGGCGATGCCGACGAGATCGTCGACCCGCAGGCGGTCTACGCCTGGCTGGAAACCCTGCCGCGGCAGCCCGAGCTGGTGCGCATGCCCGATACCAGCCATTTCTTCCATCGCAAGCTGATCGACCTGCGCGGCGCCGTGCAGCACGCGGTCAAGCACTGGCTGCCGGCCGCGGCATGAGGGCAGCGGCAGCGCATGCGCCGGCGCGCGCCGGCCTGGAGCGGCGGCGATGACGGCGGCCATGCTGCCATCGCAGCGCTATGCCCAGGGGGTGGAGCGCGGCGACTGGCGCGACGACCCGGCCCAGCACGCGGCGCTGGCGGAGCTGGACCGCATCCACGCCGCGATCGTGGACAGCGACCAGGACGGCTGGCTGGACCGGCTGTCGGCCTTCTGGAAGAAGCCCGAACCGGTGCGCGGGCTGTACCTGTGGGGTGGCGTGGGCCGCGGCAAGACCTTCCTGGTGGACCTGTTCTACGACGGCCTGCCCCTGAAGAAATTCGCGCCCGAAGGGCGCACCGACGCCTCTCTCCCGCCTGGCGGGAGAGAGGGGGACCGGTCGCAGGGCGAGCGGTGGAGTGAGGGCGAATCGCCAGTCCCTGCCTCTGCCGCCCACGCGCCAGCAACCCCCACCCGCCTGCTTCGCGGCGGCGGCAAGTACCGCATCCACTTCCACCGTTTCATGCGCGGCATCCACGAGCAGCTGCGCGCCCATGCCGGCACCAGCGACCCGTTGGCCAGGATCGCCCAGGACTGGCGCAACAACCTGCGGGTGCTGGTGCTGGACGAGTTCTTCGTCACCGACATCGGCGATGCGATGCTGCTGGCGCGGCTGCTGGAGCGGCTGTTCGCCGAGGGCGTGACCCTGGTGACCACCTCCAACACCGCGCCGGAGAATCTCTACGCCGATGGCCTGCAGCGCGAGAGCTTCCTGCCGGCGATCGCGCTGCTGCAGAAGTACTGCTTGGAGCTGCTGGCCGATGGCGGCGAGGACTACCGCATGCGCGCGCTGACGCGCTCGCCGGTCTACCACACGCCGCTGGACGCGCAGGCCGATGCCTGGCTTGGGCAGCGCTGGAACGAGCTGTCCGGCGCCACCCCGGCCCGGGCCGGCAACATCCAGATCGAGGGCCGCGCGATCGCGGTGCGCGGCCGCGGCAAGAGCATCGTCTGGTTCGATTTCCCCGCCCTGTGCGAAGGCCCGCGCGGGCCGGGCGACTACATCGAGATCGCGCGCGAGTTCAACACCGTGCTGGTCGGCGGCATCCCGCATTTCGACCGCATGAACGAGGATGCCGCGCGCCGCTTCGTCAACCTGATCGATGAGCTGTACGACCGCCAGGTCAACCTGGTGTGCACCGCGCACGATCCGCCGCCGCTGCTGTACACCGGCACCCGCCTGGCCGGCGCGTTCGAGCGCACCGCCTCGCGCCTGATCGAGATGCGCAGCGCCGAGTACCTGGCCACGCCGCACCGGGCGTAGCGCTGCCTCCTGCAAGGGAAATGCCGTCGTCCCGCGCCGGCGCGCCGTTGTTGGCGCGCGCGGCTTGCGGGACGTAGGGCGGATCGAGGGCTTGAGTGCCGGCCGTGTTCCCGTCGTCCCCGCGAACACGGGGAGTGCTTTCCGGCAGCCGGAGCGCTGCATCACGGCCGAACGGCTGGTCATGGCTGGCCATGGCTGTCCCATCCAGGGACTTTCGCGCGGATCGAGACGGCGCCCATGGGCTCCCGCCTGCGCCGGAGCGACGATCGGGATTTCCCCCAGGCGGAGTGGTGCGCGACCGCGGGAAGCGCTTTCCAGCTGCCGAATGGCGGTTCATCCAGGGGCGTTTTCGCCGGCCGCGGCAACAGCCCCGCTTCCCACCTGCGCGGGGAGGACGGATGCCCGGCCATCCGCGGGCCGGCATGTCGGAAGTCGCCGGGGTGCGTCGCCTTGACCCGGCCGTGATGCGCGCTGCTCTACGTTGGAGCACCAACGGAGGTGTGCATGAATCAGACCCGCGTTTCGCCCAACAGGACCCGTGCGCTGGCATCGGGAATGTTCGTATTCGTGGCGGTGTTCGCCGCCATCGTGTGGTACCTGGTGCGGCCCTACGGCTCGGTGTACTTCTTCCCGGTGCACTTCCTGATCGGGCTGGGGCTGCCATTCCTGTTCTATGCCATCGGCGCCACCGGTGGATGGTTCCGGGTCGGCCTGGTGGCCACCGCGGTGCTGCTGGCGGCATTCAACGTCTGGGGCCACGAGGCCGGCGCCGCGGCGCCGCGGGTGATGGACTGGTCCAATGCCTTCGCCGGGCTGGTGGGACTGGTCCTGGCCTGGGGCGTGCAGCGCATCCAGGCGCGGGCACGGCCGCCGCACCGGCCCTCGGAGGGGCGCTAGGGCATCGTTTCCTGCGTCTGCGCAGGCGTCGTCCCGCGCTGGCCTCGGCCCGGGACGACTTGCCGCGATCCACGCCAACGGCGCCGGATCGAGATGCGATGGGCCGGCCGGCCGCGCACGGGCCACGCAGCCGCGCGCGCTGGACGCCGCGGGGACGGCTGCGGACAATGGTGCGCTTTGAGCCGCCCCGACCATGGCCGACGACCGGATTCCCCTGCTGCTGCTGCCCGGCCTGCTCAACGATGCCGAGCTGTGGCGCGACCAGCTGGCCGGGCTGGCCGATATCGCCGACTGCCAGGTCGGCGACCTGACCGGCAGCGATACCCTGCGCGGCGTGGCCGAGCAGGTGCTGGCGGCCGCGCCGCCGCGTTTCGCGCTGGCCGGCTTCTCCATGGGCGGCTATGTCGCCCAGGACCTGCTGCGCATCGCCCCCGCGCGGGTCGAGCGGCTGGCGCTGCTGGGCACCTCCGTTCGCGCCGAGTCGCCCGAGCGTTCCGCGCAGCGGCGCGCGCAGGCGCGGGCGGTGAGACTGCCCGGGGAGTTCCACGGCTTCGGCGAGATACATACGCGCAGCTACATCGATCCCTCGCGTTATGGCGACCACGCGCTGATCGAGCGCATCCGCGCGATGACCGTGCGCCTGGGGGCACCGGTGTTCCAGCGGCAGAGCCAGTTCGTGCGTCCAAGCGGCATGGACGTGCTCACCGGCTACGACCGCCCCTTGCTGCTGGTATGCGGCGAGCACGACCGCATCGCTCCGTTGGAGCTGCACCTGGAGATGCAGCGGCTGGTGCCGCAGGCGCGCCTGCTGGTGTTGCCCGACTGCGGCCACATGGCGCCGATGGAGCGGCCGCAGGAGGTCACCCAGGCGCTGCGCGACTGGCTGCTGGCCTGAGAACGGGTTCGCGATTCGACGAGATGCAGCACCTGCCGATCGGTCGCCATCGCGCAGCGATGACCCGTAGGACAGTAGGAGCGACTTCAGTCGCGATGGGGCTTTCTCGGTACAGCCCCATCGCGACTGAAGTCGCTCCTACGGGAGGAGGACGGTGAGGCCCCGTGCGTACCGCGCGATCCCCGCAAGGGGGCGAGGCATCGGCGCTACGTGAGGACGACCTGCGCCAGGAATCGGCACGCCGGCCCGATCCGTGATCAATCCGATGCCGCCGCGACCGCGCGGCTGCGCTCGTTGTCGCCGCTATCCTCGCGTGGCGCCGGCTGAGGATCGTCGTCGACCTCCAGCATCCGCAGTGGCCGCCCGTCATGGCGGTACTCCAGCGCCTGCTGGAGCGCGTACAGCGAGTGCACTTGGACGCACAACGCCTGCGCCTGGCCTTCCAGCGCGCGGCCGCGCGCCTCCATCCGCGCCTCCAGGTCCCGCTCCATGCGCTCGGCGCGTGCCTCGATGCGGGCGCTGCCGCCGGTGAACACCGTCCACAGCATGCTGCGCGCGATCGAGCCGGCCATCTGCTCGGCGGCGGCCTCGATGCCGGCCTCGAACCCCTCGTCGAACGGCTCCTGCTCCCAGCGCCCGCGGCCCAGCGTGGCATCGACGTAGTCCTGTGTCTGCCGTCGCCAGCCCTCGACCTGGCGTGCCTTGCGCCGGCTGCCGGTCAAGGCCTCGATCACCCCGGCGACGGCATCGAAGGCGATGTCGGCCGCCTCGCGGGCGATGCCGGCCACCTGCGGCACCAGTTGCTGCGCGCCGTGCTCGAGCTGGCGCAGCCGCTGGGCGTCGGCATCGCTGACCGGCCGTACCTGGCGGTCCACGCTCAACTCGCCGCCGTGGAAGAAGATCTCGCGCGGCGCGCCCTCGCCGCGCCGCAGCCAGACCCCGCCGCTGTCCACCAGCACGTCGTAGGGCGTGCCGAAGCCGCACTGCCGCGACGACAGTTGCACGCGCCGGGGACTGCTGCCATCGTCGCCGTCGGCGGCCATGGCCACCGACGCGCAGGCGGCGCACAGCGCCATAAGGATCATCAGGACTGCACGCATGCCGGTGGCCCGTTCGGGAGTCGCGCCCCAGCATGGCGGCATCGGCGGCCGCGGGCATGGGCGGAAAGTCACTGCCGGTGCAGCGGGCGCGCCGGCGGGAAGATGAAGAATCCGTTGCGCGGTCGCGCGGGCGTCCTCACCGCGGCCTAACCGGCCTTGGGCAGAATCGATGCTGCGAGGCAACATCCGGAGACCGGCAAATGATCGATACGCGGTTGCAGAAGATCGACGAGGCGCTCACCGCGCTGGACGGCGAGGCCTTGTCCGGCAAGGCGGCGCTGTGGCTGTGGGCCTATCGGGAAATGCTGCACGAGACGCTGACCGGCATGCACCAGCTGGCGCACCTGCTGGGCATCGCCGAGCAGGTCGCCGGCTGCTGGCGCGAGCCGGTGGACATCGACGCCTCGGCGCGCCGCTTCATGGCGCCGGCGGTACTGGCCGACCGGCGCCTGCCGGCGGTGCTCGGCAGCGTCGGCGACGTGATTGCCCCGGAGACCCGCATCGCGCTGTGGCGCGCCGAATATGCCCGCCTCGTCGCCGCCACTCTGCAGGGCATGCATGCCCTGGCCGGCAAGCACCGCATCGCCGATCGCACCGCCGCGGACTGGTTGGCTGGCTGAGCCGCAGCGTTGACGACGAGCATGCCCGCGGGCATGCCCCTTCGCCGTGCCGGTCGTCGCCGGTGCCTCATCCCCATGGAGTCACCATGACCTTGCAGCCACGTCATCAGCAGGTGTTGAGCGTCGTCGTCCGCGATCATCCCGCCAGCGGCCACGAGGCCGCCACCCACGACTGGGTCGCGGCCGAGGTCGCGCGGCTGATGGGGCTGCCGTACGCTGGCCATGGCGACGCCGTCGCCGCCGGGTTCTATGTCCCGGACGAGACGCTCACCGTGGCCCAGGCCCGGCGCCTGGGACTGCGCGACATGCACGACCTGCTCGGCGGGGTGGTGCCGCATGCATTCGTTGCGACCAAGGTGGTCACCCATCCCCTGGTCGGCGAGCATGCCGCCGCGCCGTCCGGCTGGAACCGCGAGCTCGGGCAGGCGCTGGTGGCCGCCACCGTGCCCGGCTACAGCGCCTTTTCCCTGGACGACGCCTGTATCGCCTATGCGCGCCTGGCCGCGGGCGGACCGGTGCGGTTCAAGCTGCCCACCGGCGTCGGCGGCCTCGGCCAGCGCGTGATCGCCGATGCCGTGCAACTGCACGAGGCATTGCACGAGGTCGGCCCGCACTACCTGGCCACGCATGGCGTGGTGCTGGAGCGGCATCTGCTGCGCCCGGTCACCTTCAGCGTCGGCGAAGTGCATTGCGCCGGCATGTGCATCGCCTACTACGGCACCCAGACCGCGGTGAGGGACCGCCAGGGCATCGAGGCATACGGCGGCTCGGACCTGTTCGTCGTGCGCGGCACGCTGGCCGAACTGCTCGACGGCGAGCTGGCCCCGGACCATCGCGACGCGGTGGCCAAGGCGCATGTATACGATCGATTCATTGCGCAGGCTTATCCTGATTTCTACGCGTCGCGCCGCAACTACGACGTCATCGCCGGCACGGATCGCGACGGACTGCGCTGCAGCGGCGTGCTGGAACAGTCCTGGCGCGTCGGCGGCGCCACGCCGGCGGAACTGGCGGCGATCGATGCGTTCCAGCGCGATCCCGCGCTGCGTAGCGTCGCCGCCTCCACCCGCGAGCAGTACGCGCTGGTCGCGCCGCCGTCGGATGCGCAGGTCTACTTCGCCGGCGACGACGCGCGCGTCGGCCCCCTCACCAAGTACCGCACGGTGACCGCAACCGCCTAGACAGTGCCCATGGAAACCAAGCTCTCCAGCATCGAGATCCCGGTCGACGACGACGAACTGGCCGGTACCCTGCTCAGCCCCACCCACGGCATGCCCGGCGTGCTGTTCGTGCACGGCTGGGGCGGCAACCAGCACCACAACCTGATCCGCGCACGCGAAGCGGTGGGCCTGGGCTGCGTCTGCCTGACCTTCGACCTGCGCGGGCACGAGGGCCTGGCGTCGATGCGCGAGACGGTGACGCGGGCGCAGAACCTGGACGACCTCAAGGCCGCCTACGATCGCCTGGCCGCCTCGCCGCAGGTCGATCCGGAGTCGATCGCGGTGGTCGGCCTGAGCTACGGCGGCTACCTGGCCACGCTGCTGACGCTGGAGCGGCCGGTGGAGTGGCTGGCCCTGCGCGCACCGGCGCTGTACAAGGACGCGCACTGGAACGATCCCAAGGTCTCGCTCAACCAGGACCCGGACCTGATGGACTACCGCCGCCGCCGCATCGGGCCGCAGGACAACATCGCCCTGGCCGCGTGCCAGCGCTTCGAGGGCGACGTGCTGCTGGTCGAGTCGGAGAACGACGTGATCGTGCCGCACCCGGTGATGCAGAACTACGCGCATGCGTTCTCCAACGCGCGCTCGCTCACCTCGCGGCTGATCCGCGGCGCCAACCACGCCCTCACCGACAAGGTCCACCAGCTCGAGTACACCCGCTACCTGATCGACTGGCTCACCGAGATGGTGGTCGGCCGCCGCGTGGCGCTGGCCAAGGCGGTGGTGGCCGAACGCAAGGAGCGGCTCAAGCAGCTCAAGGGCGAGACGGCGGTATCGCCGGGCAAGGGTTCGAAGGAGTTCCGCGGCGACATCCAGGCGCACGAGCGCAGCTCGGACAAGGCCGCATCGCCGTCCACGTCCTGACCGCGCGGCGATCCCGGCGTACCACGTGAAGCCTCCGTCCAGCCGGGCGCGCGAAGGTTCACGGACGTCTTACCGCCGCGGTTACAGCATGAAGGCATCCCTTTCCCCACAGGAGATGTCCAATGGACTTCAGCAACAAGACCGTGATCGTCACCGGCGCCGCCTCCGGCATCGGCAAGGCCACCGCTCAGGCCTTTTCCAGGGCCGGCGCCAACGTGGTGCTGTCCGACTGGCACGAGCGCGCACTGCGCGAGGCGGAGCAGGAGCTGCCGCGCGAACGCACCCACGCGGTGGTCGCCGATGTCGGCGATGCGGGCCAGGCGCGGCACATCGTCGACGAGGCCTTGCAGCGCTTCGGCGATCTGCATGTGGTGTTCAACAACGCCGGCATCCTGGTCGAGGGCAAGCTGGAGGAGACCAGCGAGGAAGACTGGGACAAGATCTTCCGCGTCAATGTCGCCGGCGTCTTCCACGTGTCCAAGGCCGCGCTGCCGCACCTGAAGAAGCGCAAGGGCTGCATCGTCAACACCGCCTCGGTATCGGGCATCGGCGGCGACAAGGGCATGGCGGCCTACGACGCGGTCAAGGGCGCGGTGGCCAACCTCACCCGCGCGATGGCGATCGACAGCGGCCGCGACGGCGTGCGGGTGAACGCGGTCTGTCCCACCCTCACCCGCACCGGCATGACCGAACCGATGCAGCACGACCCGCAGACGCTGAAGAACTTCATCGCCCGCATCCCGCTGGGCCGCGTCGGCGAGCCGGAGGACATCGCCAAGGCGGTGCTGCTGCTGGCCAGCGACCATGCCGGCTTCATCACCGGCGTGAACCTCCCGGTGGACGGCGGCCTGAGCGCCTCCAACGGCCAGCCGCTGTTCGAGGGCGAGGGCTGAGCGGCCCTCGTTGCGGCCCTGTCCGGGTTCGGATGGGGTCGCGGCGTGGCTTCATCCCAAGTCCGCCACTGCGCAGGCAGCGCGGGGAACGGGTTAACGTCAATGCAGGCGGTCGGTCTCGCCTTGGCGCATGTGCTCCCATGCGCTGCGTACCAGCCAGCGCGCTTCTTCCCACGGCACCGACAGCGCAGGGCGGTGGCGGTGGTAGCCCTCCTGCAGCACGCGGTACAGCTGCGCCTGGTCGGCATGCGGATAGGCCTGGTAGACCCGGTAGCCCAGCCTCAGAAGTGACCGGTATTCGTCGAACTCGTGCTGGCCGCCCAGGCGGCCGGCGGCATGGATGCCGTGCCAGTAGTCCAGTTCGGCCTGTACGTTCGTCGCCGGAGCGGCGTGCCTGGGTTGCGACATGGAAAGACTCCGTGTGGCCGGTATTCGTCATCGGCATCGCGGGGAACGCTGGGGACGGACGCGGATTGCCGTGTCCTGCTCCCGTTGGCTGTGGGGACGCCGCGAAAGACAGCGCGCGGCGGCATGGCTTGCTTGTACGGACAATGGTGCCGGATGCAGGCAGGCGAGGGCATGCGACCCGGTGCCGCATGCCGGTGGAAGCAGGGGCAGCTGCGTCGGATTGTCGCTGCGGGCCGCGGTCGTCGGCTTGGGTGGTCTCGGCTTCGCAGGCACGGTAAAGCGCTGGCGACATCCGGCGGCCGCGACCGCGCATGGCCGCGCCGGATTCGACCGGAGCAGTGATCCTGCGCGATCCGCAGAGGCCGCGGACGGACTGCGCGGCAGGCAGTCGCCGCCTTAGTCCAGCTTCACCAGCAGCTTGCCGAAGTTGCGTCCCTGCAGCAGGCCGATCAGTGCCTGCGGCGCGTTCTGCAGTCCCTCGACCACGTCCTCGCGGTAGCGGATGCGGCCTGCGCGCAGCCATTCGCCCATCTCGCGCAGGAACTGCGGGTAGAGCTTGATGAAGTCGCGCTGGATGAAGCCGCGCACGGTCAGGCGCTGGCGCAGGATCTGGTTCATCAGCGCCGGCAGCCGGTCCGGCCCCGGCGGCAGTTCGCCGCGGCGGTTGTAGGTGGCGATGGTGCCGCACACCGGGATGCGCGCGAAGTCGTTGAGCAGCGGCAGCACCGCGTCGAACACCTTGCCGCCCACGTTCTCGAAGTACACGTCGATGCCGTCGGGTACGGCCGCGCGCAGCTGCTCGGCGAAGTCGTCGGCGCGGTGGTCGATGACCGCGTCAGCGCCCAGCTCCTCGCGCAGGTAGCGGCACTTCTCCTGGCCGCCGGCGATGGCGACCGCGCGCACGTCCTGCATCTTCGCCAGCTGCACCACGGTGGCGCCGACCGGGCCGCTGGCGGCGGCCACCACGAGGGTCTCGCCGGCACGCGGCCTGCCGATCTCGTGCAGGCCGGCATAGGCGGTGAAGCCGGGCATGCCGTAGACGCCCAGCGCGGTGCTGGGCGCGACCCCGGCCGCCGGGTCGAGCTTGCGGTCCAGCGCGGAGGCGTCGGCCACCGTGTAGGACTGCCAGCCGCCCGCGGGCGCGAGCACGAGGTCGCCGTCCGCGAGGCCGGTATGGTTGGACTCGACCACCTCGGCGACCGTGCGCCCTTCCATCACCGCGCCGATGGCCACCGGCGGCGAGTACGAAGGGCCTTCGTCCATGCGCCCGCGCATGTACGGGTCCAGCGACAGCCAGCGGTTGCGCAGCAGCACCTGGCCGGGTCCGGGGACCGGCAGCGGCGCCTGTTCGACCCGGAAGTTCTCCGCCGTCGGCTCGCCGTGCGGGCGCGAGGCCAGCACGATGCGGGTGTTGATCTGGCTCATGCCGCGTCCTCGGCACTGGTGGCGTCGAGCTGGTCGATGTCGTCCCCGGACAGCGGCAGTCGTGCCGCGGCCAGGATGTCGTGCAGCTGTTCGACGCTGGTGGCGCTGGCGATCGGCGCGGTGATGCCGGGGCGGGCGATCAGCCAGGCCAGTGCTACCTGCGCCGGCGTGGCCGAGTGCCGCGAGGCGATGTCGTCCAGCGCCGCCAGGATGCGCAGGCCGCGTGCATTGAGATAGGTCTTGACGACACTGGCCCCGCGCGCGCTGCTCTTGGCCGCATCCCCGGCGCTGCGGTACTTGCCGGTGAGGAAGCCGCTGGCCAGCGAGTAATAGCTGATCACGCCCAGACCCTGTTCGCGCACCAGCGGCTCCAGTTCGGCCTCGTAGCCGGCGCGGTCGTACAGGTTGTATTCCGGCTGCAGCGACTCGTAGCGCGGCAGGCGTTGCTGCTCGGACACGCGCAGTGCCTCGGCCAGGCGCTTGGCGCTGTAGTTGGAGGCGCCGATCGCGCGCACCTTGCCCTGTTCGATCAGGCGGCCGAACTCGGCCAGCGTGGCCTCCAGCGGTATCGACGGGTCGTCCTCGTGCGCCTGGTACAGGTCGATGCGGTCGGTCTGCAGGCGGCGCAGCGAATCCTCCACCGCCGCGGCGATGTTCTCCGGCTGCAGGCCCGGATGCTCGTCCCACTTGCCGACCTTGGTGGCGAGCACCACCTGGTCGCGCTTGCCGCTTCGCGCCAGCCACTTGCCGATGATCGTCTCCGATTCGCCGCCATGGTTGCCCGGAACCCAGGCCGAGTACACGTCGGCGGTATCGACCAGATTGAAGCCGGCCTCGACGAAGGCGTCCAGCAGGGCGAAGGAGGTCTTTTCGTCGGCGCCCCAGCCGAACACGTTGCCGCCGAAGGCGAGGGGACGGACCTTGAGGCCCGAGCGGCCGAGTTCCCGATAGTCGGACATTGGATGGACTCCTTTCGATGAAATGCGGATCAGTCCCTCAGGATAGGGACTGACGGCTTCCATGCACGTGACAACGATGGGAAACGGCGTTGCACTGCCGGGGCGGCCGCGCGGCGCGAGGCCTGCCCGCGCGTGCCAGGCATCACGGCCGCGGCTACGGCCGTGCGAAGGTTCGTGCGGCCTGCGCGCACCGGATCGCCGGCGCCTGCAGGCCGCACGCGCAGGTCAGCCCGCGTTCTCGGCGCTGGCGATATCGAGCTGGTCGATGTCGTCCCCCGACAGCGACAGCCGTGCCGCGGCCAGGATGTCGTGCAGCTGTTCGACGCTGGTGGCGCTGGCGATCGGCGCGGTGATGCCGGGGCGGGCGATCAGCCAGGCCAGCGCGACCTGCGCCGGCGTGGCCGAATGCCGCGAGGCAATGTCGTCCAGCGCCGTCAGGATGCGCAGGCCGCGCGGGTTGATGTAGGTCTTGACCACCTTGGCGCCGCGCGCCTTGCTCTTGCCGGCGTCCTCGGGCATGCGGTACTTGCCGGTGAGGAAGCCGCTGGCCAGCGAGTAGTAGCTGATCACGCCCACGCCCTGCTCGCGCACCAGCGGCTCCAGTTCGGCCTCGTAGCCGGCGCGGTCGTACAGGTTGTATTCCGGCTGCAGCGACTCGTAGCGCGGCAGGTGCTGCTGTTCGGACACGCGCAGTGCCTCGGCCAGGCGCGGGGCGGTGTAGTTGGAGGCGCCGATCGCACGTACCTTGCCCTGCTCGATCAGGCGGCCGAACTCGGCCAGCGAGGCCTCCAGCGGCGTGGAGCGGTCGTCCTCGTGCGACTGGTACAGGTCGACATAGTCGGTCTGCAGGCGCTGCAGCGAATCCTCGATGGCCGCGGCGATGTTCTCGGGCGACAGCCCGGGGCGCTCGGCAAGCCGCCCCACCTTGGTGGCCAGCACGATCTTGTCGCGCTTGCCGCTGCGCTTGAGCCACTTGCCGATGATCTCCTCGGACTGCCCGCCATGGCAGCCGGGAGGGCCCTGCATGTACTTGTCGGCGGTGTCGACCAGGTTGAAGCCGGCCTCGACGAAGGCATCGAGCAGCTCGAACGAGCGCGCCTCGTCCGCGCTCCAGCCGAACACGTTGCCGCCGAAGGCGATCGGCTTGACCTTCAGGCCCGAACGCCCGAGTTCGCGGTAATCGCTCATGCATGCACTCCTTGGATTCTTGGGTTGTGGACAGGATAGACAGCCCTTGCGGGCCTGCGTGTGACCGGGTGCGAAAACAGCGTTCCGCATGCGCTGCGGCCAGCCCTTGCCGGACGATTCGGCCCCGTCGCGGCGTGCATGCTAGGCTCGCCCGACTTCAGCGAGAGGGCGGGGACATGCGTACCGTGACGTTGCTTGGTTGTATCACCCTGGCGTTCGCCGCGATGACGGCGCAGGCCACGGCTCCGGGGCAGGCCGCCGGCGCCGCCGCGCCGGCGAAGGATCCAGTCGCGGTCGATCCCGCGCTGCAGGCCGCCGTCGGCGGTTCCTGGCGCACGCCGGAGTTCGTGCAGCGCGATCGCTACCGCAACCCGGCACAGACCCTGGCGTTCTTCGGGCTGAAGCCGGACCAGACCGTGATCGAGATCACTCCCGGCGGCGGCTGGTATTCGGAGATCCTGGCGCCCTACCTGCGCGGGCAGGGGCGCTACGTCGCCGCGGTGGTCGACCCGCAGGCGGTGCCGGAAGGCCGCGGCCGCGACTACCAGGCCGGTGCGCGCAAGCAGCTCCAGGACAAGTTCGCCGCCGCGCCGGCGCAGTACGACAAGGCGGCGATCGTCGCCTACTCGCCGTCGGCGCCGGTGTTCGGGCCGCCGGGTTCGGCCGACCTGGTGCTGACCTTCCGCAACGTCCACAACTGGCGCATGAGCGGCCAGGCCGAAGACATGTTCAAGGGCTTCCACGATGTGCTCAAGCCCGGCGGCGTGCTCGGCGTGGTCGAGCACCGTGCCAGCGCCGACGTGCCTGCCGACGACAGGAGCGGCTATGTCGGCCAGGCCCAGGTGATCGCGATGGCGGAGGCGGCTGGCTTCAGGCTTGCCGGCAGCAGCGAGGTCAATGCAAACGTGCGCGACACCAAGGATCATCCGAACGGGGTCTGGACGTTGCCGCCGACCAATCGCCACGATGCCGAGGATGCTGACCGATACCAGGCCATCGGCGAGAGTGACCGAATGACGCTGAAGTTTGTGAAGCCGTAAGGGGTGGGAATTGGGGATGGCGGGATTGGGGATTGGCAAAGGCACGTGCGGGTAATCTTGCGAATCCCGAATCCCGAATCCCGGCTCCATGCTCCTCGCCTTCAACAAGCCCTTCAACGTCCTGTGCCAGTTCACCGACCGCAGCACGCCGCCGCGGCGGACGCTGGCGCAGTTCGGCCTGCCCAAGGGCGTCTATGCCGCCGGGCGGCTGGACTACGACAGCGAGGGCCTGCTGCTGCTGACCGACGACGGCGCGCTGGCGCACCGGTTGACGGATCCGCGCCACAAGGAGGCCAAGACGTACTGGGTGCAGGTCGAGGGCACGCCGGAGCAGGCACAGCTGCAGGCGCTGCGGCAAGGCGTGGTACTCAACGACGGGCCGACCCTGCCGGCCGGCGTGGAATGGCTGCGGGAGGCGCCGCGGCTGTGGCCGCGCGATCCGCCGGTGCGGTTCCGCAAGACGGTGCCCGATGCCTGGCTCGCGCTCACCCTGCGCGAGGGCCGCAATCGCCAGGTACGGCGCATGACCGCGGCGGTCGGGCTACCGACGCTGCGGCTGGTGCGGGTAGCGGTGGGACGGCATGCGCTGGCCGGGCTGGCGCCGGGACAATGGCGCCAGCTCGGTTGAGCGCGGGCGATCACTCTTCGGTGCTTTCCGCTGCCGCGGCGCGGCGACGGCCCGCACGCGCGGCGCGGCGTGCGCGGGCATTGCCCGGATGCGCCTCGATGCGGTGCGAGCTGCCCTCGATCGGCGCGTTCTTGTCGCGCTGGCGCTTGCGGTAGACCGCGTAGGCGAGCAGGCCGACGCCCGCCACCGCGGCGGCGATGGCGACGCCCGGGTTGCGGCGCACCAGCTTGGTGGCGACCTTGCCGCCGGTCTTGACCGCGCCGATCGCAGCGCCGGTCTTGATCCAGTCGGCGGCGTGCACGCCGGACTCGCGCAGGCTGCCGCCGGCGTGCTTGAGGCTGTCGCCGGCGTTGCCGGCGATTTCCAGGGCGCGCTCCAGCGCGCGGTCGGTGATGACGGTCAACTTGCTCATGGGGGGCGTTACCTTCCTCAGGACAGGGGTGGAGTGTGCTGGTAGATGCGTATATATCGCGTCATCGTCGCCGCGGGAAACGGCTGCGGGCTGAATGGGGATGCAGGCGGACACCTGCAGTCCCCAGCATCACCGTCGCCCCGGGCGGAAATGGATCACGTCCCGCGCGGGGCTTACGCGGCATGTCGCGGTGGCCGTGCAGGAAGCGCCGGGCCGTGATCACGTCCCGCGCGGCTTGGCCCGATGGGTCGCGGTCGCGGTCCACGGGTCGTCCGGCCACGGGTGCTTCGGATAGCGCCCCTTCATCTCCTTCCTCACCTCGGCATAGGTGCTGGCCCAGAAGCTGCGCAGGTCCCGGGTGACCTGCAGCGGCTTGCCGCCGGGGGAGAGCAGGTGCAGCAGCAGCGGCACGCGGGCGTCGGCGATGCGCGGGGTGTCGGCCAGGCCGAACAGTTCCTGCAGCTTGACCGCCAGCACCGGCGGCTGTGCCTGGCCCTCGTGGTCGAGCGCGTACTCGATGCGCCGCTCCAGGCCGGAGGGCACGGCGATGCGCGCCGGCGCATGGCGATCGACGAGCTGGCGCTGCGACCACGGCAGCGGCGACTTCAGCGCCTGCCCGAGTTCCTCCTCGGTCATGGCGTCGAGCCGGCTCTTGCCGGCGAAGGCGGGCCGCAGCCAGTCGTCGAGCGTGGCCAGCAGCGCCGCGTCGGACACGTCGGCGAGTTCCAGCTCGGGCATCCACTGACGCAGCGACACCGCGCGTGCCTGCCACTGCCGCAGGCCCGGCGTCCACGGCAGCGCCTCCAGGCCCAGGTCGCGCACGGCTTCGGTCAGCGCCTGCGCGGCCTGGGCCGGATCGACGCGGCCGGCCGGGCGGCTGTCGAGCACGATGCGGTCGAAGCGCGACTGCCGCAGCGCGACCAGCGCCCGCCGGCCGGAATCCCAGTGCGCGCCTTCGCTCTCGCTGAAACGATCGGCGAAGGCCCGGCGCAGATGGCCTTCGTCCACCGGCGCGGCATGCAGCAGCAGCGCATCGCCGCGCGATTCGAAGCGCAGCTCGCTGGCCACCAGCCAGGGTTCGCCGCGCAGCGCGCTGTCGTCGAACAGCCTGGCCATGCGGCCGTTGGCGAGCTGGTAGCGCAGCGGGTCGGACGGGTGGCGCGCGGCGATGCGCTCGGGAAAGGCGTGGGCGAGCAGGTCGCCGAGTTCGTGCGCCTCGATGTCCGCCGGCGGCTTGGCGTCGCAGCGCAGGCGCCGCCGCCACTGCTTCGATGCCGCGTCGATGGCGGCCAGCGCGCCGCGGCTGGCATCGTGCGGGGTACGCCCGTGGCGGAAGGCGGCCAGCGCGCGCCAGCGTTCGGCCAGGGCATCGGAGCGGCTGCGCAGCGGATCGCGCGCCTCCAGCAGCGCCGCCAGGTCGGCCGCCAGCGCCTGTTCGCGCGGGCTGCGTGCGAACAGCAGCATCGCCGCCAGCCGTGGATGGGTGCCGAGCGCGAGCATGCGCCGGCCGAGCCCGGTGATGCCGCCGGATGCGGACAGCGCGCCGAGCCGCTGCAGCAGTTCGCGCGCTGCGGCCAGCGCACCGGGCGGCGGCGGATCGACGAAACGCAGGTCGTCGCTGCCCCAGGCCGCCAGTTCCAGCGCCAGCGCGGCCAGCTCGACCTGGGCGATCTCCGGCCGCCGCTGCGCCTCCAGCCGCTGCGACGCCGGCCACAGCCGGTAGGCGAAACCTTCGGCGACGCGGCCGGCACGGCCGGCGCGCTGGTCGGCCGACGCCTGCGCGATCGCCACCACGTCCAGCCGCGAGAAGCCGCTGTTGGGATCGAAGCGCGGCTCGCGCGCCAACCCGGCATCGATCACCACGCGCACGCCGGGCAGGGTGACCGAGGACTCGGCGACGTTGGTCGCCAGCACCACCCGGCGGCGGCCAGCGGGATCGGGCTGCAGCACCTGCGACTGCTGCTCGACCGGCAGTTCGCCGTGCAGCGGCAGTACGTCCACCGCTTCTTCCTGCGGGAGAAGTCGCCCCGAAGAGGCGGACGAGGGTAGCGGCGAAGCCGCGCCGGAGCCGGCGGGGGCTTCGCTGCGTACCTTCGCCCCGACCGCCCTCCCGCCCGGAGAGGGGCCCAAGGCGGCCTGCACCCGCACGATCTCGCGCTGGCCGGGCAGGAACACCAGCACGTCGCCCGGATGCTGCTGCAGGGCCTGCTCGACCGCGCGCCGCGCCTGCGCCTCCAGCGACTCGTCGCGGCGCGCGGGGAAATGCGCGACCTGCACCGGATGGCCGCGGCCCTCGCTGGACAGGCGCGGCGCCTGCAGGAACGCGGCCAGCCGCTCGCCGTCCAGCGTGGCCGACATCAGCACGATGCGCAGGTCCTCGCGCAGCTGCGCCTGCACGTCCAGCGCCAGCGCCAGGCCGAGGTCGGCGGACAGGTGGCGCTCGTGGAACTCGTCGAACAGCAGCGCGCCGATCCCTTCCAGCGACGGATCGTCCTGGATCATCCGGGTCAGGATGCCCTCGGTGACGACCTCGATGCGGGTGCGCGCGGAGACCTGGTTGTCGAAGCGGATGCGGTAACCGACCGTCTCGCCGACGCGTTCGCCGAGCTGGCGCGCCATGAACTGGGCGGCACTGCGCGCGGCCACCCGGCGCGGTTCCAGCATCACGATCCTGCGGCCTGCCAGCCAGGGCGCATCGAGCAGCGCCAGCGGCACCTGGGTGGTCTTGCCGGCGCCGGGCGGCGCCTCCAGCACCAGCCGCGGCTGCGCGGCCAGGCTGTCGGCGATGGCCGGCAGCAGCGGGGAGATCGGGAACGGCGGAGCGGTCATTGCGGCAAGGATACGCAGGCGCGGCGATGCGCAGGAACGGGCGCGGAGTTTGGCAGATGGCGGCCGTCGTGGTCTCATGCCGCCCGTTCGTCACAGCGGAACATCGATGCGCTCCATTGCCGGCATCCTCCTCGTACTCGCCCTTCTCGCCGCGCCCGCCGCCGCCGTGCCGTTGCAGTCGCTGTGGCCGGAACTGAAGCTGCGCCTGGAGCCGGACGGCAGCCGCGACGAGCTGCGCATCGTCGATGCACGCGGCAAGGTGGTGCTGGACCATGTCCAAGGCGTCTACGCCAGCGGCGGGTACGCGGTGCTGCAGACCGGCAAGGGCTGGGGCGTGATGCGTGCCGACGGGCGGATGCTGGTGACCCCGGAACACGGAAGGGTCGAAGATCATCCGCAGTACCGGCTGTTCGAGGTCTGCAAGGACCGCGGCCAGGGCTGCGGACTGGTCGACCACGACGGCCGCCCGGTGCTGCCGCTGCAGTACGAGCACATCGCCGGGATGCTGGAGAAGGAAGGGCCGTGGGAAGTGGGTCGCGATGGCCGCAGCGGCGTGTTCGACCCGGCCGCGCGGCGCTGGCTGCTGGAGCAGGCGTACTCGGACGTGGTCATCGCCGCAGGCCTGATCCTCGCGCGCGTGGGCGAGGAGCAGCCGTGGCAGGTCTTCGACCGCGCCGGCGTGGCGCTGGCGGTGCCGCCGTCGCGGCATTGGAAGATCTGGGTCGATGGCAACCGCGTGGTCGGGGACGGCATGTACGACCCGTCGGGCCGGAAGCTGGTGCCGCCGGACCGCTACGCCAGGATCGTTCCCGGCGGCGCGAGCGCGCGGGTGTATCGCGACGATGCGATGGTCGGGCTGATCGATGCGCAGGGACGCGAACGGGTGCCGCCGCAGTACGAGTTCATCCGGGAGGCGGACGGCGGCTACCAGGGCTGGCTGGTGTTCGGGGTCGCCGGAGCCGATGGCCGTGGACGGCGCACCGGCGTCATGGATGCGTCGGGCAAGGTGCTGGTGCCTGCGCGATGGAAGTACGTCGAGGTGGACCTGGTCGGTAGCGCGGACAAGGCGTCCTCCACGCCAGTGTTCATCGTCGGCGACGGCGATCGCGTCGGCGTGCTCGACGCCTCAGGCCGCGAGCTGTTCGCGCCGCGTTTCGGCGCGGCGCCGCGGCTCGTCAGCGGTGCGCTGTACGAGATCGAGGAAAACGGCAGGCACGGCATCTGCGACTTCGTCAGCGGCCAGTGCCCGCTGCCGCCGCGCTTCGACTCGATGCGGCGGATCGACGACAGCAGCGCCGGCCACGAGCTGTATGTCGTCGCGCGCGACGGCAGGTTCGGCCTGTACAGCGCCAGTGGCCAGGAAGTCGTGCCGCTGCAGTTCGAGGCCATGGACAGCGCGACCGGGAGCGGATACGGCGACGATCTTGCGGTGGCGGCGACGCGGCGCGGCGAGCGCCAGTCGCTGCGCCTGCGGCTGCAGGACGGGCAGTGGCGCGCGCAGGCCGATGCCGGCGACGGTCCCGGCCTGGGCGAGCCCTACGACGGCCATCCGCTGGCCAGGCTGCGACAGCCGGCGGTGGTCGAGCGCTACCTGCCGGAGGGATTGACCGAGGATGCCGCGATCCGCCGCGCGTTCGCCGACGGCGTGCTGCGCGAGCCGGTCTACCCGAGCCTGCAGCTGACCGGCACGTACTCCGCCTACGTCTGGCTGTCGCAGTTCGCCCACAGCCGCCTGGGCTTGCGGGCCAACGTGCTGCGGCTGTGCAGGGAGCCGGACGGCGGTTTCCGCCTGCTGCTCGGCGACGGCGTCAATACCGACGCCAAGGCCTGCGTGGCCACGAGCGAAAGCCTGCGTTTCGATCGCCAGCCCGACGGCGCGCTGCTGTGCCGCGAATGCGCGGCGCTGCAACTGCCGGTGCGCTGGGTGCGCCGGGACGCGGCCCAGCGCTGACCGCTGCCGGCAAGGGATGCGCCGGCCGCAGGCGTGATGCCGACAGTGGCTGCAGGACTGCGGCGGCACCATCGTGCAACCGGCGCGGTCGTCGGCCGGGCGGGGCGATGCCGGGCGCTACAATGCCCGGCTTCCGCTTTCGCCCCCGTAGCTTTTCCATGCACCTGATCGACATCGGCGCCAACCTCACCCACGAATCGTTCGCGCGCGACCTCGACGCAGTGCTGCAACGTGCCGGCGCCGCCGGTGTCGCGCGCATGGTGGTCACCGGCGCCAGCCGCGAGCACAACCCGCAGGCGCTGGAACTGGCGCAGCGGCATCCGGGCGTGCTGTACGCCACCGCCGGCGTGCATCCGCACCACGCGGTCGAGTACACCGACGAATGCGATGCCGAACTGCGCATGCTGCATGCGCATGCCGAAGTCGTCGCGGTGGGCGAGTGCGGGCTGGACTACTTCCGCGATTTCTCCCCGCGCCCGGCCCAGCACAAGGCGTTCGAGCGGCAGTTGCAGCTGGCCGCCGATCTCGCCGCGGCAGGGACGCGCAAGCCGCTGTTCCTGCACCAGCGCGATGCCCATGCCGACTTCATGGCGATGATGAGGAACTTCGAGGGCCGGATCGGCGCGGCGGTGGTGCACTGCTTCACCGGCACCCGCGAGGAGCTGTTCGACTACCTCGACCGCGGCTGGCACATCGGCATCACCGGCTGGCTGTGCGACGAACGCCGCGGCGCGCACCTGCGCGAGCTGGTCGGGCACATCCCTGCCGACCGGCTGATGATCGAGACGGATTCGCCCTACCTGCTGCCGCGCACGCTCAGGCCGCTGCCCAAGGACCGCCGCAACGAGCCGGCGTTCCTGGCGCACATCGCCGAGGAAGTGGCGCGCGACCGCGGCGAGGACGTGCAGGCCACCGCGCGCGCGACCACCGCAACGGCGCAGGCGTTCTTCCGGTTGCCTCCGGCCTCCCCGCGCGCGTAGCGGCCCCGTCTCCGCCCGTGCCGGGGGCCGATCGGATGCGTTGGATCGCCCGACGGAATACTCGCGGCCCGGATAAGCGAAGCGCGCCCGGGTCGCCAGACGTCCAGGGTGTGCTTCGCTACCAGGGCTACATACCGGGCTTGCTTCCTGCTTCCTTCGCGCGTGGCGGCACGAGCTCGGTTTGTCACTACTGCATCGATGTAGTAACGTAACTACATCTTGGTGAAGGGGGGCTGCCCATGACCGTGACGACATTGACAAGCCGGGAATTGAACCAGGACATCGGCCGCGCCAAGAAGGCGGCCAAGCTCGGGCCGGTGTTCATCACCGATCGCGGCAGGCCTGCGCATGTGCTGCTTTCCATCGAGGAGTACCAGCGCCTGACCGGCGGGCATCGCAGCCTGCTCGATGCGCTGAGCATGCCCGGGATGGAAGGCATCGAGTTCGATCCGCCCAAGATCGAACTGAAGCTGCGCATCCCCGATTTCGACGTGGATTGAGCAGGGGCCATGTACCTGCTCGATACCAATGTCCTGTCCGAACTGCACAAGGCGATCAAGGGCAAGGGCGATCCGCGCGTGACGGCCTGGCTGGCGGACGTGGGATACGCGCAATGCCACCTGTCCGCCATCACGCTGATGGAGCTGGAAATCGGCGTGCTGCGCATGGAGCGGCGCGACCCGCTGCAGGGTGCGCTGCTGCGTGCCTGGCTGGAAACCCGCGTGGTGCCCGAGTTCGCCGGGCGGGTGCTGGTGGTGGACGAAGCCGTCGCACGGCACTGCGCGCGCCTGCACGTGCCCGATCCGCGGCCCGAGCGCGACGCGCTGATCGCGGCCACCGCGCTGGCCCATGGCCTGACGGTGGTGACGCGCAACACGGCCGACTTCGTCCCGACCGGGGTGCCGCTGTTCGATCCGTGGCGGCCGTGGACCGTGCAGGAGCCGGCCGGGCGCTACGTCGCCGCCGGCTGACCGCACGTGTCCGCGCGCGTCCTACTTGACGTGCGGATCCTCGCGCTTGGTCTCGGCCATCGACTCCGGCTCCAGTTCCTCGGCCGAGCGGTTCATGCGCACGAACACGCCCCAGGCGAGCAGCAGCAGCGCCGCGCACACGCCGACGGTGGCCGCGTAGGGCAGCTTGGCCGGGTCGTCGTGCATCAGCTCGAAGATCGACACCAGCGTCTCGATCGCCAGGGCGATGATGATGACCACGAAGAAGCGCGACAGGTAGCGGCGCACGCGCGTCGGCCCGCTGACCTTGACGTCGCGCTGCACCTCCTCCTCGAAGATGGTCTGCCCCAGCTCCAGGGTCACCAGCGCCACGGTCAGCATGCCGACCGCCTCCAGGATGGTGTTGAAGCGGTTCTGCAGGCTGTCGTAGCCGCCGGGGGTGAAGCCCTGCCACAACGACAGCGCGGCCATCGCCACCAGGCCGGCGGCACAGGCGACGAACAGCATGATGATCGCCACGTGCCCGGCACGGAACAGGTTGGCCAGCAGTTTCATCGACACTCCTTGCGTGCGCAAAGCGGCAAGGATTGCCTTCGCCGTGTCGGCGGCGCGCGAAGGCGGGCGGTGGAGACCCGTTCCGTTTCCGAACTGCCGCGCAGGCAGCCCAGAAATCGAGCAGCCGGCGATAGCCGGGACGATCGTTGTTCACTGCCTGCGCGGCAGTTCGGGAAAGCCGGTGATTGCCGGCTGCGTGACCTACCGGGTTCACTGGCGCGCAGGCAGTGAACGCAGCGCGGATGATGCGGTCAAGGCGAGACATTTTCTGAGCTGCCTGCGCGCCAGTGAACCGGCACGGCGGCATCCAGTTGACGCGGATGTAGGAGGCGACCGGGACGGCGGGCGCTGGTCGATATCGTGGACAGGCGCGCTCAGCTGCCGCGATAGGTCGAGTAGCCGTATGCCGACAGCAGCAGCGGCACATGGTAGTGGCCGTCGCCGGCGATGCCGAAGTCGATCGGCACCACGTCCAGGAACGGCGGCTCGGCCAGCGGCTGGCCGAGGGCGCGCAGGTAGTCGCCTGCGGCGAATTCCAGCCGGTAGCGGCCGGCGTGCAGCTGCAGCTCGCGCAGCGGCGGGCAGCGGCCGTCGGCGTCGGTGGCGCCCTGCCACAGCGGCAGCCCGTCGTGCAGCAGGCGCACGCGCACGCCGGCGGCCGGCACGCCGCGGCCGGTGTCGAGCACGTGGGTGGACAGGGTGGTCATGCGGCATCCTCGCGTGCGGGCGGCCATTGTGCGGTGAACTCGGCCTCGTCGTAGCCGAGGAAGGTGTCGACCACCGTCTGGCGGTCGTCGACGAACAACTGGTCGGCCAGCGCCCGCGCCAGTCGCGGCAATGCGTACTTGAGTCCCGACAGCGCCGCTGCCGACAGGCCGTGGTTGAGCAGTGCCGAGTAGTTGAAGGCGAACAGCCCGTGCAGCGATGCGGCGCCGGCTTCATCGCGCGGCAGCAGCTCGAAGCCGGGGCCGAGGTAGGGGTGGGCGTCGAGTAGCGGATTGGCCTGGCCGTCCGGCGGTGTGTAGCGGTCGCGCCAGCGCAGGATCGACGGCGCCAGCGCGGCCAGTTCCGGGCGCAGGTCCGGGTCGGTGACCAGGCCGGTGGCGATGGCGAGGAAGTCGAACGCGTGCTCACCGTGCGGCGTGGTCACCACCGCGCGGCCGTCGCGCTCGGCCACGTCCAGCCACGGCGCGCCCAGGTGCAGGCGGAAGCCGGCGTGGGCACTGGCACGGCTGAAGGTGTCGTTGGTCGGCGGCTGGTTGTGGAGGAAGAACGCGGCCATCAGCCGGTACTTGTCGGCATCGGGCAGGGCCGGGAAGCGGGCGATGATGCCGGCCTGCTCCATGTGCCGGATCGGGTTGATCCGCGGCAGCTCGTGCCGGCGCACGAACACATGGGCCTCGGCCACGCCGTTGTCGAGCGCGTACTGGGCGTTGTCGAACGCCGAGGCGCCGCCGCCGAGGATGCCGATGCGCTTTCCCGCCAGTGCGGCATAGTCCAGCGGGCCGGAGGTGTGGGCGTACAGGTGCGGCGGCAGCCTGGAGGACACCAGCGCCGGCACCGTCCACTGGCCGCCGCCCTGGATGCCGGTGGCCAGCACCACCTTGCGCGCCAGCAGCGCCTGGCCGCCGGCCAGGTGCAGCCGGTGCAGGCCGGCTTCGGGCAGCGGCTCCACCCGCAGCAGGCGGGTGTCGTTGCGCACCGGGATGGCGAGCGTGCGCCGGTACCAGCGCAGGTAGTCCATCCACGCGCCGCGCGGGATCTTGTCCAGCGCGTCCCAGCCGTCGCCGCCGTGCTGCGCCTCCCACCAGGCGCGGAAGGTCAGCGAGGGGATGCCGAGGTCGATCGAGGTGATCTGCTTGGGCGTGCGCAGGGTGACCATGCGCGCGTAGGTCACCCACGGGCCTTCCTGCCCTTGCGGGTTCTCGTCGATCACCAGCAGGTCGGTGACCCGCTCGCGCATCAGTGCGAACGCCGCGCCCAGGCCGCTCTGGCCGCCGCCGACGACCACCGCGTCGTATACGTGGCCGTCGGCGTGCGTGCGCGGGCGCGTCCATGGCGCGCCGCCGTGGGCGAGGCGGGCGAGGTCGCGGGCGACCTCCTGTTCGAGTCGTTGCAGGCTCATGCCGCGATCCTCATGGCATCGTCTCCAGGCGCAGGCGCACGATGTGGCCGATCTGCTCGATGGCGGTGGCGATCTCGGCATTGCGGCCGTTGTCCAGCCGCCGCTCCATCGCCGCGAGGATGCCGGCCTTGTCGGTCAGCCGCACGCAGATCACGAACGGGAAGCCGTAGCGGTGCCGGTAGGCGTGGTTGAGCGCGTGGAAGCGCGTGTATTCCTCCGGCGTGAGCCGGTCCAGCCCGGCGCTGGCCTGCTCGGCGGCCGAGGCCGCGGTCAGCGTGCCATCGACGGCGGCCTTGCCGGCCAGTTCCGGGTGGGCGCGGACCAGCGCCACCTGTTCCGCGGGCGTGGCCGTAAGCAGCGGTGCCATCAGCCCGGCGAGCAGGTCGTCGAACGGGCGCTGCGTGGCCGCGCGCTCCACCACCCACGGCGAATGTTCGAACAGCTCGCGGTAGCGGGCGACGAACTCCGCATCGCTCAATGCGTTCCAGTCGGAGACGACTGCGTTCATGCGTGCGTGCCCTCCAGCGAGACGTGTGCCGACACCACCTTCCAGCCGTCGGCGAAGCGCGCCCAGGCCTGGCTCTGGCGGCCGCGGCGGGTGCTGCCGTCGCGGAAGAACTCGGCATTGGCGGTGGCGAAACGGTCGCCGTAGGTCGCGATCTCCACCCGTGCCAGCCGCCGTTGCGGCGAGCCGCCGCGGCCGGCGCGGAACGCGCGGATTTCGTCGATGCCGTACAGCACCTCGCCGACACCGTAGCGCACTGTGCTCGGCGCGGCGTGGAACAACGCATCCATCGCGGCGATGTCGTCGGCCATCAGCGCGCGCTCGTAGGCGTCGAACGCGGCGCGCACCTCGGCGACGACCTGGGGGTCGTTCACTTGCATGCACTGCTCCTGCGGGAAGGCGTCGTTGTCCATGGGAAACCGCTGCAATCCGTGCCGCCGCCGCGACGAGCAACGCCGGCAGCCTCCGCCACGCCGAACCTGGCGCCGCCGTTCATGGCGCGACCTTCGCTGCCGGCGGCGATGCCGTGATCGACGGCAGCACGTAGACGCGACTGTAGCCGCGCACCTGCACATCCTCGGCCAGGCCCGCCGGCCTGCCCTCGCCATGACGACCGGAGACCGCGTGGATGCCGCAATCCGGCATGCAGGCCCAGATCGTGCCGCGGTGATAGGTCAGCAGGATCGAAACCGCCCGCAGGTCGGCCAGCCGCGAGCCGGTGGTCACGATGCGCTGCCCTTCGATATCCATCGGTGCAAGGCTGGCGTGGACGTTGCCCACCAGCACGACGATCGCCGTATCCGGGTGCGCGGCGCGATGGGCGCGTATGGCATCGGCCAGTACCGCATCGCGGTTCTCGCTGCCGCTGCTCTGTATGTCGAACGCGAACAATGACAGCGGCAGTCCTTGCTGCCGCAGCTGCCGTACGCGCTCGATCAGCTCCGCCATCGCCACGCTCGAACGCCCGTCTTCTCCGTGCTGCCAGAACCTGCTCGCCAGCAGTGCGGCCTTCGCATCGCGGCCGCCATCGGAGTCCAGGTAGCGGTCGATGGCGGGCTGCTCGCCGGCCGGGATCTCCAGGCCGAGCGCGGCCGGGCCTTCCACGGACCGGGCACAGGCGATGTCGCCGGCCACCCGGGGCGCCTCGACCGAGCCGTGCATCTCGCCCAGCAACAGAAGCGAGGCGGGCGGCAGGTCGCCGGGCGAACCGCACTTCACCGGCTTGCCGTGCTGGTGTGTGGGGGCCGCCTGTGCGAGAGCCGACGGCAGCGGCAGGGCCAAGGCCATTGCCAGGGCGATGGCGCGCACGCCGGGTGTGCGGGAACTCATTGATCACCTCCACGATACGGATGCTCGTGCAGCCAATGCCTGGCGATGTCGATGCGCCGTGCGATCCAGGCATCGCCGCTGGCGATGACGTGGTCGAGGAAGCGCGCCACCGCGCGCGCCCGGCCAGGGCGCCCGGCGATGCGCCCGTGCAGGCCCACCGACATCATCCGCCCGCCTTCCTCGCGCAGCTGCTCGAAGGTGTCGCGCAGGTAGCGGAAAAACTCCTCGCCCTCGGAAAAGCCGTTGTAGGCGACGATCTTCATGTCGTTGACGTCCAGCGTGTACGGCACGATCAGCTGCGGCTTGCCGAAGCGAGTGTCGTAGTAGGGCAGGTCGTCGGCATAGGAATCGGCGTCGTAGACGAAGCCGCCTTCCTCGACCACCAGGCGCGCGGTGTTGGGACTGGTGCGGCCCTGGTACCAGCCCTGCGGGCGCTGGCCGGTGAGTGCGGTATGCAGTTCGATCGCGCGGGCGATGTGCTCGCGCTCGACCGCCTCGGGCACGTGCTGGTAGTCGATCCAGCGATAGCCGTGGCTGGCGATCTCCCAGCCCGCGGCGAGCATCGCCTCCACCGCCGCCGGGTTGGCCTCCAGCGCCCTGGCCACGCCGAACACCGTCAGCGGTACGCCGCGTTCGGTAAACAGCCGGTGCAGGCGCCAGAAGCCGGCGCGGCTGCCGTATTCGTACAGGCTCTCCATCGCCATCGCGCGCATGCCGGCATGGCTTTGCGCGCCGACCATCTCCGACAGGAACGCTTCCGAACCCTGGTCGCCGTACAGCACGCTGTTCTCGCCGCCTTCCTCGTAGTTGATCACGAACTGCACGGCGACCTTGGCGCCGCCGGGCCAGCGCGCGTCCGGCGGGGTGGGGCCGTAGCCGACCAGGTCGCGCTCTTGGGTCATGCGCCATTCCCCACTGCAGGATTGTATTGACAATGTAAATACGTTGAGCAAGGATAGCGCCCATGGACGGACGCCTTGAACACAAGGGCGCCACCTTCGTATGGGACATGGAGAAGGCCCGGCGTAACGAAGCCAAGCACGGCATCCGCTTCGATGAAGCGGTGGAGGCGTTCTTCGACCCGTTCCTGCGCGTGGTCGATGCCAGTCGCAACGACCAGGCGCGCGATGCCGGCGTCGGCTACGACGGCCAGGGACGGTTGCTGTACGTGGTCCATCTGGTGGTCGAGGCGGACGCCATCCGTATCGTATCGGCCCGCAGGGCCAGCGCAGAGGAGCGAGCTCTCTATGATTCCTGAAGTCCTGAAAAACCGCCTCGCCAAGGACCGCCCGATGGTGTCGGTCACCGTGCGCATGCCGCAGGACGTGGTCGATTCGCTCAGGGCCATCGCGCCGTTGAAAGGCCTTGGCGGATACCAGGCGCTGCTCAAGACGTACGTCAGCGAGGGACTGCGCCGCGATGAGGCCGAGCACCTGTTCGGTCCGGCGGCACGCCTGGCCGATGCCCTGCGCCGCCGTGGCGTGCCTGCCGAGCTGATCGAGGCGGCTGCGCGGGAGGCGGCCGGGAAGGCGGCGTGACTCATGCCCGCGCTTCCGCGTTCCACGCTGCCAGCGCCGCCTCGACGCCGGCGCCCGGCGCACAGCGGTAGCCTTCCGCGCGCAGTACCGTCTCCAGCGCGCCCAGGGTGATCAGCACCTTGTGCTTGGCGGCGTTGTAGCCCATCGCGCCGATGCGCCAGATGCGCCCCTGCAATGGGCCGAAGGCGGAGCCGATCTCGATCTCGAAGTCCTCGCGCATGCGCCGGCGCACCGCCTCGCCGTCGATGCCGTCGGGGATCACTACGCCGGTGACGTTGGTCATGCGGGTGGCATCGTTGCCGAATACCTCCAGCCCCAGCGCGCGTGCGCCGGCGGTCATCGCGCGGCCGGCGGCGGCGTGGCGGGCATAGCGCCTTTCCAGCCCTTCCTGCAGCACGATGCGGGCGCACTCGCGTGCGCCGTAGAGCATGGTGGTGGCCTCGGTGTGGTGGTTCAGGCGCTTGTCCGACCAGTAGTCCATCACCATCGCCAGGTCGAAGTAGTTGGACAGGATGCGCGGTCCGTAGCCGTCGTCGATGTCGGCGCGGACGATGCCGCGCTCGACGTGGCGGCGGGCGAAGATGCGCTCGGCCGCGGCCTCCGACACGGTGACCGGCGCCGAGCCGGACGGCCCGCCCAGGCACTTCTGCAGGCCACCGGTGACCACGTCCACGTCCCAGCGGTCGGCGGCGATCTCCATGCCGCCGATGGTGGCGGTGGCATCGACGTAGGACAGCGCACCGTACCTGCGGCAGATCGCGCCCAGGCCATCCAGTGGCTGCGCCATGGTGGTGGAGGTGTCGCCGTGGATGGTGGCCACCAGCTTCGGCTCGACGCGGGCGACGGCGGACTCGATCTCGTCCAGCGGCACGGTCTGCCCCCACGGCGCCTCGACCGTCTCGATCCTGGCGCCGATGCGGCCGAGGATCTCGGTCAGCAGCAGGCCGAAGCGGCCGAAGTTGACCACCAGCACGGTGTCGCCCGGGGCCACCAGCGACACCAGCGCCGCCTCGATGCCGGCGCGCGCGGTGCCGTCGACCAGGAAGGTCCACCGGTTTTGCGTGCCGAAGATCGGCCGGTACAGCGCCATGACCTCGTTCATGTACGCGGTCATCTCCGGGTCGAACTGGCCCAGCAGGTCGGCCGACATGGCGCGCAGCACGCGCGGGTGGGCGTTGACCGGGCCGGGGCCCATCAGCAGCCGCTGCGGGGGATCGATCTCGGCGAATGTTTCAGTTGCCACGGGGTCTCCCGGCAGGTGGGCGTCTGGATGGAAGGATCATCTGGGTCGAGCAATAAGGTAAGGGGGGCAAGGGCTCCTCCCCTTGCGCGCACGGCGCGTGGGTGGGTGGAGGGGATAGGTTCCGGTCGTGTCGAAACCAGGAGCACCCCTCCCCAGCCCTCCCCTTCGCTGCGCGAAAGGGAGGGGGCAAGAGCTCCTCCCCCTTGCGCGCGCAGCGCGTAGGGGCGGCGCGAAAGGGAGGGGCAAGAGCTCCTCCCCTTGCGCGCGTAGCGCGTAGGGGGAGGTTGGGAGGGGGGAGGCTCCGGTCGCGCCGAAGCCAGGAGCACCTGTAGGCGCGCGCGATAAATTGTCGACGATGGGCGCGATAAATGCTTGTATCGTAACGTTGCACCCAGCGCAAAGAAATTGCACCACACTGGATATGCGGAACAGATGCTCTTCACTTGGACGTCCCCAGGCTAGAGGCACTTCCTTCCGTTGCGGAAGGCCTCTAACTACGCAAAATTCGCGAGATTCGTTCCGCGAACGGATCGGTTAGATCCAGGGTTTCCTGCAAGTCCTTGTGAGTAGCCTCCCTATGAAACACGACGACTGGCGTGCCGCAGCGGACCTGTGCATCGCGTACCGGGCGCTTCATAGGACGCCAGTCCGCTTTGATGTACATCCGTAAACCCGGAAGACCGAACCAATAGCCGTTCACACCACCGACCTTAGCCCTGACTGGAGATCGACCGGGCCGTCCTAGAACACCCTCCAGCCGCATCAGCAGAACTGAGAACTCGTCATCGCCTCCGGCGATTTCACCTAGCACTAGAGCCTTAACGCGGTCGTAGCGCCCACCTAAGTGAACCGATTTGAAAAAGGGATCGTTGGTTAAGTGGGCCCGAAGTAGAAGCGAATTTGCGAAGAGGCGAAGCAACCTGGGATCTGCTTGATCGGGGCCGTACAGCCTAGCCTTGATCTGACCAGATGCACGGTCAATCACCGCGCGCCCGTGGTCCAGCCGGCGGACGAAATCGATGAAGTGTCGATCTGGAGCGTTAAAAATCGACTCGCATGATTGACAGAGAAATGCCTCGTAGATCCCAGTCTGGCTTTTTCGCACACCTTCGGTTCGGCTGATCACGGCCAAAGGTGCCCCTGACACGCCTTGCGGCTGGTTCAAGGCGCGCGGGTAGATATGCGACTTGACCAGCGAAGGGGTTTCTACGAGACATAGGCGGCACCGAGGCATACTGGATTTTACAACGCGCAGGCAATTACAGCAGGCTGGCCTGGCTGTCGTCCCAGCTCTTGATGATCAGCTCGCCGAACTGCTTGTCGCGGCCGGCGCCGCCGCCGATCGAGTAGCCGAGCTGCAGGGGGATCAGGTCGAAGCCGGCGAAGACGGCGCGGATGTCCGGGTGGTCGTTGATCGAGACCACCGCCTTGCCCTGCAGCCCGCGTAGGGTGGCCGCCAGGCGCTCGTACTCGGACCAAGGGAAGGCCACGCCGTAGCCCTCGGTCTGCCAGTACGGCGGGTCGAGGTAGAACAGCGTGCCGGGGCGGTCGTAGCGGGCGATGCAGTCGGCCCACGGCAGGTGCTCGATGACGACGTTGGCCAGGCGCAGGTGGACGGCGCTCAGCTCCTCCTCGATGCGCATCAGGTTGAGGCGCGGGCCGGGGCCGGTGGCTACGACACCGAAATTGCGGCCATCGACCTTGCCGCCGAAGGCGAGCTTCTGCAGGTAGTAGAACCGCGCGGCGCGCTGGATGTCGGTGAGCGTCTCCGGGCGCTCCATCTCTGCCCACTCGAACATCTGCCGGCTGACCAGGCTCCAGCGGAACATGCGCACGAACTCGTCGAGGTGGTGCCGGATGCAGCGGTACAGGCACACCAGATCGTTGTTGATGTCGTTGAGCACTTCGAGCCGGGCCGGCACGGGGCGCATCAGCAGTGCGGCCGCGCCGCCGGCGAAGGCCTCGACGTAGGTCTCATGCGCGGGGAAGTGCGGGTAGAGGTGCTTGATCAGCCGGCGCTTGCCGCCGGGCCAGGGAATGATGGGTTGCATGGTCTCAGCCTTTGCGATTGTGCTGGCCGAGACTTGTCTCGCTCCCGCGGGAGCGCAGGGCCTCGGCCAATTCCACGCGGCTGATCGCGTGTGTTGCGGTGCCCGGCCGGCGGTTGCCGCCGCCGACCGGGCGCCCTGTCTTATGCGGTCGGCCAGGTGCCGACCGCGATGTAGTCGAACGTGACCGGCGTGTTGATCGTGAAACTGCCGCTGGCTTCGTTGACGTCGCACTGGACCGTCGCTCCCGTTGCGGATTTCGCCGGCACGCTCACGATGGCGTTGAAGCCGCCGCCGGTCACCTGGTTGACCGTTGGGATGGGCAGTACGGCGTTGCAGACGCCGAACTCGTGCGGGAAAGTGACTCCCACGCTCGCGACTTTGCCGCCGGTGGGCAGGCTCCCGGTGCCGATCTGCAGCAGCCACGTGCCGACGCGAATCCAGCCGTCCCCCATCTCGATGACGCCAAGGGCGCCGATGAGGGCGACCAGCAGCGCCGCCGGTGTCAAGGCGCGCTCGGTATCCTCCCCTGCAGCCGCCTCTGCGCCGGTGGCCAGCTCGACCTTGCCGGCGCGCTCGGTCGTGGCGGGCACGACAGCCGCGGCCAGGCCCGCCGGGGTGACGGCGCTTTCGTCATTCTCGCCGGCGATGGTTTCCTCGGCGGTGGCCAGCCGGACGGTGCCGGCTTCCTCGGTCGAAGCCGAGGGCGCGACAAGCAACTGGATGGCCTTCCAGAGCTGATCGGTCTGCGACTTGTCCAGGGCCAGGCCCGCGCCCTCGATGACCCTGCAGATCTCTTCCTGGACGCCGTTGAGCCAGTCGGCGGAGACGACCGTCGCCGGCACTCCGGTGGTGGGGTTGCCCTCGGTGAAGCGGTGGTCGGCGGTGGCCGTTGTTGTGTCGATGCGGTGCATCTGCTTTTCCTCTTCTGCATCAATCCAAGGTCAAAGGGCGTGCGCCCAGCGCCAGGCCGAATGCAGCGTTTCCGGCGGCGTCTCCGATTTCTTCATAGCCACCAATCACGTAGTGGAATGTATCCATCATCAGCCCACGGGAAGCGAAATATTGCGCACCGGTGTGAACGAGATATACCCCTTGGATGGTGTCAGCTATCTGATTTTGAGCAGCACGGATGTTTGCGTACTCCGCCGTGTCGCCGGTGTTCTTAGTGCCAATACGGGTCATCAAAAAAGGCACTTTGGACCCGAGCTTGGCGTCACACTGAGCTTTGAGCGAAGTAAACCGGGAAATGTAGTCAGTGGTGCTTGTTGCATTATCGGCGTCTGTTTCTCCCTGCTGCATGTACACGCAGGCGCCCACGATGGGCAACTCCGCCGTCGCGGCCGCCGCAAGGGCGCTATCGAGGTCCGTTACAGCCCTACTCCACTGCGTGCCGCCAGTCAACCAATTCGGAGAGAGCGGCGTGCCACCCTCGGCGCTATTTACAAGAATGACGCCGATCCGGCCGGCAGACAGCCGGCGAATCGTATCCGCGAACGCAGGCCCCCAGGAGCCGCGGCCAGCCGCAGCGGTGGCATCGTTTCCAGTCGGGTCGGCCATCAGCTCCAGAGCGTTCGTGTTGCGCACGTACTTGTAGGCCTGACCGGCAGTGAACGTCTTGCTCGACAGCGCCAGTGATCGACCGGACGTGTTCGATTGCCCGATCGCCCACACCAAGATGTACCCAGCCGTCGCTTCAAGCGGATCGCCGCCAGTTTCGGCAACCTGCTCGATCCGGTTGAGCGCGATCCTGAGCAACGAGCCGTCCGGCATCGCCGTGAAATTGAAGGCGATCTGCAAACACACCGCGGCCGCGAGGCCTGAGTCCGAGAAAGAACTGGCGTTGCCTCCCCCCGCCGAAAAATTGTCGTAGTAGCCGATGTAGTTCTCGGCATCGCTGACGTTAGTAAGCGCACCCGAGGTGGCGTAGAAGCCCACGTATTGTCCCTTCTTGATGCAGATCGGCGCGCCGAACACTATCGTCTGTTCGCCAGTTGCGATGCCTACAGGAATGGCATCTCCGGACTGAGTGAAAAGGTCGTCAGCCTTATCGAACAGCTTCACTTGTACCGTGCCGGCGGCCAGTCCGTAGACGCGCATCGAGCGAAGAAGGCCGTCGCTGGGTGCAGGCTGGCCCAATACGTAGGTCCGGTCTGCATTCGGCGAGGCCGCAGTAAAAGGGAGTCCTTTGCCGATCCTGAAGTCAGCACCGCGCCCGATGTCGGTTGCCAGGCTACGACTGGCACTGAACTTGCCGTTGAGATATTCGGCTTTAGGAATCTCGGAGAAACCAAGACCGAGCTGGATTTGATTAATGGTGTTGAGCGACGAGTCGGTCGCGCTGAACGACAAGCCATAGCTGGCGCCGGACCAATACCCAAGGCCGTCGCCGGCAGTGCCATTTAGCACCTGCAAGTGGGGGCAACTGAAACCGATGTAGCTGCCGGCGGCAACGAAGAACTCCGGGAGAGATGCCAGGGGCATATCGTTCAGCCCAACAGCAAGGGCAACTGCGATCTCACCGGTCCGTGTGAACACATTGCCGCTACGGGAATATGACGCGATTACCATCCTCGAAGCGACGGGCACGTAGCAGCGAAGGCGGGCAAGCTGGCAATCAGCAGACACCGGATTGCCGAACACAACCCTATTGGCGCTCGCGGTCGAGCCTGCAACCGGACTCATGTTTTCAGGTCGGCCAATGGTTTCGTAGCTCATCCCGATCTGCCTCAGACTCGCCCTCTCGACGAGCGTATCCTCTCGCAACCACTCCCACCCATCAGGTGCATCGGTCCTCCGAACGAAGCGCCCGTAGTTGCGCACAACCTGGTTACCCGGCTTGATCGGATCGACATGCGATCCAGAGTCGGACTCCTGCGGAATATCGGCTTGGGCGCCGATGGGCTGGCTGATTCCCGGCTCGACGGTGATCAACCGCTCCCACGTCGATTCGCCAATCACGCCGCCCGACTGCGCGGCCTTCAGCGCCTCCACATCCGCCCCCGACGCGATGCCGATCGGCGAGCCGATCGCCGCACGCAGATCCCGCCCGTTCTTGACCAGGTAGACCTCGCCGCCGGCGGCGTTCTCGGCGAAGGACAGGCTGGCCAGCGTGCTGCCCGTGGTGATCTCGTTGCTCATGCTTTCTCCGATAACAGTAGTGCGCTGCTGCCGTTGGCAGTCAGCAGTACGCCGCCGCTCATCAGCTGCAGCGCTTTGAATCCCGGCACCGGCACGTAGGCGAAGCGCAGGAGGGTGTGGCTCGGCGCGATGGAGCCGAGCAGGCATTCGAAGGTGTGCTGGGCATCCTCATCGCCGGCCAGGCTCTCGGCGCGGATGGTCCAGGTGAACACCCAGTCGCCGTTGGTCAGCGGGTCGCCGGCGGCCGCCAGGCCGGCGCGGAACGGCCGGTATTCCTCGACGGTAATCGGCACGCCGTAGAAGCCGGAGACCTCGATGTAGTACGGCGCGGACTGGCCGCCGGTGGCGGCGAGCTTGCTGAGCAGGTCCACGCGGCGCGCCGCCGGTGTGCTGCGCACCTGGGCCGAGCAGGTGCCGGGCAGGCCGGCGATGGTCTCCCACTCGGGCAGCAGGTCGGCGGTGCTGTCGGGCAGCATCTGCTCGACCAGGCCAGCGATGAAGGCATCGACGCGGGCGTACTCCTCGGCCAGGCCGTCGAGCAGTTGCGTCAGTACGGCATCGGGATCGCGCGGCCAGGCGGCGCCGGGCGGCAGCAGCTCCTGCAGTTGCTGGCGGTAGTCGAGCGCGGTCACAGCCATGTGATCGCTCCGAGCATCGGGATGGTGCCGGCGTCGGGCACGATGTTGCCGGCCGGCACGGTGACCAGGTGGTCGGTCTCGCCGTCGGCCGCGCTGATCGCTTCGTCGAAGTGCGTCTTGTAGATCAGCGTCTCCGGCTCGGCCTCGCGCGCGAACAGATCCTCCAGCTCGGCCTGGATGGCAGCGCGCACCGCGGCGGTGTCCGGGGTCACGCTGACGCTGAAATCGACGACGAACGGGACCGGCGCGAACACGTAGATCTCGGCGGTCACCGGGCGGCGCGCGTCGATGTACGCCTGCACCTCGGCCACCTTGGCGGCGGTGGGGATGATGTCGTCGAGGTTGTCGCAGACGAAGGTCACGCCCACGGTGCCGGCGCCCATGCGGCGCGGGTACACCCACACGCGCGTGACGCCGTCGACCTCGAGCGCCCACTGCGCGTAGTCGGCGCTGGCGCCGCCCTGCGGCGGGTTGCGGATGCGTTCGAGCAGGCGATCGCGCAGGCCGGCGTCGAGTTCGGCATCGGCGCCGCCGGTGAGGCCGCCGGCGGCGACGGTGGCGACGGCGTCGAGGCCATCCACCTGCGCAGCCAGCGCCAGGCTGCTGCCGGCCGCGGTGTTGCCGCTGGCGCCGGCCGCACTGGCAGTCACCGCAACCGAGGCAATGCCGTTGGCATCGAGGGTGGCCGCGGCAGCCGTCACGAACTCGGCGCTGTCCGAGCGCGTCAGCACGATGCCGGCCGGCACCGCGGTGCCGGCGATGCCGGCCAGGGCGACCGCGCCGGCCGCACTGCTGGCGGTCTTGCGCGAGAGGCCCCAGATCGTCGCCCAGCGCTCCAGGATCGTGCCGGTGGCGCTGGTGATGATGTACTGCCTGGCCTGGTCCACGGCAAAGCCGTACAGGCCGTGCGCGGCGCCGGCCTGGGCACGCCCCAGCACGGTGAGGTTGGAACGGCGCAGGCGCGCGTCTGCGCCCGGCAGGCGCGACTCGATGTCGGTAGCGATGCGATCGACGATCGTCGGCAGCGTGGGACGCTCAAGCGCCATTGATCGACCCCCAGAAATTGGCGAAGCGGTAGCGGATGGTGTTGCCGGCCTGGTGCTGCAGGACCACCTGCAGGGCGAGCGTGCGGGCGCCGGCGTCGAGCCGGTGCCACTCGGCTTCCACGGCCACGCTCTTGACCACGTCGTCGTCCACCAGCCACTGCAGGGCCTCGGTGGCGTACTGGCGGGCGCGCTGCAGCACCTCGGCGCTGGCCTTCTCACGGCGCAGCAGCCACAGGCGGCTGCCGATCTGGTCGCCGCGGTCGTCGGCGAAGCTGTCCCCCCACCAGCCGCGGCGATCGCTGCCACCATCGGGCAGCGTGTCGTCGTCGTCGGCACGGCGATCGGTGAACAGGCTGATCAGCACGGACGACAGCAGGCCATCGTCCTGCGCCAGGGCCGGCGCGGCGACCTGGTAGTCCAAACGCATGACGTTGTCGGCGCTGTGGTAGACGGTCTGGATGTCCATCACGCCATCTCCTGCGTCGGCGCCTGGGTGCTGGCGCTGCCGGCGGTCACGCCCGGATGGTCGTGTCCGTTGTAGGTGTCGCGCATCTCCTGCATCGAGCCGTTGTGGTCGCTCACGTCGCCGGCGACGACCAGGTCGCCGGTCATCTCCACGCGCGGGCAGTCGATCAGCACCTGGCTGCTGGCGTGGATCTCGATGGTGCCGCCGCGCTTGATGTGGATGCGGTCGCCCTGGTCGGTATAGATCGCCACCTCGCCGCCCTGCAGGCCGCCCAGGCGGTGCCGGCGGTCATCGGCGGCGATCACCACCAGGTGGCTGCGCGAGCCGCCCACGGCGATCGCCAGGGCCTCGGCGCCGGGCAGCGGCACCGAGGTGAAGCCGTACTGCTGGAAGCGCTCGGCGGTGCTGCGCGACTCGCCCTCGAGCAGCGAGATCTGCACCTCCTGCAGCTTGGCGCTGTCCTTGACCAGGTTGATCACGGCGCGGCTGATCATGAGCCGCAGCTTGTTTGCGAGGCCGGCCATCAGAAGAAGTCCTCGTCGTCGTCGCGGCGGTTCTTGCGGCCGGGGGCCTTCTTCGCCGGCACCGGCAGCAGCGCGTATGCCTCGGCCGGGGTCAGCACCAGTTGGCTGATCTGTCCGGTCTGGTCGTCCATCACGTAGTCCACGTCGCGCACCAGCAGCTGGCGGTCCAGGCGCAGCACCGGGTCGTAGACCTGCACCAGGGTGTTCGGCTGCCACAGGCCATCGGCATGGCGCCAGCCGTTGACCGCGCCGGTGTACGTGAGCGCACGCGCGGCGCGCACGCCGGCCTCCCACTTCGCGCGGCGCTGGAAGCCAGCGATGTCGCCCTGGTCCTCGTCCACGATCACCAGCGGGCGGTGGCGCGTCACGCCGGCGTCGGCCGCGGTGGCCTTGACCTGGGCGGCGGCGCCGCCGCTGACCTGGTCGCTGCCGGCACGCTGGCCGAGCACGCTGTAGCTGCTGTAGCGGTTGGCGTTGTCGTTGCGGGCCTGGGCTGACAGCAGGTTCTCGCCGCACTTCAGCGCGGTGCCCACGCGCTCGCTGCCGGGCTGGCCGATGACCAGGTTGCCCAGGCCGTCGCTGGTCAGCAGCAGGGCGCGCTGGCGCGCCGCGCGCTCGATGCAGTCGAACACGGTCTCGCCCGGCTCGATCGCGAAGGCCGGGAACGCCGCACCCATGTCGCCGCTGATGCGCACGGCGATGCCGAACGGCTGCGCCAGGTCGCGCGCGATCTGGTCGATGCGGGCATTGCGCCACTCGCCCTTGGCGTGGACCGCCGAGCAGTCCACCAGGTCGCCGGTCTTGTCGCGGCCGGTCACGGTGAGTGCATGACTGTTTGTGTCGTAGCCGTGGTCCACCGCATCGACGTAGCCGGTGATGACGGTCTGCCCGTCGATCGCCACGCTGCAGGCGGCGCCGGGCGTGATGACCAGCGGCTGCTGGTGCTCCGGCCAGCGCTCGGTCAGCGCCAGCTCGAACGTGCCGGCGATCTCCTCGATGCCGCGATGCATGTTGATGCGGGTCCAGCCGCCGTAGGCCGTGCCGCCGAGGTTGAGCACCAGGTCAGCCATCGATGGCCACCTCGAGCTGCTGGCCGCCGGGCACGAAGCCCGGCCGCACGATGGTGGCGGCGTTGCGCGCGACCAGGTCCAGGTCGTAGGCGGCATCGCCGTACAGCCGGTAGGCCAGCACCAGCGCCGGCAGCGTGGTCGCCGGGGTGACCTTGACGATCCGGGCCAGGTCCGCGCCGCGGGTGGCTACGTCGCGCACCACCGCCGCGCGCAGGGTGGTGAGCGCCTGGTAGACGTCATCGCCCTGGGCGCTGTCGGCCACGGTGTCGATGGCATCGGTGACGCGATCGCGCAGTGCGGCCGCATCGTCGTAGTCGCTGAATTCCACTTCGGTCAGCGTCGCCGCGGCCTCGGCGGTGGCGCTGCCGCGGGTCAGCTCGAGGAACGCGGTGCGGTTGTCGGCCATCGCCTCGCGGGTGGCGGTGGTGGAGCGGATAACGGTCTCGTCGTCGCCGAAGCCGACCAGGTCGGTCAGCAGGCGCACGGCATCGCGCGGCTCCAGCGCATCGCTGATGCCGCCGAGCAGCGAGGTCACCGTGCTGGCGAAGTTGGCCGGGGCGTTGAGCAGCGCATTGATCGAGCCGCGCGCGGAAGCGAACGCGCTGGCCAGCGCCGCCAGCGGCGTGGTGGCGCCGGCGGCCAGGTTGCCCACCTGGCCCTCCACCGTATCCAGCCAGCGGCCGGCGCGCTCGATCGCATCGGTCACGCCGAAGGACTGCAGCCCATCCAGGCTGAAACCGCCGGCGAACGTGTCCGAGAGCGTCTCCTGCGCCGCCGCGGCCTGCGTGGTGACCACGGTGGTGGTGGCGCTGGTGGCGGCCGGGAACGTGATGTCGCCGCTCTCGATGCAGCTGAACGACACCCGGCAACTGCCGCCCTCGGTGGTGCTGTGGTCGATGGTGAGGCCGTCGTCGATGACGCTGACCTGCATCTCGCCGAACTGCGGATGCACCAGCTTGCCCGGCCCGGCGGTCTCGACCGCGGCGATCAGCGCATCGCGCTGGGCCATGTAGTCGGCGCCCAGGATGATCGCGTTGATGCGCATGCGCCGCGCGGCGCGGCCCATGTCCTCGACGAAGGGCTTGTCGCGGTACGGGTACTCGTGCGGCACGGTGCGGCGGCCGAAGGTGCCGTAGTCGTACTCGACGTGGAACTCCACGCCGCGGAACGAGGCCGGCCGCAGCTGATCCTTCCAGCTCATCGCGCGGGCTCCATCATGCGGCCGGAGCGTTGGGCGTTCGCCGGCGGGTTGGTGACGCGCGCGGACTGCACGCCCTCCATCTTCGTGATGCGGCCGACGGTGCGGCCGTCCTTGACGTCTACCTCGACCGCGATCACGCCGGTGACCGGCATGTTGTCCCGGTCCTGATCATTCGCGCGGCGCAGAAGGCTCTTGCCGCGCGACCGGCGCAGGGTGCGGCTGACGTCGCGCTGCAGCGTCTCGTCTTCCATGCCGGAGGACAGCGTGCCGCCGTAGCGGATCATCGGGCCAGCAGCGAGCGCTGCGGCAGGCAGGGCCGCCGTGGCGATCGCCGCCAGCGAGCCCAGCCCGGCCCAGCGGCCGGCCTTCTTGCCGCCCTTGCTTTCGCCAGGGGTGACGACATCGAGCGGGTTGCCGCCGCCCATGTCGGCGAACAGGCCGGGGGCGGCGCCGACGATGTAGACCGGCGTGGCGGCGCCGGCCTGCTGGAGCGCGGTGCCCGCCACCAGGCCCGCGCCCAGCGAGGCCGTGCTGCCGCCGAACTTCGACAGGATCTGGCCCAGCGCGCCCTTCGCCATCCGGCCGCCGGCATAGGCACCGCCAGCAGCGAGCGCCCCGCCGCCCAGCAACTCCCAGCCGTTGAGGCCAAGGCCGTCTTCCGAAGTCAGCGCCTTGATGGTGTCGGCCAGGGCCTTGTTGATCGGCTGCGAGACCTGGTCGCCTACCGTGGACAGCGTCTCGCGCAGCACGCCGGCCTGGGCGACCGAGTTGGACATGGCTTCGGGAAGGTCGCGCATCGTCGTACCGCTTGCGCCCTGGACTGCTGCCGCGATCTCGCGGATCTGGTCGATGCGGCCGGCGGCCATCGCTTGGTTGATGCCCTTGATCGTGTCCAGGTCGGCCTTGCCGAAGGCCTTGCTGACGAAGGCGAACCGGTCGCGATCGGTGGTCAGTTTGTCGTAGTCGGCCTTGATGTCGGTGAGGATGTCGAGCGGGTTGCGGCGATCGCCTTGCGCGTCGAAGAACTTGACGCCCGTGGCCTTCTGCGCCTCTTTCATGTAGTTGGCGTTGGTGAACAGGCGCAGCGTGCTGTCCACCAGCGTGCCGACGCGTTCCTTTGTCGTCGCCGTGCCCAGGCCCTCGAACAGCGCCAGGGTCTGCTCGAAGGTCAGCCCGGCCGCCTTGGCGTTGCTGGCCGCGGTGCCGAACACACCGGCCAGATCCTCGATCTCGATGACGCCGGCGCGGCCGGCCACGGTCATCTTGTCCAGCAGTTCCAGCGCCTTGCCCGGTTGGGTGAGGTCGAAGCCGAAGTTGGTCTGCGCGCTCTGCAGCGCACTAGCCAGCGTGGTCGCCTCGGAACCGGTGACGCGCATGTTCTTGTTGATCGCCTCGATCGTCGGCAGCGCCTGGCCGAAGGTCAGGCCGCCGGCGGCGAGCTGGTCGAAGCCACCGCGCAGGCCGTCGAAGGCGATGCCGGTATCCTGCGCCATGCCGTGCAGCTCGGTGCGCAGCTGCACCACCTGGCTGGTGGTCAGATCCGCCGTTTGCTTGACCCGCGTGAGCGCCTGGTCGGTCTTCGCCGAAGACATCACGGTGTTGAGCGCGCCGAAGCCCAGGCCCACTTGGGCCAGCATGCCGGTGGTCGAGTTGAGGAACCCACGCAGCTGCGCGAACTCCGAGCGCACCCCGCTGATGAATTTCTTCGTCCCACCCTGCGCCTGCGTCAGGCCCTGGACCCACTGGCGTGACTCCAGCTGCAGACGCGCGGCGAGGGTGAGCGGGCTAGTCATCGGTTTCGGTCAGATCCAGGAGTCGTCGGGTGAACCACAGAAATTCCGCCTCGGGCAGCTGCCGCATCTGCTGCGGTGTCCAGCCGGTCTTGAGCCCCAGCAGCAGCTCGGCTTCGAGGCGATGCTTCAGCCGGGCTGCTCGGCTTCCCCCAGCACGTCCAGCTCCTTTTGCTTGAGCATCAGCTGGCCCAGGTCGCCGCCCTTCAGCTCGCCGAGCATGCCCAGGGTGAACGGGCCTTCGTAGGTGCCGAGGCGCACCAGCTGGCGCGCCAGCAGCGCGGCGCGGTACGTCATCGGCCGATCGGGCGAGGCATCTTCCTCGGCGGCGAACATGTCCTTCGCCAGCGCTTCGCGCAGCACGAATTCCTTCTGCAGCGCACCGGCGATGTTCAGGCCGTGCTTGAGGGTGCCGGTGACCTGCGCGCTCATCCGATCACCTGCGTCGCCGCCGGGCCTTCGAACACGTAAGCCGCAGTGCCGGCGCCCGAGTCGATCGTGGGCGGGTTGAGCGACCAGGCGTTGCTGATCGTGTGGATCTGCCCGGTGTCACCCTCGAACACGATGCTGGCGTTGTCCACGTGCAGGCTCATCGGGTCGAAGCCGCGCTTGATCGCCACGCTGAACTCGACGTGGCTGGCCGCCGGCGTCTCGGTGAAGCCCAGCACGGCATTGGCGCCGAGCACGGTGGTGCGGCCGGCGCCGCCGGGGATCAGGGTGGCGCCGGGCATGCTGTCCACCAGGCTGTCGCCGACCTTGATCTTCGCCTTGCCCAGGCGCTTGAGGGGATTGGCCATGTGCTACTCCTTAGATCTTGAACTGGATCTTGGTGGCGAAGACCCGCGCCTGGTTGACCAGGTTGGGCTGCATCAGCGTGTTGAGGCGGTTGGGATCGCTGCCATCGCGCTCCACCACCAGCGTGTCGGCGAAGCCGGCGTAGTCCTCGCAGATCACCGCCGACACCAGCTGCGCGTAGAGCGCCTGGAGGTAGCACTTGAACTCGCTGGGCGTGACCACGGCCTGGTCGGCGTCGTAGACGGCGCCGTCGTCGGCGAGCTTGTGCCGCGGGTAGCGCGAGAGCACGTTGGCGCGGAAGAAGTAGCGGATGTAGATCAGCGTGCGCATCGTCTCCAGGTCGAGGTAGCTGGTGTCCTCGTTGCCCACGCTGTCCTCGCGGTACAGCGTGATCAGCCGCTCGATGCGCACGGTGCCGTCGCTGTCCACCTTGTACGTGCTGATGCCGCTGTAGAGCAGCGTGTTGCGCTCTTCCCAGCCGAAGCGCACGGCCTCGGCCGGCGCGTACAGGCCGGGCAGCTCCAGGGTCTGGCGCGGGCGCGCCGGATCTTCCTCGGCGGCGTCCACCGCGGCGATGGTGGCCGCCCAGGTCCAGGCCGGATGCGGGGCGCGGTGCAGGCCCATCAGCGTCACGTGCTCGTAGTTGACGCTCTCGCCCAGGGTGGTCAGTTCGGCCTGGGTGCCGACGGCCGCGGCGATCGCGTGGCCCTCGATCATGCGCATGCCATCCCAGCGCGACTCCAGCTCGGCCTGCACCGCGGCCAGGGTATTGGAGTCGCTGTGGCCCAGGCACCAGGTGGTGTACTGGATGTCCGGCAGCGCGGCGATCAGCGCATCGATGTCCGGGGTGCCGGTGCCGCCGCTGGTGAGCGCGTAGGCCAGGCCGACACCGGCCGGCAGCGACTCGCCCAGCTGGTAGCTGTCGCGCACGTCGATGCCGTTGCCCACCACGCCTTTGTGGCGCGCGGTCAGCGTAACCACGCCGGCGGCGGCCGCGGCAGTGACCGGCAGGCCACTGGCGGTGTTGATGGCTGCGGCGATCGCGGTGGCGATCGAGGCTGCAGCCTCGCCCGCATCCACGCCCACCTGCAGGCGCTGGCCGGCGACGTACAGCGCGAGGGTGCCGGCCGCGGTGGCCGGGCCGGTCACGGTGACGGTGCCGGTAGCCGCCACGCCGGCGGCGGGCTCGTTCATTGCCACGGCATACAGCGGCGTGGTGGTGTTGGCGCCGCGGAACGCGGCCACCATCTGCGCCAGCTGCGAGTCGCGGCCGAAGTACTCCACCGCCTGCGCGTTGGAGTTGATGCGCTGGATGACGTTGGCCGCGGCGCCGCCGGCGGCCAGCCGCGTGCCGATGAGCAGCACGCGCTGGTCGATGGTGGACGGGTTGCTGGTGGCTTCGGAGTTGTCGACCTCGACGTAGTGACCGGGCACCCGGATGCGCGAGGGGATGTCGTTGAAGACGATGGTCATGGGTTATTCCCCGGTAGTGGTCTTGGTGGCTTTCGCGGTCTTGGCGGGCGTGGGCGCCGGGGCCGGCGGCTCGCCGGCGGTGACGTCGCCATCGGCCAGGCGGCGGCGCCAGTAAGGCGTCAGCGTCACGGTGGCGCCTTCGGCCGGCAGCGGCGTGGGCACCGGGCGCTTGTGGTCGCGCGGCTGCAGCACGGCCAGGCCGGTGCGCGGGATCAGGTAGGCGGTGCTCATCAGGCTTGCTCCAGGGTGACGGTGTCGGTGGCCTCGGCCTGGCCGTCGGCCGGCACGGTGGCGATGGCGTTGTTCCAGGTGATGAAATCGTCCAGCGCGGGCTCGATGTCGTCGTCGCCGGTGAGGTACATGGGCAGCACCAGGTGCAGGCCGTACAGCGCGGCGCCCTGCTTTTCCAGTTGCGCGCTGAAGAGGTTCTCGACCTCGCGCACCTGGATCTCGCCGTTACCGGGGACCGCATGGCCTTCGAGCCGGCGCGAGGCGCGCTGGATGATGTCGTAGGCGCCGATCTCACGCTTGTCGCCGCGGCGCCGTGCCAGCTCGCCACTGGAGTGTGCGGTGACGGCAATGACGCCCCAACGCGAGTCGATCACAACGCGGCCGGGTTCGCTCTCGTCCTCGTTGCGCGGGCCGCCGCCGAACACCACGAACAGGCCGGGCGCCTGGCGCAACACGCGCCGGAACGTCTCGTCGTCCCAGTCCGCCGGCAGGCTCTCGACCGCCCTCAGCGTGGCGCCGAAGGTGGCCTTGAGCGTGTCGATGAGGTGCTGCTCGACCCCGGCGATGCTCATCGCGTGAAGTCCCCCAGCAGGCGGCGGCCGAACGTCGGCGGCGTGGCATCGATCATCGGCAGATCCGTGCCGGCCGGCTCGGCGCCGGCGGCGTCCACGCCGATGCTGACGGTGCCCTTGAGGACCGCGAGCAGGAACTCGATCGCGGCCTTGTAGCGGCGCACCACGTCCTCGGTGGCGCGGTCGTCGTACAGATGGTAGCGGGTGATGTCGCACGCCACCCGCTGCAGCACGGTCGGTACCACTTGCAGCGGCAGGTCGAAGCGCGCGGCGAGGTAGGCATCGATCTCGGCATCCGCGTCGGCGATCTTGGCCGCGACCACCGCTGCATCGATCTCGCCGGTGTTGGCGCGATCGCTCAGCTGGATGATCTCGGTCTCGCCGTAGCGGGCGACCAGGTCGGCTTGGGTGGCGTAGGACATGCGCGGTCAGCCCTTGGCCTTGGCCTTGGCCGTGGTCTTGCGGGGCTTGGCCGGGGTCTTGCTCGAGCTGACGGGTGCGGGGGCGTCGTCGTCGCTCGCGCCATCCGTGGCGCTGGTACCTTCCTGGGAGCCGTCGTCGTCGTCGCTCTCGGTGTTCGGGTTCGGGTCGGCCGACTCGATGGCGGGCGCATCCCCGGCCTGGCTCTCCAGGCCGGGGGCGGCATCGTTGCTCGCGTCGTCCATGACGCTGGTTCCTTCCTGGTCGGCTGCGCTCTCGGTATTCGGTGCGGTGCCTTCATCCACCGACGCGGAAGGCAGCGGGGCGGTCTTGACGGGTGCCGGACGGATGGCCCCGCGCAGCAGCAGTGGCGCAGCCTGGGCGTCGGTGAGGTCCACCACTTGGCCGCGCGGCACGTGCTTGCCGCTGTGCTTGAAGTTGTCACGCCGGACGATGAAGCTGGACATGTTCATACCCTCGAAAAGCGACCCGGAAGTCCGGGCCGCGACGTCATGAGTGGGGCGATCAGTGGCGGCCAATCACTCGGCTACGGCGTTCTCGAAGATGAAGCCGAGATCCTTCGCACAGACCACCTCGGCGACCGATTCCCCGACGCGGCCGGCCTGGCCGCCGCGCATGCCGATGTTCCGATCCGGCCAGGACCCGCTGATGCGCGTCCCCCACTGGGCGGTGAAGCCGAACGTGGTGCCGCTGTTGTTGTCGGCCAGGCTGTCCCGGTACAGGAACGCCGCGTGCGGCCCCCATACGCGCTGCAGGTTCGCGGGCTGACCGGGACGCGCCACGTTGAGCTTGCCTTCGCCAACGACGATCTCCTCCAGCTCGAGCTGCTCTTGCAGCCAGGCCAGCGGCACCATGCCGGAATCGCCCAGGGAGCCGTTGAACGCCTTCACCACCTTGGGATGGCGGCGCAGGAGGGTAGCGGTACGCCGGCCGAAGACACCGAGCGTCGGCCGCATGATCACCGAATCCAGCGCGTCGGTAATCGCGGGGATCGGATCGCTGGCCGGGTCGCTCCACTGGTCGGTGCCGGACAGCGTCTCGGCATTCGCGGTGGCATAGCTGGCGACGTCGAAAACCGTCCCGGCCACCCGGACCTCGCGGTCCAGATCGATCAGATTGGTGGTCTGCTCGACGTGGCGGTGGACCGGGTTGTAGTTGGCCGGAGCGTTGTCGATATCCGCCTGCGGCACCATGAAGTCCAGCGCGTGGTCTTCCGTGGAGCCCAGGGCATCATCGGCGCTGAACTCGACCTGGTTGGGCCGGCTGCGGCGGCCGACGCGGGTGTCGGGGACTGTGAAGCCCTCCTCGAGCTTGAATTTCCAGTATTTGAACTCCTGCTTGCCGACGAGGATGCGCGGCAGTACGCGGTCGGCGATCAGCCGGCGATTGCGGTAGGCGATCGCGATGCCGGTCAGGACCGGATCGGTGGGAAACGGGGCAACGGTGCCAGACATAGAGAGGTGTCCTTGTGGGTAAGAGTTACGCGCCCTGGATCACGCCAGGCGCGATCCAGACCGAGCCGATGTCGCCGAGCACGCCGGAGACTTCGGCGAAGCCGATGATTCGGACGTTCGCCCCGGCCGCCGGTGCGGCCGCCACGGCGCGCCCCTGCGCGTCCGCGGTCAGCGGCTGGCCAGCGGCGACGGCGCCGCCGTACTCCACCGCTGCCAGGCCGCTGCGGGTCACATCGACGGTCATCCCGGCAGCGGTGGGGATGTCGGTGCTGATGCCGTTCAGCGCATCGGTCGCCGCGGCGGCCTGCAGCGCTTCGCCGTCGGCGGCGCCGTGCTTGGTGATGCGGCGGGCGGCAATGGCAGCGCCCGCCAGGAACGCATTGGTGAGACCGGGGATGTGCATTTACTTGGCTCCCTTGGTGAGATGGGCGACGGCCGCCGATACCGAGATGTCGGTGCCGGCCTTGTGCTGTTCTTCGACGTACGCCCGCGCGGCATCCGCCAGGGCTGTGGGGTCGCTGAAATCGAGCGAGTCCTCGCGGCGCGCCTTCTCCGCGAAGTCGATCTGCGGCGGAAATGCCTCCAGCAGATCCCGCAGCAGATCGGCGGCCGGCTGTTCGACCCGGTCGGCGCCTTCACCGAACTCCAGCGGCGCGTCGGTGGGCAGTGCCAGCATCAGCTCGACGACGGCAGCCTTCTGCGGAGGCAGCAGCTTGCCGGCCTGGACCAGGCCATCGGCAAAGTCCACGGCGTCGTCGCGCCGCTGCTGGGCGGCGGCCTGCGCCCTGGCCTGTTCATGGGCGGCGATACGCTCTTCGCGCTCGACCAGCTGGCGTTCGCGCTCGGCGAACTCTGCGGTGCGATCGGTCACAGTGGGTTCCTCGGTTGGATTGAGATCGGGATCGGTGGAATCGGAGAACGCAGGCACGGGGATTTCCGTGTCGGGCTGGGAGGCCTCCCGGATCGATTCGATTTCCCAGCTGGGCAGCACCGAGTCGGCGGTCTCCAGGCCATCCGTCTCGATCATTCGTTCGCGCAGGCGGCGCAGCACCTCGGCGACGCGGCCGAAGCCCCAGCGGCGATCCGAGAACGAGAACTCGACCACGCCGTCGCTGTCGCTGAAATCGAGCGGGGCATCCTTCAGGCCCTTGACCGCCGGCGGCATCGCGCCCAGCCAGCCGACGTGGCGCAGGTTCCACTTGCCCGGCGTCGGATTGCCGGGGTTGTTGGGCGCATAGAGCGACAGGCTGCGCTTCTTGAAGCGCTTCTCGGCTCGCAGCTCGGCGAACTGCGGCTCGACGTCACGCTCGTAGTACGAGAGCACGTCGCCATCGATGCGCACGCCACCGACCCACGCATAGGCCGGCGCGTTGTGCTTGGGGTGGCCGACCACCACGGGCGCCTCGTGCAGCTCCGGGTTATAGGTCTCGGCGATCTCGCGCAGGATCTCCGGCGTGACATCGACCAGCTGGCCGGATGCCGAGGGATGCCGGCCGACGCGGATGCCTTCGATCCAGGTCGGTGCTGCGGTGGTGGTCTGTGACGTCGTCATGGGGCCAGTCTTGCCCCAGCGCCGGATGAAGTAATTGGACCGCGGTCAAAACGATTCCGACGCTCACGCGCGCGCGGTCGGCGCATGCCTCCTTCGCTGCGGGCCGTCAGCGGCCGCAGGTGCGCCAGAAAGCGCTGTCAGACACTTCCGCCACCTCGTGGAGGTCCGAGTGTGGCGCGTGGCGTACAGGCGCGCTCCTGCGCCCTCTCAGGCAATGGGCGCTACGCGATGTCTTCGACGAACTCGCGCAGGATGTCGAGGATCTCCGCGCGGTCGGCCGCACTGAAACCGACGAACTGCCGGCGCGGCAGGAACATCATCCGCGTGAAAGACTTCACCGGCACCACCTTGGCCCAGGCGCGCCCGGATTTCGTGGTGCCCTGCATGCGGCGCCGATGTGGCGACACGTTGACGAACTTGCGGATACCGAAGTTGTGCGCGGCCGCGTAGATGACATTGGTGCCCCATTCGACGTAGCCGGGGCCGACAGACCACACCACGGAGCGGAACAGATTCTTGCTATCGGCCAGCGTCTGCCCGCCGGTGGCCTTGGCGCGCTTGCTGGGCCACCAGCGGCGGCCATCGGGATCGACCTGGTTGCGGAAGCGCATCTGCGTGCTGGTCTTGCCGTAGCGGCCGATGGACACCAGCGCCGGGCGCGGGTTGCGGCCGGCCGATGCCAGGCGCGCGAGCCATTGCTGCACGCGCGTGTCGTCGATGGTGATGTGCGGATTCATGGCGCGTCACCGCGCAGTGCCTGGCGCTTCTCGTCGAGCATGGCGTCGAGCCGTTGCTTGCGCTCGCCGGCCTTGGCGCCGGGGTTGTAGTCGAAGCCGGGGTCGATGCCGAGCGGGATCTGCATCACCTCGCCAGTGCGCTTGTTGAGCCACTCGCGGCGCTTGATGGGCGGTGCCTGGTCGGGGCCGCTGCGGCCCATCGCACGCAGGTCGCGCGCCGAGAGCTGGATGGTGCTGCAGCGGCAGCGGTAGCCGTTGAGCGGGCGGTGCGTATCCCACCACGGGTCGCTCACCAGCAGCACAGTGCCGTCCCAGGCGCGGTGCTGCTCGCGCGTGCGGTTGTCGTCCACCGCGTCGTACATGAGGTAGGGCGCATCGTTGGCGGCCTCCTCGATCTGCGACCATTCGCCGGCCGAGTACGCCTGGCCCATGTTGGTCAGGAAAATGGTGTCCAGCCGGCGCGGGCTACCCAGCTGCACCAGTTGCTTGCGGCCGGTCTGCGGGTCCACCTGTTCCTGCTCGCCCCACCAGCCGGCGCGCACCATCTTCGGGATCAGCAGCTCCTTGAACTGCCGCAGCGTGGTGCCCTCGGCCAGTGCCTGGTCCACGGCATCGCGCACGTCGGACAGCAGGTCCAGGTCCGCCATCTTCGCCACGGTGAAGCCGATCTCATGCTCCTCCTTCCACAGGTCCTGCCAGGCGAACGAGGTGCGCAGGCCCTTGCGGCGAAAGAAGCGGATCGCCTCGGCGGGCGGAAGGTCAAAGCGCGCCAGGGCTGACATCACGTGCGTCCTTCATAGGCATGCAACGGGGTGGCTGGTGCGGTTCAGCGGGAGGGTGTGTGTCCCACCAGGGAGCGCCCCAAGGCAGCACGAGGTCATCCCATTGCCGATGTTTCTCGCGGCTGTGGTTGTCGCCCATCACGTCATAGCGGCCCTGGAGAGCCATCACGCATCCTTGGGCATGCGGCCCAGCAGCTGCGCAGCGAAGTTGCAGCGTGCCAGCGCCTCGGCCAGGTCGCTGTTGGGCTCGGCCTCGGCCAGCTCTACCACCCGCTCGCGGAACTGCTGCAGGTCATCGACCTGGTCGAGCAGCTCCTGCAGCTCGCGCAGCCGCGGCTCGACGAAGGTGCGGTAGTCCAGGCCGCTCTTGCGTGCGGCCGCCTCGAGCTGGTCGAGACGGGCCTGCGCTTCGTCGCGCTGGATGGCCACGGTGTCGGGTTCGGCGAAGTCGGACGGCGACGGAGGATTGTCGTCGGCCGGTAGCGGCACGGCCACCGCCGGCCGCTCCTCCCAGTGATCGCCGTAGGTCTCCTTGACGTACTCCAGCGACGGCCGGAAGCCCATCGTGATGACCTTGGTATCGCGCTCGGCCTTGGTGTCCAGATCCTCCTCTTCGTCCAGCACACGGTACACGCGCGGCGGCTCGGCATTCGGGAAGTTGAACATGGTCAGCCAGCGCACCGGGCCGAGATTGAAGCTCTCATGCGACAGGTCGGCATCGCTGCGCACGATGTCCATCCGCACCTCGGTCTTGAGTTCTTCCTCCCCCAGCTTTCCGGGGGTTCCCTGGACGCTTGCCGTCTGGCCGAGCGTGATCTTGGCGATCGCATCGTCCATCGTTTCGCGCAGCACTTTGTAGTCGGCCGTGCCGCTGCGCGCGGCCTCCAGCAATTCGATCTCCATGCCCTTGGGGATGATGATGCCGCTGTCGGTTCGGATGGCGCGCAGCGCCTCCAGCAGCAGCTTCTTCTTGGCCTGGTCGGTGCCTTCCTCGAACCTGCCCATTGCCGTGGGCGCGGCGAACTTGTCCAGGAACGTCAGCCACAGCGCAATGCCATTGCGTTTGAACAGCACCGGCCAATACAGCCAGTGCGCCAGGCCCAGGCCGAACGGCTCGTCGTCGTGGTCGCTGCCGGTGGCGAAGTGCCAGAAATAGGGCTTCAGTGCCGGCTCGCCCTGGTACATGTTCTGCGGCGTCAGCAGCCGCAGCTCGCCGGTGGGGGCGAAACTGAAGCGGCGGCGGTTGCGCACCTTGATCGCCGACCATCCCAGCTTGCCGTCCTGTACGTCCCACAGCAGCTCGGCCACGCTGTAGCCGTAGAACACACCCCACAGCATGCGTTCGGTTACGCGGTCCCATCCCACGCGCTTCAGCTGCAGGCGCAGGTGCTCGGCGGCTTGCTTGTCCACGCGGCGATCGCTGGCGGCGTCCACCTGCCACTCGCGGCTGACCACGGCATTGCGGCGCTGATCGAAGCAGGCCTTGACCTGGTCGTCGCTGCGCACACGCTCGTAGATCTCCAGGTCATAGCTGCCGCGGTTGCGCAGCACCTGGTCGCCCGGCAGTAGCAGCGCGCCGGGGTGGGGATTGGTCCAGTCGCGGCCATCCTGCGTCGAGGCGATTTCCAGCCCAGGCTGCGGGCGCTTGATGTTCTCGTCCTCGCTCACACGAAACCTCCAAAGTCGTTGATGCCGCCGACGGTGCCGAAGCCGGTGTCGGTGATGCCGAGGCCGCTGTCGGCGTAGGCGCTGCCGAGGCCGTAGCTGTCGCGGCGCCCGGTGGATTGATAGTCGATCGCCGCCGCCGGCGAGCTGGCGGCATGCACTGCCAGCGCCAGCGCCCAGAAGCGGTCGGCGTGGCCATCCGGCGTGCGCTCAGCGGTGAAGCGGATGTTGCCGGCCACGGTGGTCTGCTTGGTCACGCTGCGCAGGTCCGAGCGCGTGGTGGGGTCGTAGGGGATGCGCAGCGTGCGGTCCTGCATGCGGCCGCGCACCGGGTAGGCCAGCGCTTCCTTGACGCGACCCGTGAACGTCACCGCCTCCACGCGGTCCTCGCCGAAGCGCCGCTGGGCGTCATCGGACCAGCCGATGCCCAGGCCGGTGGCGTCGATGCAGGTGCGGCGGCAGCGGGCAATCCACGGCCACAGGATGGCTTCCTGCTCGGGCTTGGACATGTTGGACAGGGCGATGATGGCGCGGGTGTAGAGCACGTCGCCCAGGCGCTCGAAGATCCACATCACCGTCAGGTCGCGCTTGCGGCCGATGTCGATGCCGGCATACAGCTCGCCGCGCTCGATCACCTCCCAGGGCGTGCCCTGGGCGTACTCGCAGCTGGCGATCAGGTCGTATTCCAGGAACGCGGTGTCGTCGTCGGCCGGGACGCACATGTACTCCTGCAGGAACGACTCTTCGTCCACGCAGCCGGACTTCACGAAGTCGAAGTACGCCTGCTCGTCCATCTCCTGGCGCTCGTCGTCCGCCGGCAGCTTCTGCTGCAGCTTGTAGAGCAGCCCTTCGTTGAGCGCGTCTTCCAGCGTGACACGGTGCAGGCTGATCCCCTTCGGGTTGCCGCCTTCGCGGACCTCGCGGATCAGCTGGTTGAAGAAGTTGTGGCTGCCGCGGTGGGTGCTGAACACCTCAAGACTTCCGCCCCAGGTGATGCCGGGGTAGGCGATGGACCACAGCTTGCGCGGATCGGCATGCAGGGCGAACTCGTCGAGCACACGGCCGCCGCGCTTGCCGGCCTGCGCATCCGGGTTGGACGACATGCTGTGGATGCTGCGGCCGTTGGCGAAGCGCAGATCGAAGCTGGTCTGCTTGCCGTCGAGTACTTGCTCGCCGAAGTCACGCGCGCCCAGCGCCAGCACGTCCGCCCACAGCTTGCAGTCGTCGATGAACAGCCGCGCCTGCATCTCGTCGCGGCTGCTGACCCATTGGTCCCACTTCGTACCCTGCTGGGCGGTGCGGCGAACGCAGGCATGGGCCGTCGTCCAGGACCAGCCGATCTGGCGCGACTTCTCGCCCAGCTTCAGGCGGCTACGGTCGTTGATCCATTTGGACTGCGACAGCAGGAAGATCGCTTTGGGATCGGCAGGGATGCAGCGGGCGCGGCCCATCAGACCACTCCCTGCAGGCGCGCGTCGATCGCTGCCAGCGTCTCCTCGGACACGCCGGCGCCGGCGGCCAGCTTGCGCACGTCGGCGGCCGCTGCCTCGACCTTGCTGCGGACCTCGACCGCCCACTTGTTGCGGTTGACGCTGGCGCGGCTGAGCGTGGCAATGTTCTTCGCAGCCTTGCCCAGCAACGTGATGCGAGCGGCGGGGTCCAGCGTTTCGCCGTCTTCGGCCACTTCCTGCAAGGCGAGGATGGCGTCGAAGATCTCGGTCTGCACCAGACTGATGATCGCGTTGCTGCGGTCGTCGGCATCGTCGGGCGCGGCCTGGGTGATCAGGCGGGCGGCCTCGGTGCTGGCCCTCACCGCGGCCAGCCGGCGCTCCAACTTCTGCCCATGCACGCCCAGGGCGCTCTTGCCGATGCTGTAGCCGGCGTCGGCCAGCCATTCGGACAGCGCCACGTAGCCGCTGAAGCCGTTGCTGATCAGACGCTGCTCAAGCTCGGCGCGGACGTCTTCCGGCAGCTGGTCGATCTTGCTGGGAGGCGGCATGGGGCTTACCAGTACTTCTCGGGCCGGGCGATGCCCGGCGCGCAGTCCACGGTGTATTCCACGATGTCGGTGCCCAGGCGGCTCAGGTCCGCGAACCAGCGGCCGTCCGGCTTCTTGTCCAGCCCGATCATGCAGCGGTCCTTGAGGTATTCCAGGGCGCGGCGCACCTCCAGCTGCGTGGCATCCGGGTAGAGCGCCTGCACGGTGCTGATCAGGATCTCCTCGTAGGCGCCGTAGGGTGCCGCGTTGTGCAGCGCCAGCAGCAAGATCCACCGCTGCTGCTCGCGCCTGACCTTGTCCATGTCCAACTTAATGCTCACGCTTTGCCCCCTGGATCTGCACGTTTTTCAGTTCGCTGCTGATGGCGTCCAACTTGGCCTCGATCACCGTTTGCCCTCGGATGTAGTCCTCCCGCCGCACGTACCGCTCGGCCAGCTCGGCGCGCAGCGCCAGCACCGATCGCTCGGTCTCGCGCCAGCCCTGGGCATCGGCGCCCAGGACACCCAGCCGCTCGTCGAAGCGCCGCTCGATCTGCGACAGCAACAGCCTCCCCAGGCCCACCAGGATGGTGAGCAGCGTCAGCGCCAGGGTGATCAGTTGCCACAGTTCGAACTGCACTTTCATGGGACCTTCGTCTCATCCAGGCTCAGGGATTGAGACGCAGGGGCCTCCGTTGGAAATTTCTGCAGCACCGCCGCCGACGATAGGCGTCCGGATGTCGAGCGGTCGTCGTTTATCCGTTGCAGCAGCTGCTGCCACTCCTGCTCGCGCAGCAGACCGTCGAGCACGCAAGGCACCGCCTGGCCGCTGGTCAGCCGGCAGCCCATTGGCGGCGGGGCCGGCGCCGCCACCGGCTCGGTCAACGAGGCCGGCAGCTCGGCATACACCAGCACCGGCCACTCGATCACTTCAGTGCGGCCCAGCGGTTGCCGGCTGGCCCCACAGGCCGTCAGCCAGAGCAGCGCACACAGGCATGCGGCGCAGCGCAGTGCAATCTTCATCGGTTTCCACCTTTGCTTTGAGGGCAGCCCGGCGCTGGGCTGCCTTGCGTTCGAGTTGGGCGATGCGGCCGGCGCGGGCATCCAGTTCCGCGGCCGCGGCCCGCTGCTGGGCCAGGCGCTGGTCGCGCTCGGTCTTCAGGCTGTCGCGCAGGGCCTTGGCTGCATCGGCGTTGCCAGTGGCCGTGGAGCGCGCGGTGGCCAGGTCCCGGGACAGCGCGGTCAGCTCGCCGGTCAGCCGGGTGACCTCGTCGCCCTGGTCGCTCTGGCCCCAGCCGCGGCCGATCCATACGCCGACCAGGAAGGCGACCAGCACCAGGATCAGCGCCACGCGGGCGATCATCGTGCTCACGTCGCCACCGCTTGGCGCGCGCGGCGCAGCCGCCACCAGGTGTAGACGCTGGCGCCGGCGGCGACCAGCACCACCCCGGCCACGACCAGACGCAGCCAGGACGGCATGCCGGCGGTGGACTGCGCCACGGTATTGGCCTGCTGGACCACCGGCATGAGCCCTTGGATCACCGGGGTCACCTGCTGCACCACCTCGGCCACGGCGACCGCGCCGCCGGTGGTGGCCGCGGTCACGGCCGCCGTGGTGGCCGCCTTGGGCACCGCCACCAGAGGCGCGGCGTCCGGCTTGGTCACGCCAGCCAGGCGCAGGCCCTCTTCGATCACGTCGCCGCTGTAGGGCTGGCGTCCGTTCTCGTGGGTGATGATGGCTTCCACCAGCGGGCGCAGGCGGCGGTATTCGTGGACGTTGATCCACGTGTCCGCATCCACGCCCACAGCCTGGGCCACCGCGCGGCCGTAGGCGCCGGTGTCGTTCTCCACCGGCGGTGCCCAGCGGTTGATGATCTTGCGGACGGTGTCGCAGCCATGCCGGTCGAAGTAGTTGACCAGCAGGATGCACATCGCGCGGATGCCGTAGGCCGGGCTGACGAATACCTCGAAGCGCGTTTCGGCACGCTGCTCGGCGTTCATCCGCTCGCGCGGCATGCGGCCCTGCCACTTGTTGGCGTTGTTGCGATCGATGTTGCCCGGATTGTTGTTGCGGATACCGCGCGACGTGCTCATGCCCTGCCAGCTCCTGTAGAGGTGGCCGGCGGGCAGACGAGGAGGAATGCCCGCCGGCCTGGTGCATCCCCCCGCGGGCGCACCAAATCGACGGGGTGAGTGTCACGGCTTCGGCGGGCGCGGTCATTTGACCGCGGTCCAAATACAACTACGCGCGCGCGCGGAAGAGTGGCGCTCCCAAGACAGGAGTACCGCGATGGAATCTCAACAGAGCACGGGCGTGGCTTCTCCTCGCCTCACGTCCGACGACATCGAGCGCGCGATCCGCAGCGAGTTCTACTTCACCGCCGCCGATGGCGTGCTTGGCGAATCTGAAATGGGCACCAAGCCTGCCGACTGGACGTGCTGGTCCTGGACAACCATGCACGGGTGGTCGGCGTGAACCACGGCAGCATCAGTTCGGCCAACCACAGTGCCGAACTGGGACGGAAGTACGCCCGCGAGGATGCCGTTCGCCAGGCTTGGGAGCTTCTTGGCTTCCGCCTGCGTGATTGGCTGCATGCGCAGCCGGGGACGTTCTGACCTGGTCGAAACGAAAGGGCCGCTTGAGGGCGGCCCTTGTTCAGTTGCTGACTTGTACCGCAGTCAAGCGCGATAGGCTTTCCCGGTATTCCAGCGCCTCCGGAATGTCTTGGAACTGGAGCAATTCGCCCGCCAGCTCAGCAAGATGCGCCTTTGCCTCCAGCGGAGTGGCGCGAAAGAACTCGCGGCGGAAGTTCACCTGATTGACTCGCCGGGCTGCCAGCCGCTGATGCATCGTGGTTTCGATGCCTACCGCGTCCTTAGAGAAGAACAACGCATGCACGTCGAAATTGAACGGAACTGAGGCATCGCTCAATTCACGGATTCGATCCAAAGGGTCGAGTCGGCGTGTCATCCCGATCTTGACCATCTCCTCGCCGAAGGAGCCGAGGTTGGAGATGACGTACACGTAGCCGGCACGGATGTTGGCGGCGCGGTAGTCCACGTCTTCGATTGCGCGCTGAACATCCACCAACTGCTCGCGAAGCCGCGCAGCGCCTTCTTCGTCGCCCTTCCTGACAAGCGCTTCCAGCGCGTTCGCATAGTGCTGACGCTCCTTCTCCAGCCGCGCGCGCTCACGTTCCATTTCCTGCTGCGCCTTTCGCTCTTCGCGGAGGCGCTCACGCTCGGCCCGCTCGGCCTCTTTTTCCGCGGCGACCTTGTGGACAAAGTCCGCGGTCAGCTCCAGCTCCTGTACACGCAGGCGCAGGTAGCGGTCCGATATACGGATGTGCATGGTCTTCCCCAGGCGCGCGATGGTTTCAGCCACCTTACTCAAGCGCTCCACCGCAGCATCCAGCCGGTGGGGCTTCAGCCCCCTGACCAGGTTGTCGGCCTCCGCGTTGAAGGCGCGCAGCATCAGCTTGGAGAAGTCATTGACCATCTTCCGGCCCTGAGCCTCGGAACCGTTGACCGTCCAAGAGGTGGCGGCGAGGACCGCGCCGCCGTCCTTCCGCGCCATCGACTTGATGTGCTCTTCAATGTTTGCCAACTCGGCCTGATATGCCACCGCATCCGTCAGCGGATGCCGGTAACGGTAGATGCCGGCCTCTTGGAGCAGGGCAAGCTCTTCGGTCTCTACGATCGTTTTCTTTACTTCTACCAGCTGCGCGCGTGCGGTAGCGACGGCAGCATCAGCATCTCCCCGCTCCTTCGCGCAGGCGGCGGTCAACTGCACCAACTCATGCTGCAGTTGAGATCGCTGGGCTTCCAACTCCAGAACCGAGAGCATGCCGAGCTTGGTCATCTGCTCTTTGAGCCGCTGCTGCTCGTCTTCTAACTTCTTGACTGTGCTGAGCAGCTCGCGTGCGTACTTCCGTGCGCCGAAAAATGGGATATGGTCACTACTCATTTCACTCCCCTAGAGCAATGTCGCGAGGTCTTCATTCGCTGGCCCACGCGGCCCAGCGGTGCGGACTGTGCGGCCGTCAATCGAGCCAAGCGCAGCATCGTTGCCGCCTTGGATCTCGATCAGCGTGGAAGTCGGCACATCTTCATTGACGTCGCGGCAGACCTTCACGCACGGCCGCTTCCACACGGCAACACGATCGGGTCGCTCGCCGCCGACCTCGGCGAAACAGCGCTGGCCGATGGCGTAGTACTCGCCGGGCACGTGTTCCAGGCGATCGTCCATGACGAACTTCAACAGGCTGGCTTTCGGCGCATCCTCCACATCCACGCTGACCAGCGTCCAGTCGTCGCGGTACTTCTCCAGCCCAGGGCACGCGGCCATCAGCGCGTCCAGAACCGTGCGCTGCGCGTCATCCAGGCCAGCAGTGTCGATCCGCTCCCCGACGATCCATCCCTCAGCTTCCGGCTGTTGCTCGGGCTCGGCAGTGCAACCGCATAGCGCCGCCGCAAGCACAGCAGCAGTGATCCATACACGCATACATTCCCCCTGAATATCAGCTCTTCCGGTGACCTTTCTTCGCATCGCCTGGAGCGACAGCGGCCGCGCCTATCGCGGCGGCGGTTGCCAGTATCGCCGTACGCCCCTGCGCATCTGCATTCCTGAAATTCTGCAGCAGCATCCGCTCCTCCGGCGACAGCTCGGCCACGAGCGTCTCGAATACCGCTTGCTGGACCTCGTAGCGGGCATCCGCCTCCTTCACATTGCCCGCGACCCTGGTCGCCTTGCTGATGGCTGCAAGGCGGCGCTCCAGCTCGTCGCTTTGCCCGGTCAACACGTATTTCACGTCGAGCCTCAGCTCAGGCCTGTCGGCGGCCAAGGCCTTCACCTTGTCCTCCGGGAACGCTTTGCGGCCCTTGCGCGCAGAAAAAGCGGCCTTGGTCATGCCAAGGATCTCTGCCACGTCCTGGTCTTCCGTAACCCGGAGAGCCTGCTTCAGCCGCAGCAGCTGTTGGTTGAAATCGCGCACGAAGAAACCTGTTGACTCAGTCAATAAAAGTTGATTAGATTGTTCCGTCGGTGGAAACAGCCGCTCAACACAACCGGAACAAGAGGATACAGGCAAATGAAAGCCCCCCAACCTGGGTTGGATCTGCTGCTGGCGGTGAAGGCCGGGTTCGTCCGCCAAGGCACCACGATGACGCGCTGGGCCAAGGACAACGACACCCACGTCAGCAACGTGCGCAACGCTCTGATCGGCACATGGAACGGCCCCCGCGGCCAGGCCATGCGGACCAAGATCGTCAGGGCCGCCGGCGTGAGGGACGCTGTATGACCCCGCTCAACAGCCCCCTGCCGACCAACTGGTCGGCCCGCCTTTCCCGCCAGTACACCGCCTGGGGCGCGCTGCATACCGCCCGCCGCATGCGCGATGGCTTCGCCGCCGGCACGCGCGAGCGGGCCGAGTGGGACTTCATCTGCACCGCCTGCCTGCGCGAGTCCAACCGCCTGGACCGGATTGCCGCGCGCCAACGCCGCAAGGCCGACCGCGAGGCCGAGGCCCACAACGCCGCCATGCATGCCCGGCTCGACTGGCTCAATGAGCAGGGCATCGACCCGGCGGACTGGCTGAGCGGGGCCGCCCGATGAGCGCCGCCTTCGACTGCTTCTCCCGCGTACGCGGCATCTACCACCGCCGCTTCCGTCCCGGCATGGCCGAGTGCGAGCGCCGGATCATCGACGCCTGGTACGACCTGTGCCGCGCGACCGAGCGCGACGGCGCCGACTCCACCGCCGCCCGGATCTACGCCCAGCGCCTGCACGACATGGGCGTGTTCCGCCGCCGGGCGATGCTGCAGGGGCGTGAGGCATGAGCGCTTCCAACCAGCCCACCCGCCGCACCCTGCGCCTGCTGTTCGCCCTGCAGGGCCACACCTTCGAGGGCCTGCGGCTCAAGCAACTGGCCGATGCCGTGCAGGCCAGCCCCTCCACCGTACTGCGCGACCTGGAAGTGCTGGCCGACGAGGGCATCGCCGAGCGCATCCCCGGCCGCGACGAGTACTGGCGGCTTTCCCCCCGACTGATCCAGCTGGCCCGCGCCCACGAACAGGAAATGGCGCGCGTGCGCCAGCGTCTGGACGAGACGGATCAGCGCTACTCCCGCAACCCCAACTGACGAGGAACCGAAGCAATGGCATCGAACAAGACCGCCGGGCGCAAGACACTGGCACCGGCAGAACAGGCAGGCCCGGAGTACATCGGCAAGACGCCGGCCGACGAGGCGCAGCAGATCGAGGCGCTGCGCACGCACCAGCTGGAATTGGTGGAGAAGTTCGGCGATGGCTTGCCCTGGCAGCCCGAACACTACGAGGCTGCGATCCGCAGCGAGCTGCATCGTGGCTGCGAGGCATTTCTGCGCGCTGGCCGCTACTTGTTGGTGGCGCGCGAATGCGCGCTGCGCGGAGAGTGGAGCGGCATGCTGCAGCGGCTGGGCATGGAACCGCGCCAAGCGCAACGCATGATGGAGGCGGCGCGACGCGTTGCCATGCTTCCAAATGCGTCGACGTCGACGCATTTGGTCGCCGCCGTGAACAACGAGAGCAAGTTGATCGAGCTGCTCTCGCTGCCGGAAGATCAGTTCGCGGAACTGGCTGAAGTCGGTGAAACGGGCGATCTCGCCCTGGACGACATCGTCACCATGTCGGTGCGTGAGCTGCGCGAACAGATCCGCGAACTGCGCGCAGACGTGGATGCAAAAGACCAGCGCATCAGCAAGTTGAGCGACGATCTCAACAAGGAACATGAGAAGGTCTCCAAGGCCAATCGGCGTTGGAAGGCGGCCGACCCGGATCAGCAGCTCATCATCCTCAAGCAGTCCGTGACCGAAGCCGAGCAGGCGGTTCTCTTGGTCCTCGGCAGCGACAAGACCGGCCTGCGCGCAGCCTTCCGCGCATTGGCCGCACACGCCTCCGACAACGACCAGGACAACGATGCCGCCATCTACCTGAGCGATGTCATCGGCCGCCTGCTCACCGCGGTGCGCATGGTCCGCGACGACGAGGAGCTGCCGATCTCTATCCCCCTCGTCAACGACGGCGCGGAGGGCTGAGCATGTCGGCCGAAACGCTCATCAACGCGGCCGCCAGCGAACTGCTGGCCGCGCCGCACGGCAGCAAGGGGCGCATTGCCGCGCAGCTGGCCGAGCAGATGGGATGCTCGGTCCAGACGGCCTACCGCCGCCTCGGCGCGGTGATGGCCACGCTCAAGCCGCGCAAGCGGCGCTCGGATGCCGGCGATCTCTCGCTCAGCCGCGAGGAGGCCGCAACGATCGCCGCGCTGGTGGAGGAGACGCGCCGGCTCACCGGCACCGGCACGCTGCCGGTGGAGGATGCTGTGGACATCCTGCGCGCCAACAACCGGATCGAGGCATGCCGCGTGGACAAGTCCACCGGCGAGTGGCGCCCGCTCAGCACTTCGGCGATCTGCCGGTCCATCCGCCACTACGGCTTCCACCGCGACCAGCTGGCCGCGCCGTCGCCGGCGGCGCGGCTGTCAAGCCCGCATCCCAACCATCTGTGGCAGATCGATGCGTCGGTGAGCCGGCAGTTCTACCTTGCCGACGATGGCGCGCACGTGATGGACAAGCGCGAGTTCTACCGCGGCAAGCCGGGCAACTTCACCAAGATCGCCGAACGGCGCCTGTGGCGCTACGCCATCACCGACCACGCCAGCGGCTGCATCGAGCTGTTCTATGTGCTGAGCGCCGAGAGCAGCGCCAACCTGCTCTCGGCGCTGATCCACGCGATGACGCAGCGGCCGGACGGCACCATGCACGGCATCCCCAAGCTGCTGATGATGGACCCCGGCAGCGCGGTCACCGCCGGCACCACGCGCAACTTCGTGGCCGCCTGCGGCATCGAGCTGATCGTCAACGAGGTGGGCAACGCTCGCGCCAAGGGCCAGGTGGAGAACGCCAACTACCTGATCGAGACCCACTTCGAGGCCGCGCTGAAGACGCGCGCGCCGGTGACCAGCCTGGAGGAGATCAACACCCTGGCGCAGCAGTGGGCGCGCGCCTACAACGCCACCCGCATCCATACGCGCACCGGCGTGACGCGCCGCGACGGTTGGCTGCGCATCACCCCGGCGCAGCTGGTGCTGGCGCCGGCGGTGGACGTGCTGCGGCAGCTGGCTACCAGCGCGCCCAAGCCCTGCACGGTGCGCGACTGCATGGTGCGCTTCCGCGGCAAGGTGTACGACGTGCGCGGCGTGCCCGGCCTGGTCAACGGCCAGCGCGTGGCCGTGGTTGCCAACGCCCTGGACCCGGACGGCAGCGTACGCGTGCTGATGCCGGGCGAGCAGGACAGCGCGCCGGTGCATTACATCGCCCCGCGCGTGGGCGCCGACGAGTGGGGTTTCCTCGCCGGCGCCGCCCAGGTGGGCAGCGAGTACAAGGCCATGCCGGAGACGCCGGCCGACGCGGCGCGAAAGGAGCTGGAGCGGCTGTCGATGGCAGTGCAGACCGACGCCGATGCCGCGGCGGCGCGCAAGGCCAAGCGCCTGGCGTTCGGCGGCGACCTGGACCCGATGAAGCACCTGCGCGAAGCCGATATCGCACCCAGCCTGCCGCGTGCCGGCACCGCCTCGCGCGTGGAAGCGCCGGAGGTGGTGGCCGCCCAGCGCATCGAGCCGGCGCCGGTGCGCGCGGAGATCCCGCCGCTCAACCACGTCGAGGCGGCGATGCGGCTCAAGCCGCTGGTGGAGCGTGCGGGCGCGGCCTGGACGGCGGCCATGTACGCGCGCACGGCGCAGCACTGGCCGGAGGGCATGCCGGTGGACCAGGTGGAAGCGTGGGCGGCGGTGCTGGCTACGCCGGAGCGTGGCGGCCTGCGCGTGATTGGCGGGGGTGCGGCATGAGCACTTCCCTCGAAGACATCAAGCGCGCGGCTAAGAAGATCCAGGCGCGCGACGGGTATGGCTACTGCCAGGCGCTGGAGATCGCGGCGCGCAACGCGGGGTTCCGGACATATGCCGCCGCGAAGGTGGCCCTACAGAGGGCGGGCAAATGACGAAGCGCTACGAACCCACACCCGAGCAGCGCGCCGCGATGGACCGTGCCAAGCGCCCCCAGGTCCACCCGTATCGCACCTGGCAGGGCATGCCGGGCGAGGCGGAAAAGGCCAAGGCCGAGCAGGTGGTGCCGTTCAACACCAGGCTGGTGCGCGCATGACCCTGCGCCTGAAATCCATCCTTGCGAGCGCCGGCATCAAGCAAGGCGCCCTGGCCGCGGCTGTCGGCCTGAGCCGGCCTGCGCTCAACGGCCTGATCAACCACAACGTGCTGCCCACCGGCTCCGACCGGCTGGAGCTGGAAATCGCCATCACGCGCTACCTGCGCGACCACCACGCCGACCACACCACGTGGACCCGGAAAGAGGAGCCGCCGCGCGCCAACGCGGCGGCCCCGGATTCCCCGCAAGACCCCGCTATCAACGATATCTCAGACGAGGAACTGCAGATGCTACTACGCAAGCAATCCCTGACGCCGCAGGCGCGGCGCCACTTCGGCCTGACGGCCGACCCCTTCGCCGAGCCGACCTCGGCCGAGGAAGTCTTCCTGTCGCCGGACATCCGCTACGTGCGCGAGAGCATGTACCAGGTCGCGCGCCACGGCGGCTTCCTGGCCGTGATCGGCGAGAGCGGCGCCGGCAAGTCCACGCTGCGCGAGGAACTGGTGGACCGCATCCACCGCGAAGAGCAGGCGGTCATCGTGGTCGAGCCCTACGTGCTTGCCAGCGAGGGCACCGACTCCGTCGGCAAGAGCCTGCGCAGCCAGCACATCGCCGAAGCCATCATGGCCACCGTCGCACCACTGGCGAAGACCAAGAGCAGCCCGGAGGCGCGCTTCCGGCAGCTGCACGAGGCGCTGCGCGACAGCGCTCGCGCCGGTCACGCGCACGTGCTGGTGATCGAGGAGGCGCACAGCCTGCCGCTGCCCACGCTCAAGCACCTCAAGCGCTTCCGCGAGTTGAAGGACGGCCTGCGCCCGCTGCTGTCGGTGATCCTGATCGGCCAGCCCGAGCTGCAGGTCAAGCTCTCCGAGCACAACCCTGAAGTGCGCGAGGTGGTGCAGCGCATCGAGATCGTCAACCTGCCGGCGCTCAACGCCGACCTGGAAGGCTACCTGGCACACCGCTTCAAGCGCGCCGGCGTGCCGCTGGACAAGGTGCTGTCCCGCGATGCCGTGGACGCGCTGCGCACCAAGCTCACGCCCACGCGCGCCGGCGGCACGCTGCTGTACCCGCTCGCGGTGCAGAACGCGCTCACCGCGGCGATGAACCGCGCCGCCGACCTGGGCGTGCCGGCGGTCAGCGCCGATGTCGTGCGGGGGGTGTGAGATGCCGATCTTCACCGAGGGTTGGCCTGCCATCGAGGGCATGGTGCTCAAGCCGGAGCGCAGTGGCAGCTGGCCGATGGTAACGCAGGCAGTGCTGGTTCCGTTCAAGGTCCAGAACGAGCCCGTGCCGGAACTGGACACGCTGCAGGTCGTGATCGTGCCGCGTGCGAATTGGGAGCGCCTGATCGCGCATGTACCTCCCGCCGTCCTGGCCCGCGAGGGGGTCCAGCATGGCTGACCGCACCGCCACGCCCGAGGGTCTGCAGTACCTGCGCGGCTTCGCCCACGGCCTGATGCGCCAGGCCGAGCTGCCGCACCGCGAGGTGACCGTGATGCACCGCGACTTGTTCAAGCGTGCCGGCATCGCCTGGCGCGACGGGCAGGCGATGGATGCGCTGCTCGGCTCGCTCGACTACCAACAGCTGCGCGCGCTCATCGATGAGCTGCGCGACGACGACCTGGAGGACTGACATGGACAAGCTCTGCACCTCGCCGCTCACCGCTATCGAGCAGGCCCGCCTGCTCGGCCTGCTGGACGCGCTTACCGGCTACCTGGGCGCACCCGGAAACTGGGGCTATGGCACGCGCCTGGGCAAGTTTGCCGGTGACGCGCTCGACGTGCGCCGCGCTGTTGCCACTGTGCATGTCGAGGAGGACCGCTGACATGGCAGCTCCTTCGCTCAAGCGCTGCAAGGGCATCGCGCGCAACCGCCGCGAGCACACGGCACGGCCGAAGCATCGGCCGCATCTCGGAACCGTTGGCACTCTCCGGCCGAACGGCCCACCGCGCATCGCCGTTTATATCGGCAGGGTGTGCCACAGCAAGAGCGGGCGCATGTACGAGGTGTCGCTCGACGACGATCGCCAGCCGGTGGTCACCTCCTGCACCACGTGGTCGGACTGGACGATCAGTTGGGACGAGCTGATCGACCTGGCCGTCGCCGCCGGCATCGACAGGGAGGGCGACTGACATGCAGCTGGCCCTGCTGCCGCAAGAGCTTTCCCCGGAGACGGTGCTCGCGCAGCTGCAGGGCCGCCGCGGCGCCGCCAACGGCATCACCGCGCGCGACCTGGTCTACGTCATCACCCACCGCATCAACGCCGCCGACGAGCGCCGGCTGCGCCAGATCATCGAGAAGCTGCGCCGCGATGGTCACCCCATTTGCGCTCATCCGGCCTTCGGCTACCACTTCGCCGCCGACGCCAGCGAGCTGGACCGCACCTGCAGCTTTCTGCTCGGCCGCGCAATGACCTCGCTGGAGCAGGTCGGCGCGATGCGGCGCGTGGCGATGCCGGACCTGTACGGACAACTCGGGCTGCAACCGCCCACCAAAGACGAGGATTCCCGCAATGACTGACCCGAAGAAATCCGAAGTGCTGTTCACCGCCGCCACCGCTGCCCAGCAGCTGGAACAGGCCGGCATCCAGGTGATCGCGCACTACAGCAACGGCCGCAGGGCGGTGCTGATCATCGACCGCCCGCCGCCGCTGGTGCGGGGCGTGCTGCGCCGGCGCCAGCCCAACGGCCGCGGCGGCATCGAGCGCGTGCTCGCCGCCGAGTACGAGGGCCTGCAGATCGAGTGGAGCACCCACGAAGACGGCGTGGCGATCGCGCCGCGGGAGGTGGCCCATGTCCACTGACCTGGGCAGGTTCCTGGTGGTGCCGCAGGAGTGGGTGGGCGGCGAAGGCTACGCCGACCAGGAGGAGGCATTGGGCGCGGCCGCACTGCGCACGCGCGCAGATCGCAAGCATCGCGCGGTGGTGCGCGTCATCGCCCAGGTCGAGCCGGACCCGGCGCCGGCGGTGGTGGTCACACGCTTCGGCGCCGAGGCCGGCGACGGCGAGGTGCGGTCATGAGCAGCACCGTCGCGGATCTCAACCGCAGCGCGCAGGCGTCGATCGCGCAGGTGCTTGCCGATGGCGCGTTGCTCGACTCGGCCACGCTGATCGACCGCGTGATGGCGCTCGGCTACCGCCACCGGCCCTATGTCGCCGGCATCGTTTCCAAGGCGTTCCTGGTCGGCATGATCGAGCGCGTGGGCCTGGGCCGGCCGTACCGCTACCGGCTGGCGCCAGGTTGGGCCGGCGACCTGGCTGCGCCGGCTTCGCAGCGGTCGGCACCGCGCGAGCGCGTGCTCAACGAGCCGCGCACGCGCGACATGACGCAGGCCACGGCCTATGCCGGCCCGGCGTTCGACCTCGGCCCGCTGGTGCCGGACCTGGGCACCGTCTGCGAATCGCAGGAGGAGCGCGAGGGCGAGCTGCCGCCGATGGTCGGGGCGCGCCTGCGCGACTCCCTGGACGCGCAGTTCGCACGCATGTTCGGCGAGGACTGGCGGCCATGAGGCCGAACGGTCGCCCTCGCAACGATCGCCTGCGCGCCATGCGCTTCGCGCTGTGGGCGCAGCACCAGCCTACCGCCGGCATCACGCCGCAGATGATCTCCGGGCTGTTCGGCATCTCCCTCGAATCTGCGCGGCTGTGGCGCACCGACTGGCTCGCCGCGGCCAGCCCCCTCGAAATCGAAAACGTTCCCGCGGTGCTCAACGTCCGCGCCGGCGGCAACCGGCGCGACCCCAACCAAGGAAATACCCCATGAACGCAATCCCCAAGGGCTACCTGGAAGACCGCAACGGCCACCTGGTACCCGAATCCCAGCTCAAGCCGATCGACCGCGCCCGCGACGAGCTGGTGATCGAGAAGATCACCCGCGCCCTGGCGCTGCGCAACCTGCTGCGCGAGTTCAAGCGCGGCGTGTTCAACGACATCGCCGCCTTCGTCCAGCTCAGCGCCGAGCAGTACGGCGCCCGCATCGGCGGCGACAAGGGCAACGTCACGCTGTTCTCGTTCGATGGCCGCTACAAGATCATCCGCGCCATCCAGGACACCATCGCCTTCGACGAGCGCCTGCAGGCGGCCAAGGCGCTGATCGACGAGTGCGTGAGCGACTGGACCGAGGGCGTGCGCATGGAGCCGCGCGCGATCATCAACAACGCCTTCCGCCTGGACAAGTCCGGCAACATCCGCACCGAAGCGGTGCTGGAACTGCGCAAGCTCGACTTCGACGACCCGCGCTGGCTTGAGGCGATGGAGGCGATCAGCGATGCGGTGACGGTGGTCGGCAGCAAGACCTACGTGCGCTTCTACGAGCGCGACGAGCGCGGCCAGTACCAGCCGATCTCGCTTGATGTGGCGGGGGTGTGAGATGGGCGAGATCAAGCTCAACCTGAAGGACTCCATGCGCATCCTCAACAACGAGGATGCCGCGCCCGACGCGCGCGTCATCGCCGCGTTTGCTGTCGCCTTTCTTGAGACCTTCAAGCACGCCGACGAGATCAATCCCGAAACGCGAGCCATCGTCCGCAAGCTGATGCACATGTCCCTTCAAGAGATCTACGACACAGAGGAGCAGTGAGATGGACAAGACCCTTCTTCAACGCCACCTGGACTACATGGCCCGCTACAAGGGCCACCGCCAGCCGCTGGTGACGCCGTGCTGCCAGTTCGACCTGGTCGTGTCGGCGCCGACCGACGCCGGCAATCAATGGGACAGCCTGGTGGAGTGCCCCAACTGCGGAGAGCTGTTCATGAAGATCGTCACCAGCACCGAAGCGCGCGGGCTGCTGCTTCAAGGAGCCGCGCATGCGAAGGAGACCCACCATGTTCTTCCGTAACCTGACCCTGTTCCGCTTCCCCACCGCCATCGACTTCTCTGCCATCGACGGCCGACTCGTCGAAGAGCGCCTACGCCCGGTCGGCCCGCTGGAGATGACCTCGCGCGGCTTCATCTCCCCGTTCGGCCGCGACGAGCAGGAGGTGCTCAGCCACCGCATCGGCGAGTTCCTGTGGCTGACCGTGGGCGGGGAGGACAAGATCCTGCCCGGCTCGGTGGTCAACGACCTGCTGGCGCGCAAGCTGGCCGAGATCGAGGAGAAGGAAGGCCGCAAGCCCGGCGGCAAGGCGCGCAAGCGGCTCAAGGACGACCTGGTGCATGAGCTGCTGCCGCGCGCCTTCGTCAAGTCCTCGCGCACCGATGCCATGCTCGACCTGCAGCACGGCTACGTGGCCGTGGACACCTCCAGCCGCAAGAGCGGCGAGAACGTGATGAGCGAGATCCGCGGCGCGCTGGGCAGCTTCCCGGCGCTGCCGCTCAACGCCGAGGTCGCGCCGCGCTCGATCCTCACCGGCTGGATCGCCGGCGAGCCGCTGCCCGAGGGCCTGTCGCTGGGCGAGGAGGCCGAGCTGCAAGATCCCTGCGAAGGCGGCGGCAACGTCAAGGTCACCGACCTCGAGCTGCGCAGCGACGAGATCGACAAGCACCTGGAGGCTGGCAAGCAGGTCACCAAGCTGGCCTTGAACCTGGATGGCCACGTCTCCTTCGTACTCGGCGACGACCTGGTGATCCGCAAGCTCAAGTTCCTCGACGGCGCCCTCGACCAGCTCGAGAACAGCGACCAGGACGGCGTGCGCGCCGAGCTGGACGCGCGCTTCGCGCTGATGAGCGGCGAGGTGCGGCGGCTGTTCCTGGTGCTGGAAGATGCGCTGAAGATCTCCAAGGTGGAGGACTGACCGTGGCGAAGTCGCGCGGCATCCTGCCCCCTCGTCGCCGGTGGACGGCGGACGAGGACGAGACGCTCCGCATCAACTTCCCGATGTGGCCGGCGTTCCTGATCGCGCACCTTGTCGGCCACAGCGAAACTTCGGTGTACCAGCGCGCCAGGCGCCTGGGCGTCGAGAAGCATCCGGATCACTGGCGCAACCCGATGGCCCACCTGTGGATGGGCAGCCAGCATCCGAACTCGATCGCAGCGCGGTTCAAGCCTGGCCTGGTGCCTGCCAACAAGGGCTTGCACCGTCCGGGCTGGGCGCCGGGCCGCATGGCCGAGACGCAGTTTCGAAAGGGCCGGCGGCCGGAGGAGGCGCATAACTACGTCCCGATCGGCACCGAGAAGATCGACCCGAAGCGTGGCGTGCTCATGCGCAAGATCACCGACGATCCGACGGTCTTCCCGGTGCAGCGGTGGCAGCCTGTCCACGTGCTGGTGTGGGAGGCCGTGCATGGCCCCGTGCCCGAGGGCCACATCGTCCGCTTCCGCGACGGCACGAAGACGTTCGACGCGGTGACGATCACCGCCGACAAGCTGGAGTTGGTCTCGCTGGCCGAGAACATGCGCCGAAACACCATCCACAACTACCCCGAAGAGCTGAAGAAGGTCATGCAGCTTCGTGGCGTGCTCAACCGCCGCATCAACCGTATGTCCAGGACGAGGACCGCACCATGAAGAACAAGATTGAGGATCTGCGCGATCACCTGTTCGAGGTGATCGAGGCGCTGAAGGACAAGGACGACCCGATGGACCTTGAGCGGGCCAAGACCGTCTCCACCGTCGCCCAGACCATCATCAACAGCGCCAAGGTCGAGATCGACGCCATGCGCGCGCTCGATGCCAACGGCCTGGCCACCGACTTCATCCCCGTCGAGAAGCGTGGCGTAAGCCCGTTGCTGCCGCCGCCGCGCCGTGGGAGGGATTGAGTAATGACCGAGAAGTACCGTCCGAGCAACGGCACCGAGGGTGATGGCTTCATCTGCGCCTGGTGCCGTGACTGCCAGCGCAGCGAACACCTGCAGGAGATCGACGATGGCGGACTGGCTCCAGTCGGGTGCCGGATTGCCGATCTGACCATGCTGCACGACGTTGACGATCCGGAATATCCCGCGGAATGGACCTTCGATCAGTTCGGCCTTCTGCAGTGCTCGGCCTATGTCCCCGCGGGCGAGCCGGTACCGCCGTCGCGGTGTTCCCGTACCCAGGACATGTTCCCCGAGACCACACCATGACCCGCTCTCGCAAGCCCCAGGACGGCCGCAAGCGCGTGCTGGCGGCCATCCACGCGGCCTCCAACAAGCTGGGCCTGGCCGACGACGTATACCGCGACCTGGTCGAGCGCGTCTCCCGCGAGCATGGCACCGCGGTGCGCAGCGCCGCCCTGTGCGACCAGCGCCAGCTCGACGCGATCGCCAACGAGCTGCGCCGCCTGGGCGGTATGCCCGCAAAGGCCGCCCAGGCAGCCCGCCAGTGGGCCGGCAAGCCCCGCGGCGCCCTCTCGCCCCAGCTGACAAAGATCGAGGCCCTGCTGGCAGATGCGGGCCGCGAGTGGGCCTATGCGCACTCGATCGCCCGGCGCATCTGCAAGGTCAACCGCCTGGAGTGGTGCAACGAGGACCAGCTCGCGAAGGTGATCGCCGCGATGCAGATCGACGCCAACCGCCGCGCGAAGCGGGAGGCCGCCCCGCAATGAAGCCGATGGAGGCCCGCCGCCACGAGCTGCTGACCGAGGTTGCGGAGTTGATCTCGCAGCAGTTGGTCCGAACGCATGCCGTGTCCGCGGACCTGGCCGAGCTGGTCGGCTCGTCCGTCGCCGACGCCCTGGCCGAGCACTGGGGCGGGCAGATCATCACGTATCCCAAGGATGCGCACTACAAGGCGTCCAAGCGCGAGCATGAGATACTGCTCGCCCACCGCCGCGGCGCGACGTTCGCCAGCTTGGCACGCGAGACAGGGATGACCGAGCGCGGTGTCCGTCGCCTCATCAACCGCGCCCAGGTCCGCGCCAGCGGGCTGGATCAACCAGGTCTATTCGACCAGGACTCTTGATTGCACCACGTGCAATAGCGTTTCATGGCGGTCCGCTCAATTCCGCCTTCTTCCGGGTTCTTCCGGCTAGATATCTCGCCTTCCCCCCCTGATATATCTCACCCCTGCACAAGCACCCCTCCCCAACCCTCCCCTTCGCTGCGCGAAAGGGAGGGGCAAAAATTCCTCCCCCTTGCGCGCGCAGCGCGTAGGGGCGGCGCGAAAGGGAGGGGGGTAGAGCCCGGCCCTGCGCATGCAACGCATTGGGGAGGCCGCAGAGGGAAGGCAGCGATCGCGGCAAGGTCAGTAGAGGCACGGCTTCACCCACCCGCGCCCACGATGGACGTCTCCGTGCCGGCGGTCATCGTCGTCCCCAGCCGCTCGACGAATCCCAGCATCGCCGCCACGGCCACGCTGGCGTCTTCGGCCTCGACGTGTTCGGCCGGGTTGTGGCTGATTCCGCCTTCGCAGCGCACGAACAGCATGGCGGTCGGGCACAGCGCGGTCATCACCATCGCGTCGTGGCCGGCGCCGGAGAGCAGCCGGCGCGGCGCGATGCCCTGCGCGGCGACCGCCTGTTCCAGCAGTTTCGTCAGCGCCGGGTCGCAGGGGCTGGCGCCCAGGTCCTGCACCGGCTCGGCGGCGATCTCCACGCCGCGCTCGCCGGCGATGCGGCGGAAGCGGCGCAGGATCTCGCCGGCGCCGGCGTCGCGCAGGTCGTCGCGGCCGGCGCGCACGTCCAGCGAGAATTCCACCCGCCCGGGAATCACGTTGGTCGCGCCCGGCAGTACCTGCATGCGACCGACCGTGGCGACCAGGTCGCCGCCGGCCTCGCGCGCTGCGGCCTCGACCGCCAGCACGCACGCGGCGGCGGCGGCGAGCGCGTCGTGGCGCAGCGGCATCGGGCAGGTGCCGGCATGCCCGGCGCGGCCGTCCACGCTCACGTTGAAGCGCAGCTGCGCGGCGATGCCGGTGACGATGCCCAGCGGCAGGCCTTCGGCTTCCAGCACCGGGCCCTGCTCGATATGCGCCTCCAGGTAGCCGATCACCGCCGCCGGGTCGCGCGCGGCCGCGCCGATGAGCGCCGCGTCCAGGCCCCAGGCCGCCAGGGCCGCGGCTACCGGGATGCCGTCGCCGTCGACCACGCCGTCCAGCGTCGCCGCATCGAGCGTTCCGGCGAGCGCGCGGCTGGTGAACATCGAGGCCGGGAAGCGCGAGCCTTCCTCGTCGCCGAAGGCGATCACCTCGATCGCGAACGGCAGCCGCCGCGTGGCGCGGTGCAGCGCAGCCACGCACTCGATGCCCAGCATCACCCCGAGCGGGCCGTCGTAGCGGCCGGCGTCGCGCACGCTGTCGATGTGGCTGCCGATCAGCAGCGCCGGCGCATCGGGCCGAGAACCCTCGTAGCGGCCGACCAGGTTGCTGGCCGCATCCATGCGCACGGCCATGCCGGCCTCCTCCATCCAGCCGGCGATGGCCTGCTGGGCGGCGCGGTGTGCAGGGGTGAGCCAGGCGCGGAACAGGCCATCGCCGCTGTCGCTGTACGGTGCGGTGCCGAGAGCGTCGCAGCGGTCGATGACGCGCTGGCCGGCCTGCAGGACGGCGGGAGGGCGGTGCGGCGGCGGTGCGGAAATGGCGTGTGCTTCCATCGGTGACCCCGCGCTTGCGTGGCCGGCGCCGGAGCGCCGCTGCGTCGTGGGTGGGGTGAATGTCGCGATCGACTATACGAATGGCCTCGTGTCGCCATCAAAGTGTTTTTTCGCACATGTATGTTGCGAAAAACGCAACGCAACGCAATGCTCTGGGACGCTCAAGGTGTGGGGGGCACGCCATCGCGCCAACGCGGCCAGTCGGCGAGGATGGTCGCGGCCAGTGCCTTGCCGACCCGGTAGGCGTTGGTGGTGGCCGGCACGAAACCCCCGGACTTGGCGTGCAGCGATTCGGCCACGTCTTGGCCCGGCGCCTCGCGATCGAAGTTGGAGCCGGTGCGCAGCACCGCGACTCGGCGGAAATCGACCCGGCCGGCCTCGGCACCGTGCCTGAGCGCGGTCAGCGTGGCGTTGTCCTCCATCTGCGTGGTGCATACCTGCGCCTTGCCGCCGCTGGCCACCGCGGCCTGCGTCGCCATCGCCGCGGCCAGCGTCGAGCCGTGCCAGTAGGTATCGGACGACAGCGTGTCGCAGATGCTCACCTGCGGCGGCGCGTTGGCCGGTGCCGCAGGGTAGCGGATGCGATAGGCACGCGCCTCGTCGCCATCGAGCAGCGGCGTGGCACGGGTCAGCGCATAGGCGCGCTGCAGCAGCGACTCGTCGAGCCGGTACAGCTCGGTGCCGGTGTCCCAATCGCCCTTCTCGCCCGGCTGCGGTGCGCCCAGCGCCAGGATGCCCGACGGCCAGCCGGCCGGCGCCTGGCGCGGATCGACCGCATAGCTCAGCCCGCCATCGACCACGTAGCGCGCCCAGTGCGCCGAGCCCAGCGTGCCAAAGGCCGGATCGACGCCGCCGATGCCGGCGACCAGCACGTAGCTGCGGCGCAGGTCGAAGCGCTGCGAATGCACCAAGGCGGCGGTGACGCTGGCGGCATTGGCATAGCCCATGTCGGTGGTGAGCAGGCACAGATGCGCATCGTCGGTGCAGTGCACGTCCGGGTAGCGCGGCGCCAGGCCCGGTACCGGCACCGCGCGCGTCAGCGGCTCGTGCTCCAGCCAAGGCCTGGCTTCGCTGTCGAACATGGTGATGACCAGTACCTGGGGCGCGAGCGGCGTGGCGCGGGGAGCGGGGAAGGCGGGCAAAGGCAGGAGGCTACAGAACAGCAGGGCGAGGGCGCGGAATGCGTCACGGCTGTGGGGCATCGGGGAACTCATCGGTGGGGACGTGGGGAATTCCAATGTAGCGACATGCGGACAGGGGGCGGCGCAGAGGTGGTGATGGTGAAGTGGATATCGAATGCACCGATGCAGATCGTGCGTGGCGTCATTAGGGGCGGTGGCTTGCTCCATGCGCAGCTTGGCCCCTGGATCCGCGATATATGGGTCGGGTGATGTGTCGGGGGGGGCGCGGATGCGGTGGGGAAACGTGGTTGGAGGGGGCGGCAACGCAGCGTCCCGTGTCCTGCTCCGTTCATGTCGGTCAGGCATCCCCCTGCCGGGACCTGGTGGCATACTTCGCTTCACCCTGCACTCCCATGGAAGGTGTTGCATGTCCCGAGTCATCGCCATCGTTGGCGACGCCACGGACAGCGGTGGCCGAGTAGTCTCAGGCTCCGCCTTTACCGACATCGATGGCCAACCGGTCGCGCGTGTCGGCGACCAGGCTACTTGTCCCCGGCACAAGGGGGTTTTTGCCATCGTTTCTGGCGATCCGGCCATGATCGTCGATGGCCAACCGGTCGCACGCCATGGCGATGCGCTCGCCTGTGGCTGCAAGCTGCTGGCGGGTCGGCAATCACATGTGTTCGTCGATCCGGGTGGAGGTGGCTCCCCTGACCGGCGAGCCGTTTCCGCTGCCGTCGCCGCCGCTTCCGTACTGGGAGCAATGGTGGCCCGCTTCGACGAGCAACTCCGTTTCGTCAATCCATCGGGAGCGGCCCTGGCCGGGGTGCGCTACGTTTTGAAGCTCGACGACGGAACCGAGGTCGAGGGCACAACCGATGCGCAAGGGCGGACGCAACGCGTGACGACTGAGGTGGCTACCGCTATCGCCCATGCCGAGCTACGTGCCAGGGAGCTAGATTGCTGTGCTGCCCATTCCCGTCTTGGTAGCGATAACGATGCGATTTCTTTCGAGGTGGAAGGCGTCACCACCTCGGCTGTCGGCATTGGCTCTTCGATACGTCAGGTAGCCACACCGGAGGGAGAGTCGCGCGGATTGAATGGCGATGAGATCGCCATGGCGCGCCTGGTCTTCGGCGATGCAGTGGACTACGACAAGGTGCGGATCCACAACGGCGAGTATCTCTGGTTCGGGATGCAGCCGAACGACACTGCGATGACCCCCAGAGGGGGAGATGTACTTCAACAAGAAGCACTTCCGCGAAAGCTACGCCGACCGCACCCAGCCCATGTACCAGACGTGGTTCATGCACGAGATGGTGCATGTGTGGCAATTCCAGCTCGGATATCCAGTCAAGTGGCGCGGCGCGCTGCGAGTGGGGCTGAGCTATGCGTACACCCTGGCGCCGGAGAAGCGCCTGGGCGACTACAACATGGAGGCGCAGGGAGACATCGTGGCGGACTACTTCGCCCTGGAATACCTGAAGAACCCGGGCGTGGTGAGACAGGAAAACTATGCAACGGTGCATGCGCTCCCGCAGTATCGCCAGGTCCTGCAGGAGTTTCTCAAGGATCCATCGAACAAGATCAGCCTGCCATGAGGTTTTCATGAGAGCCCTGTCGGTTTGCTTCCTGCTGTCATTGACCATCGCCGCCATGCTGCAGGCCGGCGATGTTCATGCGCGATCCTCGATGTCGGAACTGGTGGTGAGCGAGAAGGACGGGAAACCCTGCTTCGCCCTGAAGCCCGACCGCGAAACCCGCCGCTACCGCTCGCGGATCGCCTACGTCAACGTCGCCAGCGATCCATCCCCCGGATCGACCGAACCGGCACGGGTCGCCTGGGCATCGACGCTGCCGCCGGCTCCCGGCGAGTACACGCTTGGCGCGGAGGAATGCCTGGCGTATGGCCAGCGGGTGCCGGGCGAGGAGATCGTCACGGCGGCACAGCCGCTGCAGCCGGGGGTTCGCTACACGGTGACCATGAACACGTTCCTGCGCGGCAAGGGCGGTTCGACGAACAGCGGTTACGCGGGACAGTTCTGCCTGGCGCGCGACCGACAGGGGCGTGTCCGCGTGCATGACCTGTGGCATGCGCCGCGCGCTGGGGTCGCTGCCGGCGATGCCTGCCGTCCGTTCTTCCGACAGCCCTGATGCGCGGGTAATCCCACGCGCTTTCCTGTTTGCGGGGGAGGACTGGGCGAAAGCGCCCCCATCCTCCTTTCGGATCAAGTCCGGGACAGGCTCTTCGTGTGCCTTCTACCGCAGGCGGCAGAAGGGTACCGACCAAGTGGTCCCTTCCCCCGCTTGCGGGGGAAGGTGCCGAAGGCGGATGGGGGGCGCCGCAGGCGCCTGGCCGCATCCGCTGATCAGCCGCCGCCGTTGCCGCGGCTGATCAGCAACAGGCCGCGCCCGACCGTCACCTGCTGCGCATCGCCCACGGCAAAGCCGCATTGTTCCAGCCAGCGGCCGGACAGGCGCAGCCTGGGCACGGCGCGGCCGACCACCTGGTCGCCACGGCGCTCGTCGTAGTACTGGTGGCCTGTCGTGCAGCGCTTGGGCGTGCGCGAGCGTGCACGTGGTGCAGGCTATCATCATGCCGGATGTCACGAGTAACGCCTTGGCGGGGGGCGCGATCCCTTTCCTGAGACGCGACTTCATCGCGATGACTGGAATTGGGGCAATCATTAGAAAGACGGAAGTTAACGTGATTACCGTTCTCCCCGCCATTCCAGAGCGGAGAACGCTCCTGGTCGGTGAGCCGATCGGTCAGCAGCAGTTGCATCCTCGTGTTGCTGCGGATACCGGGAGTGCTGATTTCGTTGACCACTGTATCGTTCGACGTATGTTCGAATCCCTAGAAGGAAACATGGGCGACAAGGCGCTGTTCGGGGTTTACTGGCTTGCCTGCTCGGCTCCATATCGCATGAAGGAGGAAGTTGGGACTGACGACCTGGAATTGGATGTCGCTCAGGACTCATTGACGCATGTCCATTTGCGACCGGTCGTTGATCTGACGGCTTTCGTCCGGTGATGGCTTAGAGATAACGATGAACTTGCTCATGTCGAGGGAGTCTTGCTGGAATCTGGGTGGCTCACGGCCCGTGTGGCTCGAATCGGCTTTCGCGTGCGTGGCGGTATTGATTGCCCTGCTGTCCATGCTGCTCCTGCTGTTGTCCAGCCCATGGAGAGGGGGGACAGCCGAGTCCCGGCGCAACGAGGTTCGCACTGCGCTGATATTCCTTGACCGCGTGCTAGAGAAGGCGCCGGTTATCGAACGTACGGTGGTGCTTCCGAGGCGGGGCAGCCGTGTGGTGGCACAGACGGCCGATGCAAGACCAGTCGTCGAGAAGCGCAAGGCGGAAGATGCACTGGGTGAGCCGGCCGTGGCAGGTGGGTCTGCGCAGTTCATCGCTCGGATTCCCGACGATACGAGCATGAGTCCTGACTACCGCCCTCGGATTGTCGGGGGTAGGCAAGACGAGACGCCTTACGAGCAAACCCGGTTCAACGGAAGCTGGACGCCCAACGGTGGTGCAGTACAGCAGACGTGGGCATTTCGCTCCAAGGCTGCGCATCTTCTCCTGTCTGCAACGGGCGCACTCGACCTGCCATGCACCGAGCAGGAGCGGCGCCAGAGAAAGCGAAGATGCGCCGGCGAGCAATACGACTACGCCGACGAGCCGAATTAGCTGCGCCGGATAACCGCAGTGATGCCACGATGTCGATACGGGAATCGGGGGCCGGGAAGCATGGCCGGGTGCTTTCTCACCGTCACCACCCGGCCACGGCCCCGTCGCTGCGCGGGTCGAACGCGCCGGCCAGGGTTCCATCGGCCTCCCGCACCAGCGCCCCGGCGTGCCCCATCACCGGGGTGAACGCCGGGAGCAGTTCCACCGCATGCCCGGCTTCGCGCAATGCCTGCACCACGGCCGGATCGAAGCGGTCCTCCAGCTTCAGCGAGGTGCTGTCCTCGCCCCAGGTGCGGCCGAGCAGCCAGCGCGGGGCGGTGACCGCCTGCTGCAGCGGCATGCCGAAGCGGGCGTAGCGGGTGAAGATCGCGGCCTGGGTCTGCGGCTGGCCTTCGCCGCCCATGGTGCCGTAGCTCATGACGCGGCCGTCGTCGAACACGGCCAGGGCCGGGTTGAGGGTGTGGAACGGTTTGCGGCCGGGGCGCAGTGCGTTCCAGCCGTCGCGCGCGAGGCGGAAGCTGCAGCCGCGGTTCTGCCAGGTGATGCCGGTGCGCGGCAGCACCAGCCCGGAGCCGAACTCGAAGTAGGTGGACTGGATGGAGCTGACCGCGCGGCCGTCGCCGTCGATGGCGCCGAACCAGACGGTGTCGCCGGCCTGCGACGGCTGCGGCCACGGCAGGGCGCAGGCCGGGTCGATGCGTGCGGCCAGGGCATCCAGTGTGTCGTCGTCGTCGAGCAGGGCCTGCGCATCCAGGGTCATCCAGGCCGGGTCGCCGACCTCGCGGTCGCGGACCAGGAAGGCCTGCTTGGTGGCCTCGACCAGGCCGTGCAGGTGGGCATAGCCGTCGGCCGCGTCGGCCGGCAGGCGGTCGAACAGCGCCAGGATCAGCAGCGAGGCCAGGCCCTGGGTCGGCGGGGCGTGGTTGTAGACGGTGGCGGCGCGCAGGCGTGCGTGCAGCGGCACGCTGGCCTCGGCACGGTGCGCGGCCAGGTCGGCGGCCGCGAGCGGGCTGCCCAGCGCCTGCAGGTCGGCGGCGATGTCGGCGGCCAGCGCGCCGCGGTAGAAGTCGTCCAGGCCGTCGCGCGCCAGCCGCTCCAGCGTGGCCGCCAGCGCCGGCTGCCGCAGCAGCGCACCCTCGCGCAGCGGCACGCCGTCCGGCTCGAAGATCGCGGTATAGGCGCCGGGCTGCGTGCGCAGTTCGGCGCCCTTGGCCGCGGCGATGTCGGCGCCGCCGGCGGTCACCGGCACGCCATCGCGGGCATGGTGGATGGCATCCTCCAGCAGCCGCGCCAGCGGCAGCCTGCCGCCGGCCCTGGCCAGTGCCAGCGCCCAGCCGGAGACGGTGCCCGCCACGGTGTTGGCGGCACCGGGGCCGCGCCAGGGGATGGTGGTATGGCCCGCATAGAAGTCCAGCGTGGCCGCGGCGGCGGCGCGGCCGCAGGCGTCGATGCCGTGCACGCGGCCGTCGGCTTCGCGGACCAGCCAGAAGCCATCGCCGCCGATGGCGGTCATGTGCGGGTAGACCACCGCCAGGCAGGCGGCCGTGGCCACCGCCGCCTCGACCGCGTTGCCGCCGTCGCGCAGCACGTCGCGGCCGGCCTGCGCGGCCAGGTGATGGGGGGCGACGACCATGCCGCGGCGCGAGCGCAGGGTATGCAGCATCAGCGCAGCTCCGGTGCGGGCGGCGGCGCCGAGCCGACCAGGCCGTCGCGTTCCAGCTGCGCGGCGACGGCGAACAGCCGGTCCTCGCGGCCGGGCGCGGCGATCAGCTGCACGCCCAGCGGCAGCCGGTCCGGGCGCCACAGCGGCGCGGCCAGCACCGGGCAACCGGCCAGTCCCAGCGGCTGGGTGAACAGGCCGAGGTTGGCGCGTGCGGAGACCTGGACGCCGTCGATCTCGATGGTCTCCTGGTCGATGCGCGGCGCCGCGCATGGGGTGGCCGGGGCGAGAAGTACGTCCACCTCGTCCCACAGCCGGCGCATCGCGCCGGCGAACCAGTCGGCGAAGCGGCGGGCGTCGGCGATCGCGGCGGCCGGCAGTTGCAGGCCGGCCAGCAGGCGGTCGCGGGTGGCCGGGTCGAAGCCGGCGGCCTGCGTCGCCAGCGCGGCGCGATGGCGGTAGCCGCCCTCGGCGGCGGTCATCACGAAGGCGGCGGCACGCGAGCGTTCGGCGTCGGGCAGTTCGCGGATGGCAGTGATGCCCAGGTGTGCGGCCAGCGCGTCGAGGCCGGTGGCCAGCTCGGGGTCGAGGTTGCGGGCGAACCAGCCGCCGAGGCGGGCGATGCGCAGCGCAGCGACGTCGCAGCCGGGCAGGGACTGGCCGGCCATCGCCTGATAGACGACACGCAGGTCGGCGACCGAGGTGGCGAACGGGCCGGCGACGTCGAAGGCGTCGACGAACGGGAACACGCCGTCCAGCGGCAGGCTGCCGTGGCTCGGGCGCAGGCCGTAGATGCCGCACAGCGCTGCCGGCACGCGGATCGAGCCGTTGGTGTCCGAGCCGAGTGCGAACGGCACCAGCCTCGCCGCCACCGCCGCGGCCGAGCCGCCGGAGGAACCGCCGGCCAGGCGCCGTGGATCGTGCGGGTTGGCGGTGGTGCCGTAGTGGGCGTTGACGGTGGCGAAGCCGTAGGCGAACTCGTCCATGTTGGTGGTGCCGGCCAGCACCGCGCCGGCATCGACGAGCCGTTGCACGAGGACGGCATCGCGCGCTGCGGGCGGTGCGTCGGCGCGGATCGCGGCGCCGGCGGTGGTCGGCAGGCCGGCGACGTCGAACAGGTCCTTGACCGCGAATGGCACGCCGGCGAGGGGGCCGCCGTCGTGGCCGCCATCGAGCGATGCCTGCACGCGTGCGGCGTCGGCTCGGGCGCGTTCGGGGAGGGTGCGGGTGAAGGCGCTCAGCGAGGGGTTGGCGGCGGCGATGCGCTCGAGGGTGCGCTCGGCGTGGGCGAGTGCGTGGCCGGGCGTGGCGCGGGTGGTTTCGGCGATCGCGGCGATCTGGCCGGGGCCTTGGGCGCCGGCTTGCTCGATGGGGGCGGCGAATTCGCGCAGCAGTCTTGCGTAGCCGTCGAGCAGGTCGGTGTTGCGCTGGATGCCGGGTTGGTATTCGACGGGGATCTGCATGGGAATCTCAGGCTTGGGGGGCGCTGTTCTGTGTAGGAGCGGCTTGAGCCGCGATGGGCCTTGCTGATGATGCTCGATAAAGCAAAGTCAAAGGCTTTCGCCCTGACGGGCGAGCCACCTTTCTTTGCTCGTGCAAAGAAACGTGGCCCAAAGAAGCGCTTTTCCACAGTCGCAGGCTGGTCAAGCACGCCCTGCCTTCGCGCCCTCCGCGCTCCGGGTTAGCGGATCCGGTGGGAATTTTCGGACGGGGCATCCTGCCCCTGCCGCGAACGACGTGCATCCATGCACGTCGCCCCTGCGGGGTCTTACCCGCTGGCTCCGCCGCTTCGGAAGGGAACCCGGCAAGTCAAAAGCCAAGGCAACAGCAAGAGCACCCCTCCCCAGCCCTCCCCTGCGCTTCGCGCAGGGGAGGGAGCAGAGCAACGGCAACAGCGGGCTGCTTGTTGATCATGCTGCCGGCAGCGGTGCGCCCACCGCCGGTGGCTGCGGGGCGGTCAGGCGCTCGACGAGCAGTGCTTCCAGCGCGGGTACGTCCACTTCGCGTACCACGGTCTGGGGTTGCTCGCCCAGGCCGGGCTGGTAGCCCTCGGCCCAGGAGACGATGTCGCCGTAGCCGGCGTCGAAACCGGTGTTGACGTCGATGTACAGCCGTTCGGTGGCGGTGGCCAGCTGCGGCTGCAGCCAGACCGCCGTGGCCAGTTCGTCCCACAGCGGGAAGCCGGGTTCGCGCCGGCGCAGGGCGTGGCCGATCGGGGTGTCGGCCGCGCCCATGCGCGCCAGCAGTCCGGGGGTCAGCTCGGTGGCGGTGGACGGGTCGACCGGGACCATGACGATCTTCTGCCACGGCGCGCGGAACACGATGCGCGCCGCTTCCGGGTCCCAGCGGATGTTGAACTCGCGCCGCGGCGAGTTGACGAACTCGCGGGCGAACTGCGCCGCCGACACGCTATCGCGGCGCTGGCGCGGGTTGAGGCTGCCGCCCATGTACACCAGCTCCCTGGCCAGCGTGGCGAACTGCGGGTCCAGCGACTGCGCCAGCGCCAGGTTGGTCAGCGGACCGGTGGCGACGATGCTGACCTCGCCGGGGTACTGCCGCACCATGCGCAGCATGAACAGCGCGGCGTGCTCGTCGGAGGCGCGCACCACCGACGGGTTGCCCAGCGCCAGGTCGGGCACGACGTCGTGGGCGTGGTAGCGCGGTGCGCTCTGCACGGTGTCGCCGTCGATCCACTGCCGGGTCCACGCGCCCTTCCACAGCAGCTTGCCGTGCAAGGCTTCCCAGCGCTCGGTGGCGGCCTCGGAATTGAGCAGCGGGAACACCGGGCCGGGCAGGGCCGGCACCTCGGGGCGGCCGGCGATCTCCAGCAGCCGGCGGGTGTGCGCCAGCGCCTCGTCGCGCCAGATGTTGCCGCTGACCGCGGAGATGCCCAGCACCTCGACCCCGGGCGACTGCAGGACAAGCAGGTGGGCGGGGGTGAAGCCGTCGATGTCGTCCTCGAGGATGACCTTGCGGCGTGGTGGAGTGGAGGCTTGCGACGGAATCGTCATGCGGGGTACGGGTCCTCTTGCGTTAGGGCCCACGCTTAACACTGGGCCGGGGGTGGGGGCGGCGCCGCGCCCGCGGGCGCGGCGCCGGATGCGGGCGGGGGCCGGAGCCGGTCCCCGCCTCCAGGCGAGGTTACAGGTCGAACGAGGCGCCGAAGGTGACCATGAAGGTGCGATCCTGCAGCAACTGCCACGTGGCCGCGGAGGCGGTCGTGGTCAGCGATGTCGTCGTCGAGTAGTTCAGCGCCTTGCGGTCGCCGAGGTTGAACACGTTGACCTTCAGGTAGGGCTTCCTGAGGCTGCCGAAGTCCTGGAAGTTCCAGCCGCCGTTGAGGTTCAGCACCGCGAAACCGCCCGAGTACGAGCCCTCCGCATTGGTGAAGGTGCCCCAGATGCCGCTCTGCACGGTGGTGCTGAGGCTGGCCCAGAACGGTCCGTCGTTGTAGTTCAGCGCGGCGTAGCCGGCATGCTTGGGCGCGTTGACCAGGGTGCTGCCGCCGATGGCGTAGGTGCTGGTGCCGAAGCTCAGGTCGTCCTGAATCGTCGCCTTGGTGTAGGCATACGACGTGTACAGGTTCCAGTTGTCGTTGAACTTGTAGCTGAACTCGCCGTTGATGCCGCGCATGTGCACCGCGCCGAGCGGGAAGTACACGTACTGGCTGGTGACCGGGTCGGTGCCGCTGAACTGCTTGTTCTTGAAGTTGGTGGCGAACACGTCGATCACGGTGCTGACCTTGTCGCCGTAGAAGCGCCAGCCGAAGTCGGCGGTGGTGGCCTGCTCGGGATCGGCGTTGCCCGCGCCCACGCTGGTGCCGGTGGCGGCGGCATAGGCGGCGTTGTAGATGTCGTCCAGGGCCGCCAGCGCGATCGGCGCGCGGTAGGTCTTGCCGATGCCGAAGTACAGCTGGTTGGCGTCGTCGATCTGGTACTTGATGCCGGCGCTGGGAGTGAACTTCTTGTACTCCTTCGAGCCGGAGGCGTAGAACTCGGTGGCCGTGTCCCAGTTCGGCTGGTTCCAGTACCAGCCCTTGCGCGTCACCCAGGTGTAGGCGCCGCCGACGGTGACGGACAGGGCGTCGGTCGGGGTCCAGGTGTTGTTGAGGAACACGCGCTTGGTCGGGGTGACCGCGTAGTAGCTGTAGGCGACGTACGGGGCGCCGTTGGCCGCCTGCAGGTAGTTGGCGCTGTCGTGCGCCCACAGGTCGGACATGTTGCCGCCGGCATCGACGCCCAGGCGGGCGTTGAGGCCCTGCTGGCGCGGGCGCTCGTACAGGAAGCCGTACTCCAGGCTGTCGTTCTCGCTGAAGTCCTGCTTGAACTTGACGTGGATGCCCGGGCGGTAGGTGTCGGAGGTATAGAAGTTGTAGTAGTTGCCCACGCCGGTGCCCGAGCCGGAACCGCCGCCGCCGTAGCCGTAGACGAAGTACGGCACCACCGACAGGTGCAGGCTGTCGGTCAGGGTGAACTCGCCGTCGAGGCTGGCGATCCAGCTGCGGAACGGGTTGGTCTGCAGGCCGCTGTAGGTGCTGGCCGAGGCCGGGTTGTAGAAGCGGTCGTAGCCGAGCTTGTAGTCGCTGGCCTGGGCCTGGGCCTTGGTCAGGGCGCGGTAGTTGTTCTTGACCTCGCGGTTGTACTGCAGCGAGGCGGTGATCGAGTTGTCCGCGTCGATCGTCCACACCGACTTGCCGTCGATCTTGGTGACCTTGGACTGGCCGGCGCCGCGCCACAGGTCGGTCTGGTTGTTCGAGTAGGAGATCCACGAACGCACCGGGCCGAGGTCGCCGGTGTTGTAGCGCACGAAGGTGCGCTTGTAGCTGTTGCTGCCGAAACTCTGGCTGACGTCCACGCCGGCGTCGTGGGTCGGGTCGACGGTGACCCAGGCGATGTTGCCGCCGGCGGCGCCGATGACCGGCGAGGTCACGCTCGGGAAGCCCTGCTCGACGGTGATGTCGCCCATGTTCTCGGTGTCGCCGTACTCGGTGGCGTACATCTTGTAGTTGCCCGAGTCGTTGATCGGCACGCCGTTGACGGTCACGCCCACTTCGTCGGCGGGAAAGCCGCGCACGGTGAAGGCGCCGTCGTTCAGGCCGGTGATGTCGTTGGTGGCCGAGATCGCGCCGGGGATGGAGCCGAGCATCTGGGTGAAGTTGGCGCCCGGTGCGGCCTTCAGGATCGCCTCGCGGCCGACAGTGGACACCGCCTTCGACGCCACCTGGTACTGCATGTTGCCGCCGCCGATGGATTCGATCTGGCTGCCGCTGACCTGTACCGCGTCGAGCTGCTGCACGCGCCTGGTGGCGTTGGAGTTGGTGGTGTTGGAGGTGGTGGTGACGCTGCTGCGCTGGGTGCTGCCGTCGTTGTCCTGGGTGGACTGGGCGAGCAGCAGGCCGGGGGACGAGTACAGGGCCGCGGCGACCGCGGCGGCCAGGATGGCTTTGTTCATTGGGGAAGTACCTGTGGGAGATTGATGCATCGGGATGCGGATGGGCCGCCGCGGCCGTCGCTGGCCGGACCGGCGGTGTTGCCTCAAGGGTCTGTCCCGGCCCTGTCCGTCGTGCTTCCTGCCGTCTGCTCTTGCTTCTTCGTATGGGGTGGGGCGGCCGCGTGCCCGGCTACCGGTGGACGACCGGGCCGGCCGGGCGATCGGCACCAGACGCCGGCGGCGTCGATCCCGCGCGCCGGGCCCGTGTGCCGCCATGCCGGCGCCGCTCCGGCGGTCATCGTGCTTCCTCCAGCACCTGGTCCTCGAATGCGGCCAGCCGCGTTTCCAGCGTCCACTGCAGCCGCGCCTTGGCACTGCGCTGCAGCAGCCTCGCGCAGTCGCCGCGCGCGGTCCCGGGGGCGGCCGCGGCCAGCGCGGCGGCGCAGGCCGGTGCGGCGGCGCCATCGGCCTGCCACAGGCCGTCGCCGGGCAGGAAGGCGTAGCTCAGGCCGTTGCGGGCGATGCGCTTGAGCGTCGGGTAGTCCAGGCCCTGCTCCTGCACCGCGCGCTGGTACTCGTGGGTCATGTCCGAACGCGAAACCCCGGCGTCGTCGGTGGACAACACCACCGGCACGCCGGCGGCCAGGTACATCGACAGCGGATGCGCCGCGCCCTTGACCCCGAGGATGACGTCGTTGCTGCTCAGGTTGATCTCCACCGCGACCTGCCGGCTGCGCATGTCCGCCAGCAGCCGTCCGGGATCATCCTCGTAGGCGATGTCCACGCCATGGCCGATGCGGCGCGCGCCGGCATCGACCGCGGCGCGGATGTGGAAGCGCAGCTCGGCCGGCGGCACCAGTCCCAGCGTCAGCTCGCCGGCGTGCAGCGCCAGCGGCACCTTCGGCTGGCGCGCGGACAGGAAGCGGAACATGTCCATGTGCGCGCGGTAGTCGGCCAGCGCCACCGGGTTGTCCTCCGGCGCGACGATGTTGACCCCGGAGTAGCGGCTGCCGTCGGCCTCGACCAGCGCGTAGCCCAGCGCTATCTGCGCGAACACCGCCGGCTGCGGCAGGGTGCGCAGCGCATAGGCGAGGTAGCGGTACTCCACCGTGCAGCCGGGGCTGGCGCGGGACGTGCCGCAGCGCATCTTGCGCCGCACCTCGGCGTCGATCCGCGCGCGGTCGGCGCTGGCCTCGCGGGCCAGTCCGGGCAGCTCGCGCTCGAAGCGGCGCAGGTTGCCGGCGTAATCGCCGTCCCGCCACGGCAACTGCTGCACGCGGCGGCCCAGCTCGCCGGACTGCGGCGGGTTGTCCATGATCTCCACGTAGGCCACCCGGTCGCGCGCGGCCTGCTCCAGCGTGGCGACGACGCTGTCGGCGCGGCGCAGGTCGGCCACGCCGAACTTGCCGAAGGTGGAGAAGAAGCGGCCGTGCCCGGACGGCTGCGGCTGCCCGGGAATGAAGTTGCGCATCGACAGCGCATCGACCACCTGCGAGTACAGCGCCGGGTCGCGGCTGCCCAGTTCGCGCGCGGGCGCCTGGCCCTGGCCGCACGGCGGCGCGCGCAGTGCACGCGTGTCCAGCTGCACGCACCAGCCTTCCTCGCCGGCCCAGCGCAGGTAGTCCTCGGCGTACACCGAACCGGACAGGTGGTTGTGCAGGTCGCCGCCCTTGGGCATGGCCTGCAGGAAGCGGCGCAGCAGGGCCGGGCTGCCGGCGCGCTGCTGCATCAGCGCGGCGACCTGCTGCTCGCGCACGGCGGCATCGGCGGGGGGAGCGGTGGGCCTGGCATGCGCGCCCTGCGTGGCGGCCAGCAGCAGGAGCATCGACACGGAAACGAGCGGTCTTGGCATCGGCGGCAGAGGGTATCGGATGGGAAGGCGGGCCGAGAGCGACGAGGAGTCGCTACAGCGCATAGCGCAGCACGAACAGCGCGGCGACCACCCAGGTCGCCATGTGCACCTGGCGCCAGCGGCCGGCGCCGAGCTGCAGCACCGCATAGGTGACGAAGCCCAGCGCCAGGCCGTTGGCGATGGAGTAGGTCAGCGGCATCGCCAGCGCGCAGGCCGCCGCCGGCAGCGCCTGGGCCAGGTCGTCCCATTCCACCGCGGCGATCTCGCGCAGCATCATCGCGGCGATGTAGACCAGCGCCGGGGCGGTGGCGCAGGCCGGCACCATCGCCGCCAGCGGCGAGAACAGCAGCGCCAGCAGGAACAGCGCCGCCACCACGATCGCGGTCAGCCCGGTGCGGCCGCCCACCTGCACCCCGGCCGCGCTCTCCACGTAGGCGGTGGTGCTGGAGGTGCCGATGATCGAGCCGGCCAGGATCGCGCCGCTGTCGGCCAGCAGCGCGCGGTCGAAGCGGCGCCGGTGTTCCGGCGTCTTCAGCAGCCCGGCGCGCTGGGCCACGCCGGTCAGCGTGCCGGTGGCGTCGAACACCTCCACCAGCACGAACACCAGCACCACGTGCAGCACCGCCGACAGCGTGTCGCCGCCGCCCAGCGCGCCGGCCACGTCCAGCTGCATGAAGGTCGGCGCCACGCTCGGCGGCAGCGCCACCAGTCCCTGGTAGTGCACCAGTCCCAGCGCCCACGCCGCCACGGTGGTGGCGAGGATGCCGATCAGGATCGCCCCGCGCACCTTCCACAGCTCCAGCAGGGCGATCAGCAGCAGCCCGCCGAGCGCCAGCAGCGGCTCGGGCCGGTGCAGGTCGCCCAGCGTCACCAGCGTGGCCGGCTGCGCCACCACCAGCCCGGCCTTCTGCAGGCCGATGAAGCCCAGGAACAGGCCGATGCCGGCGGCGGTGCCGCTGCGCAGCGCCAGCGGGATGCCGTCCACCAGCCAGCGCCGCGCGCCGGTCAGGGTCAGCGCCAGGAACAGGCAGCCGGAGATGAACACCAGCCCCAGCGCCTGCTGCCAGGAATAGCCCAGGGTGGCGACCACGGTGAAGGCGAAGAACGCGTTCAGGCCCATCCCCGGCGCCAGCCCGATCGGGTAGTTGGCCAGCAGGCCCATCAGCAGCGAGCCCAGCGCCGCGGCCAGGCAGGTGGCCACGAACACCGCGCCGTGGTCCATGCCGGTGGTGGCGAGGATGTCGGGATTGACGAAGACGATGTAGGCCATCGTCAGGAAGGTGGTGGCGCCGGCCAGCAGCTCGGTGCGCACGCTGCTGCCGTTGGCGGCGATCTGGAAGCCGGGCCAGCTCATGGTGCCGGCACCGCGCGGCGGCGGGAAGATGCAGCGGTCGATGTCATGCACGGTCTCGCGGAAGTCTGGAAGTACCGACGCGCGGTACGTAGGTTCGCAGGCCGCGTCCGCAGCCATTATCCCACCGGGCATCCTGCACCGGCATGACGGATTTTCGATGTCGCCCTTGCAAGACAACGCACCGGCGCCCCTTGGCGGCGACGGCAGCAGGACCTGTAGGTGCTACTGATGTCGCTTTGGGGCCTGACCGGTAGAGCCCCAGCGCGACTGAAGTCGCTCCTACAGGTCAAGCACCAGCCGCGGCGAACGGCTGCGCGAGCAGCACACGGTGATCTGGTCGTTGGCGGCGCGCTCGCCGTCGCTGAGCACGCAGTCGCGGTGGTCGGGCTCGCCGGCGAGCACACCGGTCAGGCAGGCGCCGCACATGCCCTGCTCGCAGGACAGGTCCACCGGTATCCCGGCGGCCAGCAGCACGCTGGCGATGCTGGCGTCGGCCGGGACCGTGACGACCTGGCCGCTGGAGGCCAGCTCCACCTCGAACGCGCCGTCGCCGGGCAGCGCGCTGTCGAGCACGCCGAAGTGCTCGCGGTGCACCTGCGCGGCCGGCCAGCCGGCCGCGGCGGCCAGCGCCGCGTAGCGGTCCATGAATGCCACCGGCCCGCACAGGTACAGGTGTCCGTGCGAGGCCTGCAGCAGTTCCTCCGGCACATGCGTGCGCGGGCTCTGCCCGGCCTCGCTGGCGTGCAGTTCGACGCGGCCGTGGGCGAAGCCGGTGCGCAGCTGCGACAGGAACGCCGCCTGCGCCATGCTGCGCACGTAGTAGTGCAGCACGAACGCCTCGCCGCGCGCGTCCAGCGCCTGTGCCATCGACAGCAGCGGGGTGATGCCGATGCCGGCGGCGAGCAGCAGCTGCGGGCCGCCGGACTGCAGCGGGAACAGGTTGCGCGGCTCGGAGATCCACAGCCGCTGGCCGCCGGCCAGCTGCTCGCAGACGTGGCGCGAGCCGCCGCGCGAATCGGCCGCGTGGCGCACGCACAGCAGGTAGTGGTCGCGCACGTGCGGCGCGCTGGCGATCGAGTACTGGCGGACCAGGCCGCCGGGCAGGTGCAGGTCCACGTGCGCGCCGGCCTCGAACGCGGGCAGCTCACCGGCCACCGGCTCCAGTCGCAATGCGCGGTTGCCCTGGCCTTCCTCGACGATGGCGGCGACCGATACCTCGATCAGGGCCATCGCCGATCCTCCCGGGCGCGGCGGTGAGCGGCGATCGCTGCCGCGCCCCGGCCATCCCGATGACGCGGCCCTGTCGCCGCCCCGCTACGGAAACCCTGCGCGAGCAGGCACGGGCCCGGTCTCATGGCGGAGCGGGGAGCATCGGCGGGGCGGTCGGGTGCGGCGATATGCATGAAGTCCGATCTGGTTCGAGCGGCGGCGGGCCGGCGCGAGCGGTGCAGCGGTGCTCGCGAGTGCTGGCCCGATCGACTGTAGGTAGCCGGTAGCGTGCGATCAACAATCGTTTTTCAGTCGCCGGATTGCAAAAAATGCAACGCCCGCCGCCGCTCGCCCGCCGCTCAGTAGTCCAGCGTCCTGGCGAACTCGGCGACCTCGCGGGTGACCCGGTTCCACTCCTGCTGCTGCCTGTCCAGGTCGATGGTGAGCACCTTGCCGTCGCGCGCGACCACCCGGCCATTGACGATGGTGGTGTAGATGTCGCCGGCATCGGCCTGGTAGGCGATCGCGGCATAGACGTCGTACAGCGGCTGCATGTTCAGCGAGCGGGTGTCGACCAGGATCACGTCGGCGGCCTTGCCGGGCTCCAGCGAGCCGATGCGGTCGTCCATCTTCAGCGCCCGCGCACCGCCGATGGTGGCCATCGCCACCAGCTCCGGCGGCGTGTAGGTGGTGGTCTCGGGATGGCGGATGGTCGCCACGCGCTTGGCGTAGCCCATGATCGAGACGATGTCCATCTGGTTGGAACTCAGCGGGCCGTCGGTGCCCAGGCCGACGCCGAGGCCGGCCCGCATCATTTCCAGCGCCGGCGACAGCCCGCCATGGCCCTTGGTGTTGGCCTTGGGATTGTGGGCGATGCCGACGCCGCGCGCCTTGAGCAGGGCGATGTCCTTGTCGTCGGCGCGCAGCACGTGCGCGGCCAGCAGGCGCGGGCTGAGGATGCCGGTGGAGTCCAGGTACTCGAGTTCGTCGCCGAAGCCGGCCGCTTCCGGGAAGCGGGCCTTGACCCGCTCCCATTCGTCGAGCGGCTCGACCAGGTGCATCAGCACCGGCACGTCGTACCGCTCGGCGGCCTGCTGGATCCTGGCCAGCATCTGCGGCGAGACCGAGTACGGCGCGTGCGGGGCGAAGGCCGGGGTGATCAGCGGGTCGTCCTTGAAGCGCTCGACGAAGTCGACCGCGTACTGGAAGCCGCCGTAGGGCTCGGGTGCGTCGACCACCGGGAAGTTGATCACCGTCTCGCCGAGCACGCCGCGGATGCCGACCTCGCGCACCGCTTCGGCCACTTCGTCCTCGTGGTAGTACATGTCCACCACGGTGGTGACGCCGGCCACCGCCAGTTCCATCGCCGCCTGGCGCGAGGCGACGTTGATCAGCCGGCGGCTGAGCATCCTGCTTTCCAGCGGGAAGAAGAACTTGCGCAGGCGATCGTCGGTGCGGTACTCGCCGAGGCCGCGGAAGGCCATCATCGCGATGTGGTTGTGGGCGTTGACCATGCCCGGCATGGCGATGTTGCCCTGCGCGTCGATGGTCCGGGCGGTGGCGTAGTCCTTCTCCAGGCCGGCCGGGCCGACCGCGACGATGTTGCCGCCGTCGATGATGATCGTGCCGTCGTCGTGGACGTGCAGCTGCTCGTCCATCGTCACCACCCGGGCGTGGACGATGGCCAGCGAGGCCGGCTTCCTGGCGGCGGCCTCGGCGGCCGGCGCGTGCAATGCCAGGCCGAGGACGGCGCCCAGCGCGAGGGGGAGCAATCGGGTCATGGGGATGCCTTTCTTGGGTAGGACGGGCCTGGCGGCCGCCACCGCGACGGGCGGCGGCCGTTGCCGGGCCGGCTCAGAAGTGGGTGGCGTACTCGATGCCGACGATGCGCGGGTCGCTGACCATCGCCGCGCGGCTGATGAAGGTCGAGGTGGCCAGGATCACCCGGCGGTCGGTCAGGTTGCGCCCGTACAGCGCGATCTCGTGCCGGCCCAGGTCCCAGTTGTAGCCCACGCGCAGGCCGCCCAGCGTCACCGGCTTGCTGTTGAACTCCACCGAGTCGTACAGGTAGAAGTTCAGCTTGCTGCGGTAGTTCCAGTCGGTGTAGGCGAAGAACTCGCCGGTGTCGCCGACCGGCACGCTGTAGCGCGCGGTGAAGCTGGCGACGTACTTGGCCGCGCGCGGCAGCGCGTTGCCGTCGACCAGGGCGCGGCCGTTGGCGTTGAGCGGGTCGAGCACGATGCAGTTGCTGCACACCGATACCGCCAGGTCGCGGTCGCGGATCCGGGTGTCGTTGTAGCTGCCGCCGAGGGTGAAGGCCCAGTTCGCGTTCGGGCTCATCTCCAGGTCGAACTCCAGGCCGTGGCCGTCGGTGCGCTTCACGTTCACCAGGTCGGTGGAGTTGGAGGTGGCGGCCACCGCGGTCATCTGCTGGTCGTGCATCACGAAGCCGTAGATGTCGGCGTTGAAGCGCAGGCGGCCGTCCCAGCCGGTGCTCTTGATGCCCAGCTCCAGCGAGTTGATGGTCTCGGCCTTGGCCGAGGACAGGCTGTTCTTGCTGGTCAGCCGGCCCTGCACGCTGGGCGCGCGGAAGCCGTTGGCGTAGCGGCCGTAGACGCTGAGCCGGTCGGAGAACGCCCAGGTGCCGGTCAGGTCGCCGCTCCAGTGCGAGTCGGTGGGATTGGCGGTCAGCGGCCCGAGCGTGCCGGTGTAGCCGTAGAAGCGCTGCGCGCTGTAGTCCTTGTCCTCGTGCGAGTAGCGCAGGCCGGCACGCAGGTTGAAGCGCTCGTCGAGCTGGTAGGCCAGCGAGCCGAACACCGCCGCGGCGTTGGTGCGCTGGCTCTGCCGGACCCAGGCGGTGCGGGTGGTGCCGGTGTTGTCGTAGTTGAAGTTGTTGATGTCGATGTCTTCGTGGAAGTAGTACAGCCCGGTCTGCCAGCGCAGGCGCTCGTCGGCGTCGTTGGCGATGCGGAACTCCTGGGTGAGCTGGCGGTGCTGCGGGATCTCGTCGGCGGTCTGCGAGTACGACCCCAGCGCGCTGGACGGGCTGGGCCAGGCCGGCGTGCCCGCCGCGGCCAGGTAGCCGCCGTCGATGTCGCCGAGGCTGAACATGCGCACGCGTTCCAGGCCGGTGATCGAGGTGAAGGTGAGGTTGTCGCGGTACCAGTTCAGCTTGGCGCTGGCGCCCCAGCTGGTGACGTTCTCGGTGTTGCGGCCGTCCTGGGCGACGCGGTCGAGGTCGAAGCCCGGCACCAGCGACGGCGAGCCGGCCTGCACCGAGTTGGGACGGAAGATCGCCGCGCTGCCGTCGTAGTCGCGCGCGTGCACGTTGAGCAGCGCATCGAAGTCGTCGCTGCGGTACATCGCCTGCAGGCGCAGCGCGCGGTCGTTGTAGCCGCCCAGGGCGTCGTGCCTGCCGCTGTAGGCGTTGTCGATCCAGTCGTCGCGATGCTGCAGCAGGAACGACGCGCGCCCGCTCCAGCCGCTGCCGCCGAGCTTGCCGCCCAGCGCGCCCTCGACGTTGGCGGTGCCGTAGCTGCCATAGGACACCTTGGCGTAGCCCTCGGTGTCCTCGCCGGGCTTGACCGAGTCGAACTTGACCACGCCGGCCGGCGAGTTGCGCCCGAACATGGTGCCCTGCGGGCCGCGCAGCACCTCGACCTGCTCCAGGTCGAACATCGGGAAGCCCTTCAGCAGCGGGTTCTCTTGGACGATGTCGTCGTAGACCAGCGAGACCGGCTGCGAGGCGTTGGCGTCGTAGTCGGTGTTGCCCAGGCCGCGGATGTAGAAGCGCGGGAAAGTGCGGCCGTAGCTGCTCTCGACCTGCAGGCTGGGCGAGCGCCCGGCCAGCTGCACCAGGGTGTCGCCGGAGGCGCCGTAGGCCTGCAGTTTCTCGCTGTCGAGCACCGAGATTGCGATCGGCACCTTCTGGATGTCCTCGGGCCGCTTCTCGGCGGTCACCACCACGTCCTTGAGGGTGCTGGTCGGCGGGCTGGCCTCCTGGCCGGCGGGGGCGGCGATCGCCGCGGGGCTGCACAGGGCGGCCAGCGCCATCGTCAGCGGGATGCAGGCGGCCAGCCGCTGCGTGTCTACCTTTGTCATTCGATTCTTTCCCGGTTGTTGTCTGCGCGGTGCGCGCACCATCCCTCCCACCTTGCAACGCTTCGTCCAGAAGCCGGGCAGGCTGCCGCGAGCGGACCGCGATCCGCCGCAGGTGCCGTGTCGTTCTCCGGGTGCCGCGCATCCTTTCGGTGCCGGAAGTCCGCCTGCCGCTGCGAGGGCGGCTGCCCTCGCAAGGGCGGGGAAGATAGCAGAAGACGCGCGCTCTTCCCGCGCGTACCGCACACGCGCAATGCATTCCGGGACGTGGTCGTCGTGGTGCGCGCATGCGCGATCGGCGCGGGCGCGTGACGGGTATCCGGTTTCGCGGCCGGAGCGGGCCGCCGGCTTCCGCCGCGGCCCCGGGGCGGGGGCCCCGTGCCGGCCGCGGATCAGCGCAGGAAGAAGTCGCTGTAGCCCTTGCCGCGCAGGGCGCGACGATAGGCGATGGAGCTGCGGTCGGCGGGGATGTGCACCTCCAGCAACGGGTCCAGCGGCAGGTACTCGGGTTTCTGCGACTCCACCATCGCCCGGTCCTCCTCGAACACCCGCAGGTTGAAGGCGTGCACGTCCTCCACCGGCAGGTCGGTGTCGAAGTTGCGCGCGATCGGCACGAACAGCCGGGTCCGGTGCGCCGATACCGGGCTGGCCGCGTTCATGATCACCAGGCGCTGGCCCGGGGTGGGGAAGTGGATGGTCAGGGTGGCGGTGAACGGCAGGTGCACCTCGAAGTGGCGCAGCCACTGGAAGCCGGGGGGGGTCGGGTCCTTGCCGTCCACCCCGATCGGGTAGTTGCCCACCGAGCTCAGGTAGTCGGCGTTGAAGCCGCTGGGGGTCTCGCTGGTGGTGTAGGCCGGCACCTCCTGGTTGTTCGGGTCGGCGAAGGTGCCGGTGTGGATCCAGGCGAAGTGGGCCACGTCGATGAAGCCTTCCAGCTGGCGGCCGGCCGAGCCGGCGATGTCGAAGCCGGGGCAGACGATCTGCTGGAAGCCGGCATCGTCCCAGTGCGGCATCGCCGGAATGTCGGCCTGCTCGCCGGGCTGCAGCGGCGGCCGCGCCAGGCATACCCAGACCAGCCCGTAGCGCTCGACCACGGCGTAGCTGCGCAGCTTCATCTTGCCCGGGATCGCCTGGTTGGGATTGGCGGGGATGCGGTTGCAGCGCCCGCCGGCGCCGAAGCGCAGGCCGTGGTACGGGCACACCACGCCTTCGCCGTCGCTGAAGCCCATGCTCAGCGGCACGCCGCGGTGCGGGCAGACGTCGCGCGCGGCCACCAGCTCGCCGGCGAAGCGGTACAGCACCAGCTGCTCGTCCAGCAGCGTCGCCTTGACGGGCGCCGCGCCGACTTCGGAACCGAGCGCCACCGCATGCCAGTGCTGCGCCAGGCGGTGCCAGTCGTCGGGGTCGAAGGTGGAGTCGAGCGGAACAACGGGGGCGGCGGCGTCCATGGGGCGGTCTCGTCTGTGCTTGCCGGAGGGCTGGCGAAGAGGGGATCGGGCCTGCGCTGCGACATTCCGCTGCAGGGTGGATTCACTCTAGGGAGTGCGCCGTGTCATGATCAAACATCATTTTTCAGTCATTGCATTGCAAAAAACGCAACATGCCCTCCATGATCACCTTCTCCCGCTTCACCCACTACTTCATCGAGGTCGCCCGCTGCGGCAGCATCCGCAAGGCCTCGGAGGTGCTGCACGTGTCGGCCTCGGCGATCGACCGGCAGATCCTGCGCGCCGAGGAGGAGCTGGGCGCGCAGCTGTTCGAGCGCTTGCCCGGGCGGCTGCGGCTGACCGCCGCCGGCGAGCTGCTGCTGGTGGACGCAAAGCAGTGGGAGAAGGGCTTCGCGCGCACGCTGGAGCGCTTCGACGAACTCAAGGGGCTGCGCCGCGGTCATGTCGAGATCGCCATGATCGACGCCCTCGGCGAAGGCATGGTGACCGACGCGCTGGCGGCGCTGATCCAGCAGTACCCGGGCATCACCTTCAGCCTGATGACCGCCGGCAACAAGCGCGTCAGCGACCTGGTGGCCGGTGCGGAGGTCGATTTCGGCCTGCTGCTGGACCCGGTCGGCGGCGCCTCGCTGGAAGTGCGCGCCTTCGCCGAGGTGCCGCTGGGCATCGCCATGCCGGTCGGCCACCCGCTGGCCGCGCGCACCGAGCTGCAGCTCAACGAGACGCTGGAGCACGGCCTGCTGCTGCCCGACGCGCCGCTGATCGTGTCCGAGCACGCCAAGGTGCTGTACCAGCGCCAGCACATCGATACTTCGCGGCTGACCCGCTGCAACGACGTGCGCACGCTGCGCTCGCTGATCCGCAACGGCGTCGGCGTCGGGCTGCTGTCCTGGCTCGATGCCGCCCCGGACGTGGCGCAGGGGCGGCTGTGCTTCGTGCCGCTGCGCGCCAACCTGAGCAAGCCGATGACGCTGGCGCTGTGCGTGGCGCCGCAGCGGCAGCTGTCCAAGGCCGCGCAGATCGCCATCCAGGCGCTGACGCCGGCGGTGGAGAGCGGCATGGGCCTGGAGCCGGCGGGGTAGGCCGGAACCACGTCGCCGACGTGTGAGGCTGTCGCTGCCTCCTGCGCCCAGCGCGAGGGATGAGGAGATTTCGTAGTTTTCGTTGCCTGGCCGCGCCCGCAGGCTGCGGCCCGGGTCAGGCGCCGGCGTCGCGCTCGCGGCCGAGCTGGTAGGCCTGCAGGTGGCAGTACGCCGCGGCCAGCAGCGGCGCCGCCTCGCCGGCGGCACGGGCGCGCGCCAGCATGTCGCCGACGATCTGCCCGGCCTCGACCCGCGCACCGGCCTGCAGGTCGCGCAGCATCGAGGCGGTCATGGTCGAGCCTGCCTCGGTCAGCAGGTCCAGGGCGCGCTGCCGGGCCGTCGCGGGCACCGGCTCGCCCGCGGCCGCGGCGGCGGCCAGGCATTCGCGATACAGGCCTTCCATCAGCGCGCGGCCGTCGTCGGTGGCGACGATGCGGCCCACCGGCGCGCGCATCAGGCAGGTGCCGGCCGCCAGCGCGGCCAGGAACGCGAACTTGATCCACTGCTCCCGCGCGATGCGCGGCGAGGCCAGGTGGTCGATCCGCGCCTGCGCGCAGGCCTGGGCGAAGCGCTGCACGCGCGCGCTGCCGGCCTGGCCGTCGCGTTCGCCGAAGGTGATCGAGGCCGCCTCGCCCAGGTGCACGATCTCGCCGTCCTCGCCCTTGCCCGCGCTGATGAAGCACAGCCCGCCGAGCACCCGCGCGGCACCGAAGCAGGCATCGAGCGCCGAGTAGTGGCGCAGCCCGTTGAGGATCGGCAGCACCGAGGTCTGCGGCCCGATGGCCGGAGCGATCGCCGCGATCGCGCTGTCCAGGTCGTAGGCCTTGCAGCTGAGGATCGCCAGGTCGAACGGCCTGTGCCCGGCCAGTTCCGCCAGCGCATCGGCGGTGACGTGCGCCACCTGCACGCCGGCATCGCCCAGCGGGCTGCGGATGCGCAGGCCGTCGCGGTCCAGCTGCGCCGCACGCGCCGGCCGCACCAGGAAGGTGACGTCGACGCCGGCCTGCGCCAGGCGCGCGCCGAAGTAGCCGCCGGTACCGCCGGCGCCGAGGATCAGGATGCGCATGTCGAGCCTCGCTCAGTGACGGAATTGGCCATGATGGGGGGATGCGGTGATCGGTGCCGGTTCCGTCCGTCCGGGGGCGGCCTGCGAGCGAGAGGGCCCCGGCAGTCCACGAACCCAGGCAGCGCCGGCACGGAGCCTCAGCTGCGCAGCCCCACCCCGCGCCGCAGCAGCCACAGCGCCAGCGCCGACAGCACCGCCACGAAGCCCAGCATCAGCGCATAGGCGACCCAAAGCGGGACGTCGCTGGCGCCGAGCAGGCCGTAGCGGAAGGCGTTGACCATGTAGAAGATCGGGTTGGCGTGGGTGGCCGCCTCGGCCCAGCCGGGCAGCAGCTTGACCGAGTAGAACACCCCGCCCAGGTAGGTCAGCGGGGTCAGGATGAAGGTCGGCACGATCGCCACGTCGTCGAACTTGCGCGCGTACACGGCATTGATGAAGCCGGCCAGCGAGAAGATCGTCGCGCCCAGCAGCACCGTGGTCAGCGTCACCAGCGGATGCGGGATGCGCACCGGGGTGAAGAACATGGCGATCAGCAGCACGATCACGCCGACCATCAGCCCGCGCGCCACCGCACCGGCGACGTAGCCCCACAGGATCACCCAGTTCGGCATCGGGCTGACCAGCAGCTCCTCGACGTGGCGGCCGAACTTGGCGCCGAAGAACGAGGAGGAGATGTTGCCGTAGCTGTTCTGGATCACGCTCATCATCACCAGCCCCGGCACGATGAAGGCCATGTAGCTGAAGCCGTCCATGTCGCCCACGCGCGAGCCGATCAGGCCGCCGAAGATCAGGAAGTACAGGGTCATGGTGATCGCCGGGGGCACCAGCGTCTGGCCCCAGATGCGCAGGATGCGCTGCACCTCGCGGCGCACGATGGTGCCCAGGGCGACCCAGTTGCGCTGGGCGGGCGAGGGATCCGGGATGGGGGACTGGGGGTTGGTTGTCATGCTCATCGTCGTCGAAGGGGCTCAGCTGGCGGCGGACTGCTCTTGCGAATCCCGAATCCCCGGTCCCGGCTTCCCACCGCCGGACGGCGGGTCATCCCGGCCTTCCCCCGTCAGCCGCACGAACAGCTCCTCCAGCCGGTTGCTCTTGGTACGCATCGAGCGCACGCGGATGCCGGCGCCGTCGAGCGCGGCGAACACGCGGTTGAGGTCCATCGCCCGCGGCATGTCCAGGTCCAGCGTCTGCGCATCGCGCGCCACCAGCGTGGTGCCCTCGATCGCCGGCAGCTGCGCCGGCAGGACGCCGTCGATGTCGAACACGAAGCCCTCCACGTCGAGCTTGGCCAGCAACTCGCGCATCGGTCCCTGCTCGACGATCCGGCCGTGGTTGATGATGGCCAGGTTGCGGCACAGGCTCTCGGCTTCCTCCAGATAGTGCGTGGTGAGGATGATGGTGGTGCCGGCGGCGTTGATCTCGCGCAGCGCACGCCACATGTCGCGGCGGATCTCGATGTCCACGCCGGCGGTGGGCTCGTCCAGGATCAGCAGGCGCGGGCGGGTCATCATCGCCCGGGCGATCATCAGCCGCCGCTTCATGCCGCCGGACAGCGTGCGGCTCATCATCTGCGCCTTGTCCCACAGGTGCGCGCGCTTGAGCTCGACCTCGGCCAGCCGCTCGGCCTCGGCACGCGGCATGCCGTAGAAGCCGGCGTAGTTGACCAGGATGTCGAAGGGCTTCTCGAACAGGTTGAAGTTGATCTCCTGCGGCACCAGCCCGATCAGCCGCATCGCCGCGCTGCGCTGCTTCACCAGGTCGGTGCCGAACACCTGCACGCTGCCCGAGGTCAGGTTCACCAGCGAGCTGACGATGCCGATCAGGGTGGACTTGCCGGCGCCGTTGGGCCCGAGCAGGGCGAAGAAATCGCCCGGCGCCACGTCCAGCGACACCCCGCGCAGGGCCTGCACGCCGTTGTCGTAGAGCTTGCGAAGGTCGCGCGCGCGCAGGGCGGGCGGGGCGGAATCGGCTGCGGCAGTCAAGTTGGGTCTTCTCGTCGTATTGACGACAGGGGTGGAAAACGGCGGCTATTATAGGTTCCCAAGCCGGCCTGGCCCGGCGACAGACCGTTCCAGACACCCCACAGTGCCCGTTCAATTCCCACTCAAGCTCGTCGATCGCCGCATGCTGGCGCCGGCCGTGGGCCATTACCGTTTCGTGCGCGACGATGGATTGCCGCTGGACTTCCTGCCCGGCCAGTTCATCCAGCTGCACTTCCACTACGCCGATGGCACCGCGACCAAGCGCAGCTATTCGCTGGCGACGATCCACGACCACGCGCTGACGGCGGGCGAGGACGTGGAGATCGCGGTGAGTTTCGTGCCCGGCGGGGCGGCCACGGCGCTGTTCGAGGCACTGGAGATCGGCGGCCACGTCACCGCCAGCGGGCCCTACGGCCGCTTCTGCCTGCAGCCGGGCGACCGCAACCGCCGCTACCTGCTGGTCGCCACCGGGACCGGGGTGACGCCGTACCGTTCGATGCTGCCGCTGCTGCAGCGGGCGATGGCCGAGCGCGGCGTCGAGGTGGTGCTGCTGCAGGGTGCGCGCACGCCGGCCGAGCTGCTGTACGGCGACGAGTTCCGCGGCTTCGCCGAGCGCCACCCCGGTTTCCGCTACGTGCCGTGCTTCTCGCGCGAGATGCCGGCGCAGCCGCATGCGGACGTGCGCCAGGGCTACGTGCAGCAGCACCTGGTCGAGTTCGCCCCGGATCCGGCCGGCGACACGGCGTACCTGTGCGGCAACCCGGACATGGTCGATGCCTGCTTCGAGGTGCTCAAGCAGGTGGGGTTGCCGATGCAGCACATTCGCCGCGAGAAGTACGTCAGCAGCAAGTAGCTGCGCGGGGGCGGATCCGGGTCCCCGGCCGTACGCGGTGCGTGGTCGTTCGTATCTGCACCCGATTGCTCACGGCCTTCGCATTCAACTCGTTCGAGTTCTCAAGGCTCGGCGAGGTGTCGTCGTCTCCGGGCGATGGGAGCAAAGGCTTCCGCCCGCTGACGCGGCCGGTTTCACCCTTTTGCAAAGCGCCAAAAGAAACGGAACCAAAGAAAAACGCTTTCCCTGCAAGGTCACGAGCCTGCGTCTGATGGTCTATCGGCATTTTCCGACTCGCCATCCTGGCTCGGTCGGAAAACGCCGCCCATCCATGGGCGGCGCCCTGCGGGTCTGGATAGGTTCTCGTCGCTCACGCCTGGCAGGAACGGCGTCTCAGTCCCTGACGCCTCGTGAAGCAGAATGCCCCGCTGTTGCCCCCTCCCTTGCGAAGCGGGGGGACGAGTACGGGCGCTTGCGAGCCATTGGCTCGCGCTCGGCGCATCGTTCACCGGCCACGCCGGCGGTCCGGTCAGTTGGGAGGGAGACCGTTGCTATCCCGGTACGGATGCGACTGTTGGGGAATCGGCGGCCTGTAAAGGACGCTTGACAACATGCACGGCCTCGCCCAAGCTGGCTGTCAAGCAGCCTTTACAGGTAGGGGAATGACCATTCGTCCATGGGGCCGACCGGCCGCGATCCCGGTACTGGCGTGCGCACTGGTGCTGATCTGCTGTGGCGCGCGCCAGCCGGCCATGCTGGGCGTGGGGCTGGCGTTGCTGGGCTTGGCTGCCGGCATTGCGCCGCAGCGGGGCTGGCGATGAGCGGCTGCCGCCGCGGCGCGGTCGTCGCGCTCTGCCTGGGGCTGGCGCTGTTGCTGGCCGGGGCGGGCGGGCGCTGGCTGTGGCGGCTGGACGACTACTGGTCCGGCTTGCTGATCGGCTGCGGCACCGGCGCGCTGATCGCCGCGGCGATGATGTGGTGGATGCCGGGCAGCCTGCGCGACAGCGCCCCGCCGGCACTGGCGCGGCGCTACTACCGCGACTTCTTCCCGCCGATGGCCGCCTATGTGGTGGTGATGATGGTATGGAAGCACCTGCTCGATGCGGTCGACGCGCGCTGGCTGCGGCTGCTCGTCGCGCTGCTGCCGGCGTTGCTGGTGGTGCTGGTGATCCGGGCGATGGCGCGCTACGTGCGCGACAGCGACGAACTGCAGCGGCGCATCGAGCTCGAATCGGTGGCCATCGCCGCCGGCCTGGTGGGCGGGGGCTACATGGCCGCCGGCTTCCTGCAGTCGGCCGGGCTGATCGCGGTGCCGGCGGTGGTGGCGATGCTGTGGGTGTTCCCGGCGCTGTGCGCCACCTACGGTTTCACCAAGATCTTCATCGCCAGGCGCTACGCGTGAAAAATCGCATGCGCGAACTGCGCGAAGCCCATGGCTGGTCGCAGGGCGAACTGGCCGAGCACCTGGGGGTGTCGCGGCAGACCATCAACGCGCTGGAAACCGGAAAGTACGACCCGAGCCTGCCGCTGGCCTTCCGCATCGGCGCGCTGTTCGGCCAGCCGATCGAGGCGATCTTCATTCCCGCAGAGGAGTAGACCGATGCACGACCCTTCATCCATCGCAGGAGTACGCCTGCATGCCGCGTAAGTACAGGATCCTGCTGGCCATCGTGGTGGTGGTGGCCGCACTGGGCTGGAACCAGTGGCAGCGGCATCGGCCCGCGGCCGACGACGACACCGGCCGCGCCGCCGGCCCGGCCAAGCCGGCCACGGCGGTGCCGGTCAGCCGGCGCAGCTACGGCTCGCTGGTCTTCGAGCCGTGCGCGCTGTCCGTGCCGACCGGTGCCTCGATCGAGGCGCAGTGCACCACGCTGCAGGTGCCCGAGGACGCGGCCGCGCCAAAGGGGCGCGCGATCGCGCTCAACATCGCCTGGCTGCCCGCCAAGGAGGAGAGCAACGCCGCCGAGGACCCGGTGTTCTTCCTCGCCGGCGGCCCCGGGCAGTCGGCGGTGCAGAGCTACCCGCAGCTGGACCCGGCCTTCGCCGAGCTGCGCAAGCGCCGCCACGTGGTGCTGGTGGACCAGCGCGGCACCGGCAAGTCCAACCCGTTGAACTGTTCCGTGTCCGACGGCGGGCTGGAGCACGAGGACGACCTGGCCACCACCCTCGCGCTCACCGAGACCTGCCGCGACACGCTGTCGAAGAAGGCCGACCTGCGCCTGTACACCACCACCGAGGCGGTGCGCGACCTGGACGCGGTGCGCACCGCGCTCGGCGTGGACGCCATCAACCTGGTCGGCGTGTCCTACGGCACCCGGGTGGCGCAGCAGTACGCCATGCGCCATCCGCAGCACACCCGCAGCATCGTGCTCGACTCGGTGGTGCCCAACACGCTGGTTCTGGGCAACATCTTCGCCCGCAACCTGGACGATGCGCTGGCGCTGCAGTTCGGCCAGTGCCAGCGCGATGCAACCTGCCGCGAGAAGCTCGGCGACCCGCGCGGGGAACTGGACACGCTGCTGCAGACGCTGCGCCGCGACCCGCCGCAGGTGCGATACCGCGACGCGGCCACCGGCGAGCTCGCGCAGACCCGGCTGCAGGCATCGCAGGTGGCCGGCCTGGTGCGCATGTACGCCTACATGCCGACCGTGGCCACGCTGCTGCCGGTGCTGATCCACGAGGCCAACCAGGGCCGCTACGAGTCGCTGACCGCGCTGATCCACATGCTGTACGGACAGCTCGAGGACGCGATGGCGGTGGGCATGCAGTTCTCGGTGGTGTGCAGCGAGGATGGCGACCGCATCGCCGCTTCGGCCAGCGACGCCGGCACCGTGCTCGGCAACATGCTGACCGACTTCATGGCCGCGCAGTGCAAGGTATGGCCCAGGGGGCAGGTGCCGGACGACTTCCACCGGCCGCTGGCCACGCCGGTGCCGGCGCTGGTGCTGGAGGGCGAGTACGACCCGGTCACGCCGCCGCACTACGGCGAGGAGGTGGCCGCCACGCTGCCCAACGGCCGCCTGCTGGTGCTGCGCGGCCAGGGCCACAACGTCATCGGCGCCGGCTGCATGCCCAAGCTGTTCGCCCAGTTCGTCGAGAAGACCGACGCCAAGGCGCTGGACGCCAGGTGCCTGGACTCGCTCGCCTACGCCCAGCCCTTCACCAGCTACAACGGATGGAACCCATGATCGTCGCCGACCATCTCCGCAAGACCTTCCCCGGCAAGGGCAAGAAGGACGCTCCCGTGGTCGCCGTCGACGACGTCGGCTTCCAGGCCCACGACGGTCAGATCACCGGCCTGCTCGGCCCCAACGGCGCCGGCAAGACCACCACGCTGCGCATGCTCTACACGCTGATGAAGCCCGAGTCCGGCCGCGTGCTGGTGGACGGCATCGACGTGGCCGCCGACCCCACCGCCGCGCGCCGCGCGCTCGGCGTGCTGCCGGACGCGCGCGGCGTGTACAAGCGCCTGACCGCACGCGAGAACATCGAGTACTTCGGCGAGCTCAACGGCCTGGACAAGGCCACCATCGCCGCGCGCATCGCGGTGCTGTCGCAGGCGCTGCAGATGGACGATTTCCTCGACCGCCGCACCGAGGGCTTCAGCCAGGGCCAGCGCACCAAGACCGCCATCGCCCGGGCGCTGGTGCACGACCCGCGCAACGTGATCCTCGACGAGCCGACCAACGGCCTGGACGTGATGACCACCCGCGGCCTGCGCGAGTTCCTCGGGCGCCTGCGCGGCGAGGGCCGCTGCGTGATCTTCTCCAGCCACATCATGCAGGAGGTGGCCGCGCTGTGCGATCGCATCGTGGTGATCGCACAGGGCCGGGTGGTGGCGCAGGGCACGGCCGACGAACTGCGCGCGCGCGCCGGGCAGGACAACCTGGAGGACGCCTTCGTCCGCCTGATCGGCTCGGAGGAGGGCCTGCACGCATGAACGCCTCGCCCTTCTCCAACCTGCTGACCGTGCTGCGCAAGGAACTGCGCGACTTCATGCGCGACCGCCGCACCCTGGTGCTCACCCTGCTGGTCGGCCCGCTGACCTTCCCGCTGCTGATGATCGGCATCGGCAAGCTCAGCCAGATGCGGGCCGAGACCCAGCTGGAAAAGCCGCTGCAGATCCACATCGTCGGCCAGCAGCGCGCGCCCAACCTGGTCGCCTGGCTGGCCGGCCAGGGCATCGCCGCCAAGCCCGCCAGCGGCAGCGAGGCCGAGCAGTCGGCCGCCGCCGACGCGGCCATCCGCGACCAGAGCGAGGACGTGGCGCTGGTGATCGATCCGGCCTACGCCGACGACTGGCGTGCCGGCAAGCCGGCCGGCGTCACCGTGGTGGCCGACTCGACCAGCCGCAACTCCGAACTCGTCGTGGGCCGGGTCAAGCGCGCGCTCGCCCTGTACGGACAGCAGGCCGGCGCCCTGCGCCTGCTCGCGCGCGGCATCGACCCGGGCATCGTCGGCGCGGTCGGCGTGCAGGACCGCGACCTGGCCACGCCCGAGGCCAAGCGCGGCCTGCTGCTGTCGGTGCTGCTGCCGCTGCTGCTGGTCATGTGGGCCTTCATCGGCGGCGCGCACATCTCGATGGACGCCACCGCCGGCGAGCGCGAGCGGCAGTCGCTGGAGCCGCTGCTGGCCACGCCGGCGCCGCGCTGGGCGATCGTCAGCGGCAAGATGTTCGCCGCCGCCGCGCTGGGCCTGGTCAACCTGACCTTGACGCTGCTGTCGTTCAAGCTCAGCGCCACGCTGGTCGGCGGCACGATGCGCATGCTCGACGTCAGCGCGCCGGCGATGCTCAAGCTGCTGGTGGTGCTGCTGCCGCTGGTGCTGATCGGCACCGCGCTGATCACCTTCCTGTCGGCCGCGGCCAAGAGCATGAAGGAGGCGCAGAGCCACATGACCTGGCTGATCTTCCTGCCGATGGTGCCCGGCTATGCGCTGATGGCCTATCCGCTGAAGAGCCAGGCGCTGTGGCAGTACGCGGTGCCGTTCCTGGCGCAGAACCAGATGCTGGTGAAGGTCACCCGCGGCGAGGCGGCCACGGCGCAGCAATGGGGCATCTACCTGGCCTGCGCGTTCGGCCTGGCGGTGCTGCTGTGGCTGGCCGCGACCTGGCGCTACAAGCAGGAGAAGCTGGCGATCTCCGGCTGATCGGCCGCGGTCGCAGCCGTCGCGCAAACGGACAAGCCCGGATCGCTCCGGGCTTGTTCGCCGGCTTCGCGGTCGATCGCGGATCAGTTGCCGGGATTGAACGCCAGCGTGCGGCGGGTGGTGACCGGCGCCGGCACCGGCTCGAAGCGCCAGCGCTTGGCCGCGTTCAGCGCCTCGCGGTCGAACACGCGCGCCGGCGTGGCCCGCAGCACGCGGGCGTTGGTCACCGAGCCATCGGTGCCCACGGTGATCTCCACCAGCACCTCGCCGGAGGTGCCCGAGCGCAGCGCCTCGGCCGGATAACGCGGGGCCGGGGTGCTGATCGGCCTGAGCGTGGGCGGGGCGGCGACCGCGGCCGGACGCGGGGCGGCCTGCTCGCGGCGGGCGGCGGCCTGGCGCTCGGCTTCGGCGCGCTCGGCCTGCTGGCGCGCGGCGGCCTGGCGGGCGGCCTCCTGCTGCGCGGCGATCTGCTGCGCCGCCTGAGCCTCGCTGGCCTGCTGCTGCGCCTGCCGCTGCTGCTCGGCCAGCTGCCTGGCCTTGTCGTCGGCCGCCTTCCTGAGCCGTTCGGTCTCGGACTGGGTGCGGTCGGCCACGGCCTGCCTGCCGCTGCCGACGCCCTGCCGCAGCCGCGGCAGCGCGGGGGCGTCGGCGTCGACCTTCTCGATCAGCGCGATCAGGCGCTGGGCCTCGGGAAAGTCCTCGCGGTTGATGTTCTGCTCGGCGGCGATCAGCGCGTAGGGCATCAGGTCGGTCAGCGCGCTCTTCACCGAGGCATCGTCGGGCTGCTTGTCGCGCAGCGCCAGGTAGTACTCCACGGCGTTGTCGCCGGCCGGGGCATACATGCGGTTGTCGCGCAGCGCCTGCGTGGCCGCCTCGCGCAGCTCCCCGGTGCCCATCGCCTGTACCTTGGTGGAGATGGCAGGCTCGGCGGCGGGTGCCGGTGTCGCGGGCGCGCTGGCGGCCGGCGCCGCGGCGGTGGCCGCGGGCTTGGCGGCGGGTTCGTCCTGCTTGCCGGAGCAGGCACCCAGCGCGAGCAGCAGCGCCGGCGCGAGCAGGCGCCATTTCCCCGGGTTCTTCGACTGCAACATGCGTGTTCCCCTTGATTCGACGCGGTGACCGGTGCGGATGCGTGGATCCCGGCGACGTCCCCACGACGGCCGGTGAAGCTTGCCGGGGCAATCTAGCACCGGCCCGGCATCGGCGCACGCGACGCCGGCCGCTGCCGCCGGGCGGGTGTCAGTGGCCCTTGGCGGCGCCCTTGCCGCCGGACATGAGCCGGTCGGTCCAGGCGATGCCGAGCGCGGAGAGGATGAACACGCAGTGGATGATGGTCTGCCACAGCACGCCATCGGAGGTCAGCGCCGAGCAGCTCATCTCGCCGATCTGGGTGGCGGCCTTGTTCATGTTCTCGGGCGCGCACAGCGGCAGGCCGTTCAGCGAGCCGGCGGCGATGAAGGTCTTGAGCAGGTGGATCGAGGAGATGCCGATGATCGCCATCGCCAGCTTCACCTTGAGCACGCTGGCGTTGACGTGGCTGAGCCACTCCGGCTGGTCCGGGTGGCCTTCCAGGCCCAGCCGCGAGACGAAGGTCTCGTAGCCGCCGACGATCACCATCACCAGCAGGTTGGAGATCATCACCACGTCGATCAGCCCCAGCACGATCAGCATGATCTGCTGCTCGCCCATGCCGGGCGCCTCGTGGATCAGGTGCCACAGTTCCTTGCCGAACAGGAACACATACACGCACTGGGCCACGATCAGCCCCAGGTACAGCGGCAGCTGCAGCCAGCGCGAGGCGAAGATCAGGGCGGCGACGGGATTCAGGCGGGCGGGGTGGGGTGCGGACATCGGGATGCTGCGTTGCGGGAGGACGGCGCAGGTTAGCCGCCGGGCGGGGCGGTGCCAAGCGTGCGGCGGCTACACTTGGGACTTTCCCGAGCCGGAGCGCGGCGATGATCGATTTCCACTACTGGCCCACCCCCAATGGCCACAAGGTCACCCTGATGCTGGAGGAGGCCGGCCTGGAGTACCGCGTGCTGCCGGTGAACATCGGTGCCGGCGACCAGTTCAAGCCCGACTTCCTCGCCATCTCGCCGAACAACAAGATGCCGGCCATCGTCGACCATGCCCCGGCCGACGGCGGCGCGCCGCTGAGCGTGTTCGAGTCCGGCGCGATCCTGCTGTACCTGGCCGAGAAGACCGGCCGCTTCCTGCCGGCCGACCTGCGCGGCCGCACCGCCGCCCTGGAATGGCTGTTCTGGCAGATGGGCGGGCTGGGGCCGATGAGCGGGCAGATGGGCCACTTCGCCGTCTACGCGCCGGAGAAGATCCCCTACGCGATCGACCGCTACCGCAACGAGGTGCGCCGGCTGCACGGCGTGCTCGACACGCGCCTGGCGCAGCACGCCTACCTGGCCGGCGAGGAATACGGCATCGCCGACATGGCCAGCTATCCGTGGCTGGAGGTCTACGGCGACCTGAAGCCGGACTACGCCGCCTTCCCGCACCTCAGGCGCTGGCACGATGCCATCGCCGCGCGCCCGGCCACGCAGCGCGCCTATGCGCTGAAGGAGCAGGTCAATCCGAATGCCGGCAAGCCGCTGTCCGACGAGGAGCGCAGGCACCTGTTCGGACAGAAATGACCGTCGCCACCGCTTCCCCTGCCTTTCCGTAGCAGCGTCCGTAGGAACGACTTCGGTCGCGATCGGGATTTACCGGTAATGCCCCATCGCGACCGAAGTCGCTCCTACACCCGCTCCTGCACGGATACCACCCGGTCCAGAGAACCCTCCATGCGCCATCTGCTAGCCGCCCTTGTCCTGATGCTTGCCATGCCCATCGCCGCCCACGCCGAGAAACTCACCCTCGAAGCCATCACCGGCCCGCTGCCGCTGTCCGGTCCCACCCTGATGAAGCCCAAGATCGCCCCCGACGGCTCGCGCGTGACCTTCCTGCGCGGCAAGGACAGCGACCGCAACCAGCTGGACCTGTGGGAGTACGACATCGCCAGTGGGCAGACGCGGCTGCTGGTCGATTCCAAGGTGGTGCTGCCGGGCAGCGAGAGCCTGAGCGCGGAGGAGCGCGCGCGCCGCGAGCGCCAGCGCATCGCCGCCTTCACCGGCATCGTCGACTACCAGTGGGCACCGGATGCGCGCGCGCTGCTGTTCCCGCTCGGCGGCGAGCTGTACCTGTACGACCTGTCCAGGCAGGGCGCCGCCGCGGTGCGCAAGCTCACCAACGGCGAGGGCTTCGCCACCGATCCGAAGATCTCGCCGCGCGGCGGCTACGTCAGCTTCGTGCGCGGGCGCGACCTGTGGGTGATCGACCTGCGCAGCGGACGGCAGTCCCGGCTCACCGACGACGGCAGCGACACCATCGGCAACGGCGTGGCCGAGTTCGTCGCCGACGAGGAGATGGATCGCCACACCGGCTACTGGTGGGCGCCGGACGACTCGGCCATCGCCTTCGCCCGCATCGACGAGGCGCAGGTGCCGGTGCAGAAGCGCTACGAGGTCTACGCCGACCGCACCGAGGTGGTCGAGCAGCGCTATCCGCAGGCCGGCCAGCCCAACGTGAAGGTGCAGCTGGGCGTGATCGCGCCCAGGGCCGCGGCGAAGCCGCAGTGGATCGACCTCGGTGCCGAGCAGGACATCTACCTGGCTCGCGTCGATTGGCGCGACGCCAGGCGGCTGACCTTCCAGCGCCAGTCGCGCGACCAGAAGAAGCTCGAACTGGTCGAGGCCACGCTGCCCGGCGGCCGCCAGCGCGTGCTGGTCACCGAGACCAGCACGACCTGGGTGCCGCTGCACAACGACCTGCGCTTCCTCAAGGATGGCCGCTTCCTGTGGGGCTCGGAGCGCAGCGGCTACGAGCACTTGTACCTGGCCTCCGAGGACGGCTCGCAGCTCACCGCGCTGACCTCGGGGCAGTGGATCGTCGATGGCGTGGAGGCGGTGGACGAGGCCGCCGGCAAGGTCTACTTCACCGCCAGCAAGGATTCGCCGACGCAGCGCCAGCTGTACGCGGTGCCGCTGGCCGGCGGCGCCATCGAGAAGCTCTCGCGCACGCCGGGCATGCACGCGCCCAGCTTCGCCCGCAACGCCAGCGTCTATGTCGACAGCTGGTCCAACACCACCACCCCGCCGCAGATCGAGCTGTTCCGCGCCGATGGCGAAAGGATCGCCACCCTGCTGGCCAACGACCTGTCCGATCCGCAGCATCCGTTCGCCCGCTATCGCGATGCGCAGCGCCCGGTCGAGTTCGGCACGCTGACCGCGGCCGACGGCACCACCGAGCTGCACTACCGGCTGACCCGGCCGGAAGGCTTCGACGCCTCGAAGCAGTACCCGGTGATCGTCTACGTCTACGGCGGCCCGGCCGCGCAGACCGTGACCGACAGCTGGCCCGGGCGCAGCGATGCCATGTTCGACCAGTACCTGGCCCAGCGCGGCTACGTGGTGTTCTCGCTGGACAACCGCGGCACCCCGCGCCGCGGCCGCGACTTCGGCGGCGCGCTGTACGGCAGGCAGGGCACGGTGGAGGTGGACGACCAACTGCGCGGCATCGCCTGGCTGAACGCGCAGCCGTGGGTGGATGCCTCGCGCATCGGCGTGCAGGGCTGGTCCAACGGCGGCTACATGACGTTGATGCTGCTGGCCAGGCACAGCCTCGCCTACGCCTGCGGCGTGGCGGGCGCGCCGGTCACCGACTGGGGCCTGTACGACACCCACTACACCGAGCGCTACATGGACCTGCCCGGGGCCAACGAGGCGGGCTACCGCGAGGCGCGCATCGCCACCCACCTGGACGGGCTCACCTCGCGGCTGCTGCTGATCCACGGCATGGCCGACGACAACGTGCTGTTCACCAACTCCACCTCGCTGATGGGCGAGCTGCAGCAGCGTGGCCGCCCGTTCGAACTGATGACCTATCCCGGCGCCAAGCACGGGTTGTCCGGCAGCAACGCGCTGCACCGCTACCGCGTCGCCGAGGACTTCCTGCAGCGTTGCCTGCGTCCGCAGGTCGCAGGCGAGCAGCGGTAGCAGGTCGCACCCCGGCAGGCCGTAAGCCGGCCGCCACCGCGGCGCGATGGCCCGCGACGTGCCATCGCATCGTCGTGCTATGCGACTTTGTGTCGCAGATGCCGCCTCAAGGCCGTTTTTTTGCGGCAGTACCGGGAGATTGCATCGTAAGCTGGGATCCCCACCTCAATCCATGATCCATGTCATGAACGACTTCACCCTGCCGCGTTCCCGTGCGTTGCCGCTGGCGCCACACGGCAACCTTGCCGCCCTTCGTTTCTGCATGGCCTGCGACATCGGCGACATCTGCCTGGCCGAGAGCGAGGCCGAACCTTTGCGCCGCATGGAGGCCCGCGTCGAGCACACCGGGTCCTACCGGCCCGGGCAGTACCTGTTCCGCGAGGGCGATCCGCTGACCTCGCTGTCGATCGTGCGCACCGGCACGGTCAAGCTGTTCGTGGTCGAGCCGTGCGGTACCGAGCAGGTGCTCGGCTTCGCGCTGCCGGGCGAGGCGATCGGGCTGGACGCCTTCCACGACGAGCGCCACGGCTGCCACGCGGTGGCGCTGGAGACGGTGGCGCTGTGCCAGCTGCCGCTGACGATGCTCAACGGCATGTGCGCGAAGGTGCCGCAGCTGCAGCGCAACGTGCTCAACCTGCTCAGCCGCCACATCGCCAAGGCGCACCTGCTGGTGGGCTGCTACGCCGCCGAGCAGCGGCTGGCGGCGTTCATCGTGCTGCTCTCGCGCCATGCCGAGCGCCGCGGGCTGTCGCCGCGCCAGCTGCACCTGGGCATGGCGCGCGTGGACATCGCCAACTACCTGCGGCTCACGCCGGAGACCATCAGCCGGGTGCTGCGCAGGTTCCAGGACGACGGGCTGCTGCAGGTGAGCCGGCGCGAGCTGGAAGTGCTCGACCTGCCTGCGCTGAACGATCTGGCGCGCAACATCCTGCGCAGCTGAGCATCTGCGGCCGGGCGGGCTTGCGCGGCCGTCGCTCCCGCAGCTCGGCCGCACGCGCTCGACGTGGGCGGTGTCAGGCTTCACGAGGCATCGGCAGCCTGGCCCCGAGCTGCCGGCCACCGCGCCGGGATCGCTGGTCCGCCGCCCCGACCGGGGCACGGCGGCACCGCCGCCGCTGCCGCCAACCCCGGCCGGCTTGATCCATCTCAAGATGCCGCGCGCCGGCATCTGTAGTCTTTCGTGATCGCCTCGATGCCGCCGTGCGCGGCTGCAGTATTCAATGAGCTATCACGATCTACGCACCTTCCTCTATCACCTGGAGCGCCAGGGACAACTGCAACGGGTGAAGTCGCCGGTGGACCCGGTGCTGGAGGCGACCTCGCTGTGCCTGCGCTCGCAGGTCGAGGGCGGCCCGGCGTTGCTGATCGAGCAGCCGACCGGTTCCGGGCACGCGCTGCTGGGCAACCTGATGGGCCACCGCGACCGCATCGAGGCGGCGCTGGGCGGGCGCCCGCTGGCCTCGCTGGCCGAACTCGGCGAGCTGCTGGCGGCGCTGAAGGAGCCGCGCTGGCCCGGCAGCCTGAAGCAGGCGCTGTGCAGCTGGCCGGAACTGGCGCAGCTGGCGTATGCCGCGCCGCGCCACGTGCGCCAGGCCGTGTTCGAGCACGAGACGGTGGAGGCCGGCGACATCGACCTGGAACGGCTGCCGGTCCAGCACTGCTGGCCGGGCGATGTCGGGCGCCTGATCACCACCGCGCTGGTGGTCACCCGCGGTCCCGGCCAGGAGCGGCAGAACGTGGCCATCTACCGCCAGCAGGTGATCGGCCGCAACCGCGTGATCATGCGCTGGCTGCCGCATCGAGGCGGCGCGCTCGACTTCGCCGCCTGGCAGAGGCAGCATCCGGACCAGCCGTTCCCGGTGCTGATCGCCATCGGCGCCGATCCGGCCACGCTGCTGGCGGCGGTGGCGCCGATCCCCGACAGCCTGTCCGAGTACGAGTTCGCCGGCCTGCTGCGCGGCCAGCGCAGCCAGGTCTGGCACAGCCGGCTGACCGGGCTGGACGCGCCGGCCGGCGCCGAGATCGTCATGGAGGGCTTCATCCAGCCCGGCGACTTCGCCGAGGAAGGGCCGTTCGGCGACCACACCGGCTACTACAACGGCCGCGCCAGCTTCCCGGTGGTCACGCTGCAGCGCATGCACCTGCGCGCCAACGCGATCTACCACGGCAGCTACATGGGCCGGGCGCCGCACGACGAGCCCTCGGTGATGGCGATGGCGCTCAACGAGGTGTTCGTGCCGATCCTGCGCAAGGTGTTCCCAGAGATCGTCGATTTCTACCTGCCGCCGGAAGCCTGCTCCTACCGCATCGCCGTGGTCTCCATCCGCAAGCAGTACGCCGGCCATGCGCGGCGGATGATGATGGGCATCTGGTCGTACCTGCGCCAGTTCACCTACACCAAGTTCGTCGTCGTCACCGACGAGGACATCGACGTGCGCGACTGGGGCCAGGTGATGTGGGCGGTGGCCACCCGCGTGGATCCGGCGCGCGACGCCATGCTGGTGGAGAACACGCCGATCGACTATCTCGACTTCGCCAGCCCCGAGCCGGGCCTGGGCTCCAAGATGGGGCTGGACGCCACCCGCAAGTGGCCCGGCGAGACCCATCGCGCCTGGGGCGAGCCGATCGCGCTCGATCCGCAGGTGGAGCGCCGCGTCGATGCGCTGTGGTCGCAGCTGCAGCGCGAGCGCGGGCAGGGAGCGGCGGCATGAGCGCCAGCGCGACGGTGCCGATGAAGCTGGTGTGCCCGGCCGGCAACCTGCCGGCGATGCTGGCCGCACTGGAGTCCGGTGCCGACGCGGTGTACGCCGGCTTCCAGGACCAGAGCAATGCCCGTGCCTTCCCCGGGCTGAACTTCAGCGAGGCCGAGCTGCGGACCGGCATCGCCGCCGCCCATGCGCGCGGCCGCCAGGTCTACCTGGCGCTGAACACCTATCCCGACGACGCGCGCATGCCGGCCTGGCAGGCGCGCGTGGATCGTGCCGCCGAGCTCGGCGCCGACGCCATCATCGCCGCCGACATGGCGCTGCTGGACTACGCCGCGCGCACGCATCCGCAGCTGGCGCGGCACCTGTCGGTACAAGCCAGCGCCACCACCGCCGCGGCGCTGCGCTACGCCTACGAGCGCGTCGGCATCGCCCGCGCGGTGCTGCCGCGGGTGCTGTCGATCCAGCAGGTCGAGCGGCTGTGCGACACCTCGCCGGTGGCGCTGGAGGTGTTCGCCTTCGGCAGCCTGTGCATCATGGTCGAGGGCCGCTGCCAGCTGTCGAGCTATCTCACCGGCGCCTCGCCCAACTGCCAGGGCGTGTGCTCGCCGCCGGCGTTCGTGCGCTGGGACGAGCGCGCCGACGGCAGCCGCGAGGTGCGCTTGAACGGCGTGCTGATCGATCGCTTCGGCAGCGACGAGCCGGCCGGCTACCCCACCGTGTGCAAGGGCCGCTACCGGGTCGGCGAGGCGGTGTTCCATGCGCTGGAGGAGCCCACCAGCCTCAACACCATGGAGCTGATCCCGCGGCTGGCGCAGGCCGGGGTGGCGGCGCTGAAGATCGAGGGCCGCCAGCGCGGCGCCGCCTACGTGCGCCAGGTCACCGCGAGCTGGCGCCAGGCGCTGGACCGCTACGCCGGCGACCCGCAGCACTGGCGGCTGCAGGACGGCTGGCGCGACACCCTGGCCGCGCATGCCGAGGGCCGGCAGACCACCTTGGGACCGTATCACCGTGGATGGCATTGAAACCCGTGGCGGACCCGGGGCGCGGCTGAGCCTGGGACCGCTGCAGTACTACTGGCCGCGCGAGCAAGTGCTGGCGTTCTATGCGCAGGCCGCGCAGTGGCCGCTGGACGTGGTCTACCTGGGCGAGACCGTGTGCGGCAAGCGCCGCGAGCTGCGCCTGCGCGACTGGCTGCAGGTCGGGCGCGAGCTGCACGCGGCCGGCAAGCAGGTGGTGCTGTCGTGCCTGGCGCTGATCGAGTCCGGCTCGGAACTGTCGGCCACCGTGCGGGTGGTGGAGAACGGCGATTTCCTGGTGGAAGCGAACGACCTGTCGGCGGTGCAGCTGTGCCGCGAGCGCGGCCTGCCGTTCGTCGCCGGCCCCGGCCTGAACGTCTACAACGCACGCACCCTGGCGATGCTGGCCGAGGATGGCATGGTGCGCTGGGTACCGGGCGTCGAGCATGGCCTGCAGACGCTGCTGCGCCTCTCCGCGGCGTTGCCCGAAGGCATGCCGATGCCGGAGCTGGAGATCCCCGCCTGGGGCCGGCCGCCGCTGGCGCACTCGGCGCGCTGCTTCACCGCCCGTGCCCACGACCTGCCCAAGGACCAGTGCGGCTTCCGCTGCCTGGACTATCCCGACGGCCTGCCGCTGGCCACCCGCGACGGCGCGCCGCTGCTCGTGCTCAACGGCGTGCAGGTGCTGGGGCATGCGCTGTTCGACCTGGCGCCGGAGCTGACCGCGCAGGTGCCGATGGCAGCCATCCTGCGGCTGTACCCGCAGGCCAAGGGCATGCACGAGGTGGTGATGCGCTTCCGCCGCGCACTCGCCACCGGCAACGTGCCGCCGCGGGTCGGCGCGCGCAACGGCTACTGGCACGGCGGCGCCAGCGTGGCGGCCTCCGACGCGGCATGAGCGCGGCCATGCTCCTGTCGTCGCTGCTTCCGCCGCCACCGCCGTTGCCGCTGCTGCGGCATGCGATCGATGCCGTCGACGATGGCCTGCTGGTGCTGCTGGCCGGGCGCCGCCGGCTGGTCGCGCAGGTCGCCGCGCGCAAGCACGAGCATGGCCGTCCGCTGCGCGACGCGTGGCGCGAACGCCAGGTACATGCCCGTGCCCAGGCCTGGGCGCGCTGGCTACGGCTGCCGGCCGCCAGCGCGCAGGCGCTGATGGACCTGCTGATCGCCGATGCCTGCGCATTGCAGCAGGCCCGGCACGTTTCCCCTCCTGCCTCGCTACCGGCCCTGCCCATGTCCGCTTCCTCCGCCACGCCTTCCGACACCACGCGCTCCGACACGCTCTCCTCCCTGTGGCCGGCGCTGCTGCCGCCGCCGCGCTACTGGCGGCAGCTGCTGCGGCTGGTGCCGCCCGCGCTGCAGGCCAGCGCGCTGCAGGCCGCGCTGGACCGCGCGCTGGCGCCGGCGCTGCAGCAGGGCGTGTTCGACGCGGTACAGTCGCGCCGGCTCGGCATCGCCGTCGAGGACCTGGGGCTGCACTGGGTCTGCGAACTGTCGCAGGGCCACGTGCGCCTGCTGCAAGGGCAGCAGGCCGAGGCCACGGTCGCCGGCAGCGCCACCGACCTGCTGCTGCTGGCCAGCCGCCAGCAGGACGCCGACACCCTGTTCTTCCAGCGCCGGCTGCGTCTGACCGGCGACGTCGAGCTCGGCCTGACCCTGCGCAACCTGCTGGACCGGCTGCCGTGGGAATCGCTGCCGCTGGGATCGCGGATCGTGCTGCAGCGGGCGGCGCTGCTGGCCGACAGTGCGCGCGGGGCTTACCGCCAGCGCCATCGCTAGGACGGGCATCTATCCAGCGTGGGAGCGGCGGAAGCCGCGAGGGTTTTCGCGGCAGGGATCCCTATGCTCGGCAATGGGAGCAGAAGCAAAGGCTTCCGTCCGCTGTCGCGGCCGGGTTCATTTCTTTTGGATAAGCGCCAAAAGAAACGGAACCAAAGAAAAACGCTTTCCCTGCAAGATCAAGAGCCTTCGCCTGATGGGTTATCGGGATTTTCCGACTCGCCATCCTGGCTCGGTCGGAAAACGCCGCCCATCCATGGGCGGCGCCCTCCGGGTCTGCAGAGATATTGGTTACTCATGCTTGGCAGCAACAGCAACAGCCACAGCAACAGCGGCAACAGAAGCAACAGAAGCAACAGAAGCAACAGAAGTAACAGCCACAGCAACAGCGCCGCCTGCGACGTCTGGAGAAGCAGGAGGCTCTGTGCTGTTGCCCCCTCCCTTGCGAAGCAGGGGAGGGATGGGGAGGGGTGCCGTTGCTGTCCTGGGCAATCCGGTCGTCATGGCCCGGAGGACACGCAGCATCGCTCCTGCACCGGCGCGCGTGCCGTCATGTGCCTGTCAACACCGGATCTGCGGCAGCGCGGCTTGGTCGCGCCGCGGCGGTCGGGTAGGGTGCGGCTTCCCTCCAAGGTGCGTGCCCCGATGAAACCGACCCTGCTCGCTGTTGCCCTGTTGCTGATCCTGCCGCTGGGCGCGCCCGCGTCCGCCGCCGCCCAGCAGGCCACTCCCGCCGCGGTCGCTGCAAATCCGGCCTGGGTCGCGCGCAGCAACGCGTACGCGCAGATCCTGCTGCAGGCGCAGGCGCCGTTCCAGCCCGAGCAGGCCAGCTTCTTCGGCGTGCCCGGCTACGACGACCGCGTTTACGATCTCGGCCCGCAGTATCCGGAGCGTTTCCGCACGGCGATGGCCAGGGCCCGGACCGAGCTGCAGGGCAAGCTGGCGAGCGAGCGCGACCCGGACGTGCGCCAGGACCTGCAGATCCTGATCGGCGCGGCCGACCAGGACATCGAGGGCAGCGAGCTGGACCAGCGCCTGCAGCTGCCGTGGGTGGACGTGCCGAAGCTGGTGTTCTCCGGCCTCAACGGCCTGCTGTCCGAGCAGACCCCGCCCGAGCGCCGCGCCCGTGCGCTGGAGCGGCTGCGGCGCTACCTCGGCCAGGCCGAAGGCAGCACCGCGATCGCCACCCTGGCGCGGCAGCGCTACGAGGAGGCGCTGGCCGATCCGTCGCGGCTGCAGCCCACCCGCATCGAGGTCGAGCAGTCGCTGGACAACGTGGACACCTACATCGCCGGCATCGGCGAGCTGTTCGCCAGGTACCGCATCGACGGCGCCGGCGAGGCGCTGGCGGCGCTGAAGCGGCAGATGACCGACTACGCGCAGTGGACCCGCGCGCAGGTGCTGCCGAAGTCGCGCAGCGACACCCGCCTGCCGCCGGAGCTGTACGCCTTCCGCCTCAAGCAGGTCGGCATCGACATCGACCCGCAGCTGCTGGTGCAGCGCGCGCAGCTGGAGTTCATGGAGACGCGCTCGATGCTTCGCCAGCTGGCGCCGCTGGTGGCGCGGGAAAAGGGACTGCCGGCCAGCGACGACTACGTGCAGGTGATCCGCGCGCTCAAGCGCGACAAGATCGCCGACGACCAGCTGGAAACCCACTACCGCGGCGTCATCGACCGCATCGACCCGATCATCCGCGCCCAGCGCATCGTCGATGTCCCCAACCGGCCGATGCAGATGCGCCTGGGCTCGGCGGCCGAGAGCGCGGCCAGCCCGGCGCCGCACTTCCTGCCGGCGCCGCTGGTGGGCAACACCGGCCAGCAGGGCCAGTTCGTGCTGCCGCTGGGCAACCCCGCCGCCGGCGCCGACGCCCAGTACGACGACTTCAACTTCGCCGCGGCGGCGTGGACGCTGAGCGCGCACGAGGGCCGCCCGGGCCACGAACTGCAGTTCACCGCGATGGTCGAGCGCGGGGTGTCGCTGGCGCGCAGCATGTTCGCCTTCAACTCGGTCAACGTCGAAGGCTGGGCACTGTACGCCGAGGCCGAGATGGTGCCGTTCGAACCGCTGGAGGGACAGCTGATCGCGCTGCAGTTCCGCCTGCTGCGTGCCGCCCGCGCCATGCTCGATCCGATGCTCAACCTCGGCCTGGTCGAGCGCGAACGCGCGCGCCAGGTGCTGGAGGACGACGTCGGCCTGTCGGCGGCGATGGCGCGGCAGGAACTGGATCGCTACACCGTGCGCTCGCCCGGCCAGGCCGGCAGCTACTTCTACGGCTACACCCGCATCCTCGAACTGCGCATGCGCACCGAACTGGCGCTGGGCGATCGCTTCGACCGGCTGGCGTTCAACAATTTCCTGCTCGACCAGGGCCTGTTGCCGCCGGACCAGCTGGCGCAGGCGGTGGAGCAGGTGTTCGTTCCGTCCCAGCGCTGACCGCCGCCGCGTGCCGTGTTCACGTGCGGCCGGCGCGCGCAGCGGTTGAGGTTTCGGGGCACGGCCCCGGACTGCGGACGGCGGCGATCGACCGGCCCGCGGGGATCGTGAAGTCCCCGGAATCCCTCAGCGCGGCGGCTGTTCCTGCGCGCGCTGCGCCTGCGGCGGCACCCACAGGGCGACGCCGGCGGCGCGCTTCTGCGTGGTCGGGATGCCGATGCCGACACCGCCGCCCACGTGCGAGCCGTAGCTGCCGGCGCCGACCGACATGCCCACCGGCGAGCCGCTCGAACCCACGCCCATCAGCACCACGCCGTTGGCGCCGAGCTGCGCGGCCGCGCGCTTGAGCCGCTCCACCGCGGCATTGGTCTGGCCCTGGGTGCCGAAGCCGACTGCGCTGGACGCCTCGATCTGCGCGATCTCCACCGATCCGGCCGGCGCGTTCGGGTAGATCTGCACCAGCGCCGGGTCGATCGGCGGCCGCGCGCTGCCGAGCATCACCCGGGATGTGCTGGCGCAGCCGGCGACGGTCAGCAGCAGCGCCGCGATAGTGAACGAACGGATCTTCATGACGCCCTCCAGCCTCCGATTACCGCGATCATCCCGCGCGGGTACTGAATGTGCCAGTACCTGCGGGCGGCGAGGCGTCGCCGCATGAACGCCTTCACCCCGCAAGAGGACCCGGGCGCCGCCACCGCCCCCTTCTCCCGCTTGCGGGGGAAGGGGGCCGAAGGGCGGATTGGGGGCCGCCTGGAGCATGGGAAAGCTACAGCAAAAGCCTCCCCATCCGGCGCTATCGCCCCCTTCTCCCGCTTGCGGGGGGAGGTGCCCGAAGGGCGGATGGGGGCTGTCTGGAGCATGGGAAAGCCACAGCAAAAGCCCCCCATCCGGCGCCAACACCCCCTTCTCCCGCTTGCGGGGGAAGGTGCCCGAAGGGCGGATGGGGGGCTGTCTAGAGCATGGGAAAGCCACAGCAAAAGCCCCCATCCGCCGCTACCGCCCCCTTCTCCCGCTTGCGGGGGAAGGTGCCCGAAGGGCGGATGGGGGCTGCCTGGAGCATGGGAAAGCCACAGCAAAAGCCCCCCATCCGGCGCCACCACCCCCTTCTCCCGCTTGCGGGGGAAGGTGCCCGAAGGGCGGATGGGGCCGCCTGGAGCATGGGAAAGCCACAGCAAAAGCCCCCATCCGGCGCTACCGCCACCTTCCCCCGCAAGAAGGGAGCCTGCCGTTCGTCCTGCTTGCGCCTGCACCCGGATCGGCTATCGTCGGCCAACTCCAATCCAATCCCAATCCAACCGGGGGTGCTTCGATGGGTCTGATCAGTCTGCTGTGGGGCATCTTCGCCCTGGTCTGGCTGGTGTTCGCCTTCATCCCGCTGCTGGGCTGGGGCAACTGGTTCCTGATCCCGTTCGCCGTGGTCGGCGCGATCATCGCCGCCATCGGCATCCTGTTCACCGCACCGGGCAATCGCGGCCGTGCCAAGACCGGGCTGGTGCTCAACGTCGTGGCGATCGTGGTCGGGGTGATCCGGCTGAGCCTGGGCGGCGGCGTGGTCTGACCGCGCCTGGGCAAGGTCCGGCCGCCGCCGGGCCGTGCCGGTGCGGGTTGCGAGGGGATCGCACCGGCGGCGGCAGGCGTAGACTGTAGCAATCACCCCCATCCAAGGCAGGCGCCCCGCGCCTTGCCACCGTCCCGCAATGATCATCCGCCCGCGTCCGCAAGGCTGGCAGCTGCTGTACATCCTGCGCGGTTCCATCGTTCCCGCCGTCGCCCCCCGGGTGCTGACGATCACCGTCCTGGCCATCGCCGTGTCCGCCTTCGCCGAGCTGTGGCATCCGCGCGGCATCGAGCGCGTCTCGGTGGCGCCGTTCACCCTGCTCGGCCTGGTGCTGTCGATCTTCCTGAGTTTCCGCAACGGCGCCTGCCACGACCGCTGGTGGGAGGGGCGCCAGCAATGGGGGCAGCTGATCGTGCAGTCGCGCTCGCTGGCGCGCGAGTGCCACGCGCTGTTGCCGGACGATCCTGCGCTGCGCACGCGCGTGCTGCGCCTGGCCGTGGGCTTCGCCTACGCACTGGCGGCGCGGCTGCGCGAGCGCGACGTGCGCCAGGCCGCGGCGCCGTGGCTCGATGCCGCGCAGCGCCAGCAGCTGCAGGACCGCGCCAATACCCCCGACCAGCTGCTCGGCATGATCGCCGCCGAACTGGCGCTGCCGCTGCGCCAGGGCCGGCTCGACCCCTACCTGTACGGCGTGCTGGAAAACCGGCTGGCGGCGATGTCCGGCATCCAGGCCGGCTGCGAGCGCATCCATGCCACGCCGCTGCCGTTCGCCTACACCCTGCTGCTGCACCGCTGCGCCTGGCTGTTCTGCGTGCTGCTGCCGTTCGGCCTGGTCAACACCCTGGGCTGGGCCACGCCGGTGGTGTCCACGGTGCTGGCCTATGCCTTCTTCGGCCTGGACCAGCTGGGCGAGGAGATGGAGGACCCGTTCGGCACCGAGCCCAACGACCTGCCGCTGGACGCGCTGGTGCGCACCATCGAGATCGACCTGCTCGACAGCCTCGGCCAGCACCCGCTGCCCGAGCCGCTGCAGCCGTGTGACTACGTGCTCACCTGACAGCCGGCGCACCGCGGGCCGGGCCCGCGTGGACGCCGGGCGTATCATGCCCGCTTCGCTTCCAGGACACCCCGCGATGAGCTACCCGCTTTCCCGCCCGCGGCGCATGCGCCACGACGATTTCTCGCGCCGGCTGATGCGCGAGAACACGCTGACCAGCGACGACCTGATCCTGCCGGTGTTCGTGCACGAGCAGACCGGGCGCGCGCCGGTGCCGTCGATGCCCGGCGTGGAGCGGCTGTCGATCGACGAACTGCTCAGGGTCGGCGAGCAGGCGCTGGAGCTGGGCGTGCCGCTGATCGACCTGTTCGGCGTGCCCGACCCGTCGGCCAAGACCGCCGACGGCCGCGTCGCCTGGGACGAGGACGGCATCATCCAGCGCGCCGCGCGCGCGCTGAAGTCGCGCTTCCCCGAGCTGGGGGTGATGACCGACCAGGCGCTGGACCCGTACACCACCCACGGCCAGGACGGGCTGATCGACGAATCCGGCTACATCCTCAACGACGAGACCGTGCAGGCGATGGTGCGGCAGTCGCTGTCGCACGCCGCTGCCGGCGTGGACATCCTCTCGCCCAGCGACATGATGGACGGGCGCATCGGCGCGATCCGCCGTGCGCTGGAGGAGGCCGGCTTCATCCACACCAGGATCATGGCCTACAGCGCCAAGTACGCCAGCGCCTTCTACGGCCCGTTCCGCAGCGCGGTGGGCAGCGCCGGCAACCTCGGCAAGGGCAACAAGTACACCTACCAGATGGACCCGGCCAATTCCGACGAGGCGCTGCACGAAGTGGCGCTGGACCTGGAGGAGGGCGCGGACATGGTGATGGTCAAGCCGGGCCTGCCGTACCTGGACATCCTGCGCCGGGTGAAGGACACCTTCCGCCGGCCGACCTACGTCTACCAGGTCAGCGGCGAGTACGCGATGCTCAAGGCCGCCGCCGCCAACGGCTGGCTGGACGAGCGGGCGGTGGCGATGGAGTCGCTGCTGGCGTTCAAGCGCGCCGGCGCCGACGGCATCCTGACCTACTACGCGTTCGACGCGGCGCGCTGGCTGCGCGAGGGCTGAGTCCAGGCGACCTGTGCCCCGGGCGTGCCGCGGCTGCCCGGGTTGCGCGGCCGTTGCAGCGACTGCAGGAGCGACTTTACGTGGCCTGCGAGCCGGCAGTCACGACACGGCTCTACCATCAGGGCAGTAACGGCCCCTCCCCAACTGACGGCGCCGAACAGGCTTCTGCCCGGCTGCGCGGCCGTTCCTTGTCCGGGAATGCGCTTGTCCACGCGCCGCGCCCGGCGCGGCGGTTCGCCTGCGCGAATCATTCTCATCTAGAATCGCCCGTTCGATCGCCGTCCCCTGCCGGCGCATGCGGATTGCCGATGCTCAAGAAGATCCTGTTCCAGCTGCACTGGGTGCTGGGCATCAGCGCCGGCCTGGTGCTGGCGCTGATGGGCCTGAGCGGGGCGACCATGTCGTTCGAGGACGAGATCGTGCGCTGGGCCAATCCGCCGCTGGCCGACGCGGCCGCCCGTCACGCCGCCGGGCAGGCGCCGCTGCCGCTGGGCGAACTGGCGCGGCGGCTGGACCTGGGCGGCGAGCACGCGACCACGCGCATGCTGGTCGATCCGACCGGCACCCGCCCGTCCAATGCGCGCCTGGTCCGCGGCGGGCGCCTGTACTTCGATCCCTACAGCGGCCAGGTGCTGCCCGAGCCGCGCCTGAGTGGCTTGTTCGCGTTCGTCGAGGACCTGCACCGGCGGCTGGTCGCCGGCGAGCGCGGCAAGGCGGTCACCGGCGCCTGCGTGATCGTGCTGCTGTTCTTCTGCCTGTCCGGGCTGTACCTGCGCTGGCCGCGGCAGTGGTGGAGCTGGCGCGCATGGTGGGCGGTGGAATGGAAGCGCAAGGGCCGCGGCTTCCTGTGGAGCCTGCACTCGGTGATCGGCACCTGGTGCCTGCTGGTGTACCTGGGCATCGCCCTGACCGGGCTGTACTGGTCCTACGGCTGGTACCGGCAGGGGCTGGTGGCGGTGCTGGGCGGGGAAGCCCAGGCCCAGGGTGGTGGCGGCCGCGGTGGCACGCCGGCGCAGGTGGATTTCGGCCGGCTGCAGGCGGTCCTCGACGGCGAGCCCGGCCTGCGCCATGCCTACCTCGACCTGCGCCTGCCCGCGCGCGCGGGCCAGCCGCTGGTCGCACGCTACCTGGCCGACGACCCGGCGCACAGCCGCGCCTTCGACACGCTGGAGATCGACCTGCGCAGCGGCCGCGTCGAGCGGCGCCTGGACTATCGCCGGCAGCCGCTCGGCCGGCAGCTGCTCGCCAGCGTCTTCGCGCTGCACTCGGGCAGCTTCTTCGGCCTGCCCGGGCGCATCGTGGTGATGCTGGCCAGCCTGTGCATGCCGCTGTTCTTCGTCACCGGCTGGCTGCTGTACCTGGACCGCCGCCGCAAGCAGCGCCAGGCACGGGCGTTGCGCGGCGACCTGCACGCGCCCGCCGCCGGCGCCGGCGAACCGTGGCTGGTCGGCTTCGCCAGCCAGAGCGGGCTGGCCGAGCAACTGGCCTGGCGCACCGCCGGCCAGCTGCAGGCAGCCGGGCTGCCGGTGCGGGTGCAGCCGCTGGCGCGGCTGGAAATCGGCGCCCTGGCCGATGCCCGGCGCGCCGTGTTCGTGGTCAGCACCTTCGGCGACGGCGACCCGCCGGACAGCGCGCGCGCGTTCGAGAAGACGGTGCTGCGGCAGGCCGCGGCGCTGCCGCAGCTCGGCTACGCGCTGCTGGCGCTGGGCGACCGCCAGTACGCGCGCTTCTGCGGCTTCTCGCGGCGCCTGGAGCAGTGGCTGCACGGACAGGGCGCGCAGCCGCTGTTCCCGGCGGTGGAGGTGGACAACGCCGACCCGCAGGCATTGGCGCAATGGCAGCGGCAGCTGGCCGGGCTGACCGGCCATGCGCCCGCCGCCGAGGCCTGGAGCGCGCCGCCGATGCAGCCGTGCGCGCTGCTCGGGCGCGAGCGGCTCAATCCCGGCAGCGCCGGCGGCCCGGTGTGGCGGATCGACCTGCGGCCATGGGCGGGCGCCGAGTGGCGCGCCGGCGACATCCTGGAAGTGCAGCCCTGCCGGCCCGAGGCCGAGGTGCGCGCGCTGCTGGCGGCCTGCGGCCTGGACGCCGACGCGCCGGTGCGTGACGGCGACGGCGAGCTGCCGCTGTGGCGCGCGGCGGCGCTGCGCGTGCTGCCGGACGCGCCGGCGCCGGCGGAACTGCCGCCGCAGTCATGGATCGAGGCGCAGCCGCTGCTGCCGCATCGCGAGTATTCGATCGCCTCGGTGCCGCAGGATGGCGTGCTGCAGCTGGTGGTGCGGCTGGCACAGCGCGCCGACGGCCGTCCGGGCCTGGGATCGGGCTGGCTGGGCCTGCATGCGCAGCCCGGCGAGCGGCTGCTGGCGCGGCTGCGCTCCAATCCGGGCTTCCACCGCGGCGAGCCGCCGGCGCCGATGATCCTGGTCGGCAACGGCACCGGCATCGCCGGCCTGCGCAGCCTGCTGCGCGAGGCGCAGCTGCATGCCCACCACGGCCATTGGCTGCTGTTCGGCGAACGCAGCGCGGCGCACGATTTCCTGTTCGGCGAGGAACTGCGGCAGTGGCAGGCGCAGGGGCACCTGCGGCGGCTGGACCTGGCGTTCTCGCGCGACCTGCCGCACCGGCACTACGTCCAGGATCGCCTGCGCGAAGCGGCCGCGGAACTGGCCGCATCGATCGCCGCCGGTGCCACCATCCACGTCTGCGGCAGCCTGGAGGGCATGGCCGAGGGCGTGGACCGTGCCCTGCGCGACATCCTCGGCGAGGACGCGGTGGATGCGCTGGCCGCCGCCGGCCGCTACCGCCGCGACGTGTACTGACGCGCCGCACCCAGCGAGTACTGACGCGCCGCATGCAGCGAACAGGCGCCCCGCAGCCCGCGCGAGCGCAGCGCCCACACGCCTCCCTTCTACCGCATGCGGGAGAAGGTGCCCCGAAGGGGCGGATGAGGGCGCCTGCAGGATGCCTGCGGCGTCCCTCATCCGTCTTCGGACGCGCTCGTTAGGGGGCCCTTTCTCCCTGCCGCGCAGGCAGCTCAGAAAACCCCCTCGTTGCCGGTGACGCCCACGGGACTGTCCACTGCCGCCGCAGGCAACCCGGAAACGCCCTTGCCCAGACCGAATCCGAAGGCCGACTGCCGCAAGCGGGGCAGGCAACGGCGCCAGGCGCTCGGGCCTCCCCCCGGTTCAGCGGCAGCTTGCGTCGCCGTCGGGCTGCGGTGCGCGCAGGCGGTACAGATCGAGCCCGCCGGCCTTCGGCGCCTGGGCCGCGCCGGCGACCAGCAGTTCGCCGGGCTTGCGGTTGTCGATCACCGGGCCCTGCGTGCTGCCCCCGGCGGTGTTGAACGACAGCGCCAGCGGTCGGGCGTCGACGTAGCGGCCGCCCTCGCAGCGTGCCAGCCACAGCTGCACGCCGCCGCTCCCGCTGGAGCGGGCGAAGACCAGGCCGCGGCCGTCCTGCAGCCAGGCCGCGTCGGATTCGTCGCCGGCGCCGTTCACGCCGGGCAGGGGATGCGGAGCGGCGAAGGCGCTGCCGGCCAGGCGCGCGACGAACAGGTCGTATCCGCCGGCGCCGCCATGGCCATTGCTGGCGAACAGCAGCGCGGTTCCGTCCAGGGAGAGCGTCGGCGCGCGTTCGTCGCCGGCGCCGTTGACCGCGGGGCCGAGGTTCTCGGCGGTGCCGTAGCGCCCATCGGCCGCGACCGCGGCCCGGTACAGGTCGCTGCCGCCATGGCCGCCGCGGCGATCGGAGACGAAGTACAGCCAGCGGCCATCGGCGCTGAAGAACGGATCGGTGTCGTCGGCCGGCGTATCCAGCGGCAGCGGCTGCGCATCGCTCCAGCGGCCATCCTGCAGCGTGGCCTGCCACAGGTCCCAGCCGCCGGCGCCGCCGTCGCGGTCGTTGCTCCAGACGATGCGCCGGCCATCGGGCGCGATCGTCGCGCGCGCCTCGTTGGCCGCGGTGGACACCACGCCCATGCCCTCGATGCCGAACTCGGCCAGTCCGAGCGCCGCCGGCGCGCATGCCAGCGCCATCGCGGCGGCAAGCAGGGAAACGGATCTGCGCATGCGCGGCTCCTGGTGACGGGGCGCACAGTCTAGGAGCAGGAGCGTAGCTGCGGCCATCTCCTGCGCCGCATCACTGCCGTCGCGGGCGTCCGGCTTACAATCCGTTCCTGTCCATTGCCATTGCGTGCGCCGCACGCGCGGAGAAACCTGCATGACCCGCACGCGCTATGCCGTCTTCGGCCAACCCGTTGCCCACTCGCTGTCGCCACGGATCCACGCGGCGTTCGCCGATACCACCGGGATCGCGCTCGAGTACACCGCCATCGAAGCGTCGCCGGACGAATTCTCCGAGGTGCTGGAGACGTTCGCCGCCCAGGGCGGGGCCGGCGGCAACGTCACCCTGCCGCACAAGGAGGCCGCCGTGGCGCTGTGCACCACCCTCAGCGAGCGCGCGCGCCGCGCCGGCGCGGTCAATACCCTGGTGCGCACCGCCGAGGGCCGCTGGCATGGCGACAACACCGATGGCGCCGGGCTGGTGCGCGACCTGACCGGCCGCCATCGCCTGGACCTGCGCGGGCGGCGCGTGCTGCTGCTCGGCGCCGGCGGCGCCGCGCGCGGCGTGGCCCCGGCCTTGCTCGATGCCGGCGTGCAGCAGATGGTGGTGGTCAACCGCACGCCCGCGCGTGCCGACGCCCTGGTCGATGCGCTGGGCGAGCCCGCGCGCGTCATCGCCCGCTACTGGGACGACCTGCGCGAACTGGGCGACTTCGAGCTGATCGTCAATGCCACCGCCGCCGCGCGCGGCGACGGCAGCGGCTTCTCGCTGCCGCTGTCGCTGGTCAACAGCATGACCACGGCGGTGGACCTGAACTACGGCGAGGCGGCCATCCCGTTCCTGGCGTGGGCGCGCGCCTCGCAATGCCGCAACCGTGCCGACGGGCTGGGCATGCTGGTGGAACAGGCGGCCGAGAGCTTCGCGCTGTGGCATGGCGTGCGCCCGCAGACCGACCCGGTCTACGCCATGCTGCGCGAGCGCGACGTGCTGCTGGTCACCGCGGACTGAGCGTCGCGATGGTGGATATCCAGACCCTGCTGGTCACGCTGCTCAAGGACGCCGCCTGGCGCCTGCCGGTGCTGGTCGCCCTGGCCGCAGGACTGGGCATGACGATCGCCACGCGCGGGCCGGCGCGCATCCGCCGCGTCGCCGCCATCGGCCTGTCGCTGCTGCTGCTGGCCGAGGTGGCCGGCGCCCTGCTGGGCCTGCTGCCGTTGTGGCTGCTGGGGCAGGGCCGCCCGGGACTGGAGATGATGTCCTCGGTGATGGGCGGCGCCGGGCTCGCGCTCTCGCTGCTGCGCGCGGTGGGCTTCGTCGCGCTGGTGTGGGCGCTGGTGAAGGCCCTGCGAGTACCGGCGGCTTGAAGACGCTGCTGCTGCCGTGGCGTGCGCTGACCGCGACGATCGCCGGTGCGGTCTGCACCGCGCAGGGGGTGTGGACCCTGCTGCATCCGCAGCAGCTGGCCGCGGTCAACCGCGCCGGCTGGCTGTACGAGCGATTCGGCGCGGCCGGCGTGGGCGTCGGCGGGCTGCTGATCGGCCTGGCGATGCTGGTCGGCGGCAGCGTCGCGCTGTGGCGGTGGTGGTCGCGTTGGCGGCAACGCTGAACGGATCCGCGAGACAGGGCAGCCCTTGGCCCGCCGCTCGCACCGCCGGCCTACGCAACCGGGCGCCTTGACCCGTCTGGCCTGCCACTGGCCCGCGACATCGCCGCCTTGGCAGGCTCCGCCGCGGTGGGCCGGGGCCCCTGGAACCGGTGCGGCCGACGCTGAAAGGACAGTTGCTCCTGCGCGGAGGCTGCGTGGTTCAGCTCGAAAACCCGGACGCCGCGCGTCGGCCGCGGCGGCATCGGCGTTCCGGCAACGAAAGCATCCCGGTCTCGGCCCGCGCGACCGGGCATGGGACAATGGCGTCCTGTATCGCAACGGGAACCAGGCAACGGGATGGAGAAGGTCGCACCACGGCGCGGGCTGGACGAGGCGCTGAAGGCCGCCATCCGCGAGGCGTACGCGCGCCTGCAGGCCAATACCCCCGGCTTCTCCACCCGCCGCTCGCAGAGCCAGATGATCGGCGTGGCCTCGCGCGCGCTGGCGCGGCCGGGCGGGGTGGGGGTGATCGAGGCGCCGACCGGCGTCGGCAAGAGCCTGGGCTACCTCACCGCCGCGGTGCCGATCGCGCTGGCGCACAAGAAGAAACTGGTGATCAGCACCGGCACCGTGGCGCTGCAGTCGCAGCTGGTCGAGCGCGACATCCCGGCCTTCCTCAAGGCCACCGGGATCGAGGCCACGGTGGCGCTGGCCAAGGGCCGCACCCGCTACCTGTGCACCCGCAATGCCGCCGACTTGCACGGCGAGACGCGCCAGGATTCGATGTTCGAGGACGAGCAGGTGCTGTACGAGCGCCCGCTCAGCGCGGCCGACGCCGATCTCGCCCGGCGCCTGGCCAAGGCCTTCGCCGACGGCGCCTGGAACGGCGACCTCGACCTCGCCCCCGAGCCGGTGTCGCCGCCGCTGCGCATGCGCATCACCACCCCGGCCTCCGGCTGCGCCGGGCGGCGCTGCTCGCACGCCATGCAGTGCCCGGTGCTGAAGGCGCGCAACGAGGTGCGCGAGGCGCAGGTCGTGGTCACCAACCACGCGCTGCTGCTGTCGGCGCTGTCGCTGGGCGATGCCGACAACGGCCAGCCGCTGATCGCGGCGCCTGCGGACATGCTGCTGGTGCTGGACGAGGGCCACCACGTCGGCGGCGTGGCGATCGACCAGGGTGCGGCCAACCTGCCGCTGGAGGAGATGGCGCGGCGCACCGGGCGGCTGCAGATCCTGATCGCCGCCGCCTACCGCGCGGTGGACAAGGACAGGATCGGCACCCTGCTGCCGAACGAGGCGATCGAGCTGGCCGCGCAGGTGGCCAAGCTGCTCAAGGCCTTCCATGCCGAGGTGGTGCGCGCGTGGACCCCGGACCCGGGCGAGCGCGACCCGCAGTGGCGCGCGCCCAACGGCCGGCTGCCGGAGGACTGGCGCCCGGCGATCGAGGAACTGGGCGAGCAGACCCGCGCGCTGTACAACTGGGTGCATGCCGCGCAGGGACTGGTCGCCAAGGGCAAGCCGGAGGACAGCGCCCGCGAGCGGCTGCAGCGCAGCGTCGGCATGGCGCTGGAGATGGTCGAGCAGCAGCACGCGCTGTGGAGCGGCTGGCGCCGCGAGGACAGCGAGGGCCAGCCGCCGATGGCGCGCTGGATCACCCTCACCCGCGACGGCGACCTGGTCTGCCACTGCTCGCCGGTCTCGGCCGCGCAGGTGTTGCGCAAGCTGCTGTGGCAGCAGGTGGATGCGGTGGTGATGACCTCGGCCACCCTCACCGGCGGCGGCGACTTCCAGTCGCTGGCGATCGACGCCGGCCTGCCCGACGACGCCGAGATGGTGTCGCTGCCCTCGCCGTTCGACCTGCCCAACCAGGCCGAGCTGGTGGTGCCGAAGTTCCCGGCCACCCCGGACGACCGCGAGGGCCATCCGAAGGAGGTCGCGCGCTGGCTGGTGAAGGAACTGGACTGGGGCCGTGGCAGCATCGTGCTGTTCACCTCGCGCTGGAAGATGGAGAAGGTCGCCGACCTGCTTCCTCTGGCGCAGCGCAACCGCGTGCTGGTGCAGGGCGAGGGCAACAAGAGCCAGCTGATCGCCGAGCACCTGCGCCGCACCGGCGCCGGCGAGGGCTCGGTGCTGTTCGGCCTGAACTCGTTCGGCGAAGGCCTGGACCTGCCCGGCGAGGCCTGCACCACCGTGGTCATCACCCAGGTGCCGTTCGCGGTGCCGACCGACCCGCAGACCGCGACCCTGGGCGAATGGCTGGAGAGCCGCGGGCAGAACCCGTTCAACCTGATCGCGGTGCCGCACGCGCTGCGCACGCTCACCCAGTTCGCCGGCCGCCTGATCCGCACCTCGTCCGACCGCGGCCGCGTCGTCATCCTCGACTCGCGCCTGCTCACCCGCCGCTACGGCCGCCGCATCATCGACGCGCTGCCGCCGTTCAAGCGGGTGATCGGCTGAAGCTGCCGCCATGGACCGGCAATCCGTGGCCGGGGAGCCTTGCCGGGGCCTGATTCGCGTGGAGCGTCGGCCCCTGCGTTTCCAGCGGACGTCATCCCCGCGAAAGTGCACTGCTGTCCGGGTAAGTTTCGTCGCTGTGACGGCCAATGCCGGGAAACGCAAGGCTGCCGGTGTGCCGGGGTACTGGCGGGCCTCGATCCAGGCTTGCGCGCCGAGCCTTGGTCCTCGTCATCCCCGCGAAGTGTTTTTCCACAGCCGAATGGCTGGTCAAGCGGGGATCCATGGACGTTCGTGCGGATCGGGGCAACGTCCATGGGCTCCCGCCTGCGCGGGAGCGACGATTGGATTTCCCCGGACCGTAGTGCGCGAAAGCGGGGATCCAGTGCCTTCGACTGGGCACGACAACCAACGGTTGGCGCCGATCAGGTTCCAGGATGGACGCCGCCCATGAACAACCGGAGAACGATCCCATGAACGAAGAAGAGGCATTGCAGGCCGTGGACGCGGCCGAGGCACGGCTCGGCGAGGCCATGCTGGCCGGCGACGTCGCCGCGCTGGAGCGGCTGCTGGCGCCGGAACTGGTGTTCGTCAACCACCTGGGCATGCGCCTGGGACGCGAGCAGGACCTTGCCGCGCATCGCAGCGGCATGCTGCGGATCCGGCGGCTGCAGGCATCCGACCGCCAGGTCCGGCTGCTGTCGGGCGGCGCGGCGGTCAGCGTGTGCGTGCAGGTCGAGGGGACCTACGACGGCCAGCCGGCCAACGGCCGCTTCCGTTTCCTGCGGATATGGCGGGCGCCGGCCGGCGACGGCGGGTGGCAGGTGGTGGCGGCGCAATCGACCCTGGTTGCCTGAGTCCGGCGCGTAGCGCCATTGCGCAACGGGGTGTCCTCGCGTCCGTTCCAGGACCGCCGAAGAACGCCGTGCCGTCCCCCGTCAGCCCTTGCCCAGCACCGCGGCCAGTGCGCGCTGGGCGACGGCGTTCTCCTCCGGCCGGCCGATGCTGATGCGCACCCAGCTGTCGTACGGCGGGAACGCGCGGCCGATCTGCACTCCGCGCGCCAGCAGCCCGGCGGCGACCTGCGCCTGCGGGCGGCCGCTGTCGAAGAACACGAAGTTGCCGGCCGGCTGCGCGTAGCGCAGGCCTAGCCCGTCCAGTGCCTGCAGCCAGCGCGTACGCTCGGCGGCGACCTGCCGGCGCACGCTGGCCAGGTGATCCGGATCGCCCAGGCTGGCGGACGCGGCGGCGATCGACAGCTGGTTGAGCGCGTGCGCGCCGCCGACGCCGCGCACGCGCAGCGCGGCGGCCAGCGGGCGCGGCACCAGCGCGTAGCCGATCTGCAGCCCGGCCAGTGCATGCAGCTTGCCCAGCGTGCGGAACACCGCCACGTTGGCGCCCTCGCGCAGGTGCCGCACCGCGGTCAGCCGCGCGAAGTCCTCCTGGTAGTCGAGATAGGCCTCGTCGACGATCACCAGCGCGCGCCGCGCCGCCGCGCGCACGAAGGCGTCGAACGCGCCGCCCTCGCTGAGCGTGCCCGACGGGTTGTGCGGATTGACCACGAACAGCGCGCGCGTGCGCGGCCCGACCGCGGCGGCCAGCGCCGGCAGGTCGTTCTCCAGCTTCGCATCCAGCGGCACTTCCACCGCGCGGCCGCCGAACGGCGCGGCGGCATCGACCAGCGCGCCGTAGCCCGGCACCGAGTAGACGAACTCGCCCGCGCCCTGGCTGAGCGCCAGGTGCTGGCCGAGCGCCTCCAGCACCTCGCCGATGATCACCTGCTCCGGCGCCACCCCTTCCAGCGTGGCGATCTGCCGCTGCAGCGCCTCGGCCTGCGCCGTGGTGACGTAGCGCGGGGCATCGGCCAGCGCGCGCTGCACCGCCGCGGCCACGCGCGGCGAGGGGCCGTAGCTGCTCTCGTTGAGGTCCAGGCGGATGAGGCTGGAGGCGGCCTCGCCCGTCTTCGCCACCGCAAGACCGCGTGCCTTGGCGGCGGCCGGTGCCAGCACGGCGGCGGCGACGCCGAGGCCGCCGGCGCGCAGCCAGCGGCGGCGGGAAGGATCGAAGGCAGGGATATCGGTCATGTGGATTCTCGTGGGCAAATGCGCGCTCGCGGCTATGGCAGGGGCGATCGTAGGAGCGACTTCAGTCGCGATCGAGGCTTTACCGGTGAAGCCCATCGCGACTGATGGCTCGGAGGCCACGCAGAGTCGCTCCTACCGGAAGACCCGTGGAGGCCGTCCGCCTCAGAACCGGGTCTCGATGCGCGCGTAATAGTAGGTCCCGCTCCAGCCGAACGGCGACAGCTCGCTGTACGGGAACACGCCATAGGTATCCGCGCCGGATACCGCCGCGGTGGTGGCGATGTTGCGGGTCGGGTAGGTGTTGAACACGTTGTCCACGCCCAGCACCAGCTTGAACGCGTCGCTGAAGCGGTAGGACACGTCCAAGTCGGTCACCCACTTCGGTTCCAGCACCTGGATCACGTCGTAGTTGCCGGCGCTGCCGGCCTCGGTCGGCAGCGAGCTGAAGCGGGTCGAGCCCTTGGCGAACTCGGCGACGTTGGCCGCGCTCTGGTTGGTCGCGGCCACGCCCTGGATCTCGCCGTAGCGGTGCGTGCTCAGGTTCAGCCCCCAGCGCCGCACGTCCCAGCCCAGCCCGAGCACCAGGTTGTCGCGCGGCTGGCCCTTCTCCACCCGGGTACGCTCGGTGACGTCGAACAGCGGCGTGCGCACGCCCAGGTCCAGCAGCTCCTGCGGCGTGCTCGCCACGTGCTGCAGCTCGGTCTTGTTGCGGTTGTAGGCCAGCGTGGCGGTGAGGCGGCCATGGTCGCCCAGTTGCCACAGGTAGCGCGCGGAGAAGTCCACGCCGGTGGTGCGGGTGTCGGCGGCATTGCTGAAGTAGCGCACGCTGGTCACCCCGGGCGAGCCGAGCGCGGCCAGGTAGTCGCGGATGGCGCTGGAGCCGGAGGCGTCGACGAAGTTGCTGGACAGGAAGATGCGGTCGTCGATGTCGATGCGGTACACGTCCAGCGAGGCCACCAGCCCGCGCCAGCCCCAGGTCAGCCCGGCGGTGAGGTTGGTGGCCTTCTCCGGCTTGAGGTCGCGCGCGCCCAGCGCCCGCGCCTCCACCGAGTCCACCGGCGCGGTGCGCACCAGCACGTACTCGGGCAGGCCGGTATCGACGTTGTTGAGGGTGCGGCTGCTGGTGGAGCTGTAGTACTGCTGCGCCAGCGCCGGGGCATGGAAGCCGGTGCTGGCCGAGGCGCGCAGGGCCACGCCTCCGCCCAGCTCGTAGCGCAGCGCCAGCTTGCCGTTGGTGGTGGAGCCGAAGTCGCTGTAGTCCTCGTAGCGGCCGGCCAGCGAGACCAGCAAGCGGTCGGTCACGTCGGTCTCGGCCTCCGCGTAGGCGGAGACGTTGTGGCGTTGGTAGTCGCCGGCATCGCCCGGCTGGATGCCGGCGAAGCCCTGCGAACCGATGGTCGGCACCGTGCCGGCGGCCGGGCCGTCGAGCACGCTGTACGGTCCCCACAGGTAGGAGGCCTCCTCGCCCGGCGAGATCTCGTAGCCGTCGCGGCGGTACTCGGCGCCCAGCGCCAGCCGCAGCGGCGCGTGCCAGCCCAGCTCGAAGCTGTTGGCGAGGTCCAGGTTGGTAGTCCACTGCGAGGCGGCGTAGCGGCCGTTGTAGAACGCGGTCGGGCTGCCGGCGCCGAGGGTGGCGTTGAGCGTGTTGCGGGTGCGGTACTCCAGCTCGTTGCGGCCGTAGACCGTGCTCAGGTCCCAGCGCCAGTCGCCGGCGTAGCCCTTCAGCCCGGTCGCCAGCGAGGCGTTGGTGCTTTGCGTGTCCACCCACGGCAGGAAGCCGTCCGGGTAGATCGCACGCACGTTCTCGCTCTGCCCGGAGCGCCGCAGCGAGGCGTTGGAGCTGCCGTCGCTGACGCCGTAGCCGCCGAAGGCGTAGAACTCCAGGCCCTCGGCCCAGGCCAGCGGCTTGCGCAGGTTGCCGAACACGGTCTTCTCCACCGTGTCGGCGGTGTCGGCGAAGCGCCACAGCCCGGCACGGTCGATGCTGGCCTCGCGCGGGTCGGCCACCGCGCCGGCCGCGGCGCCGCCGATCGGCGTCAGGCCGATGCCCGAGCCGTAGTTGCCGGAGAGCGCCACCGGCTGGCCGTCGGCGCCGATGCCGAAGTACTGCTGACGGGTGTCGGCCTGCGCGCGGTTGGCGCCCTTGCGGTCGCGGTAGTCGGCGGTGAAGTGCACGCCGCCGCCCTCGGGGAAGGCGAAGCCGGCATCCAGCGAGACCTTGGTGGTGTCGCCGCCGCCGTCCTCGGTGCTGCCGTAGCTGGCGGTGCCGTCGAAGCCGGCGTCCTCGCGCAGCACGATGTTGACCACGCCGGCGATGGCGTCCGAGCCGTACTGTGCCGAGGCACCGTCGCGCAGCACCTCGATGCGCTCGATCGCGCTGACCGGGATCGCGTTGAGGTCGGTGGACACCGCGCCCTTGCCGACGGTGCCGCCGGTGTTGACCCAGGCGCTGGCATGGCGGCGCTTGCCGTTGACCAGCACCAGCGTCTGGTCGGGCGAGAGCCCGCGCAGCGTCGCCGAGCGGATGTGGGTGTTGCCGTCCGGCGTGGTCGGGTGCGGGAAGTTGAACGAGGGCAGCAGCGACTGCAGGATCTTGCTGACGTCGGTGTAGCCGCTGTCGCGGATGTCCTCGGCGCCGAGCACGTCGATCGGCACCGCCGAGGCCAGTACCGTGCGCGGCTGCGTGCGCGCGCCGATCACCGTGACCTGGTCGAGGGTGGCGACATCGCCGGCGGGCGTCTGCGCCAGCGCAGGCGTGGCGAAGGCGGCGAGCAACGCGGTGGACAGCAGGGTCCGCTGCAGCGGGAAGTGGCGGAGCATGGGAAGTCCTGGGGACGGATGCGGTGGATGGGAGGCGCAGGCGATGCGGACATCGGTGACGAAGGTGGCCGACGTGCGGAGGCGATGCGTGGGTGTTTTGCGTTTTTTTTTACACCACCACCGGCGCGCGTCAATCGGACCGGGGCGCGCAGGGGTTGCGCAGTGTCGCGGCCGGTGGCGCCGCTGCAACGCCAACAGGCTGAATATGCGGGGTTTTTGCCGCGACGCGAGACATGCGCGGGCATGCCATGACCAAGGCGAATGAGCTGATAACCGCCCCCTATCCGTCATGCCCTGCACGAACGACCGTGGCAGCGACCGTAGGAGCGACTTCAGTCGCGATGGGGCTTCACCGGGAAAGCCCCATCGCGACTGAAGTCGCTCCTACAGCCCCTCCTACAGCCCCTCCCACAGCTTTCAATTGACTGCGCGAAAGCCGCGGATCGCCCGCCGCCGCGCCCTGCCCATGCCGGCCAGCAGCATCCAGCCCGCCGCCGCCGCCACGCACAGCCAGCCGAACACGTCGCCGCTGCGCTTGTACGGCGTCGGCAGCGCGGCGCCGACCGGTAGGTCGGCGATCAGGCTGGCGCCGGCGGGCATCGCCGCGCTGGGCGCCTCGCCGACGATGCGTCCGTGGGCGTCGCTGACACTGAGCAGTCCCTCGCGGGCCGAGCGCACCACGGCATAGCCGCTCTCCACGCCGCGCACCAGGGTCATGCGCGCCCCCATCCACGCATCGCGATAGGCGAAATCCCAGGCCGGGACCAGCATCACCGCGGCATCGCGGCGGCCGTAGCCACGCCCCAGCGCCGCGAAATGCATGTCCTTGCAGATCGCCAGGCCATAGCGCGCGCCGCCGATGGCGTGCACGTTCCAGGCGTCGCCGCTGGCGTAGCGCTGCGCGCGCTCCGGCGGCGCCAGGTGATGCTTCTCGTAGTTCTCCACGCGCGTGCCGGCCGGATCGAACAGCCAGGCGTAGTTGCGCGCCGCGCGGCCATCGTCGATGGCGATGCCGACCTCCAGCCAGACACCGTGTCGCGCGGCGATCTCGCCGAAGCGTTGCTGCCATTGCCGTGCGGCGTCCGGCGCGAGGATGGCGATCTTCTCCGGCAGCACCACCAGCGTCGCCCCCTGCGTGGCCAGCTGCGCCACCAGCGCCTCGTAGCGGTCGACGATGGCGCCGGCATACGCGGGCGAGGCTTGCGGGCCGATGGCGTCGTCGATCGAGGCCAGCCCCACCCGCACCGTCGCCTCACCGGCCGGCTGCTGCAGGCGCCACCAGCCCAGACCCAGCGCAGCCAGCACGACCAGCGCCGTCGCCGACGCCGCAAGCAGCGGCCGCTCGGACCTGCCGCGGCGCCAGATCAGCACGGCCAATGTGGAAGGCACCAGGCACAGCACGAACACGATGCCGGCGGTGCCGGCCAGCGACGCCAGCGGCAGCACGGCCGGGAAATCGGCCTGCGAGTACGCCAGGCTGCCCCAGTTCCCGTCCGGCAGCAGCGCTGCCTGCAGCGTGTCCACCGCGCTCCTGCTGGCGGCCACCAGCGCGGCCAGCAGCACCGCCGCGCGCGCCAGCCAGCGGCGCTCGATCGCGAAGGCCAGTACCAGCAGCGGCACCGGGGCGATCCATGCCAGCCATGCCGCGGGTTCGGGACCCAGGGCGGCATGCAGTATCGATCCGGCGGCGAGGGCGAACGCGAATGCAGCAAGCGGCCGGTGGACGGAAATCGGCGAGGCCATGTGGGGTCCACAGCAGAGGACGATGCCGACGATGATGGCGTGGCCGATCGCTTCGGGGCCAGGGCTGGAAGTCACTTCCGGCGGCGCCTCGCGGTAGCGGTCGCCCGCCCCGGGAGCCGCCCGGCACGGTCTGGCCGGGCGGATAGAACTTCGCCCTAAAGTACCGGCGGGTCGGGCCGATAGGTGCTGTGACACTGACTGGAAGGCTGGCCCACATGAAAGTCGATCCGAGCATCCCGTACCTGGGTTCGCTGCTGGCGCTGGTGCTGTGCACCGCCGGCGCGGTGGCCGCGCTGCTGTTCGCGCGGCTGCACCCGCTGCTGCATGCCGGCTGGTTCCAGGCCCTGGCGGTGGTGTCGCTGCTGGTGCTGCTGGTTTCCTATCGCGCCCTGGGCCGGCCGTTGACCGAAGAGGAAGCCGCCGCCTACGGCAAGCGCTGACGGTGCGCGGTTGCGCCGGCATCGGCTGAGCGCGCCGCGCCGGTGGCCGCCCGGTTGCTAGAATCGACGGCAGTTTCCCGTCCGTCCCGGTGTCTGGCATGCGCAATCCCCTGCAGGAACAACTGCTCAAGGCCGGCCTGGTCAAGAAGAGCGCGGTGGCGCAGGCGGTGCGCGAGCAGGCCAAGCGGCGCCAGGGCAAGGGCAAGCCGGCCGACGGTGCCGAACCGCAGGTCGACGCCCAGCGGCTGCAGGCCGAACGTGCCGAACGCGACCGCGCCCTGGCCGCCGAGCGCAACGCGCAGGCCCGTGCCAACGAACTGCGCGCGCAGGTGCGACAGATCGTGGAGGCGCACCGCATCGAGCGCCGCGGCGAGATCGAGTACCGCTTCGTCGATGGCAACGTCATCCGCAGCGTCCTGGTCGATGCCGCGCAACGTACCCAGCTGGCCAGCGGCGCGCTGGCGATCGCACGCCACGGCGAGGGCTTCGAACTGGTCCCGCGCGCGGCCGCGGACAAGATCGCCGAGCGCGACCCGGCGATGCTGGTGCTGGACCACGGCCGCACCGACAGCGCGGCCTCCGGCGACAGCGAGGACGACGCCTACTACAGCCGGTTCAAGGTGCCGGACGACCTGATCTGGTAGTGCGGCAAGCCGCGCTGCGGAATGGCGCCGGCTTGAACGAGTCGTCAGGCAGCGGCCTGTTGCAAGGCATGAAGTGCGTCCATGGCCCGCCGTGCCTGCTCGACTGGAACGAACACATGGTCGTGATGAACGCCCGCAACTACATTGCAACTGATACCCGCTTGCCCAAGTGCCCTGGAAAAAGCCGCCGTCAGTCCAACAGCCGCGAGATCGGAGTGCACCGTCAGGGTGATCCAGGCTGCCGTGAATGCAACGGCCAGTCCAAGTTCCAGGGCATCTGCCTCACTCAGTATGAGGGAGAGCCCTTCCGGCTCCTGGATGGAGGCAACGATGCGGGACGGGTCAAGTGCCAGGCCAGGCGGCGAGCTGACAAATGCATAGCGGCCGGGGTTGAGGACCGGCTGCATATGGGCGACAAGAGTGTCGAGGTCGCTGATCGGGTCCATTCTGCTGCCTAACGCCAGGATCGGGTTTCGCCGCGCAGCGGGGCAGGCGCGAATGGATTGCCAGGCGCGCACCTACACGCTTGCAATGATGGCCGCACGTTGACGCTCATACTCATCCCGGGTGATCTGGCCTTGCTCCAGCAGCACATGGAGCCGTTCCAGGCAGACATCGGTGCCTTCGGCGAGTGCGCCGGCCACATACGGCACAGGAGCAGGTTTGCGGCGTGACAGATGCACGACCAGCCATACAAGACCGCCGATCAGCACCAGCGGGACTACAAGAAACAGCACGAGAACAAGCCAATGCCAGAGGCTGAAACCGCCCATGGGAACTCCAGAGCCTCAGGTTGACGGGATGGCGCCTGGTAGCGCCTCGACCCAAGCCGAGCGTGGAAGCAGCCTGGGCCGGAATGGGGCGTTGGTGGAATCTACTTGCTCCAGCGCCATCGCGGTGGCTCACCCTTGAGCCAGCACACGGCTACCAGAAGCAATGCGACCACCCCAGTGCCGACGACGAATGGCATGGGCCGACTGGCTGGCGGGAAAACGAAGAACATGGCCGCCAGGAGAACCGCCGCAACCCCATAGGCAACCCATCCTTGCCATCTCAACGGCAGCCCCCATCCCCAGCCATAAGTCCTTGCACTGAACCAGTAGTCTTTCGATTGCATGATTCTCCCCATGTAGAACGCCTGATCAAATTCGTGTCGCGAAGCGGCGCAGGCTCGAATGGACTGTCAGGCCGGGCAATGCGCCCCAGCCAGATGAAGGCGCATGGATACGACATCAGTGCCCTGCCGCCGGGTCCCCGGTTGGTGAAGGCGTCCCCGGTATGCTCCGCTGCCGTGGCGACGCGTTCAAGTTGTCCATGTCCGAGAAGATCAGCCATGGCCCGCCGGGCGTGCGACGCAACGTGAGGGTGAACTTTCCCGTGTCGCCGGGCTTACTGCCGTAACCGTACGCACCGATGATGTAGCCGACCGTATCTGTGGCAGCAAAAGCGAGTGCCCGTAGCCGTAGGGGGCCGCCTTCTCCTTGACCTTCATAGGCTGCCTGGATCGCCGGACGACCACGGACCGGCGGATGATTGCTCTGCAGCACGAATCCATCCTCCGCAAACAACGAGGCGAGGGCGGCCGCATCGCCGGCACGCCATGCGCGCTCATAGTCGCGGAGCACCCGATCCAGCTGAGGCGGCAATGCGACATCCGCAAGCTCCGAGCCCGTTGCTGATTCCGGGGCGTTCTGCGCAGAAAGTGGACCCGCCGCCAGCATCAGGCCGAGGACGGCAGCAACGAGCATGGAATGACGCATATGCCTTGACCCCACTGGAACCGTTGGCGGACTAGTGCTTGAATCAAGCCGGCCCGCTAAGCGGGTCGGCTCGAATGAACTGTCAGTGCTCACTGAGTGGGGTGAATAACCCCAGGAATCCTCCGCTGTCGACCACGTACCTGCGCGGACCATTCGGAGTATTGACGATTATGTGCTCGCCATAGCCACCGACTGCACCCCACGACACTACCTTGGTGACCTTTACATTCAACGGGGTCCTCAATGTCTCCGTTACTCGATGGGATTCATTTACCGAATCCTCACCAATGAGGCAGCGTTTGGCAAGTGGTGTGCCAAGCCAGAGTGCAAGTGTGGATTCCGCGACGTCGCAGGTCACGACTGCTGCCGATCGTTTGAGAGTGAAGGAATCACCAACCCCTATGGGAAGAGAGCTGGACTTCCTTTCTGTGTGGACGCAGCCCGTGGTGACTGTAGACAGGAAGACAAGTACAGCGAGATTTCTCATGAACGCTGACGCCTCGAATTAACTCGCGCCGCGACGCGGCATCGGCTTGAATGAATTGTCAGGCGCCAGCCCGCGTACGCCCGATGAGACCCAAGTGGGTGAACCCGAACCCGGTAGAGTACTTGAGGCCGTAGCCGAGCGCACGGTCGAAGCCGATATGGGTCGTCCAGATGATGCCACCCGTGACGGCTACTGGAGCGGACAGGAGGATCCCGGCAGCAAGCAGCGATAGGGCACCGACGAGAGTGTGCGCGAAGTTGTACGACGTGGCACCCGCCCTCGGCCCTGCCAGGTAGCCGAGGAAAGACAAGTCGGGCGCGAAGAAGAACAACGCAAAGACTCCCCAGCCCATGCCAAACCTTTCATAGGCGAGCAGGCCAACCGCCAGAAGGGCCAGGCCTTCGAGCCGAAGCAAAAGCCGCACGCCACCTGTTACCGAACCTGTCACAAAGCTTCTCCTGGTGCTTGACGCATGAATCGAGCCGACCAGCGAAGCCGGCTCGGCCTGGATGAATTTAGGCCTTTTCTGGATAGAACCGCGGCATGAGCGCGAAGACACCCCAGCCCAGGTACTCTCGCGTGTAGGCGGCATGGCGTCCAGGCTCCGTCAACGCCGAGTTCTTCGGCGCGTGCCTTCGCCTTCTCGGTGAACAACGAACTCATGTCGACGCCGGTGCCAATGATGCCGTGGTCGCGTGCCCAGGTGCACAGCATCTCTCCCGAGCCACGAGTACACGTGCTCCTGGCTCCAGACGCAATGCAGCGCCTAGCGTGGCGAACTTGTCGGGCGTGAACGGATTGTGGATGCGGTGGGCACTTTCCGTGATGCTGGATATTCTCGGGATATCCAAGGCGTGAATTTCCTGGGGAGATGCGAATGGAACCGATAAAAAAATAAGTCCTGCACTAAGCAGCGCCGCGAAGCGGCGTGGGTCAGGTTTCACCTGGCTTGTCCGATCCAGAGGCGATTGCCGTCCGGATCCTCAATGCGGAACTCGGTCATGTCGTAGAAAGTGTCGTCCACCTCCGGAATGTCCAGCCCGTTCTCCCGGGCACGCTTGTGGAAGTCCTGTAGGTTTTCCGGATAGAGATAGAGGACCGAAGTCCTGGGGATGCCCGGATGGAGATTGATGGACTGATCGACCATAAGCCGGTGGTCGCCACAGCGGAGCATGGCCCAGCCCCATTCATCGTTTCGGTTCTCAACCGAGAAGCCGAGCTTCTCATAGAACTCGACGCTGGCCGGCATGCTTGCAACGGGTTGCATTGGAATGAGGCGGTTGAGGCCCATATGAACTCTCCCTGAGGCGCCTAACGCCTGAATCAGGCGGCGTCGGCTAGATTGAATCGTTAGCGAGCAGCGATATCCGTCAAGTACGCGATCGCGATACTTTCCGCCGCCTCATTCGCCACCACGTGGCCAGCCCCGACCGAGCGCCGAAGCCAGCGGTAGAGATCAACTGCCGCATAGAGGCAACGAATGCACGACTCGCGATCGTATGCGGCTACTGTCGCCTGAAGTTGCGAAGCGCGACAAGGGGCTGATGTCTCCACGCGGAGCACCCCCGCCGGTCGCGCGCCTTCTTCCATTAATATCATAGGCCCAAGTACGTGGGCGCGCAGAAAAGCAAGAAAATCCTCTGCCTCGAACAGTCACCCCGACCTATCTAGAGCGTCGCGTGATGGACCCACACCCAGAAGCGGTCCTCGATCCAAAGCGGGTCCGGACGCGGATAGCGCGCCTCATCCGTCATGGCTCAGTGGCCCTTCCGCGAGACCCAACGCCTGAACTGAGCGGCGTCGGATCGAGCGAATGGTCAGGCATCACGCGGGTTGTGGATGCCCCACCACTTCGGCCTTCTCGAGACATATGAATGAAACTGCGGCGCCAGCGCCTTACGATTCGAGGAGTCGAAGATGCCAAGGGCGAGTGCCAGAGTGGGCTGGTCATCAATAGCGCCGATGGTACTGCCGCACGTTGGACAAAATGCGCGACTTGACCGGTCTGATGAACGCCACGTGGAAGGCTTGCCGCCCGATCCGACCCATTCAACCTGCTCCTGAGAAAACTCGATCCAGGCTTGGGTGAGTGCTCCGGAATGTCGCTGACATTGCTTGCACGAGCAGGTATGGGGCTTGTGTGCCGGACCGACCGCAATGAAGCGGATTGCCCCGCACAAACAGCCGCCCTCATATGTATTTTCTTTCGCCATATCGGAAACCTGTGATTGCTTGCAGTAATGCCTAACGCCCGAACTGAGTCGAGCCGCGAAGCGGCGTCCGGTTGAGTGAATGGTCAGGTGCCGCTAGCGCCACTGGTACGCAGCGGCCCTTGCGAGCTGCTGGCAGGCCAGAGACGACAACCAGGGGAATCTCTCCGAAAGAGCAGCCTCGGCGGCAGCGACACCAGACGCAAGATTATCCATGGAAAGCCAAATGTTGCGATTGCAGGCGGAAGCCCAAGCCGTCTCTAGCAATTGATGGTCATCGTCCCCCAGTGCCGGGAATGCAGAAACGCTGGCGAAGAACTGCCAAGGAGTTCCCCAGGAGTCGAAGGACTCGATCGCTTTTGCAACGTTCGCGGGATTGACCATTGCCGCACCTAAAACCTGAACCAAGCCGCGCCGCGGAGTGGCGTGGGCTTGAATGAGTTGTTGGAGCTCACGCTGCACATGCCTGAACGAAGGCTCTGATCAAGGGCGATGTTTCCCCTTTGAGGGCGGCACGCTCCGGTTGGAAAAGGGTTGCAAGGAAAAAGGGGTGATCGAGGAGCTCCACCGCACGTATCTCGCCAGTAGCGTCGTCTGCGGAACCAATCAACGGACCACCCAAGAGCGCTTTCCTGAAATCCGGATTCAGTCCGTAGCGGCAACGATATCCCTCGAATATCTTCAAGGTTCCGTAGATCTGAGCCAAGCGACTACCCTGGAAGATATTAACTATCTCGGTGGTTTCTACGAGAGAACAGGCAAGCGGGGAGATGACAGGGCATACCGTGTCCGGAGACGACTCTGCATGATCGGCGTCGGCCCAGCCGAGAACGTTGCGGGCGTACTCGATGATCGCGTGCTGAAATCCTCCGCATGTTCCAAGGAACGGAATTCGCCCTTCTCTGGCGTACTGGATAGCGAGAAGAGCACCTTCCATGCTGCGGTAAGGTGTGGTAGGTACGCACCAGATGCCACTGAATCCAGACACTGATTCAACACTGACAATCTTGTCAGTGGCGAGCCACTCAAAAGTGAGATGCAACCCTATTGATTCGGCTGAATCTCGCAGTGAAGGAGGGATGCCTTGATGTGCAACAACTGTGTCATCAAAATCTCCCACCAGTCCGATCCTTGCTCTTTTCACGAATTCTCCTGTGAGCTCTAACGCCTGAATTAAACCGCGCCGCGAGACGGTGTCGGCTTGAACGAATTGCTAGGTGTTGAGCGGCATGCCCATGATGTTGTCATCATAGTCCTTGTCGCCGACGTTGAACTTGCGATCACCAAGCTTGCTGAAGCCGGCGTGCTCGTAGAAGCCGATAGCAGATCTGTTGTTCGCGTAAACACCTAGGAGCAGGCGCTTGGCGCCAGCAGCAATGGAATAGGCGACGGCGGCGGATATGAGCCGGCTACCGACACCACCACCCTGAAATTTGCCAAGTAGGTAGACCCGCTTCAACTCCAAATCATCGGCAGTATCAGGCAGCGGAAGTTGCGGCGGTGCCACGACCATGTATCCGACAGGAGCGTTGCCGGGATGGCATTCAACTAGCCAGAGTGCGTAACTTGGATCCGAAAGCCATGCCCGGTAAAGATCAGCGGTATGCGCTTGGGTGCAATGAGCGACGATGTCGCCACCGTCCAGAATTCCTGCAAAGGTCTCAAGGAAGGAGGCTTGGCCAACAAGGGCCAAGGCTGCTTCGTCCCCTGGAGTGCATGGCCTTACATCAAGTTGAGTTGCCAATGATGCCTCCATCAACAGCTAACGCCTTGAATTAAGCCGCGCCGCGGAGCGGTGTCGACTTGAATGAATTGTTAGGCCCGATTGCAGCCAAACTTGCAAGAAAGGTACGCATCACCGCAAAGCAGAGCGGAGAATGCTTGCTAACTCGATCCGCTCTTCGGCGCTGTATGGTGCCTTCGGGCCTGCATGCAGACCATCGTTTGTGTAGCGAGGAAACACATGAAGATGATAGTGCCAGACATCTTGATTGCCTGCTGCCCCATTGTGCTGGCGTGTTGAAATTCCTTCACAGCCGAAGGCAGCTCGCATAGCCTGTGCAAGACGGCGCGTGGCACGAAAGAACTCGGCTCCGAGGCTGTCCGGAATGTCCAGTACGTTCTCGTAGTGGCTCCGAGGAATTACTAGACAGTTGCCTTTTATCCCAGCGTAGTGGTGCGCCGGAACAAGAGCAAAAACGTTGTCATCCATCAGGACAACGGCTGATTCTGGAGCGGGAGATGGGAGCGTCGCCGCAATACCGCAGAAAGGACATTTGTATCCGGGTGGAGCATTCTTCATTGGGGCTAACGCCTGAATTAAGCCGACCGGCGAAGCCAATTCGACTTGAATGAATTGTTAGGCCGCGCCACTAGACAGCCTAGCCCAAGACTGCCGAAGCCCGACCAGATGGACGATGCCGATCAGCAGGCAGATTGAGGAGCTCACGGCCCAGAACGGCATGCTGTTTCCAGGGAAATAGGCCATGGCCGGCACGAATGCGACCCCACGAACAATGTAGACGGTTGTGATCGCGGATAGCGCAGTACGTCTCAGCGGCAACTTACGAATCACACCTGATCCGGAAAGGGCGTAGGCGCTCCACCCCAGGAGAATGCTGGCAATGGCCAGGGTAACGACGGTGGGGTACCAATCACCGGTCAATTGCAACTGGGCCATTTGCTCTCCGGCCCCCAAGAGCCGAAACAGCGGGGCACCCACCACCAGGCACGCTAGATGCATCAGCGCTGCGAGTCCACTGAGGACGGCGCCGACTACCAGAAGCTTGTTACTTGGACTGGCCATACAGATCCCCAGCGGCCTAACGTCTGAATTAAGCCGCGCCACGGAGCGGCGTCGGCTTGAATGAGTTGTTAGAGCGCATCTCCGCGATGTCAGTCATCTGAGTGATCATAGATATCCAGCCCCAGCATGATGCCACGCTCCGAAATCTTCCCTAGCAACTCCGGTGAGAACTCTAGCCCGTCATTGGATGACCCCATAAAGACACCACAGAAGAGATCCATCGTGTACTTTGATCTAAGCTGCTCCCAGATTGTCAAATCTTGGGTTAGCTTGGAAAGAATGTCTACAATCTGTGCCGGCACGTCTTCTGGGCGCTTGTCCTCAGCGGAAAGACTCCATCGGCCGGTCTTTTCTATGTACCGATTCCCCGTTTTGGGGCCGATGCGAACGTGGCCTTTGGAGTGCGCTGCGGTTGGTTCATGACCCAGAAGCTTTGTTACTTCAGACGGCACGAGATCGTCTCCGAATATTCGGAATGCGACAACGGAGTGTTCAGCAATTCCCATGCGCTCTAACGCCTGAATTAAGCCGACCCGCGAAGCGAGTTCGGCTTGAATGAATAGTTAGACCGCTAGAGACTAGCGGCCTGTACGAGTGCATCTTGAACCGCCTTGTCAGTCGCGTACTTAGCACGGATGGCCGCTGCCTCATTGTTAATGGTACTGCAGCGTAGATCTGAAAAAAACTTCATGATCTCTTTGTCGCGGTCGGGGTCGCCACCAATCTCACCATAAAAGTGCGAGCATGAAGCCAAACGCTCAGCCACATTGCGCGCGTCTACTGGAAGGCGAGGGAAGCCTGTCACAAGCAAGTTCTCATTTGTGCCGGCAGCAAAAGAGTGCCGAGCACTAGTGCATGCGGAAAGGCTCACTGCGATCAAGACTGCGACAACTTTCATAGCGGTCTAACGCCTGAATTAAGCCGAGCCATGAAGCGGCTTCGGCTTGAATGAATTGTTAGGGCTCACTCACGGGCCCCAGTAGTCAAAGTTGAACACGACTCCCTCTGGGATAACAAAGCTAATCTCTCCTCCGTGGCAATCAATCTTGTGCTCACCAGAAGCGATGATCTTGGGGGTACCAACTGGGACTTCCCAGTCTTGTCCATCAACTTTGATAGGGCAGCCATTATGGTCGTCTGCAATTGCAAGATAGGTTATCCCGTCAGGGCTATTGGTCAAGTAGCCGCGCAGATGACCGTCGTCGCATCCGGTAAGAGCTGCTAGAAGACAAACCGCCAATGTACGACTGAGCCTAAGCATGTGAGACCTAACGCCTGAATTAAGCCGCGCCGCGGAGCGGCGGCGGCTTGAATGAATTGTTAGGCGGAAACTTAGCATCACTGGGACAGATTCAGCCAGAAGGCCAAAACCAAGATGAAAGGGATTGGTGTGAGCGCCAGTGTCAGGCCGAAGGCCCGCCTTGAAGCTGTGTCTGTTATGCGGAGGAAAGTACGAGATGCCGTGAATGCGAAAAGCTCATATGAGAAGTCCTTCCAAGGGCTGGGCACTTTGAGAGAGACGCGCTCTTGCGGCGAGATGTTGCCAAGCCGACTCCAGCCATAGAGCCACGCCGCATAATAAACCAAGAAGTCTACGACTAACAATACGAGTAATAGCTTCATTGCCGCCTAACGCCTGAGTTAAGCCGCGCCGCGAAGCGGCGTCGGCTTGAATGAATTGTTAGGCGGGCCGAGCATAAGCGCTGGCGTGCTGCTGGGCCTCACCCGTAACGCCGACCACATTGCATAGAATCGGCTGACCAATCTTATAAATGATGTACCCCACGTGCTGGAGCTGGCTACGTTTGATGCAGGTGAGCTCAACACGATGCGAGGACTGCCAAGTGCTTGTGGCTCCCGCCGTACCAACCGCCCTAAGGAAATCGGCCCAACGATCCTCCGCTAGATACGGGTGGAACTCAACGATGAAAGAAGAAGCTTCCACGGCCGCCTAACGCCTGAATTAAGCCGCGCCGCGAAGCGGCGTCGGCTTGAATGAATTGTTAGGCGGCAAGAGGCTCACAACTGGCCACCCAAGTTCAAATGCAGCTGGGTAATAACTAGAAAAGACACTGAAAACCAAGCAATAGTAGCAACTCCGCCCAATGCCGCACCTCGCCGTAGCCTTGCTTTGCTCTTGCTGGAAAGGCAAATGTTTAGCGCTAAGAACAAGATAAGCGCTAGCAGAAATAACGCGTAATGGAACGGAGAGTACAGCAGCACATCGATGCCCCTCGAATTTGGCAACGGCATGGTCAGCTGCGCCACAACCGGAACAGCCAAAAGAATGATCGATAGAGCTATGTTGGCCAGAAATCTCTGCATTGCCGCCTAACGCTTGAATTAAGCCGCGCCGCGAAGCGGCGTCGGCTTGAATGAATTGTTAGGCCGCGGCACTGACCTGCTCCAGCACAAGATGCTTATCCGAGCCAGTTATGGACACAATGAGCTCCAGCAGGATGTGGCGCTCATTGTCCGTGGGAATGCGTTGCTCAACAAGTGCGAGCAACCCCGTATCATTTGAGGTGAAGTAGCTCACGGATGACAGGCCTGATTGGGGTGGGCCAAGCGAAGATGCACCCAACTCTGCGAGGCTAGATGAAAGCTCCTCACGGATAGCAACAGCTGGGTCTCTGTCGTAGGCCAGCGCATAACCAAAATGCTTGGCTAAGGTGGAGAAGTCGCCCGAGCAGAGTAGTTGAGTTGCCTGAAGGCCGAATGCCTCCAAAGCTTCAGGAGTTGTTTGGTCGTCCGTGATCTTCATACGCGGCCTAACGCCTGAATTAAGCCGACCCGCGAAGCGGGTTCGGCTTGAATGAATTGTTAGGGCGCAACATAACAGTCGCCCTTTGCGGCGTCTAAGGCAGCTTGGGCACCCGCAACGTCAGCTGCCGCGGAAGCAGCCTTGCCGAATGACTTAGGATTGCCAGCTTTACTTGCCGCTGCCTCAGCGTCTTTGAGCCTTGCGTCCGCCGCGTCATAGGCAACTTGCGCCTCATGGATTTGCGAAGCGCACGCAGATAGCTGCGGTTTGCTGGCACAAGCCGCTAGTCCTAGAACCAAAACTATCAGCAACGATGATTTGGCCATTGCGCCCTAACGCTTGAATTAAGCCGACCCGCGAAGCGGGTTCGGCTTGAATGAATTGTTAGGCGGTGGTGCCTGGAGATGGTGAACCATGGACCGTGCTCCCCAGCACTGCCGCCGCCAGCCGAGCATGCCACAGATGGCGGCACTGGTGCTTGCCCGAGGCACTTGCAGCCAGATGCCGACCGAAGCCGAAGGCAATGAGCGCAGCGTGGGGGTGAAGCGAAAGGGCGAAGCGGCGACCGGTCCGATGGCGGTGAACGTGAGGACGGCGACCCGGAGCTGACCGCCGAAGCGCCAAGGTGCTTGCCGAAGAAGGAAGCCGCGCCGCACCTACGGCTCTACCGCCTAACGCCTGAATTAAGCCGCGCCGCGGAGCGGCGTCGGCTTGAATGAATTGTTAGGGATCTGATGTCCGCTTATTCCAGTCAGAGCCCTCTTTTGCTTTCCCGCGCTGTGTACAAACGTACTCGCCGGTGTTGGAGCCAAAGTGATACTCCTGCTCAATGTGCGGGTGGTCGCAAGGCTTGTCTCCCCATGCCTGACGAAGTTTTGCTGCGGCCAACATCTGCATATATCCTCCTGTTGATGCCTAACGCCTGAATTAAGCCGACCCGCGGAGCGGGTTCGGCTTGAATGAATTGTTAGGGCTCACCTTAGAATTCCGCACTCATGTTGATGAGCGCCAGACGCTGAGAGCCCGGCCCGTTGTCAAAAGTTTCCTTGTGGTGCACCGTCATCACCGCGGCTCAAAATTGTAGCGTTGACACTCACGTCATCAATAAAGAAGAAGCGGAATGGCTTCTCGTGGGTTGCGATTGACTCATCTTCGGAGTACCCGTAGACCTCCAAGTTTTGATCAATCTTGCTGAGTTGAGCAATCAGATCTTTGACTTTCAACGTAGCTCCTTACTCTGATGTGAGTTCTAACGCCTGAGTTAAGCCGACCCGCAGCGGGGCAGCGACTGCGTGCTAGCGTAGCGTATAGCACGCTGGCGCTGCCACGATGCGGGGTCGGCTTGAACGAATTGTTAGGCCCGTGCCCGGAAGTTGACCGGAAGCCGGTGCGGCGCTAGATTGACCACTGGTGCTGAACACACCTTCTCGAAGCGGTAGCCGCGCCCGAAAGCCATGCGGTTTTTTTGTGCCCTGCATTTTTATGGCCGGGTGGCGTGCAGCTATACAACACCCGAAAGGGGAAATCTGCGGGCCGTCTTCGAGCGGTGTTCAAGCGCCCGGCCGCCTCTCTGAACAGGAGGCGAAATTGAACAATCTCGAAGGATGCTGTTATGGCTAATATGGCTAAGAAGAACTGCGTAGCGCCAAAGCCACGCTTTTTGACAGTTGGCTATCAATACTACGAAAGCCAGAACAAAGATAAAGAACAGCGCTACCGACCACGACAAGTGCCATTCTTGCGCTTGAGTGGTGATTGGTTAAAAGCGGCAGGATTCGCGGTAGGCCAGAAAGCACGAGTACAAGTGACTGAACGCGGCATCATGATCGTAGCCGAAGAATAATGCGAGCAATGCCGCAGGCGGACAGCCATCGCCTGCGGCATTCTGCTTCTTACGTGCCTAACGCTTGAATTAAGCCGCGCCGCGAAGCGGCGTCGGCTTGAATGAATTGTTAGGCCCAACCCGCACTATGTATGACCAATCCGCGAGGGTGAGCCCAGCCATAAATGAAGTTGTACGGTTGCCCCTGTCGATAACAGGTAATGGATTAGGGCGAGGCTATCAGGCACCTTGCTGGTGTCAGACCTGCCGGGGTTGAGCCACTGAACAAAGATTTCGTAGCCTTTGTCCGAGAAGTAGTCGATTGTTGTCGTTACATCCTCTCGGTACTGCATGGAGCACAGGACGATGGATGGACGGTCATCTGTGATGAGGTCGCCGACATATGTCTCTCGCTCTTCAGGCGAGCCGCTGACTAGGAATACATCTACGTACTCGCAGTTGTTGAGCCAAAGCTTGCGCTGGTACTTTCCCGTCTTAACAGTTTCACCAAAGAGAGTGTTCCAAGTATGGCTCTTGCCGGAGTTGCGATGGCCAAGAACGCTAACGACAAGTTTTTCAGCCATCAGTGATCTCCATGTTGGGCCTAACGCTGGAATTAAGCCGACCCGCGAAGCGGGTTCGGCTTGAATGAATTGTTAGACCGGGGCTAGGGGTGCAAAGCCGCATGCAACTGCAGCGCCGTGTCTTGGTCTGTCAGCGGCCTGAGGAACACGCCAGGCTTGATTCCGACGAAGTCGGAGCCCTTTAGCAGCACAAGGCGCGCCTCCTCGTCACCTTGATGCGCCTCTTGAATCTGGCCAAGTGTGTAATGAAGGTGAGAAGCCAGAGGAACCGGGATAACGTCTGGAACCTTTGCGGCGTTTGACACAAGAACCTGATCCACTTGAATGAGCAGTCTGATGGTGTTGTCAAGGCTGGGGCCGGTCCGAGCCTGCGGATCTTTAACCGGATTGCCTTGGCCATCAACCATGTCCACGCCCGCGACGCGACCCACCAGAATGTGGTCCGCTTCCTGTGCCATCTCTTCCAGAGTCGCCTCGAAAGGAAAGCCGGCTATCGCAATGGCTGGGAGCAAAGCAACTAAGAACAACAGGACGCGACGCATGCGACCTCCCCGGTCTAACGCTTGAGTTAAGCCGCGCCGCGAAGCGGCGTCGGCTTGAATGAATTGTTAGGCGGCAACTTGCGCATAGTTGTACGTGTAGAAGGCGCAAAGGGCGACCCAAGAAATCCAGCCTATTAGTCTTTTGAATCGTAAAAGTACGAATGAAACAATCAGTGGGATTGCGTACAAGCCAAGACCGAAAGCAAGCACCAGCGTTGATGCGCGAAATGTTGTCGGGTAGTGGCCGATAAGAGCCGCCTCAACAACAAGAGCAAGAAGCCACGTGGCGAAAATTATTGCTACCACATGAAAGAAGTAGTTCTTCCAGCCACCACGCGAGGCAGCTCGCTCCACGCTTTGCTTCAATGATTCAGCCATGATCTCTCCTTGCCGCCTAACGCTTGAATTAAGCCGCGCCACGAAGTGGCGTCGGCTTGAATGAGTTGTTAGGTGCCAAGGCCAGCGCTCTTTCCACGCCGACCTAAGAACACCCGGAGAACAGGTAACGGAGCGAAAGCTATGACGGCACCCTGTACCAGTGGTGTCGGAGTGACGCCAGCCTGCGGCCAGAAGGTAAGCCTAATGGCCAGAACGGCGAGGCATGCCAAAGCCAGCAGAAGCAGCCCCTTTGCGACACGAGCCGAGAACGGAACAGCGAGAGCTGGGGCTGCGGCAAGCACGAACCCTATGCCACTGAGTGCTAATCCTGTCTGTCCCTGGCTGACATTGCCAGACGCAGCAATTGCCAGTAGCAGTACGCCCATCACTGCGACGCCGCCGCCGGCAATGATGGCCAAGAGATTGATAAGCCGCCGATAACGCATCCCTGGCACCTAACGCCCGAATTAAGCCGAGCCGCGAAGCGACTTCGGCTTGAATGAATTGTTAGGCCGCGTCACCGAACTCCCGGACATACGGCACATACGCTGAAATAACCGAAACACAGAGGCCCTCCGAGACTACGAGCCACTCTTGCATAGTGTCTAGCGACGCAGTCACGTGTAGGAACTGGCCTGCGGCGCGCTCTCGCCAGCCGCCAGACGCGACCTTGTAAAGAGCATTACCCATAGTGAGAGGAGTCTGCCAATACTCAAGCATGTCTCCCTCATCCATGACCTGGAATGCCCGGACGAAGGGGAAGTGGATCTCAAGATAGCGGTCAATGCCTTCCGGTGCGGCTACAACAATGCGTAAGCCAGAACTGGTGTTGGTGACCTCGGTAACGTCCGAGCCCCCATGCCACTCGATCTCGCACCCAACAGGTTCTACGAGTGTCTTCATGCAGCCTAACGCCTGAGTTAAGCCGCGCCGCGAAGCGGCCTCGATTTTAATGAACTGTTAGGCCTCATGCTGGTACCTACCAGTTGTGGTCAAGACGATGCAGCGTATCTTGCGTCTTAAGCGTGAAGTACACAAAGATTGCGGCAGGTGGCGCCAACGCTGCGACCAGCCCATACAGCCAACGGTTCTTGCCCATGATAGATGCGGCCTTGGAGAGATGCCAAGCCGTAACAAAGTTGACAGTCCAGACCACTGGCATGGAAAGCTCTGGAATGTACTCTGCGCTTTGTAGGGCAATTGAGAAAACCACGCCACCGGCAATCTCAGCGAGCAGCAACCAGCCGGCTTTGATAAGGCTTGAGTTTGCGGTTGCCGAGGATTTTGACATGAGGCCTAACGTCTGAGTTAAGCCGCGCTGCAATAGCAGCGTCGGCTTGAATGAGTTGTTAGGCAGCGGTGGCCGATGGAGTCGCAGCCGACCAATGCTGCCTGCTTGAACAACACAATGCAGACCGATGATGCCACAGCCTGCAAGACGGGGCTTGCCCGATGAAGCTTGGTGCGCGGAGCCACCCGAAGCCGACGACAAACCGAGTGTGGCGAACCTGACGCCAAGGCCGAAGTTGTGAACTTACCGATGCTAGGAACGGTAAAGAACGGTAGCCGGCGCCGACCAGAAAACGGTCCGCAAATTTGCCGAAGTAAGAACCACCCCCGACTTTGCCCCACTGCGGCCTAACGCCTGAATTAAGCCGCGCCGCGAAGCGGCGTCGGCTTGAATGAATTGTTAGAGTGCACCCCTATGAGGCAACGAGCTCAGCGATTTTTGCAGCTACTTCAGACATCGAGTCTTCAGCAGTGTCAAGGCCCGTTCTTGAAGCGAGCATTGGACTCACCTCGCGAAGCGCCTCATATGTCGTCTTGTGAACGATAGGCACAAGACGATTTCCCGCAAGCAGCGTTGAAAGCTCCTTGTCTGCGACGCTTTCTTTTGGGAGGCGCGCGAGAAGTGCGGGTGTAACAAGCACGAGGCCGACCTTGGAGTTGGCTAGACCTTTATCAATGGCGCGCATCATGGGGACGCCAAGCCCAAGGTCCTTTTCACTGAACCAGACCTTGACCCCTACAGCTTCAAGCAAATCATGCAGTTCTCTTGCGGCACCCTGGCGGTCATCCCAAGCGTGGCAAAGAAACACATCACGTTTGTCTGGGTGCCGTGCGGTCTGGACCTCCACGGCCTCCCGGACTGGCGTAAGTGATTGCACCTCCGACGGCGTATAAAAAACCGCCGATCCCGCCCGCGACCAGCGCGGTTTTGAGCTCTTGCGACCACCGCCGCTGCTTGATGAGCTGGTGTAGCTAGAACTGCTCGTTGATGGATAGTAGGAACCACCGTATCCGCTGCTGTAGCGAGAGCTGCTGCGGTAACGACAAGCAGGGCACGCGGCTGCCGCCGCTGCTGAACTGTGCCCACGTACTGGCGCTGTGCATCTAGCCATGAATCAGTCCTCTATCTAGGGCCTAATTTTCAAGTTGCGACAGACAACGATTGCTGCGCTCTAACGCCTGAGTTAAGCCGCGCCGCGAAGCGGCGTCGGCTTGAATGGATTGTTAGGAGGCGAACCCGTTGAAACCAATCTATTCATTGCGCGGTGTGAAAGTAACAACAGCCTCCGCCACATGATGATGCTTTAGTACTCCGTCCTCCTGAATCAGGGATCTATTTGAATACTGAGCCATGACAACAGCAGACGCATCATAGCCAGATAGCGCAGCTCTGATTATTTTCGCCTTCGCAGTTTTCCCGTCTGTGAGATGAGTTGTCTGTTTGAGTCTGTCTGATACAAAAGAAACAGGATGTCCAAGATTCCTGATATAAAAGTCTCTTGATTCTGGCACCAAGCTAAGAACCATTCCTTCCTCGAACGGCAAATCTCCTATTGTCCGCAGCCATGCTTTGATGGAGGTTCTTGGGCGGTAAGGCTTACGTATCTCTTCAGCGAACTCTGATCTTTTTTCGTCTAGTTCTTTGTCCAAGTACTCTTGCGTCAAGTGAAAGGCGCGAAACCTTATTTCACTATCTACTCGCTCGACCTGGATCCAAGTGTCCCTGCCACTCTCAAAAGCCTCTAATAGCTCTTGGTTTTCATCTTTTGGTATTACAAGGACAAGTCCTTGCCCGCCGACGGAGTGAGATCGGTAAGCATTTATATGGCTCATGTGAGGTTTTGTCCAAAGCTTGAGGGAGAGATTTTTCCTCAGCTTTCCAAGCTCATCGTCATGGACACGGGGATTGACTACAGCTATCTCTTTAGTCATAGCTCCTTGCTACCTCATGCTGGAGTGTGTCATAGCCGCCTAACGCCTGAGTTAAGCCGAGCCGCGAAGCGGCTTCGGCTTGAACGAATTGTTAGGTGCGGACGAGGCAGCGCCGGGAACCATACGCCATGCGACGATGACAATGACGGCTGCGAGCAGAGTGTCAGCTAGCCGCTGAAGCAGACCGCGAATATGAGCCAGCTCTGGCTGAAGCATGAGCGCGAACAGAGTGAGCCACATGCAGCCGGCTACAACGAGGAGTACGCGCCAGCGCGCCGTGAGGCCAGGTGAGAATGCCAGAAGGACAAAGGCAAGCGCGCAAGCAAAGTATGTGGTGAGCCCAAGGAAATCGTGTGCTACTTGCGACGGAGAGCCGCCAATGGGGCAACCTGCGTCACATGGGGCAAGTGCGGCGCCGATGAATATGATTGGCTGGGACCAGAGTAGCCAGAACCCGATACGGCTGATGCCACGAACATGCGCAATTGGGGATGCTGCGACAAGGAAGGCGGCAAACAAGGCGCCGAGCGGGACGAAGCCAAACAGACCAAGCTCCATTGCCCAAGGCGTACCAGTGGCGTTGAGTTCACTGATGAAGTGGGTGACCTGTAAGTAGCCTGGTTTAAGAGCTGCTCCAGTGGTATAGAACAATGCACCAAAACAAATTGTGGCCACGGCGAGAAGGCGAACAATCCGGACTCTGCTTTTCATGGGGAGCGACATCTTTTCTTCCGCACCTAACGCCGGAGTTAAGGCGCGTGCGGTACGCACGTCGCCTTGAACGAATTGTTAGGCCGCCGGCTTGAGGAAGGCGCCACGCCGTCGTGCCGCGCGCAGCAACAGCACAACCACGACTGTGGCTGACACGATCACCAGCAGCGAACTTTCCGGACCGAACATTCCGCCGGTCAGCCAGTCGGGCCCGGCATAGCGGCTTTCGAGCGGCGCTACGGCGCGCCAGTCCTCGATGCCGGAAAGCGGCACGCCACTGAGAAAGATGGTGAAGTTCCATGCTGCGTGATTGGCGGCCACCACCCACAGGTTGCGCGTCAGGACGAACAGCCCGCCCCATAGCAGGCCCAGCACTGTCACCGAAATCAGCATGGCTACGATATCGCCGGGTCCACCGTGCGCCACGTTCTCCAAGTGCGGCAGGGCGAACAGCACCGCTTGCACCGCCAATGCCACCACTGTTCCCCAAGCCCGCTCCAGCAGACGAAACAGCAGGCACCGGTGGACCAGCTCTTCTAGGGTGGCCGCAATTCCAATGAAGGCCGCCACGCCCAGCAGAGCCGGCGAGGCGCCGCGGAACAGCACCAGTTCGTAGGCGCCGAACGCGAACAGCATGGCGATCGGCAACGCTACCAGAGCGGCGCCGCCTACACCGCCAAGTATCAGGGGAACCGGCTGCAGCTGCAGCTCGGTCGCTTTGCGCCTTTCATGCCAGTGCACATAGGCCCAGTAGCCCACGATGGCCACAAGGATGATGCCGGCACGTCTGAACACGCTGAGCCATGCGGGTCCAGGCTGGAACACCGTATCGATCAGTGGTAGCAGGCCTTGCCGAAAGACCAGTACCGAACCCATGATCGCCACTCCGCCCAGCAGGAGCGAGCCAAGCATCCGGAAGGTGACGCGTATGCGCTGGCGCGCGATGCCTTCCGATTCTGCAGGAAGGGTGCGGCTTGGGTCGAAACGATTAGAAGACATGGCATCTTTGCTGGATAGAGATGAGTCAGGGGGACAGAGAATCTGCAGCCGGGTCGTGATCTTTCATGTCGGCCTAACGCCTGAGTTAAGCCGCGCCGCGAAGCGGCGTCGGCTTGAATGAATTGTTAGACGGCAAGTCCTCGCCAGTGCTTGTGCAAGCCATCAATGTTGGATGAGCACAAGAAAGGTATTGCTGCCTCGATCTTATCAATAGGCCAATCCCACCACTCCATTTCAAGAAGTAGCGAAATTTCCTCATCTGAGAAGCGCTTCTTTATTTGTTTTGCGGGGTTTCCGCCGACGATGGCATATGGTTCCACATCTCTTGCAACCAAGGCGCGACTACCAATCACCGCGCCATGTCCGATCTTGATACCAGGCATGATCATAGCTTCGGAGCCGATCCAGACGTCACTGCCTATGACAGTGTCGCCCGCTCTTTGGAAGGCATCGAGCGAATTCGAGAACGCAGACTCCTCTTTCATGTAGAAGAATGGGAAAGAAGACGCCCAGTCGTACTGATGTCCTTGGTTGCCAGCCATGATGAAGGATGCGCCGCTGCCGATGGAGCAGAAGCTGCCGATGATCAGCTTGTCAACGTCGTCACGATCCGACAGAAGATACCGTGCACAATCCTCAAACGAGTGACCATGATAGTAGCCAGAGTAATAGCTGTAACGCCCAATTTTGATGTTCGGGTTTTTTACTTGCTCTGAAAGCAGCTTGCCTTTGAAGGGGCTATCAAAGTAATTGTCCATAAGAATCCATGGGGCATGTCCTGCCGTCTAACGCCTGAATTAAGCCGAGCTGCGAAGCAGCTTCGGCTTGAATGAACTGTTAGGCAGTGAGTGGCCAGAACGGTGGGATGCTGCAACCGTGCTCCCCAGCACTGCCGCCGTGGCTGAGTGTGCCACAGATGGCGGGCTGGGGCTTGCCCAGCAGAGCCGACAGCGGGAATGTCGCCGAGACCCGATGCAATGAACGCAGTGAGGCAATGAAGCGCGATGGCGAAGCTGTGACGGAACCGATGGCGGCGAAGGAGAGGACTACATCCCGGAGCCGACCGTGTGAGCACTGGTACATTTGCCGAAGCAGGGTGCCACCGCGTTTTTGCTCCACCACTGCCTAACGCCTGAGTTAAGCCGTGCCGCGAAGCGGCATCGGCTTGAACGAATTGTTAGGCATCACCCCTAGAAACTGTAATCGCGCCCTTCAAGAATTCCTTTTGTGGATAGAGTTACATTGAACCTCTTGAAAAGTGAAAAGAACTCTTCAGGGGAAAGATCTTGTGCAACCTTCCTGAGGTTGATGGCACCTCCTCCGCGCACATTTTCGGCAAATGAGCCAATGCCTCCGCTCGCCGCGAGGAGAAACGTAGTAGAGATGGTTACGCTACCAGACGCACCCGACAGCAGTGGAGAGACATAAATCTCGTAGCCGACCAATATCTCATTGCTGTTGATAAGCCCCTTGGCTTTGAGCCAAGTGCTTGCATCCGAAATATCAGCACCATCGGCCGCCGAGCTGCCGGTAAGGTCGTTGTACTGGACTGAAGCCTTGAATGTATCAGTGCTCATAATTTCCCCTGTAGTTGCTGAAGTGTGTGATGCCTAACGCCTGAATTAAGCCGCGCCGCGAAGCGGCGTCGGCTTGAATGAATTGTTAGGTGCCACCTGCTCAATCATCGGTCGCGCCAGATGCAGTCAGGTGCGATTTTGCGTCCTGAAATATCTGCTTGAGAATTGCCAGTCTGTGCACTGGCAGGAATGTATTTCCGCGATGATCCGAAAGCATTAGAAAAGCAAGTTGGCCTTCCTTGCTATGGTAGAAGCCAACCTTTGCGCTGTCTTTTGTTGAGTACGTAACTTCGGTGTAGTCACGCGCTTGATTCTGGAGCTGCGTGGCCGTAGTTGAGATGAAGTCGATTGCACCAATTAGTTCATCGAGCTCGTCGTAATCAATGAAAACGGCGGAGTCGAAGTCGCCGCCGGAATCGGAACGCTCAAGACGAACGCCATAGCTCGTATCTTTTTTTGTGCCTTTTACAACATTAAGGATCATCGTCTCGGCAGAGACAACGTCTCCGTGCTCCCCTTTGAGACGTCCGACAGGTCTAGTCTCTTTAACAACGATCGCGCCGCGATTGGCAAGGAAGCGCGAAACACTTGTGCCTTGATTTTCCGGCGCAGACTCTATGATTTCTGACATTTTTCTCCCCCAAGTTGTGGAAATATGTGTGTGGCACCTAACGCCTGAATTAAGCCGCGCCGCGAAGCGGCGTCGGCTTGAATGAATTGTTAGGGCGCAACTCGCAACCAGGGAAGCGAGTGCGGAAGGTCTCATCGACGTAGGGGCCAGCAATGCCGAGGAAGTAGATTGTCAAGGTGTAGATTTTTTGCATTAGTGGCAATGCCAGCAATCTGTAAATCTTGAGCAGTATCGGGCTAACGTAACTCCAAATCTGCGCCCCAACTAGCATTGCGAATAAGTCAATGCCAAAAGCATCAACAAATGGAATCAGCAGCCTGAGTTCCGGATGTGAGGCGAGCAGCACGACTAAGATTACAGTCATGGCGGCCATCGTCCATTTGTACCAATTGTTTCGACTCACCTCTGAACTCTCATTGCGCCCTAACGCCTGAATTAAGCCGCGCCGCGAAGCGGCGTCGGCTTGAATGAATTGTTAGGCGGTGGTGCCAGGAGGTAGTGAGCCATGGACCGTGCTCCCCAGCACTGCCGCCGCTAGCCGAGCATGCCACAAATGGCGGCAGCGGGGCTTGCCCGGGGCATTAACCGCTGGATGTTACCGAAGCCCGAGGAATGGGCGCAGTGGGTTGACGACGCGATAGGGCGAAGCGGCGACCGCCCCGGTCGTGGTGAACGCGAGGACGCCGCCCCAGAGCCGACCACTGAAACGCCAGGGCACTTGCCGAAGAGGGAAGCCGCGACGCACGTGCTGCACTACCGCCTAACGCCTGAATTAGGCCGCGCCGCGAAGCGGCGTCGGCTTGAATGAATTGTTAGAAGGGGGCTAGCTATCCCTCCAAGATGACGCAGCCTTTGGTAGCAGCACCTATGCGCACTAGGTCATCAGTGTTGCGCTGGGTAAGGCCGGTGAACGTAATTCTTGATCCTTTGCCACTGGCAGCCGCGGCAATGCGAACAAGATCATCGGTTGTTCTATGAGTTGCAGTAAGAGTGAAGCCACCCCCCGTAGCCGCGATACGGACTAAGTCGTTTGTAGTTCTGTGCTCGAAGCTCATTTCTACTCCCCCTTATAACGCCTGAATTAAGCCGCGCCGCGAAGTGATGTCGGCTTGAATGAATTGTTAGGTGCCATTGCCGGCACCGAAGTAGTTGTAGCATCCAACGGCGACGATGAGAACTGTCAGAGCAATCAGGCCAACACCCTCAATGTCTACGTCAGCCCGGCGAATCTTGCGCCGCCAAGAAGGGACTAGGAGGCATGGTGTCACTACGACTAAGCCAGCGCCAAGGCTGGCCAAACCGAGCCAGAAATTGAACTGCCACGAATCCCAAAGCTGACTGAGCATTTGATATGGCACCTAACGCCTGAATTAAGCCGCGCCGCGAAGTGATGTCGGCTTGAATGAATTGTTAGGGCCTAGTTTAGCGTGGGGAAGGAATGGCAGTGTATGCCGTACGCCTAAAAATGAGTGTCCGATACTCGGATACAGACAAAGGGCTGCCAACCGGCGCACCAATGATGCTCGTGGGGACTGATGCCATGACCACCGAACCAGAAGACAGCCTGACTGGCACAGTAATCATTGCAGGGCGGAACCTGCCTGGTGCTCCTGGCTCTAGAAGCACGCCTGAGTGATGGGAAACGAAATGCGCAAGTGGGTCAAATGCCAGAGACAAAAACCCGAGCAGGATCAAAGCAGATCCAGCTACAGATATTTTCTTAAATGAAAGATGCCAGATGCTTCTCACTGGGTCCTAACGCCTGAATTAAGCCGAGCCGCGAAGCGGCTTCGGCTTGAATGAATTGTTAGGCAGCAGCGCCAAGTACATGTGCTTTGTAGATAGCGTGTTGCCTTTCAGCGCCTACTGCAAAATGAGGTAAGTCAGCCAACAGGCGATCCACGAGAGGAGTTGGTTCTGGTAGGGGCCGGAACCCGATGCCCTCCCAAAGCCGCATGCTTGAAGGCGCCATAGCCTGAAGCTGGAACTCCAAGGAGGTAAGACTTACGAAGTATGGCTCTGGCAGAGATCTACGAGGTATGGAGACGTAGCTCGCCCCGCAGTACTTACGAATAAAGGCGTTTCTGAGCTTCTTTGCTGCGTCCGCATCTGCAATGGACTGCTCACGAGCGGCTGCCGGGTCGTCAAGCTTCTTGCAGTAACGCCACATACGACCGGTGCAGTACGCTTGCGTAAACTTGTGACTGCGCCCTTCACTACCAGTGGCGTGCTTGCTGTAGATCCTGGTGCGAAATCCCTCAGTGGCTTTTGGCGTACTGCCGATGTACCGGATGTGCCTTTCATGATCCCAAAGAGCGTAGATGCCGAACTCTTCTGGGAGATCTGCAAGGTTGACTGGCTCGGATCGCGTCAGCCTTTCAAAGATACTTCGAGTGTCCACTATCTCTCCCTGCTGCCTAACGCTTGAGTTAAGCCGCGCCGCGAAGCGGCGTCGGCTTGAATGAATTGTTAGGCGGCAACTTGCGCATAGTTGTACGTGTAGAAGGCGCAAAGGGCGACCCAAGAAATCCAGCCTATTAGTCTTTTGAATCGTAAAAGTACGAATGAAACAATCAGTGGGATTGCGTACAAGCCAAGACCGAAAGCAAGCACCAGCGTTGATGCGCGAAATGTTGTCGGGTAGTGGCCGATAAGAGCCGCCTCAACAACAAGAGCAAGAAGCCACGTGGCGAAAATTATTGCTACCACATGAAAGAAGTAGTTCTTCCAGCCACCACGCGAGGCAGCTCGCTCCACGCTTTGCTTCAATGATTCAGCCATGATCTCTCCTTGCCGCCTAACGCTTGAATTAAGCCGCGCCACGAAGTGGCGTCGGCTTGAATGAGTTGTTAGGTGCCAAGGCCAGCGCTCTTTCCACGCCGACCTAAGAACACCCGGAGAACAGGTAACGGAGCGAAAGCTATGACGGCACCCTGTACCAGTGGTGTCGGAGTGACGCCAGCCTGCGGCCAGAAGGTAAGCCTAATGGCCAGAACGGCGAGGCATGCCAAAGCCAGCAGAAGCAGCCCCTTTGCGACACGAGCCGAGAACGGAACAGCGAGAGCTGGGGCTGCGGCAAGCACGAACCCTATGCCACTGAGTGCTAATCCTGTCTGTCCCTGGCTGACATTGCCAGACGCAGCAATTGCCAGTAGCAGTACGCCCATCACTGCGACGCC
>NZ_JAJOZS010000007.1 GCF_021168555.1 Stenotrophomonas sp. MMGLT7 | reverse complement strand
CTTCAGTCGCGATGGGGCTTTACCGGGAAAGCCCCATCGCGACTGAAGTCGCTCCTACGGGACGGTGATGGGGCAGGCGGCCGTGACCCAGGAGTGATGAATGAGCGATGTGCTGCAACTGGCCTGCGAGCTGATCTCGCGGCCCTCGGTCACCCCCGACGATGCCGGCTGCCAGCCGCTGATCGCCGGGCGGCTGGCACGCGCGGGGTTCCTGTGCGAGCGGCTGCGCTACGGCGCCGTCGACAACCTGTGGGCCACGCACGGCGAGGGCGGGCCGCTGCTGCTGCTGCTCGGCCATACCGACGTGGTGCCGCCGGGGCCGCGCGAGGCGTGGAGCAGCGACCCGTTCGCGCCGGACGTGCGCGACGGCGTGCTGTACGGGCGTGGCGCGGCCGACATGAAGGGCAGCGTGGCCGCGTTCGTGGTCGCGGCCGAGCGCTTCGCCGCCGCCCATCCCGACCACCCGGGCACGCTGGCGCTGCTGCTCACCTCGGACGAGGAGGGCGACGCCATCGACGGCGTGCGCAAGGTCGCGCAGACGCTGCGCGCGCGCGGCGAGCGCATCGACTGGTGCATCACCGGCGAGCCGTCCTCGACCGGGCGCCTGGGCGACCTGCTGCGGGTGGGACGCCGCGGCAGCCTGTCCGGCACGCTTACGGTGAAGGGCGTGCAGGGGCACGTCGCCTATCCGCACAAGGCGCGCAACCCGATCCACCTGGCCGCGCCGGCGCTGGCCGAGCTGGTGGCGCGGCACTGGGACGACGGCTACGAGAGCTTCCCGCCGACCAGCCTGCAGGTCAGCAACATCCACGCCGGCACCGGCGCCAACAACGTGATCCCCGGCGAGCTGCAGGTGCTGTTCAACCTGCGCTACAACCCGCATTGGGACGCGCCGGCGCTGGAAAGGGAAATCGCCGCGCTGCTGGATCGCCATGGCCTGGACCACGAGTTGCGCTGGCATCGCAGCGGCGAACCGTTCTACACCCCCGAGGGCCGCCTGCGCGGCATCGCCCGCGAGGTGCTGGGCGGATTCGCCGGCGCCGCGCCGGAGGAAAGCACCGGCGGCGGTACCTCCGACGCGCGCTTCATCGCCCCGCTGGGGGCGCAGTGCATCGAGGTCGGCCCGGTCAACGCCAGCATCCACCAGGTCGACGAACACGTCTCGGTCGCCGACCTGCAGGCGCTGCCCGAGCTGTACCTGCGGCTGATCGAACGGTTGCTCGCGTAACAGTTGCGCCCTCCGCGAAGGCCGGGTTAAGGTCGGCCGCATGATCCGCTCCTCCAACCGCACCGCCAACGTTGTCAACCGCAATAACAATGCGGCGAACAATCGTGCGCGGCCGATGCGGGACTGCGATCAGGCGTAACCAGCAACACACGCCCGGATACCAGAAAACCCGCATCGGCCGATGCGGGTTTTTTTGTATGTGGGATATGCGGATTCACGATCACGACTCCCGAGCCTCGCGGATCGGGCAATGAACAAAATCACCCAGGAGCCTTTCCCCCATGTGTTCGATCTTCGGCATCTTCGACCTGCAGTCCGGCGACGACCTGCACCTGCTGCGCCGGCAGGCGCTTGAGTGTTCTCAGCGGCAGCGCCATCGCGGCCCGGACTGGAGCGGCGTGTACCTGGACGACGGTGCCATCCTGGTGCACGAGCGCCTGGCCATCGTCGATCCGGCCGGCGGCTCGCAGCCGCTGCTGTCCGAGGACGGGCAGCTGGCACTGGCGGTCAATGGCGAGATCTACAACCACAGGCAGCTCAAGGCCGAGCTGAAGCAGCCCTATGCGTTCCAGACCGGCTCGGACTGCGAGGTGATCAACGCGCTGTATCGCGAAGACAAACCCGCTTCGTTCCTCAACCGGCTCAACGGCATCTTCGCCTTCGCGCTGTGGGACAAGGCCGCGCGCCGCGTCATCGTCGCCCGCGACCCGATCGGCGTGTGCCCGCTGTACTGGGGCCACGACAAGGAGGGGCGCCTGCGCGTGGCCTCGGAGATGAAGTCGCTGGCCGACGACTGCGCCGACGTGGCGCAGTTCCCGCCGGGCCACTACTACGACAGCGCCAGCGGCGAGTTGGTGAAGTACTACCAGCGCCCGTGGCGCGAGTACGACGCGGTCGCGGGCGTGCAGGTCTCGCCGCAGGAACTGCGCGAGGCGTTCGAGCAGGCGGTGCATCGCCAGCTGATGACCGACGTGCCCTACGGCGTGCTGCTGTCCGGTGGCCTGGACTCGTCGCTGGTGGCGGCGGTGGCGGCGCGCTTCGCCCGCAAGCGCATCGAGGACAACGACCAGGCCGAGGCCTGGTGGCCGCGCCTGCACTCGTTCGCCATCGGCCTGAAGGGCTCGCCGGACCTGGCCGCCGCGGCGATCGCAGCCGAGGCGCTGGGCACCGTGCACCACGGCTTCGAGTACACCTTCGAGGAAGGCCTGGACGCGCTGCCGGAGGTGATCCGCCACATCGAGACCTACGACGTCACCACCATCCGCGCCTCCACCCCGATGTTCCTGCTGGCGCGGCGGATCAAGGCGATGGGGGTGAAGATGGTGCTGTCGGGCGAGGGCAGCGACGAGATCTTCGGCGGCTACCTGTACTTCCACAAGGCGCCGGACGCGCGCGAGTTCCACCAGGAGCTGATCCGCAAGCTCGACGCGCTGTACAACTACGACTGCCTGCGCGCCAACAAGTCGATGATGGCCTGGGGCGTGGAGCCGCGGGTGCCGTTCCTGGACCGCGAGTTCCTCGACGTGGCGATGCGCATGGATGCCAGCCACAAGATGATCGACAAGGCCGCCGCCGGCGCGGCGCGGATGGAGAAGGGCGTGCTGCGCGAGGCATTCGCCGGCTACCTGCCCGATTCGATCCTGTGGCGGCAGAAGGAGCAGTTCAGCGACGGCGTCGGCTACGGCTGGATCGACGGGCTCAAGGCGCATGCCGAGGCGCAGGTGTCCGACCGCGAACTGGCCGCCGCCGCCGGCCGTTTCCCGGTCAACCCTCCGCAGACCAAGGAGGCGTACTTCTACCGCTCGCTGTTCGAGCAGTTCTATCCCAGCCCGGGCGCCGCGGAGACCGTGCCCGGCGGCAAGTCGATCGCCTGTTCCTCGCCGGCGGCGATCGCCTGGGACGCCAGCTTCGCCGGCATGGCCGATCCGTCCGGCCGCGCGGTGGCCGGGGTGCACGAGCAGGCACTGGCGTGAGCGCCGCCGCGCTGCTGGCGATCGCCGGAGTGCTGGCGCTGGGGGCGATGAGCCCGGGTGCCAGCTTCCTGCTGGTGGCGCGGCTGGCGGCCGGCCGCTCGCGCGCCGCCGGCATTGCCGCCGCGCTGGGCATGGGGGTGGGGTGTGCGGTGTTCGCGCTGGTCGCGTTGCTCGGCCTGCAGGCGTTGCTCGAACGCGTGCCGGCGCTGCACCGTGGATTGTCGATCGCCGGCGCCGGCTACCTGCTGTGGCTGGCGTGGCGGCTGTGGCGGCGGGCGCCGGACGCCGTCGCGCCGGCGCAGCAGGCCGGCCCGCAGGTGCGTTCGGCGTTCGTGCTCGGCCTGCTGACCCAGCTCGGCAACCCGCAGACCGCGCTGGTGTTCGGCAGCCTGTTCGCCACCTTGCTGCCGCCGGCGCGTGCGGCGTCCGACTACGTGGTGCTGCCGCTGCTCGCCTTCGCGGTCGATGCGCTGTGGTTCGTGCTGGTGGCCTGCGTGCTGTCCGCTCCGGCCCCGCGCCGCTGCTGGGCGCGGGCGCGGCGGCCGCTGGATCGCGCCAGTGCGGCGCTGATGGCCGGCCTGGGCCTGCGGCTGCTGCTGCGCGCGCCGTAGCGGAGGTCGCGCGTTCCGCGGCCGCTTGCTGGGAAAGGCGCCCGGCGAACCTGCCCCGGCTCGGGCCGGGGCAGGCGAAGGTTCCCGGAGCAGCGGAAGGTCATTGCGGCAAGTCCCCATCCGACGGTTCGACAAGCGCGCAGCCCGCGCTGGCCGGACCGGGTATGGGCAGGCTCGCCGCTACAGGCTGCTCACGCAGCTGCCATACATCTCCACCGGCGGGTTGAAGCCGGACGCGTCGGCTTCGTTGCCGCGCCACTGGTTCTGCTTGAAGTCGGGCGCCTTGCAGTTCGCGGCGCGGTCCACGCCGATGGTGTAGGTGTACGGGCCGCCGTGGAAGCGGTTGTGCTCGAACAGGTTGTCCTGGCTCATGCTGTTGTCCCAGCACAGGATCTCGGGCGTGCGGTAGCGGATCGAGCAGGCCAGGAACACGCCCGCGCTCTTGTTGTCGAGGAACTGGTTGTCGACGATGCGGTTGCGGCGCGCGTCGGCCAGGTAGATGCCCTGGCTGCCGTTGCGCTCGAACCGGTTGCCGCGGATCTCGCTGTCCTCCAGGTGCTCGGTGGTGACGCCGGCGGCGACGTTGTCGTGGATGTAGTTGTCGATCAGCCGGACCTTGGCGGTGCGGTTGAAGGAGACGCCGTCCCAGGTCGCGCCGGAGACGTCGTTGCGCTCGAACAGCAGGTCCTGGCTGCCGCGCTCGCTCAACAGGCAGGCGCTGCGGCAGCGGCTGGCCTGCAGGCCGCTCAGGCGGATGTCGCGCCCGCCGCGGATCACCACCGCGCTGATGCTCAGGTAGGGGCGTTCGGGTACGAACTCGTGCTCGGCCTGGCCGCCGACCAGCTGCAGGTCCTCGACCGCCACGCCGCGGATGGTGCGCGCCGGCTCCTCGTTCTCGTAGTCGCCGATCACGACCAGCGGCTGCTGCACGCCGTCGCGCATGCGCAGCACCGTGGTCGGGCCCTGGCCGCGCAGGACCAGCCCGTCGCGCTGGATCGACAGCAGCCGCTGCAGCGGGTACTCGCCGGCGGCCAGGCAGACGGCGGCCGGCTTGCCGTCCGCGGGGACGCCGTCGATGACGGCCTGCAGGTCGTCGCCGGGCTTGGCGTGGACGCTGCAGGCGGGCCGGTCGTCGCCGGCCGCTGCCGCGGCGTGGGCGGGAAGAACTGCGAGTGCGGCCGGCAATGCCAGCGCCGGCAAAATGAGGATGCTCAAAGGCTTCATCGCGTTTTTCGTGCAGGGGGAGAGCCCCCATCCTCCCTGATCGAGTGTCAACCGACATTGAACCGGCCGGTCGGCGGCGGCTGACGGGCCGTGCATGTCCATCGGGTTTGGCCCATGCCGGAGGGCCCTGCGCGGGTCCGTTGTCGCGGTGGCGCGTACCGGTCGTCGATGCGGAAACCCCACCGCGTGGCGGGTCTCCGGCACGAATCGGCAACGCGTGCGCCGGACCATCGGGCCGCGTTCAATCCGCCGGGCGCAGTACCAGCGTGTGCTGCGCGGCACCCGGCAGCAACGGCGTGGGCCGGCCGCGTACCCAGTCCTCGTGCCCGGCGCCCCAGTACGGCGAGAGCGGATGGCCGCTCTGGCCGCCGGGCATGTGGGCGATGCCGTCGGCCTCGTGGCCGGGAGCGACCACCATGCGCTGCGAGGCGCCGAAGGCCGGCGCCTGCACCCGTGGCATGTCGGTGTCGCCGGGCAGCGGGTCTGCCGGCATGCACAGCCAGCGCCGGGCCACGGCCGGCAGCGCTTGTGCCAGAGGGTGGCAGATCGAGGCGGTGTTGTGCGTACCCCAGCCGCGCGGCTTGCCGTCGACGTCGAGTTCGGCCAGTACCTGGGCGGCGGCCGCGTCCAGCAGCGCCGGCCAGCTGGCGTGGCCGGGCGGCAGCAGGTGCGCGGGCTGTTGCTGCAGCAGCGGCCAGGCGACGCCTTCCAGTTGCGACAGCCGCGGCATCGGCATCCGTTCGCCGAGCGCGTCGCGTGCCGGGGCCAGCAGGCCGGCGGCGATGCGCTCGTTCACCGCGCGCCGCCATTGCCGGACGATCAGGTAGCTGGCCGAGTCGATGCTGGCGCGTCCGTCCCAGTGCCCGGCGCGGCGCGCCAGCGCCTGCAGCGCCGGCTGCGCTGCGCCGGCACGCCGGGCCTGCTGCTGCAGCAGTGCCCACCAGCGCTGCAGGAACAGCGCGCGGTCGTCGAGCTGGATCGCCAGCAGCGCATGCTCGTCGAAGCGTTCGCGCGAGCGCAGGCCGTCGCGGATCTGCCGTGCCCGTGCGCCCAGTGCGTAGCCGCCGTCGCCGAGCACCGCCAGCGCCTGGCCGTCGACGATGCGGTTGTTGGCGGTCCACAGGCGGCCGTCGGCCGGGTCCAGCAGCTGCGGCGAGATCCGGGTGGAGATCGGCCAGGGCGGGCAATCGCGGGCGTCGTGGATGCGCGAGCCGTCGCTGCATGGCGGGGCACGCTGCGGCAGCGGCCCGAGCACGCGCCAGCCGATGCGGCCGCCGGCGTCTCCCAGCACCAGGTTCTGCGCCGGCGTGGCGATGTCGTCGGCCAGCGCGAAGGCCTGCTGCAGCGAACCGGCGCCGGCGAAACCGGCCAGGCCCAGGTTCAGCGCGCCGGGCTGGTGCGCGACCCAGCGCAGCGCCAGCGCCGAGCCGTCGGCGTCATGGCGGACGATCGGGCCGTAGCCGGTGTCCTCGACCAGCAGCGCCTGCGCCGCCGCGCCGGCCACCTCGATCGTCTCGCGGTGCACGCGGACCGCGTCGCAGGCAGCGGAGGCGTTCGTTCCCGCTGCGCATGGATGCACGCGGAACGCGTCGGCGGTATCGGCATAGCTGTTGGTGAAACCCCAGGCGATATGGCCGTTGCTGCCGACGATCACCGCCGGCAGGCCGGGCAGGGTGAAGCCGGCGACATCGACGCGGCCGCCGGCGGCGCTCGCATCGGGATAGCGCAGGCGCGCGCGGAACCACAGGCCGGGCGCGCGCAGCGACAGGTGCATGTCGTCGGCGACGATGGCGCGGCGGTCGGCGGTGAGGGTGCCGGCCACCGCCCAGTTGTTGCTGCCAGGATAAAAACCGGCCGCCGCAGGCGGCCCACCGACGTCTCTCTCCCGCTGGGCGGCAGAGAGGGGGACCGCCTGCGAAGCAGGGGGGGGAGTGAGGGCGAGCGCCCCGGCATCCCTGCCGGTTTCTTCCCCTTCCGATACCGCCGCCTTGCGCAGGTCTACCTCGTCGGCACCGGGCAGCACCGCATCGCCGCGCACCGGCCCCTGCAGCGGTGCATCCCAGCTGCTGCCGTCGTGCGCCAGCAGTTCGAACAGGGCAGGCGGCAATGCCCGGCGCAGGGCATCCAGTGCCAGTTCGCGGCGGTTGCCGGCATCCTGCAGGTCGAAGTACATCGCGTAGCCGGCCAGGGCCGAGTCCTCGGGCCGCCAGGGCGCCGGCGCCCGGCGCAGCAGCAGGTAGGGCCAGGGACGCACGCGCAGGGCCGCAAGGCCGGCATTGACGCCATCGCTGTAGGCCTGCAGTTCCTGCATGCGCGCTCCGGCGAAGCCGGCCAGGTTGGCGCTGGCGCGTGCGCGCATGCGATGGATGCGATTGGCCCGGTCCAGCTCCAGCGCCGCCGGGCCGAACAGGCCGGCCAGCTCGCCGGCCGCGCTGCGCCGGGCCAGGTCCATCTCGAAGTAGCGCTCCTGCGCATGCACGTAGCCCAGCGCGCGCGCCGCATCCACCGCATTGGCGGCCTCGATGGTGACCATGCCGCGCGCGTCGCGATCGATCCTCGCCGGCGCGGACAGTCCCGGCAGGGCCTGTTCGCCCTGCAGCGGCGGCAGGCTGCCGCGCAGCAGCGCCCAGGCGCCGGCCGCCGCCAGCAGCAGTACGATCGCCAGCGCCGCCAGTGCGCGCCGCATCCACTTGAGCATGTCTCTTCCCCGGAACAGGTGCCGACCGCGGCCGCCGCGCGCCGCGCGCGGCGGCGGAACTGAAACTGATTCCGATTAGAACATCGTCGCCGGCGATGCGGCACCATGCGCGGGTCGAACCCGAGGATCACCCCATGAAAGGCCAGCCCGAAGTCGTCGAATACCTCAAGTACCTGCTGCGCGGCGAACTGGCCGCGCGCGACCAGTACTTCATCCACTCCCGCCGCTACGAGGACCAGGGGCTGAAGGCGCTGTACGAGCGCATCAACCACGAGATGCAGGAGGAGACCGAGCACGCCGATGCGCTGCTGCGGCGCATCCTGTTCCTGGAGGGTGACCCGGACATGCGGCCCAATGACTTCGACCCCGGCAAGACCGTGGTGGAGATGCTGGAGAAGGACCTGCAGGTCGAGTACGAAGTGCGCGCCAACCTGGCCGCCGGCATGAAGCTGTGCGAACAGCACGGCGACTACGTCAGCCGCGACATCCTGCTCAAGCAGCTGCAGGATACCGAGGAGGACCATGCCTGGTGGCTGGAGCAGCAGCTGGGCCTGATCAAGCGCATCGGCCGCGAGAACTACGAACTGTCGAAGATCGACGAGAAGGGCGTGTCGGGCTGATGGACGCGGCGCCCGGCGGCATCCCCCTCGGGGTGCCGCCGGCGGCGCTCAGCACTTGCCGGCGGCCTTGAGCAAGGCGTTGCAGCTGGCCGGTGCGCTGCCCGCATCGGCGGGCTTCGCAGCTTCGGTAGCCGCGCCCTGGCGCGAGCAGATCGCGTCGGAGACGCTGCGGCCGGTGACGCTGACGATGCCGGTGACGTAGCAGGCGTAGCGGGTGCCGTCGCGGGTCTGTACCCGGTAGTCGGTCCTCACGCCGCTGTCGACGCGGTCGCTGATGGTGAATTCCTGGGTGCCGATTCCCAGGGCGAACGCGGTGCGCTCCGCGAGGGTATCGGAGGTGACCGCCACCGACGCGCATCCGCCGCTCGCCGCGAGCGCGATGGCCGGCACGGCGGCGCGCGCCAGCGTTCTTGCGATGGTTCCGATCTTCATTGGGTTTTTCTCCTGAGGGTGGGTGCCGGTGCGAGCGGGAGCGCAAGCTCCCGCGTGAAGTAGAAGAGGCGTGGCAGTCCACGCACCACGTTGCCGTGCGCGGCCGTCAGCTGCGGGGCGGGGGGGATCATTCGGCGCGGACCAGCGCCTGCCTGCCGCTGCCGATGATCCGCACCCGGGCGCCGACCGAGACCCCTGTCAGGCTCGCGGTTTCCGTCTCCAGGGCGATGTCGCCGCCGCCGTCCAGGCGGACCTCCAGCAGGTGGCGGCCGCCGCCGGTGGAGGCCATGCTCTCGCCCAGGTCGGCGCCGAGGTCGTTGCCGGTGCGATAGCCCTCGCTGCCGGCCAGTCGCGTGCCGAGCGTGCGCCCGAGGCTGGCGCCCAGCCTGCGCATGGTGCCGCTGCTCAGTCCGCCCTTCTTGGCCACCGGGGTCATCGCGGTGACGACGCCGCGGCGGACCTCGCTTTCGCCGGACTGTGCGAGGGCGGGCGAGGGGCAGGCCAGGGCGAGCAGCGCCCCGAGCATCCATCCCCGGCCGCAGCCGCGCCATGGCCGAGGCGGGCGAAGCCCTGTCCGCGCCGCGGCGGGCGAGCGGGCACCGTTCCATCCGGGAAGATTCGCATGTGGGTTCATGAGTCGCGCTCCTGGGGCTCGTCGGGAAGCGGGAACCATAGGGGCGGCGTCCGCGCGGCGGTGGTACTTTCCGGTAACGGTTCGGTAACGCCGGCAGACGCCGCGCTGCACGCTGGTATCGTCCGGTAACGGGACGGCAGGGGCGCCGGCGTCAGGGCCTGTGTCGGCTGCCGGCAGGTGCCGGATCGGGTGGATGAGCGACTGGAGGAACACCGGATGAGCGATCCCGCTGCACGGGAGGCCGCGGAACGGGCGTTCGAATACCGCTACCGCTTCGGCACGGCGGAGTTCGACGAGGCGCGGTTCCAGCTGTACGTGGACGGCGCGCCGGTCGAGGTGGAGCGGCGCGCGCTGGAGGTGCTGGCCTGCCTGCTGCGGCATGCCGGCGAGGTGGTGACCAAGGAGGAACTGTTCGCCCAGGTCTGGGCCGGGCGGGTCACCGTCGACAAGGTACTGCCCAATGCGGTGAACAAGCTGAGGAAGGCGTTCGGCCCGGCCAATGCCGAGTTGCTGGCGACCCAGCCGCGCCTGGGTTACCGCCTCGACGGCATGCGCGAGCGCGTCGTGGTCCGCAGCCGGGTCGCGGCGGCGCCGCTGCTGCGCGCGGGCCAGCCGGTTGCGCAGCGCGCGCACTTCGTCCTGCGCGAGCGCCTGGGCGGGTCGCACGGCAACGAGGTATGGCTGGGCGAGCACCTCAAGACCGGCGAGCGTCGCGTCTACAAGTACGCCGCCGGCAGCGCCGGGCTGCGCGGGCTGAGGCGCGAGGCGACCCTGGCCCGGCTGCTGGCGACCGCGGGCGAGGCGACGCGGTCCGGTTTCGCCCGGCTGCTGGACTGGCACTTCGAGGACGCGCCGTTCTTCCTGGAGTACGCCTGGCATGGGCAGGACCTGCTGCAGTGGTCGCGCACGCACCTGCAGGGCATGCCGCGCGACCAGCGCCTGCAGCTGTTCCTGCAGTTCGCCGACGCGGTGGCCGCCGCGCACCAGCTCGGCGTGCTGCACAAGGACATCAAGCCGGCCAACATCCTGATCGCCGCGGCCGACGGCGGCTGGCACGCGCGCCTGGCCGACTTCGGCAGCGGCAGCCTGCTCGATCCCGGGCGGCTGGACGAACTGGGCATCACCCGCCACGATCCCGCCGCCACCCGTCCCTCCGGCTCGGACGCCGGCTCCGGCACGCCGCTGTACCTGCCGCCCGAGGTCGTCGCCGGCGGTCCGCAGACCGTGCAGGGCGACGTGTACGCGCTGGGGCTGGTGCTGTACCAGCTGCTCGCCGGCGATCCCGGCAGGCCGATGGCGCCGGGCTGGGAGAAGGACATCGACGACGCCCTGCTGCGCGAGGACATCGCCCTGGCTACCGATGGCGATCCCGCACACCGGCTGGCGTCGGTGCCGGAGCTGGCGGTGCGGCTGCGCGGGCTGCAGCGCCGGCGCGAGGACGCCGCCCGTGCCGCCGAGGCGCAGGCGCGTGCGCGGCGCGACCGCGAGGCGCTGCTGCGTGCCCGTGCGCGGCGGCCGCTGGTGGCGGCCTCGATGGCGATCCTGGCGTTGGGCCTGGCGACTTCGTTGTGGTTCCACCATCGCGCGCAGCAGGCCGGCCGTGTCGCGCAACTGGAACTGGAGAAGGCCACCGCGCTCAACGAGTTCATCGGCAAGGACGTGATCGGGCAGGCCAACCCGCTCATCGCCGGGGGCGGCGCCGACGCCCCGGTGCGCGAGGTGCTGCTGGCCGCACGCGAGCGCATCGGTCCGCGCTTCGCCTCGCAGCCGCGGGTGGCCGCGGCGATGCACATTTCGCTGGCGGCGCTGTTCAACGGCATCGAGATGCTCGCTCCGGCCGAGGACGAGGTGCGCAAGGCCTTGGTGCTCCTGACTCGCGAGCACGGCGCCGCCGGGCTGGAGACGCTGAAGGCGCAGGCCTCGCTGGCCGGCGTCCTGACCCGCAGCGGACGCTTCGACGAGGCGCTGCGGACGCTGCAGGAACTGGACCGGGAGGCGGCCGGCCATCCCGAGCCCGAGGTGGACGCATACCGGGCGCTGGCCTGGGGCAACTACCACGGCAACAAGGGCGATGCCGGGCGGGCGATTCCCGAGTTCGAGCGCGGTGCGCGGCTGCTGGCTCAGTACCGGCCGGAGCAGACCGACAAGCTGGACTCGGTGCGGCTGGACCTGGGCCAGCTCTACAACCACGCCGAGCGCCCGCGCGAGGCAGGCGAGCTCGCCGCCGGGCTCATCGAGGAGATCGGCCGGCGGCCGCGGCGCAACCCGCTGAGCCTGGCCATCGCCCGGCAGGTGCTCGCCGACGCGCGCAGCCGCCAGGGCCAGTACGCGCAGGCGCAGGCACTGCTGCTGCAGGCGCAGAAGGACATCGTCGCGGTGCTGGGCGAAGGCAGCACCAACAACATGATCCTGGTCAGGAGCCTGTCGTACGTCGCCCGCCGGCAGCATGACTGGCCGGCCGCGGTGCGGCACGCCGAGCGTTTCGCCGAGGGCATCGCCGCGCGCCTGGGCGAGGGCCACGTGATGGCGGTGACGGCGAAGGGGGCGCTGGGCCAGGTGCTGTACCTGGCCGGCGAACAGCAGCGCGCCGAGGCGCCGCTGCGCAGCGCCTACGAACAGTTGCTGCAGGACTACGGCGCGGCCAACCCGCAGACCTGGCAGGTGGGATTCTGGTATGCGGCCAACGCCGTGGCGCGGGGCGAGTGGGCGCTGGCCGAGCGACTGCTGGACGTGCTCCAGGCGCATGCGGAGGCGGCCATCGGCAGCGAACCGCTGCAGCATGCGCGACTGGCGGCGCTGCGCGCCACCACGCTGGCGGCACGCGGCGATGGGCAACGCGCCGCGCCCCTGCTGCAGGCGGCGATCTCCGTACTGGGCGAGAGCCCGGATCCGGAGGACGTGCCGTTCATCGAGCGGGCCCGCTCGGCGCTGGCCGCGGCCGCGCCGACGGCTTCCCGCTGAGCCGGTCGGCGCGACGGCGAACGCGCCGCCGCGCCCGGGCAGGGCGAACTACTGGACGTCGAGCCCGTCCACCTTCTGCCAACCCCGCGGCAACAGGTGCCCGCGCGTGGCGCGCGCGCCCAGGTAGCCGTCGAGGTCCTTGAACGACAGGCTCATGGTGCGCTGCCCGCTCTTCACCAGCAGGGTGTTGCCCGGAGCCACCGCGGCTACCGCGACCACCCGCTCGGTGGACAGCTTGGCCTTGGGGATGTCGATGATCTTGTTGCCTTTGCCCTTGTCCAGCTCGGGCAGTTCGCCGGCCGGGATCGCCAGCAGGTTGCCGGCGCTGGTGACGGCGACGATGCGGTCGCTGTCGGGGTTGGAGACGATGGCCGGCTGCAGCACCTTGGAGCCGGTGCTCAGGTTGAGCAGGGCCTTGCCGGCCTTGTTGCGGCTGGTCAGGTTCTCGAAGCGGGTGACGAAGCCGTAGCCGTGCGACGAGGCCAGCACGAAGCGGGTGTCGTTGTCGCCGCTGGCCAGCGCCTGGAACGAGGCGCCCGGGGCCGGCGAGAAGCGCCCGGTCAGCGGCTCGCCGTTGCCGCGCGCCGAGGGCAGGGTATGCACGGCGGTGGAGTAGCTGCGGCCCTCGGAATCGATGAACGCCACCTGCTGGGTGCTGCGCGCGCGCACCGCGCCCAGCAGGCCGTCGCCGTCGCGGTACGACAGCCCGCCGGCATCGACGTCGTGGCCCTTGGCGGCGCGGATCCAGCCCTTCTCCGACAGCACCACGGTCATCGGCTCGCTCGGCACCAGCTCGGTCTCGTCGATGGCGTGCGCGGCCTGGCGCGACACCAGCGGCGAGCGGCGGGCATCGCCGAACTTCTTGGCGTCGGCCTGCAGCTCGTCCTTGATCAGCTTCTTCAGCTTGGCCTTGCTGGCGAGCACGGCCTGGATCTGCTCGCGCTCGGCGGCCAGCGCGTCCTGCTCGCCGCGGATCTTCATCTCCTCCAGCCGCGCCAGCTGGCGCAGGCGGGTCTCGAGGATGTAGTCGGTCTGCTCCTCGCTCAGGCCGAAGCGCGCCATCAGCACCGGCCGCGGCTCGTCCTCGCTGCGGATGATGCGGATCACCTCGTCCAGGTTGAGGAAGGCCACCAGCAGGCCTTCCAGCAGGTGCAGGCGCCGCTCCACCTTCTCCAGCCGGTGCTGCAGGCGGCGGGTCACGGTGGAGTCGCGGAAGCGCAGCCACTCGCTCAGCAGCTGCTTGAGGTTCTTCACCTGCGGGCGGCCGTCCAGGCCGATCACGTTGAGGTTGACTCGGTAGCTCTTCTCCAGGTCGGTGGTGGCGAACAGGTGGCCCATCAGCTGCTCGACGTCGACCCGGTTGGAGCGCGGCACCAGCACCACCCGCACCGGGTTGGCGTGGTCGGACTCGTCGCGGATGTCCTCCAGCCACGGCAGCTTCTTGGCGCGCATCTGCGCGGCGATCTGCTCGATCACCTTCGACGGCGAGACCTGGTAGGGCAGAGCGGTGACGACGATGTTGTTGTTTTCCCTGGCGAAGGTCGCGCGGGCGCGGACGCTGCCGTTGCCGCTCTCGTAGATCGCGCGCAGGTCGGCGGCCGGGGTGATGATCTCGGCGGTGGTGGGGTAGTCCGGGCCGCGCACGTGCTCGCACAGGTCGGCGACGCTCGCGTCGGGATCGTCGAGCAGGCGGATCAGCGCGCTGACGATCTCGTTGAGGTTGTGCGGCGGCACGTCGGTGGCCATGCCGACGGCGATGCCGGTGGTGCCGTTGAGCAGCAGGTGCGGCAGCCGCGCCGGCATCCACGACGGTTCCTCCAGGGTGCCGTCGAAGTTGGGTGCCCAGTCGGTGGTGCCCTGGCCCAGCTCGCCCAGCAGCACCTCGGCGATCGGGGTCAGCTTGGACTCGGTGTAGCGCATGGCCGCGAACGACTTGGGGTCGTCGGTGGAGCCGAAGTTGCCCTGGCCGTCGATCAGCGGGTAGCGGTAGGAGAACGGCTGCGCCATCAGCACCAGCGCCTCGTAGCAGGCGCTGTCGCCGTGCGGGTGGTACTTGCCGATGACGTCGCCGACCGTGCGCGCGGACTTCTTCGGCTTGGCGGCGGCGTTGAGCCCCAGCTCGCTCATCGCGTAGATGATGCGCCGCTGCACCGGCTTGAGGCCGTCGCCGAGGAACGGCAGGGCGCGGTCGAGCACCACGTACATGGAGTAGTCCAGGTAGGCGCGCTCGGCGTACTCGCGCAGCGGCAGCTGCTCGAAACCGTGGAAGGAGGGGCGGGCGAGATCGGTCATGCGTGGTTGTTGCCTGTAGGACGGGGCGGCCCGGCGGGGGACGCCGCAAAGACCGTCGATTATCCGGATGCGGGCGGTGATGCCAAGCCGCGGGTCATCGGTGCGGCGTGCGGCGACTGCCACGTGGGGGTGGGAGATCGTTGCTATCGGGATATTTGCGGTTGACAAATATATTTTTTGGAACAAAATGCCGCTCCCATGACCTCCTCCTCCGCCCAGGCCGGCTGCACGAAGCTGCAGTACCCGCTGCAGCCCCCCAACCTGGGGCTGCTGCTGCGGCAGGTCCGCGACGGCCTGGTGCGGGTGCTCGAGCAGAACATGGCCGAGCAACAGCTGGACATCTGCTTCGGCCACTACCTCGGGTTGAAGATGCTGTCGTTCATGTCGCCGTGCACGGCCAACGAGCTGGCCCAGGCCATCGACCAGACGCCCAGCGCCATCACCCGGCTGCTGGACAAGCTCGAGGCCCTGGGCTGCGTGCGCCGCGAGCCCCACGCCCAGGACCGCCGTGCATTGCAGATCGTGCTGACCGACGAGGGCCGCGCCATGTGGCGGCGGCTCAAGGCGGCCGGCGACGAAGGCATGGCCCATGCCATGCGCGACCTCTCGCCCGCCGAGCGCGAGCAGTTGCTTTCCCTGTTGTCCCGCGTACGCGATTCCCTCAACACACCATGACCAATCCCATGTTTCGATCCGTTGCCCGGCCTGCCCGGGCGTTGGCCGTTCCGTTGCTGGCGCTGGCGCTGGCCGGTTGCGCCAGCAGCCGCGGCCTGCAGCCGCAGGGACGCCTGCTCGACGCCGACCGCCTGCAGGCCTCCGGCACGTTCTCGCAGGTCCGGCTCACGCCTGCCGCCTGGCCCGACAGCCAGTGGTGGCGCACGCTGGGCGATGCCCGGCTCGACGCCCTGGTCGAGGAGGCGCTGCAGGGCACGCCGAGCCTGGAGGCGGCCGATGCGCGGCTGCGCCAGGCGCAGGCGCAGGCCGGTTCGGCCAACGCCCAGCGCGGCCCGGAAGTGAGCGCGACGGCCGGCTACACCGGCCTGCGCCTGCCCGAGTCGATGGTCGGCGACGAACTCGGCGGCAGCTACGCCGGCAGCGGGCACGCGGCGCTGAGCTTCAGCTACGGGCTGGACCTGTGGGGCGGCAAGCGCGCGGCCTGGGAGGCGGCGGTGGACCAGGCGCATGCGGCGCAGGTCGATGCGCAGGCGGCGCGGCTGGACCTGTCGGCCGGCATCGTCCAGGCCTACGTCCAGCTCGACTACGCCTGGCGGCTGCACGACGTGGCCAGCGAGGAGCTGGAGCGCTCGCGCCGGCTGCTGGAGCTGACCCGCCAGCGCCGCGCCGCCGGCATCGACAGCGACGTGCAGCTGCGCCAGGCCGAGGCCCGCGTGCCGGCCGCGCAGCAACAGCAGCAGGCCGCGCAGCAGTCCATCGACGAGGCCCGCACCGCGCTGGCGGCACTGCTCGGGCAGGGCCCGGACCGCGGCCTGGCCATAGCCCGGCCGCAGCTGGCCCCTGATACCTCCGTGGCACTGCCCAGCGTGCTGCCGAGCGATCTCCTCGGCCGGCGCCCGGACGTGGTTGCCGCGCGCTGGCGGGTCGAGGCGGCCGGCAAGGGCATCGCCGCGGCCAAGGCGCAGTTCTACCCCAGCCTCAATCTCACCGCGATGGCCGGCGTGGCGTCCAAGGACGTCGGCGACCTGCTGAAGAGCGGTTCCACCTTCGCTTACCTGGGCCCGGCGCTGAGCCTGCCGATCTTCGACAGCGGCCGCCTGCGTTCCGGCCTGGCCGAGCGCGATGCGCAGTACGACCTGGCCGTGGCCGGCTACAACCAGGCGGTGGTGCAGGCGCTGCGCGAGGTGGCCGACCAGGTCAACGCGCTGCAGTCGCTGCAGGGACAGCTCGCCTCGCAGGCGCAGGCGCTGGAGACGGCCGGCGCCGCCTTCGATCTGGCCCAGCAGCGCTACCGCGCCGGCATCGGCAGCTACGTCGAGGCGCTGACCGTGCAGCAGCAGGTGCTGGCCACGCGCCAGCGCATGGCCGCGCTGCAGTCCGAGCGGCTGCAGGCCGCCGCGCGCCTGAGCCGCGCGCTCGGCGGCGGCCTGGCGCCCGTCGACGCCGCCCAGGCTTCCTTCCCCCAAGAAACCCCGCATTCCTGAGAGTCTTGCCATGAACCAGCCTTCCACTCCGGGCTCCGCATCCGCTGCGGGCAAGCCCGCCAGCCGCCGCGGCAAGCTGCTGCGCATTCTCCTCGTCGTCGTCGTGCTGGCGCTGGCGGTGTTCGCCCTGTGGTACTTCGTCAGCGGCCGCTGGCACGAGGAGACCGACGACGCCTACATCCAGGGCAACCTGGTGCAGATCACGCCGATGGTCGCCGGCACCGTGATCGCCATCGGCGCCGAGGACGGCATGCGCGTGGAGCGCGGCCAGCCGCTGGTGCAGCTGGATCCGGCCGACGCCCAGGTCGCCCTGCAGCAGGCGCAGGCCAACCTGGCGCGGACCGTGCGCCAGGTGCGCGGCCTGTACCGCAGCGTCGAGGGCGCGCAGGCCGAACTGTCCGCGCGGCAGGTGACGCTGCAGCGCGCCCGCGCCGACTTCCAGCGGCGCCGCGACCTGGCCGCCACCGGCGCGATCTCCAACGAGGAACTGGCCCACGCGCGCGACGAACTGGCCTCGGCCGAGGCCGCGGTGAGCGGCTCGCGCGAGCAGTTCGAGCGCAGCCGCGCGCTGGTCGACGACACCGTGGTCTCGACCCAGCCGGAGGTGCAGGCGGCCGCCGCGCAGTTGCGCCAGGCCTACCTGAACAACGCGCGCAGCGCGATCCTGGCGCCGGTGAGCGGCTACGTCGCCCGCCGCGCGGTGCAGGTCGGCCAGCGCGTGCAGCCGGGCGCCGCGCTGATGGCGGTGGTGCCGCTGGAGCAGGTATGGGTGGAGGCCAACTTCAAGGAGACCCAGCTCAAGCACATGCGCCTGGGCCAGCCGGTGGAGCTGGAGTCGGACCTGTACGGCGGCGGCGTGTCCTATACCGGCCACATCCAGAGCCTGGGAATGGGCACCGGCAGCGCCTTCTCGCTGCTGCCGGCGCAGAACGCCAGCGGCAACTGGATCAAGATCGTGCAGCGCGTGCCGGTGCGCATCGCCATCGACGCCAGGCAGCTGGCCGAGAACCCGCTGCGCATCGGCCTGTCGATGAAGGTGAAGGTGAACCTGCACGACCGGCAGGGTGGCGTGCTGCCGCAGCAGTCGGCAAAGGGCGAGGTGTATGCAACCGACGTCTACGCCCGCCAGCTGGACGACGCCGACCACCTGATCGAGAAGATCATCCACGACAACCTGCCGCAGACGGCCAAGGTCGGCTGAGCCGCCATGTCCTCGCAAGCTCCCACCGCTGCAGCCGCCCCGGCCGCGCCGTTCCTGCCGCCCAGCATCCTGCTGTGCACGCTGGGCCTGGCGCTGGCCTCGTTCATGCAGGTGCTCGACACCACCATCGCCAACGTGTCGCTGCCGACCATCGCCGGCAACCTCGGCGCCAGCTCGCAGCAGGCGACCTGGGTGATCACCTCGTTCGCGGTCAGCACCGCCATCGCGCTGCCGCTGACCGGCTTCCTCAGCCGCCGCTTCGGCGAGACCCGGCTGTTCGTGTGGGCGACGCTGGCCTTCGCCGCCGCCTCGCTGCTGTGCGGGCTGGCGCAGAGCATGGGCATGCTGGTGGTCTCGCGCGCGATCCAGGGCTTCGTCGCCGGGCCGATGTACCCGATCACGCAGAGCCTGCTGGTGTCGATCTACCCGCGCGAGAAACGCGGGCAGGCGCTGGCCCTGCTGGCCATGGTCACGGTGGTGGCGCCGATCGCCGGGCCCATCCTCGGCGGCTGGATCACCGACAACTACAGCTGGGAGTGGATCTTCCTGATCAACGTGCCGCTGGGCGTGCTGGCGGCGCTGGTGGTGGGCGCGCAGATGCGCGGCCGCCCGGAGCAGATCGAGAAGCCGCGCATGGACTACGTCGGCCTGGTCACGCTGGTGATCGGCGTCGGCGCGCTGCAGCTGGTGCTGGACCTGGGCAACGACGAGGACTGGTTCAGCTCGAACCTCATCGTGGTGCTGTCGTGCATCTCGGTGGTGGCGCTGGCGGTGTTCCTGATCTGGGAGCTGACCGACAAGGACCCGATCGTGGACCTGCGCCTGTTCCGCCACCGCAACTTCCGCGCCGGCACGCTGGCGATGGTGGTGGCGTACGCGGCGTTCTTCAGCGTGGCGCTGCTGATCCCGCAGTGGCTGCAGCGCGACATGGGCTACACCGCCATCTGGGCCGGGCTGGCGACCGCGCCGATCGGCGTGCTGCCGGTGATCATGACCCCGTTCGTGGGCAAGTACGCCGCGCGTTTCGACATGCGCATGCTGGCCACGGTCGCCTTCGTGTTCCTGTCGTTCACCAGCTTCATGCGCTCGGGCTTCAACCTGCAGGTGGACTTCGCCCACGTCGCCGGCATCCAGCTGGTCATGGGCGTGGGCGTGGCGCTGTTCTTCATGCCGGTGCTGCAGATCCTGCTGTCGGACCTGGACGGGCGCGAGATCGCCGCCGGCTCCGGCCTGGCGACGTTCCTGCGCACGCTCGGCGGCAGCTTCGCCGCCTCGCTGACCACCTACATGTGGGCCAAGCGCACGCAGGTCCATCATGCGCAGCTCACCGAGCACATCTCCGGCTATGCGCCGGGGGTGCAGGACCAGGTGCTGGCGATGGGGCAGGGCGACCTGCAGCACGGCGCCGCGCTGGTCAACAGCATGATCGACCACCAGGCCTCGCAGATGGGCTTCAACGACATCTTCTACGTGCTGGGCTGGACCTTCCTGCTGATCATCGGCTTCCTGTGGCTGGCCAAGCCGCCGTTCGGCGCCGCCTCCCGCGGCGCTGCGGCCGGCGGCGGGCACTGAGCCCGGCCGCCCGCCTCAATAGCTCACCGTGACCGTCACCGTGTCGCTGTAGCTGCCGGCCGGCCGGTTTCCCTGCTCGGCATCGATCATGGCGGTATAGCCCAGGCTCTGCGCCAGGCCGGTGCCGGTGTCGGACAGGTCGTTGCTCTCGCTCCACGCCGTGCCGTCGGAGCGGGAGATCCGGTACTGCAGCGTGTAGGCGGCATTGTTGGCATCCGTGCCCTGCATCTGCCGCCAGTCGCCGCTGCCGTCGGTGCTGGTCAGGCCGACGCTGTAGGCGGCGGCCTTGGTGCAGCGTACCTGCAGCGCACCTTCGACGCCGGGAAACGAGGACGGCAGCATGGCGCTGCCGAAATCCACGTCCGGCGCGTCCACCACCACGCAGATGTCCGAGACCACCAGGTTCACCGCGACGGCGGCATTGAGCGTGCCGCTGCTCGATACCAGGCAGATTCCCAACGCGCCCACCGTGCAGACGTTGTAGCTCCACTGCAGGGCGAGGCTGTCGACGTAGCTGCCGGCGGCCACGTTCTGCAGGGCATCGGTGCGCAGGTACAGCGGGACATCGCCCGACGGCCCGGAGAACAGGCCCAGCAGTCCCAGTATCGAGGTGATGCTCCACTGGTAGCTGCCGCCGATCTGCAACTGGTTGGCGTAGGCCTCGTCCAAATAGACGCGATAGCCGACGTAGTCGCCGCTGTCGCCGCTGTACATGCGCGGCTGGCCGCCCTGGGCATAGGTGCTGCTGAGCAGGTTGGCGGAGAACTGGTTGGCCACGATCAGCACCAGCGCGCCGCCGTCGCAGGTGAAGCCGGAGCCGGCAGTGGTCGTCTGCGCGGTGTTGTACAGGCTGATCGAGTCGATGCTGCCGAAGTCGGCCGCGCCGCTGCTGGCACTGCACGCCTGCGACCAGGCGCGCGGGCACAGCGCGCACAGCGCGAGCAGCAGCAGGCAGTGCGGGATCAGGTTGCGCATGCGCTTGGTCGGCGGGTGGGTCATCGGCGATCGTCCTGTCCGGGTTGCGAAGCGGCGGGGGTGTCGGCGGCGCAGGTCAGCGGCCCGATCCGGTGGGTGCCCGAGGTCGCCCCCGCCGGCAGGTCGAACGCCGCGCGGCAGCGGCTGCCGTCGCGCATCTGCACCAGTACCCGGTTGTCGCGCGGCTGCAGGTCTTCCAGGTAGACCAGGCCGTCGTGGCCGGTGTAGGTCTGCAGGCCGCCCGGCTGCAGGGTGACCAGCTGCCCGGGCGGCAGCGGCCGACCGGCGCCGTCGTGCAGGACCACGCTGGCCGCCAGCAGCGGTGCCATGTCGAAACTGACCAGGGCGCCGCTGCCCTGGCGCACGGCGATGCGCTGCTCGACCTGCCCGGCCTTGACGTCCGCGTCCAGTTCCAGCGCGTCGATGCCGAACCGGGTCGGGTAGTAGGAGCTGACCGAAGGCACCAGCAGGTGGCCGTTGCGATCGGTGTAGCCCATCAGCCGGTTCTCGTAGCGGACCGGGACGTCGGCATAGCCGCCGGTGGATACCAGCGCGAAGGCGTCGTTGATGCGGTTGCTCGCGAACAGCCCGCCGTTCATCCACACCAGCGCGCCGCTGACGTCGGCCCAGCGGGTGTCGTCGCCGTCGCCGTACACGCCCGCCTGCGCCTGCACGTAGCGCCCGCGCCAGGCCACGCTGGCCTGGTGGTAGTCGTCGCCGCCGCCGAGTTCGTAGCCGAGGTTCCAGCCCCAGCCGCCGTGCAGCGGCGCGGCACGGTTCCAGTTGAGCTGCTGCCGGCCGCCGCCGGTGGACGGGCGCCGGTGGGCCAGGCTGGCGTTGCCCAGCCCGCGCTGCAGCGGCACCACCACCTGCACGTAGGCGGTATCGGTGTCGGTCGCCAGGTCGCGGTTGAGCGACAGGTGCACGCTGCTGGCGCCGATCAGCGAGCGGCCGTAGGAGATGTTGAGCAGGCGGGTGCGGGTCATGTCGCCGGCGACGATGTCGTAGTAGCCCAGCGAGGCGCTGCCGCGGCCCATGCCGAACGGGGAGAATCCGAACGTGGCCTGGCTGGCCCGGCGGCTGGTGCCGAAGCCGCGCCCGTTGGCGATGGTGGCGATGTCGGCGAATCCGCTCTGGCGGTAGCGATGCTGCAGGTTGATGCTGAAGGCGCGCGAACGGTAGGAATAGCCGGCCACGTACTGGTTGCCCGCGCCCGTCTCGTCGTCGCCGCGGCTGGCGGCCAGGCTGAGGATGCCGTAGCGTCCCAGGCCGACGTCGGCGCCGGCGCCGGCCAGGACGAAACCGGCGCTGGCCTCGCCATGCACCGACCAGGTCAGCCGGTCGCTGGCGCCGTAGCGGTACAGGCCGCTGAACGCGGCGCGGCCGTAGCCGAAATCGCGTACCCCGTAGTGCGTGCGCAGGCCGCCGAAGGTGGCGTCGAAATCGCTCAGGCCCTCGCGCAGCAGGGTGTTGGCGACGTAGAACGGCACGCTGGTGGATACCTGCCGGCCCAGCGCATCGGTGGTGACCACGGTGGCCTCGCCGGCACCGCTGACGTAGGGGACGTTGCTCAGTACGAACGGCCCGGCGTCGAGGTCGCTGCTGCTGGCGCGGTAGCCGTTGACGAACAGGTCGACGGTCGACGGCAGTCCGTTCTCGCCGGCGATCGCCAGGGTGGGGTAGGTGATCACGTCGGGGCGGACCGAGAAGTCGCGGCCGATGCGCACGCCGCCGATCCTGACCGAGCTGCTCCAGGTCAGCGAATTGCTGATCACGTCGCCGGCCTGGTAGGCGATCATGCGTTCCTCGTCGTTGTAGCGCCAGGTGGTGTCGTAGCGGACATAGCCGCCGCCGAAGGCCGCGCTGCCGCGGCCGCTCGAGCTGCGGTACACGCCGTTGTTGGAGACCATGCCCAGGCGCCCGAACAGGCGCTGTTCCAGCCAGGCCGAAGTGTGGTTGCCGGCCGCGTCGGAATCGGCCTGGTAGATGTCGTAGTTGAACAGCATGCCCAGCGAGCTGCGTGCCTGCACGCGCGGTACCAGCGGCTGGCCGGAGACGTTCTGCTGCGGCAGCCAGGAGGACGGCACGGTCAGCCGCAGCTGCTGCGCGGGGCCGTCGTACTCGCTGGCGACGTCGGGCAGGCTGTCGAGCGCGACCTCCCCCTGTACGCCGTCGGGCACCCGCACCCGGCGCTGGCGCAGCGCGTCGGCATCGACGCGGTAGCTGCCGTCGCGCCAGCTCACCGGCACCAGCTGGCCGTCGCTGTGGCCGTTGACCGAGAGGGTGAGGTAGTAGTCGATCCGGTCCATCTGCGGTATCGCCCTGGGCGCGGGCGGAAGGCCCCCGGCGGCGGCGAGCGCCGCCTCGGCGATGCAGCCCTGGCCGAGCAGCAGCGCGCATCTCAGGGCGACGGACAGGGGCCGGTCCATGGCGTTGGGCGGACTCATTGATGCGCTACGTGGATGGCGGCCTGGTTGTCGGCGACCTGCAGCTTCAGCTGCATGCCGTCGTTGGGCTGCAGCCCGGGCTTGAGCGGCCAGCGCATGGTGCTGCCCGGCAGCACGTAGCCGAGCAGGCCCTCGTTCATGGGCAAGCGGCGGCCGTCGGCGTCGTGCCAGGCGACGTTGCTCAGGCGCGCATGCACCTTGCCGCTGTTGCGCACTTCCAGGAAGCGCCCGTCCTGTTCGTTCACCAGGCGCCAGCGCAGCTCCGGGTGCGATGCGCTCGCCGGCGGCCGTGGCCTGTTCGCACGCGGCTTGGTCCAGATGCCGTCGCCCTGCAGGAACAGCGGGATCGAATAGCGCATCTGGAACTTGAGGCCGACGCTGTTGGACGGCGGCGCCTGGTTCGGGATCTCGTCGACGATCACCCGCAGCGACTGCTCGCTGCCGGCGGGCACGCTGCCGGGTCGCATCAGCCTGACCAACTGCCGCTGGCCCGGGGCGATGGTGACGAACGGCGGGCTCGCCAGCACCTGCTGCTGCTCCGTGTACAGGTCCTGGTAGTCCTGCTGGCTCCAGTCGAAGATGCGCACCTGCAGCGAGATCGGCTGCCTGCCGCGGTTCTCCAGCCACAGCGCCGAGCCCTTCTGGTCGGACTCGATCACCTGGTGGATCGGCCACAGCAACAGGGCGCCGGCGGCCTGCGCGGCCGCGGGCAGCAAGGACAGGATCAGGGCGAATGCCGGCGCGAGCGCGCGGGCGAGGGTATGGCTGGACATTCCTTGTAGCCTCGTAGGGTTGGATCAGTACGAAAGCGTCACCGTCACCGTGTCGGTATAGGTGCCTGCGGCGGGCATGCTGTCGCGTGCCAGCAGGCGCGCGTACACCGTGTAGGTCTGCGTGCTGGCGGGGAAATCGTCGATGGTCATCGCCAGCCCGTCGGATTCGGTCCCCCATACCTGGCTGCGGGCGGCATCGCGGTAGAGCTGGTAGCCCAGGGTCTGGCCGTCCAGGGCGAGGTAGCGCACGCTGCTGCTTCCGCCGTTGACGCCGTAGTCCAGCGAGATCGAGACCATGGCGCCCTGGGTGCAGGTGAGCACGATGGAGCCGGCGTCGACGCTGCTGGCGACGTCCCGCGCGCTCGCCAGGTCGGGCAGGGTGACCGGGCCGAAGTCCAGCACGCCCAGGTCGCTGCCGGTACCCGCGCCACCGCCCGCGCCGAAGGCGCAGCCGGTCTCTATGCGGGCGTTGACGGCGAAGCTGCTGCTGACGGTTTCGGCATGGGCGGCGCCGCTGCCCAGCAGGGCGGCGGCAAGCGATATCCGTATCGTGGAGCGTCCGTTCATGGCTACCAACTGATGGTGACGTTGACCGTGTCCGCGTATGTCCCGGCCGCCGGCGTGGATTGCGCCTGCACCAGGCCATAGACGGTATGGACCTGCTCGCTGCCGGTGCCGGTGGCGGCAACGCCGGTGCTGTCGTCCCATACCTGCGCGTGCCCGGGATCGGTGAACAGGTTGTAGGCGATGCGCGCGTCGCTGCCGGACTGGGCGACCATCTGGCGGTTGGCGGTACTGCCGCTGCTGCCGCCATCGAGCAGGATCGCGTAGCTCTGGCCGGCGACGCAGGTGACATTGATCGAGCCGCTACCTTCGCTGCTGGCCGCGCTGATGGCCGAATCCAGCGAGCCGTAGGAGCCGAAGTCGAGCGTGCCGAAGTCCAGCGAGCCATTGCCATCGCCATCGCCGGCGCTGGACTGGCAGGCGGCTTCCACCGTCGCGCTGATGCCGATGCTTGCGGTCTGCGCATGGGCCGCGATCGCACAGCAGGCGCCGATGCCAGCCGCCAGAAGGCGGCCGGCGGGGACTGCTGCGGATCGACGGTCTGGCGAGCGCCGGTCCATCGCCGTTACCAGGCGATGGTGGCGACGACCGTGTCGGTATACGTGCCGGCCGCGGGAGCGGGGGTGGCCGTCTGGTCGCTGGGCAGCACGCGGCCGTAGACCGGAAGACTCTGCGTGCTGCCGTCGCCGATCAGGTTGACCGAGCCGTCCAGGGTGATCTCGCTGCTGCGGGCGGAGTCGCTGTACAGCCGGTAGGGGATCAGGGTGCCGCCCGCCGCCAGGTTGCGCAGGCTGCCGGCGCCGTTCAGGCCGCCGTCGAGGGTCAGGCTCGGGGTCAGGCCGTCGCTGCAGGTGATGGTGACCGCACTGCTGTTGTTGCTGCCGAGCACTTCGCCGTCGATGACCGAACTCAGGTCCGCGTACTCGCCGAAGTCCAGGGTGCCCCAGTCGTTGGTGCCCGAACTGGTGTCGCCATTGGCGACGGTGCAGCCTGCACCTATGGTCAATTGCACGCCGATCTGGCCGTTCAGGCTGCCTTCGGCACGGGCACCGGCAATGCTCATCGAGCCGATGACGGCGGTAGCGAGCAGGCTGCCCGCGATTTTCAGGGTTGCATTCATGGGGTAGATCCTTCTGGGTCGGGGAAACGGATGTACTGCAGGGGGCGGAAAACATTCCCGGGCGATGACGTCATTCGAACAGTGCGGTGATTCGTCATCCCCATTAAGTGAAGTCAATGGCATCCCGCCCCGCTTCGGATGAAGAGGTGTCGTTTCGAATGGGTTCTTGGCGGGGCAAGTAGATTCGCGGGCCGAAACCGGATATGCGCGGCGTGCATTTGCGTATTCCGATTCCGATCCGGAAATAACGTTGCGGTTTCGACCTTAAGGACGTTAACGTGAAGTTAATGTCAAGCGACTTCGTGAAGATGCTTCATTTACTTCGATGAATGGCGGGATATTCACGGGAGGGGTCGGGCCTGCATCGGCGAACGGCCATGGGCCGCCGCTGGGCCCGATATGCCAGTGGAGTGCACGGATCTGTCCTGAGCAGGTTTCGGCGATGCGGGAAATCACACGGGGCGATGCGCTTGCGCGGCACCATGTGGCGCCTGCCGGGCCATCCCTTCGAACACCCACGGTCCAGAGGAGCGAGCAGCAGGTATCCGCATCGATCGGGACCGGTGTCGCCGGAAACAATCAGAAGATAATCATGGGTCCAATCGCCATGGCGATTGGCAAGGCGCATGCGCCGACAAGGGCGGACGGGACCGGGGGCGAGGAAACGATCGGTGCGCGGGGCAGGCGTGGGTGCACGGCAGCAATCCGGTCGACTCGAAAGAGGGATTGCTTGCGCGCGATGGCCTTGCCGATCGCGAATCGTATGCGGTCCGCGTAGTGGCTTTGCCGACCACCTGCTGCCGTTTCGCCCGATATTGTTTCCGGGCGCGATCCGCTTGAACCAAAAACCCCGCCGGAGCGGGGTTTCAGGATCGTTGCCTTGAGTCATGGTGCCCAGGAGAGGACTCGAACCTCCACGGAGTTGCCCCCGCTAGCACCTGAAGCTAGTGCGTCTACCAATTCCGCCACCTGGGCGACTCAGGAGGAGAATCATGCCATTGCGCGGATTTGGCTGTCAAGCCAGATGCGCCCGTCCACGCTTGCAGCGGGGCGTGCGCGTCGTCGCGACGCCAGTAGGCTAGGCGGTCGCAGCGGCGTTGCGTCCGAACCTGGCGATGGCGCGCACGTAGACCAGTTCGCTCAGCAGCTCCACCAGCGTCTGGGTCACGATGACCGCGGGCAGGACGGGGATCGCGCCGGGAACGGCGAGCGCCAGCGGCAGCACCACCAGCGAGTTGCGGGTTCCCGCGCTGAACGCGATCGAGCGCCCCGCGGCGGCCTCCAGCCGGAACAGCCGCGCCACCAGCCACCCCAGCGGGGGAGCGGCGACCGCGAAGGCGAGGTAGACCGGAACGACGCGCAGGGCGGCGCCGATGGCGGGGCCGAGCTGCGGCACTACGGCGGCGATCACCACGAACAGCACCAATGCCGTGGCCGGTACCGGCAGCAGCCCGAGCATCGCGGTGACGCGCGACCCGGCCGCACTTTTCGCGGCCCACAGCTGGGTGAGCGCGGCGAGCAGCAGCGGGGCCAGGATCAGCCATGCGAATGCATGCACGAAAGGCCCGGCCTGGACCAGCCGCGCGGCATCGGCGCCGAGGAAGGCGCCCAGGTAGCCCGGAAGCAGCAGCATCTGGGCAATGAGCAGGGCCGGTGTCGCGGCGAGCAGCAGGCGCGCGTCGGCGCGACCGAGGTGGGAGAACGTGACCACGTAGTCGATGCACGGGGCCAGCAGTACCAGCAGTACGCCCAGGCGGATCATCGGCTCGGCGGGCAGGAACTGCAGCAGCACCGCGACCAGCAGCGGGACCACGACGAAGTTGGCCACCAGCAGCGCCGCCAGGAAGCGGAAGCGGCCGAACGCGCGCCGCAACTCGGCCATCGGCACCTGCAGGAAGGTCGCGTACAGCATCAGTGCCAGGGCCGGGTTGACCGCCGCTTCCAGCACCGTGGTCCCGGGCACCAGCAGCGCAATGGCTGCGGCGAACGCGACCGTGCAGAAGTAGATCGCGATCTGGCGGCCTTCCAGGACGTCTCGAAGCTGCATTGCCGGTGTTTCTCCGTGTCGAACAGGTCTGCGGATCGAGCCGGCGTACCCGGTGCCCGGATGTGGCGTCGGCCCTGGTAGGCATGAGGCCTGCCGCGTGGTCGCCGCGATCGACGAGGTTACACGGTGCAGCCGCAGCGGCCACCCTGCGGCGGCGGTGGCACGGGTCGCCTCGATTTTCCCCGCAGCGCGAGACATGCGGGAGTGCATGACGCCCTGCAGAGGGGAATCCGTCGTGCATGCCGTGTCGCGCCACGCCACGCCACACCGTGTCGCGCCGTGGCGAAATGGCCGGGCGTTTGCACGACAGCGATCCTGGCGTGGGATTTCGGGGCGACGCCTGCGATCCGGGGATCGGTCCGTCTCGGTTATTCTGCCGGCCAGGTGAGGCACGCAATCGTCGTCCAGGACCGGATCGAGACAGACATGCAATCACGAAGGGAATTCCTGCTGGCCGGGCTCGGGGTAGGCGCCGCTGCGCTGCTGCCGGCGGGCATGGCACACGGGCGCGCGGCGAACGCCGCGGGGTTCAGGGCCGGCGCCGGACGCGCCGAGGTGGCGTTCGCGGACGAACTCTTCCCGCTGGACGGCTTCGCCGGCCAGCACGACCCGCTCGCCGTGCGCGTGCTGTTGCTGGACGGCGGCGGCTCGCGGGCGGCCATCGCGGTGATCGACCTGACCTCGATCTCGGAGGAGATGATCGCCGGCATGAAGGCGATCCTCGCCGAGGTCGCGGCGGTCAAGGCGGACCACGCCATCGTCTGCGCCAGCCACACCTTCTCGGCGCCGCACGTGTTCACCGGAGGCAATGCTCCGCCGGGCACCGATACCAGCCGCAACGCCGCCGCCCTGGCCGCCTTCGAATCGGCGCTGCGGACGGCGGCGACGCAGGCCGTCGCCGGATTGCAGCCGGCGCGACTGGGCGCGGGGCAGGGCGCCACCCGGGTCAACGTCAACCGCGATGTCGCCACGCCCCACGGCTGGTGGCTGGGCGCCGACGATGCCGGCTTCGCCGATCCCGCGGTCGGCGTGCTGCGCATCGATGGCGCCGGCGGCCGGACGCTGGCGATCGTGATGAACGTCGCGGTGCAGTCCTCGGTGATGGACGGTTCCGAGCGCGCGCAGGGCGGAAAGCTGATCAGCGCCGACCTGGCCGGGGCGGCGGCGCGCCACGTCGAGAGCCATTACGGCGCCGGCACGGTGGCGCTGTTCCTGGTCGGCGCGGCCGGCGACCAGGCGCCCTACCTGCAGGCCAACCGCCATGTCGTCGAGGCCGACGGCAGCGTCGGCCGGGTCGACATCCACGAGGCGGGTTTCGCGCTGGTGGACCTGCTCGGCGAGCGGCTCGGCGGCGAGGTCGTGCGCGTCGCCGACGGCATCGCGGCGCAGGCCGCGCCCAAGCCGGATGTGCGTCGCGAGCACGTGGACGTGGCCTCGCAGGAGTTCTCGCCGCGCAACGCGGCGACCGGGCCGGTCACCGCCTTCAGCTACGCCCCCGGCGAGGACACCGCGATGCCGGTGGCACTACTGCGCATCGGCGATGTCGCGCTGGTCGGCGTGCAGCCCGAGCTGGCCGCCAGCATCGGCGCGAAGATCCGCGCGGGTTCGCCGTATCCGCATACCCTGGTGGCGACGATGGTCGACGGCGCGGCCAAGTACATGCCGGACATGCGCAGCTACGACCGCTATACCTACGAGGCGCGCAGCTCGCCCTATGCGCGGGGAGCGGCCGAAGCGGCGGCGACGGCGATCGTCGGCCTGCTGCAACGGATGGACACACCTTGAGAACCGAACCGGAGAACATGCAATGGCGTCACGTCGAGACTTCCTGATCATGAGTGCAGGCATCGGATCGCTGCTGGCGATCGGTGTGACCGCGTGCGCGCAAAAGGGCATCGGCCATGCGCAGGGCGCCACCGCCGTCACCGAGGTGTTCGGCGACGGCGTCCGCCTGGTCGCGGTCGCCGTCGAGTATCCCGAACCGGTCCAGGGCGCGGCCCTTTCCGCGGCCGACTTCAAGGTCGAAGGCCGCACCGTCACCGGTGTCTTCGCCAGCACGTCCACCGACCCGGCGGACCGGGCGGAGGCCGGCCGCTTCGCGATCGTGACCCTGTCGCCCGGGGACGCCAACGCGGTGCTGGCCGAGAAGCTGCAACCGCAAGGTAGCCAGGGCGGTGGCCAGGGCGGGCAGTCCGGGCCGGCCCAGGGTGGCCGTGGCCCCGGCAACGCGGGCGACATCCCCACCTACGACACGGTCTACAAGACCGCCCAGGCCACGGTCGTGGCGCCGGGTGCGGGCACGCTGGCGACGACGGCCGCGCGCAACCTGATCGTCGACGATTTCAGACAGTTGCAGTTCGACGACCCGAACACCGGCAAGACGCTGCGCTACAACCTGTTCGTGCCCAAGGACTACGACGCCGGCAAGTCCTATCCGCTGGTGCTGTTCATGCACGATGCCGGCGCCACCAGCGACGTGACGCGCACCACCCTGTTCCAGGGGCTGGGCGCGGTGGTCTGGGCCAGTCCCGACGACCAGGCCAAGCGCCCGTGCTTCGTGCTGGCGCCGCAGTTCGCCGAGATCATCGCCGACGACGACTCGCGCACCTCGGACGCGCTCGACACCACCATCGACCTGATCAAGGCGCTGGCCGACGAGTACAGCATCGACCGCAAGCGCCTCTACACCACCGGCCAGTCCGGCGGCTGCATGATGTCGATCGCGATGGATATCAAGTACCCGGATTTCTTCGCCGCCTCGTTCCTGGTGGCCGGCCAGTGGGATCCGGCGCTGGTCAAGCCGCTGGCCCGGCAGAAGCTGTGGATCCTGGTCTCGCAGGACGACGACAAGGCGTTCCCCGGCCAGGACGCCATCACCGAGGTGCTGGAGCAGGAGGGGGCGAAGATCAGCCGCGCCACCTGGGACGGCACCTGGAACGCCGAGCAGTTCCGCGCCGCGTTCGACAAGATCGACGCCGAGGGCAGCCCGATCAACTACGTGACCTTCGCCAAGGGCACGGTGATCCCGAAGGAGGATTCGGGCGCCGGCGCCAGCGGGCACCGCAACACCTGGCGCATCGCCTACACGATCGAGCCGATCCGCGAGTGGATCTTCCGGCAGCAGGGATAGGACGCAAGCGCCTGCACGCGTGCCGCGGAGTCGCGGCGGCGGCCGGCCGGAAAGCCGTACCGCGCCGGCGCGGGGCCGCCGGCCGGCTGTCGCGGGCGCGATGGCCGGCACGCCGGTCGCCTGGGCGCGCTCCGTCCCGCAGACGCAAAAAACCCCGCCGGAGCGGGGTCTTTGCGGATCGTGGTGCCCAGGAGAGGACTCGAACCTCCACGGAGTTGCCCCCGCTAGCACCTGAAGCTAGTGCGTCTACCAATTCCGCCACCTGGGCACTTCAGGCCGCGCATTTTCATGGTGCGTGCGGAGGTTGTCAACGGATTTCGGCACGGACGGGATCGCGGCCGTGGTCGGGTCGTGAGCATTTGCGCCCCGCCACGGGGTTACCATGGCGGCAATGAAGAAAAGAACCCCCGACGGGACCGACACGCCGGTCCGCAAATCCGCCAAGGCCAAGGCCGATGGCGGCACGTCCACCGCAAATGGCCCGGCTGCCGCCAAGCCGCGCAAGCGCGCGGCCAAGAAGCTGCCGCCGTGGATGCCCGAGTCCGCGGCCGCGCCGGCGACCAAGCCCGCACCCGGTGGTGGGCGCAAGCCCAGGCCGGAGGCCAAGGCGGCGGCGCCCGGCAGGCGCAAGCCGGCGTCGGCGGCGCAGCCCGCACGCGGCGGCGCCTTCCACGATCCCTACGCCGCGCGCGAGGCCGAGCGCTATGCCGAGCCGATCGCCAGCCGCGAGGCGATCCTGCAGCTGCTCGACCAGTGCGACGGCCCGCAGTCGGTGGACGAGCTGGCACGCCTGCTCAAGCTGACCGCGCCCGACCGCTTCGAGGCACTGTCGCGGCGCCTGTCGGCGATGCTGCGCGACGGCCAGGTGGTGCAGAACCGCCGCGGCGGCTACGCGCCGGTGGAGCAGGTCAACCTGATCCCGGGCGTGGTGATCGCCAATCCCGACGGCTTCGGCTTTCTGCGCCCGGACGGCGGCGGCGACGACCTGTTCCTGTCGCCGTACGAGATGCGCAAGGTCATGCATGGCGACCGCGTGCTGGCCAACGTCACCGGCGTGGACCGCCGCGGCCGCCGCGAGGGCAGCATCTCGCGCGTGCTCGAGCGCGGCGTCAACCGCCTGATCGGCCGCTTCGGCCTGGAGGCCGGCATCGCCTTCGTGGTGCCCGACGACAAGCGCATCCAGCGCAACGTACAGGTGCCGGCCGATGCCACCGGCGGCGCCCGCGACGGCCAGCTGGTGGTGTGCGAGCTGACCCAGGCGCCGGACACGCGGCGCCCGCCGATCGGCAGGATCATCGCCGTGCTCGGCGACAAGCTCACCCCGTCGCTGGTGGTGGAGACCGCTATCCACGGCCACGAGCTGCCGTACGAGTTCCCGCAGGAAGTCTTGGACGAGGCCGCGGCGGTGCCGCTGACGGTGGAGCCGTCGATGATCGGCGGCCGCGTGGACCTGCGCGACATGCCGCTGGTGACCATCGACGGCGCCGATGCCAAGGATTTCGACGACGCGGTCTACTGCGAGAGCAATCGCCAGGGCTTCCGCCTGAAGAACCGCTCGGGCTACCGGCTGGTGGTGGCGATCGCCGACGTCTCCAACTACGTGCGCCCGGGCACGCCGCTGGACGAGGAGGCGCAGCGCCGCGCGACCTCGGTGTACTTCCCCGGCTTCGTGGTGCCGATGCTGCCGGAGACGCTGTCCAACGGCATCTGCTCGCTGAACCCGGACGTGGACCGCATGTGCTTCGTCTGCGACATGCAGGTCAACCGCTCCGGCGAGGTCACCGGCGCCAAGTTCTACGAGGCGGTGATGCGCTCGCATGCGCGCCTGACCTACGACCAGGTGTGGCAGGCGGTGGGCGAGAAGGACCCGGAGGCGCGCCGTGCGATCGGCGCGGTGCTGCCGCAGGTCGAGCGCCTGCACGAGCTATACGGCCTGCTGTCCAAGGCCCGCGAGAAGCGCGGCGCGATCGAGTTCGAGACCTCCGAGACGCGCTTCGTGCTCGACAACCGCGGCGAGGTGACCCAGGCCGGCATGCTGGTGCGCAACGACGCCCACAAGCTGATCGAGGAGTGCATGATCGCCGCCAATGTGCAGGCGGCGCGCTACCTGCTGTCGCAGCACGTGCCGGCGCCGTACCGCGTGCACGACCGCCCGCCGGAGTCCAAGTACGCCGACCTGCTGGAGTTCCTCAAGGAATTCAAGCTGTCGATGCCGCCGTGGAACAAGGTGCAGCCGCGCGACTTCACCGCGCTGCTGAAGAAGGTGCGCGAGCGCCCGGACGTGGCGCTGCTGGAATCGGTGGTGCTGCGCAGCCAGAGCCTGGCGGTGTACACGCCGGAGAACGCCGGCCACTTCGGCCTGGCGCTGGATGCCTATGCGCACTTCACTTCGCCGATCCGCCGCTACCCGGACCTGCTGGTGCATCGCGCGATCAAGCATGCCCTGACCGGGGCCAAGCCGGAGAAGTTTCTGTACACCCCGCACGAGATGGCGGCGCTGTCGCTGCAGTGCTCCGAGCGTGCGCGCCGCGCCGACGAGGCCGAGCGCGAGGTGGACGAGCGCTACCGCGCGGCATGGATGGAGAAGCACGTCGGCAGCGAGTTCGACGGCGTGATCAGCGGCGTCACCAGCTTCGGCCTGTTCGTGGAGCTGGAGCAATCCAAGGTCAACGGCCTGGTGCACGTGACCCAGCTGCCGCACGACTACTACCAGTTCGACCCGATCCGCAAGACGCTCAGCGGCGAACGCCGCGGCGAGCAGTACCGGCTCGGCGACCGGGTGCGGATCCAGGTGCTCAAGGCCAGCATGGAGGAGCGCAAGATCGACTTCCGCCTGGTAGATGACCGCGACGAGGCGGCGCCGGTACCGGCGCGCAAGCCGTCCAGGCGCCGCAAGCAGTCCTACTGAGCCTGCGCGGGAGCGGCCCCGGTCCGCTCCCGCGGCACGGGTGACGGGCGCCGCGCCTGCGGTAGTCCCGGCGCGTGCCGTCGCCGGCGTTAGCCCCTACCATTTCCTCCTTTCCCTTTCCCCGCACCCATCCAGATGAGCAAGCAGAACCAGTGGATCGTCGGCGTCAATGCCGTGGCCTCCGCGATCGAGAACGATGCCGACCATGTCCGCGAGGTGCTGGTTGAGGGCGGCAGCAAGAACCCGCGCCTGACCGAGATCGAGGAAAACGCGCTGCGCAAGGGCATCGAGGTGCGCCGGGTGACCGCGCAGGCGCTCGACGGCGTGGGCGGCGCGGTGCGCCACCAGGGCGTGGCCGCGCGCTATGCCGCGGCCAAGCTGTGGGAGGAAAGCGAACTGCAGGGGCTGGTCGAGGCGGCCGCGGGCAAGGCACTGCTGCTGGTGCTCGACGGCGTGCAGGACCCGCACAACCTCGGCGCCTGCCTGCGCAGCGCCGCCGCCGCCGGGGTGACCGCGGTGGTGATCCCCAAGGACAAGTCGGCCACGGTCAATGCCACCGTGCGCAAGACCTCGGCCGGCGCCGCCGACCGCATCGCCGTGGTGGCGGTGACCAACCTGTCGCGGGCCTTGCGCGATCTGCAGAAGCTGGGCGTGTGGATCTACGGCCTGGCCGGCGAGGCGGAGACCTCGCTGTACTCGCTGGACCTGCGCGGCAACGTCGCGCTGGTGCTGGGCGGCGAGGCCGACGGCCTGCGCCGGCTGACCCGCGAGCATTGCGACGGGCTGGTGAAGATCCCGATGCCCGGCGACATCGAGAGCCTCAACGTCTCGGTGGCCGCCGGCGTGACCCTGTTCGAGGCAGTGCGGCAGCGCGCGTGAGCTGCCTGCGGCATCGCCGCCGCCGCAGGAGCGCCGTAGGAGCGACTTCAGTCGCGAGGGCTCTACCGGTAAGGCCTCATCGCGACTGAAGTCGCTCCTACGGGTCACTCCTGCAGGTCGCTTCGACCCGGCTGCGCGCTGCCGCCCAGCGCCTGGTACAGGGTGACGTCGGCGACCAGTTGCTGGCGCCGTGCCAGCGCCAGCGCCAGCTCCGACTCGCGCAGGGTCTGCTGCGCGTCCAGCCAGGTGCGCAGGTCGGATGCGCCGCTGCGGTAGCGGACCTGGTACATGCGCTCGACATCGCGCGCGGCCTGGTACGACCTGTCCGCCGATTCCACCTGCGCGGCGAGCTGCTCGCGCGCCGACAGTGCGTTTTCGACCTCGCTGAGCGCGGTGTAGAGCGTGGTGCGGAACTGGGTGGCGGCGATCTCGTAGTCGGTGCCGGCGATGCGGGTGTCCAGCCGCGCCTGATGCAGGTTGAGGAAGGGCAGGGTGAGGCCGGCACCGAGGGTGGCGACCGGATTGCGCACCACGTCCGACAACGCCGTGCTGCTGCCGCCGATCGCGCCGGTGAGGCTGAGCGCGGGGTAGTAGCTGCGTGCGGTGGCCTTGATCTGCGCCAGCGATTCGCGCAGGCGCAGTTCGGCCGCGCGCAGGTCCGGGCGCCGCGCCAGCAGCTCGGCCGGCACGCCCGCGGCCAGCGCCGGGCTGGACGCGGCGTCCAGGTCCTGCGGTTCGTCGGCCTGCGGCCATGGCTGGCCGTCCAGCAGCACGGCGATCGCGTTGCGCACTTCCACCCGCTGCTGCAGCAGCGCGCTCTGCGCGGTGCGCTGGCTCTCCAGGTTCTGCTCGGCCTCGCGCAGTTCCAGCCTGGAGACATCGCCGGCGGCGAACTGCACCTGCACCAGTTGCAGGGTCTTCTCCAGCCGCTGCAGGTCCTGTTCGCCGGCGGCGATGCTCTGGTTGAGGTAGGCCAGCTGCCAGTAGTCGCTGCAGACCTCGCCGACCAGTGCCAGCGCGGTGTTCTCGCGGTCCTGGTCGGTGGCCGCCGCCTCCCACTGGGCTACGTCGCGCTGCGCGCGCAGCTTGCCCCACAGGTCGATCTCCCAGTCCAGCGACACGCTGGCGGAGTAGCTGCGATCGAACGCGTCGTGGCGGTCGGTGGCGCGGCTGCCGGAGCCGGCGACGCTGCCGCTGGCGGTCGGCCACAGCTCGGTCTCGGCGAGGCCCGCCTGCAGGCGCGCCTTGCGCAGGGTCAGCCCGGCCGCGGCGAGGTCGCTGTTGGATGCCAGCGCCTGCTCGACCATGCGGTCCAGGCGTGCGTCACCGAAGCCGCGCCACCAGGCATCGGCGGCGATGTCGTGGGCAGGGTAGCTGGCCTGCAGCGCCAGCGCCTGTTCGGGCGGGTTGCGTGCGGCGTCGCCGCGGCCGTAGGCGGAGGCGACCGCGATCGGAGCGGCGCGGTACTGGCCGGTACTGACGCAGCCGGCCAGCAGTACCGCCGCGATCGCGGGCAGGAGGGGGAGGGAGCGGTTCATTCGCGGGCCAGGGCCTCCACGGGGTCGAGTTGCGCGGCATTGCGCGCCGGCAGGAAGCCGAACACCACGCCGATCAGGCTGGAGCAGGCGAAGGCGGCGACGATCGAGCCGGTCGAAAAGATCATGCCGAAGCTGCCGCCGGCGGCGGCGAACACCCGGCCCAGCGCCAGCGCCAGGCCGATGCCGAGCAGGCCGCCGAGCAGGCACACCAGCACCGCCTCGATCAGGAACTGCTGCATGATGTCGCTCTGGCGCGCGCCCACCGCCATGCGCACGCCGATCTCGCGGGTGCGCTCGGTCACCGACACCAGCATGATGTTCATCACCCCGATGCCGCCGACCACCAGCGCGATGGCGGCGATCGCGCCGATCATCAGCGTCATCGTCTGCGTGGTCTGCTCGATGGTCTCGCGGATCTCGGCGCTGTTGCTGAGGAAGAAGTCCTCGCTGCCGTGGCGCAGCCTGAGCAGGCGCGTGACCGCCTGCTCGGCGGCGTCCATCGGGGTGTCGTCGGACACGCGCACGGTGATGCTGGAGAGGTAGTGCTGCCCGAGCATGCGCGACATCGCGGTGGTGTAGGGCACCCAGATGCTGAGCGAGGAACTGCTGCCGAAGCCGGTGGTCTGCTTCTGCGCCACCCCGACCACGCGCACCGGCACGTTGCCGAGCAGGATCACCTGGCCGATCGGGTTCTGCCGAGTGTCGGCGAAGAACTGCGCGCGGGTGTTCTGGTCGATCACCGCGACCTGCTGGATGGAGGATACCGCCTCGGTGCCGAAGAACGCGCCTTCGCTCAGTTTCAGGCCCTTGACCCGGAAGTACTGCTCGCCGACGCCGCTGACCTGCGCGGTCGCGGACTGGCTGCCATGGCGCGCGGTCACCGAGGTGGAGACGTTGGGGGTGGCGCTGTCGACATAGCTCTGCCGTGCCAGCGCGATGGCGTCGCCGGCCTTGAGCGTCTGCACCCGGCCCGAGCGCATGTCGCCGAAGCCGCTGCCGGGATAGACCTCGATGGTGTTGGTGCCCAGCGCGGAGATGTTGGACAGGATCTGCTGCTGCGAGCCGTTGCCCAGCGCCACCACCGACACCACCGAGGCGATGCCGATGATGATGCCGAGCATGGTCAGGAAGGTGCGCAGGCGGTGCGCGTTCATCGCCAGCAGCGCCATCCGGAACGCCTCGACGAAGCGGTCGCGCAGCGCCTGCCAGTGGCTGCCGCCGGCGGGCGGCGGTTCGGGCCGGTGCCGGCCGGCGACGTCGGTGCCGGCGCCGGGGTTGGCGCGGTCGGCGACGATCCGGCCGTCGTGGATCTCGATGATGCGCTGGGCGTGGCGGGCCACCGCCATGTCGTGGGTGACGATGATGATGGTGTGGCCCTCGGCGTGCAGCTCGCCCAGGATCGCCATCACCTCCTCGCCGGAGCGGCTGTCCAGCGCGCCGGTCGGCTCGTCGGCCAGGATCACCTCGCCGCCGTTCATCAGCGCGCGTGCGATCGACACGCGTTGCTGCTGGCCGCCGGACAGCTGGCCGGGGGTATGGCCGGTGCGGTCGGCCAGGCCGAGCCGGCGCAGCAGCGCGCGCGCGCGCGCGGTGCGCGCCGGGCCGGGCATGCCGGCGTAGACCGCCGGCACCTCGACGTTGCCGATGGCGTCCAGGTCGCCGAGCAGGTGGTAGCGCTGGAAGATGAAGCCGAAGTGCTCGCGGCGCAGCTCGGCCAGCTCGTCCGGCGACATCGCGCCGGTCTGCCGGCCGGCGACGCGGTAGCTGCCGCCGCTGGGCCGGTCCAGGCAGCCGAGGATGTTCATCAGCGTGGACTTGCCCGAACCGGACTGGCCGACGATCGCCACCATCTCGCCGGCGGCGATGTCCAGGTCGATGTCCGCGAGCACGACCAGGGTCTGGTCGCCGGCCGGGAACTCGCGGCGCAGGTCGCGCAGCTGCAGCAGTGCTTGGCTCATGGCTGCGCCTCTCACATCATCGGCGGCGGGCCGCCGGGGCCTCGGCGCTGCTGGTTCTTCTGCGCGGACTCGGCGCGGGTCGCGGCGGTGGCTTCGCCGACCACCACCCGCTCGCCTTCGCTCAGGCCGCTCCTGATCTCGGCGCTGGCGTTGTTGTCCAGGCCGACCACGACCTTGCGCGGCTGCGGGCGGCCATCGGCGGACACCACCTGCACCGTGTAGCTGCCGTCCTTGCCCTTGGCGCCGAGCGCGGCCGAGGGAATGGTCAGCACGTTGCGGGCCTGTCCGAGCACGATGCTCACCTGCGCGGTCATGTAGGTGCGCAGCGCGTGGTCGGCGTTGTCCACGTCGAACAGGCCGTTGTAGTAGATCGCGGTGCTCGAGGTGGAGGTGCTGGAGGAACTGCTGCTGGAGGAGCTGCTGTCCTCGTCGGTCACCGATTCCGGTGCCGGGGCGATGTCGCGCAGGGTGCTGGCGTAGCGCTTGTCGGGGTTGCCGAGGATGGTGAAGTACACCTGCTGGCCCTCCCGGGTCTTGACCACGTCGGCCTCGGAGATCTCGGCGTACACCGTCATCGTGTCCAGGTCGCCGAGCATGACGATGGTCGGCGCGCTCTGGTTGGCGTTGACCGTCTGCCCCTGCTTGGACACCACCGCCACCACGGTGCCGTCCATCGGCGCGGTGATCCGGGTGTAGCCCAGGTTGGTCTGAGCGGTGTCCACCGTGGTCTGCTGCTGGGCGATGGTGGCGTCGAGCGCGGCGATCTGCGCGCGGGTGGCCTCCAGGGTGGCGCGGGCGCTGTCGTAGTCGGCCTGCGAGGTCGCCTCGGCGGCCAGCATCCGCTGCTGGCGCTTGAACGCCAGTTCGTAGGCGCGCAGGTTGGCGACCTGCGCGTCGCGGCTGGCGCGGGCGTTCTGCAGCGCGGCCTGGGCGCTCTTGAGGGTGTTGAGCTGGGTGCGCGAATCGATCTCGGCGATCAGGTCGCCGGCCTTGACCTGGTCGCCGAGCCCGACCTTCAGCGACTCGATCCGGCCGGACACCTGCGCGCCGACGCTGACCAGCCGCGACGGCTTGATCGTGCCGGTCGCCTCGACCGTCTGCTCGACGTCGCCGCGGGTCACCGGCGAGGACGCCAGGGTGGGGGGCGGCGGCGGCTTCAGCCACCACAGCACCAGCAGCGCGACCAGCAGCACGACGGCGATCGCGAGCGCGATGCGGCCGCGCCGGCTCTTGGGCAAACGGGGTTTCACTGGGCTGGACCTGTCCGCTGGGCCGCGTCGTGCGGCGTCGGCGACAAGTCTGGCCGGCGCGGTGCGCCGGCCTCAATGCACGGCGTGTATCGGCATGTATCGGGCGCGCTGCCGGATGTGTCGCAATGTTTCGGCGGCGCCGGCCGATACGCGCCGACATGCGCCGGCAAGCGCGCGGCGATCGGCTAGGATGGATCATCGCCGCATGACGGAAGAACAGACGATGCACCGCCTGCTGGTGGTCGACGACGACGTCGACATCCGCACCCTGCTGGCCGAGCAGCTCGGCCGCGCCGGCTACCAGGTCGGCACTGCCAGCGACGGCGCGCAGATGCGCCAGGTGCTGGAACGCGAGCACGTGGACCTGATCGTGCTCGACCTCAACCTGCCGGGCGAGGACGGCCTGACGCTGTGCCGCGACCTGCGCGCGCGCTCGGCCACGCCGGTGATCATGCTCACCGCCCGCTCCGAGCCGATCGACCGCGTGCTCGGCCTGGAAATGGGCGCCGACGACTACCTGCCCAAGCCGTTCGAGCCGCGCGAGCTGCTGGCGCGCATCCGCAACGTGCTGCGCCGGACCGAGGCGCTTCCCGCCAACCTGCTACCGCTGGCGGTGCGCCGCGCGCGCATCGAGGGCTGGACCTTCGACCTGGAACACCGCCACCTGGTCGATCCGGCCGGCCGGGTGGTGGTGCTGTCCGGCGCCGAGTTCCGCCTGCTGCGGGTGTTCGCCGGCCAGGCCAACAAGGTGCTCACCCGCGAGCAGCTGGTGGTGCTGAGCAGCGGCCGCCAGTACGAGGCGCAGGAGCGGGCGATCGACCTGCAGATCAGCCGCCTGCGGCACAAGCTGGGCGATGCCGGCGGCCTGATCAAGACCGTGCGCAACGAGGGCTACGTGCTGGCGGCGGCGGTGACGCTGGAATGAGGCGCCTGCGCGGCTACCTGTCGTCGATGGCCGGGCGGCTGTTCCTGATCCTGCTGCTGGGCATGCTGGCCGCCGCGGTGGTCGCCACGCTGCTGGCCAACGCCAGGCGCCGGCAGGACTTCGAGCGGCAGGAGATGGCGCGTACCGCCGACCGCCTGCAGGGCTATGTCGAACTGCTGGACGGGGCGCCTCAGGAACTGCGCGCCAAGCTGCTCGATCTGGGCGGGCCCGGCGTGCGCCCGGCGCCGGCCGATGCGCAGGGGCACGGCGGCGATGCCGATTTTGCCGCGCTGCTGGCCGCGCGTGGCGGGCTGCTGGCGCAGGCGCGGGTGGAGCATGCCGGCTACCGCCACTGCGCGCCGCGGCTGCCGGACTTCCTGCCGCCGCCCGGTGCCCGCCACGCCGCTGCAGGCGAGCGCGACGGCGACGAGGAAGCGGGGCTGCTGCCGCCGGCGTGCCGGCTGGTGTCGCTGCGGCTGCACGACGGCACCCCGCTGCGCCTGGGCCTGGAATCGCCGCCGGTGGTGCGCGACAGCCTGTCGCCGGTCGATCCGCTGTTCCTTTCGCTGCTGGCGGTGGCCATGGCGCTGCTGGCGTATGCGGTGTCGCGCATCGCCAGTGCGCCGCTCAAGGGCCTGTCCGGCGCCGCCGCGGCGCTCGGGCGCGATCTGCAGCGCGAGCCGGTGCCGGTCGAGGGACCGACCGAGGTGCGCAACGCGGCGATGGCCTTCAACGCCATGCAGCAGCGCCTGCAGCGCCACCTGGGCGAACGCACGCAGATGCTGGCGGCGATCACCCACGACCTGCAGACCCCGCTGACACGGCTGCGGCTGCGCCTGGAGAACGTGCCCGACGAGGCCCTGCGCGAACGCCTGGTCGCCGACCTGGCGGCGATGCAGGCCCTGATTCGGGAGGGACTGGAACTGGCGCGCAGCGCCGAATCGTCCGAGCAGCCGCTGGCGCTGGATCTGGATTCGCTGCTGGAAAGCGTGGTCGCCGACGCCGCCGATGGCGGTGGCGACGCCGTGTTCGAACAGGGCTGCGGCGCGGTGCTGATGCTCAGGCCGCTGGCCACGCACCGGCTGTTCTCCAACCTGGTCGACAACGCGCTCAAGTACGGCGGTTCGGCCCGGGTCGCCGCGACGCGGCGCGACGGCCGGGTGGTGGTATCGGTCCGCGACCGCGGGCCGGGGCTGCCGCCGGACCAGCTGGAGGCGGTGCTCGATCCGTTCGTGCGGCTGGAGACCTCGCGCTCGCGGCAGACCGGCGGCGCCGGGCTGGGGCTCACGATCGCCCGCGCGCTGGCGGAGAAGGACGGCGCGGTCCTCGGCCTGCACAACCGCCCCGAAGGCGGGCTCGAGGCACGCGTGGAGTGGGCCGCGGCGCCGGCGGCGTGACGGCCGCGGGCCAGAATCCGCATGCGCAGGGCGCCTGCCCTTTTACAATGCGGTCATGGTCACCGACGAAACCCGTGCGCCAATGACAGTCGTCCCGGCTCCGGGACGCACGTGCAGGGAACTTGTCGGCTGGCGCATGTTGCTGGTGTGGCTGTGCATGCTGGTCCCGGCGCTGGCCAGGGCGCAGGGCGACGAACCGCCGCCGCTGCGCGACTACGCGGTGGACGTGTGGACCTCGCGCAACGGGTTGCCGCACAACTCCATCCGCGACATCGTGCAGACGCCCGAGGGCCACCTGTGGTTCGCCACCTGGGAAGGCCTGGTGCGCTACAACGGGCTGGACTTCACCGTGATCGACCGCAGTACCCGTCCGGCACTGCTGGACAACGGCGTGGGCACGCTGTTCGTCGACGCCGAGGGGGCGTTGTGGATCAGCGATTCGCGCGGCAACGTCAGCCGGCGCCGGACCGATGGCGAATGGACCATGTGGCCGCGGCAGGCGTCCGCGCCGCAGGTGATCATCCAGGCCATGCAGATGGACAGCCGCGGCCGGCTGTGGCTGCTGTTCGAGGGCAACGGCCTGGGATACCTGGACCCGGCCTCCGGGCGCGTGCACTACGAGACGCCTCCGGCCGACGTGCCGCTGTCGATGAGCTACATGCAGATGGCCGTCGATGGCGACGACCGGGTCTGGGTGGGGACCTTCGACGGCCTGGCGTACCGGGATGCGTCGGGGGCCTACCACGGCACCCCGGCCGGCTTCGGCCTGCCCTCGGGGCTGGCCTGGCCGTACCGCGCCGCTGACGGGTCGATGTGGATCGCCGCCGTGGACAGCCTGTACCGGATGGAAGATGGCCGTCCGGTGCTGAAGCACCGGCTGCCGGGGCAGGAGCGCCCGACCGCGATGCTGCAGGACAGCCACGGCGATCTCTGGGTGGGGACCGAGAACAACGGCCTGCTGCGGGTCGGCCGTCGCGGCGTGGAGCGCCTGCCGGCCAGCGTGCAGGTTCCCGATGGCCGCATCAGCAGCCTGTTCGAGGACGCCGAGGGCAACATCTGGGTGGGCGCCAACGGCGGCCTGTTCCGCCTGCGCGAGACGTTGTTCAGCAACTACACCGAGCGCGACGGCCTGAGCGGCAACTACACGCGCGCGGTGCTGGAGGACGGCCAGGGATGCCTGTGGGTCGGGGGGGCGGCCGGCCTGGACGCGATGCAGCCCGACCGCAGCATCGTGCCGCTGCGGCTGCCGACCGCCAGCGGCAAGCCGCCGTCGGTGCTGAGCCTGGCACTGGGCCGCGACGGCGAACTGTGGGCCGGGACCTACGGCGATGGCGTGTTCCGCATCGACGCGGACGGCCACGTGCGCCATTACGACTTCGGCGGCGCGCTGGCGCGCGGCAACGTCCGTGCGATCAGCGTCGGCAGCGACGGCGCGGTCTGGCTGGGGACCCAGCGCGGCGTGGTGCGGGTGGACGAGACCGGCGCGCACGCGGTGGCGGTTGCCGGCATGCCCGGCGGCCTGATCACCGCGCTCGCCCAGGCCGGCGACGCGCTGTGGATCGGCACCATCGAGGGCATTCGCGTGCTGCGCGGCGACAATGTGCAGCGCATCGACCTGGACGCGATGGGCGGGGCGCGCACGATCTTCGGCTTCCAGCAGGTCGGTGCGGACGTTTGGATCACCAGCGACCGCGGCCTGTACCGCTACCGCGGCGGCCAGCTGGCGCGGGTCGGCCTGGAACAGGGCATGCCGGTCGATACGGTGTTCCAGCTGATCTTCGACCGCCTGGGCAATGCCTGGATCACCAGCAACCGCGGCGTCCTGCGCACCGACCTGGCCACGCTCGACGCGGTCGCCGACGGCCGCAGCCCGCGCATCGATGTGGAGCTCTACAACGAGGCCGACGGCATGGCCAACGCGCAGGGCAACGGCAGTTCCATGCCCTCGGCCGCGCTGCGGCACGACGGCACGCTGTGGATCGCCACCGCCGGCGGATTGACCACGACCGATCCGCAGCGGCTGCAGGGGTTCCGCCAGCGGCTGCCGCCGCCGGCGGTGATCGAAAGCGTCAAGCTCGACGGCGAGCCGCTGCAATGGCAGCGCGGCGGCAGGATATCGGTGCCGGGCGGGCACCGGCTGGCGGTGTCGTACGTCGGCCTCAGCTACCTGTTGTCCGACCGCATCGTCTACCGTACCCGGCTGCAGGGCCTGGACAACGGCTGGGTCGAGCGCGGACGCCAGCGCGGGGTGGAATTCATCGGCCTGCCGCCGGGCGACTACACCCTGCACGTCGCCGCGGCGCATCCGGGCGGCGCCTGGAGCGAGCGCGAGGCGGTGTGGGCATTCACCGTCGAGCCGCTGTTCTGGCAGCGCCGCAGCGTGCAGGCCATTGCCGGACTGCTGCTGTTGCTGGCCCTGGTGGCGTTGTACCGCTACATGATCGACCGCTACCGGACCAGCAACCTGCGGCTGGCCCGGCTGGTGGACGAGCGTACCCGCGACCTGCAGCTGCAGGCCGAACGCCTGCTGGCCGCCGACCGCGAGAAGAGCGGCCTGCTCGAACAGCTGCGCCACCAGGCGGAGGCCTTCGAGCGGCAGGCGCTGGAGGACGTCCTGACCGGGCTGCCCAACCGGCGCGCGTTCGACGAGGCGCTGGCGCGCGATATCGCCCGCGCCCGCCGCGACGGCACGCCGCTGTGCCTGGTGTCGCTGGACGTGGACCATTTCAAGCAGGTCAACGACCGCCATTCGCATGGCGTCGGCGACACGGTGCTGCGCGAAGCGGCACAACTGCTCAGGGATACCTGCCGCGTCAGCGACGTGCCGGCGCGCATGGGCGGGGAGGAGTTCGCGCTGCTGCTCAACAACACCGGCATCGACGAGGCCGAGGCGCTGTGCGAGCGCCTGCGCGCGAAGTTCCACCAGCAGCGGCGATGGGCCGGGATTGAGGACCTGCGGGTGACCTTCAGCGCCGGCGTGGTGAGCCTGGAGGCAGGCGATGCAACTGCGTCCACGCTCTACCAGCGCGTGGACCGCGCGCTCTATCGCGCCAAGAACGGCGGCCGCGATCGTACCTGCCGCGGCTAGGGCGTGCCACCGTTGCCGGGCAGGGCGCGCCGTTCCTGCTCGACGGCAGTGATGTCCAGAACGGCCGGTGCGGGCGCGCGACAGCCGTGTCGTGCGAGTCGTGGCGCCTGTTTGCCCGTCGTCCCCGCGGCTTTTCACGATCGAAATGCCGCCACTCGCTCCACCCGATCCGCGCCCCAAGGAACCCGGGAGAGCGCACTAGCCGCCGAGCTGATGCCGGGGCCAGGCGTTGACGATCTTGCAGAACAGCCGCGCGGTCTGCTCGGTGTCGTAGACGGCGCTGTGGGCCTCGTTGGCGTCCCAGTGCAGGCCGGCGGCCTGTGCCGCGCGCGCCAGCACCGTCTGCCCGTAGGCGACGCCGGCCAGGGTCACGGTGTCGAACACGCTGAAGGGATGGAACGGATTGCGCTTGTGGCCCACGCGCGCGACCGCGGCGTTGAGGAAGTTCAGGTCGAAGTGGGCGTTGTGGCCGACCAGGATGGCGCGCTGGCAGCCATGCTTCTTCACCGCCGCGCGCACCGGCGCGAAGATGTGGTCCAGCGCCTCGCGCTCGGCCTTGGCGAAGCGGAAAGGGTGGTCGAGCACGATGCCGGTGACTTCCAGCGACTTGGGATCGATCTCGGTTCCCGGCGCCGGGATCACGTGCGCGCTATGGGTCTGGCCCGGATGCAGCAGCCCGTGCTCGTCCATCTCCAGCGGGATCGCGGCGATCTCCAGCAGCGCGTGCCGGTTCCAGTCGAAGCCGCCGGTCTCCACGTCCACCACCACCGGCAGATAGCCCCGGAAGCGCTGGGCCATCGGGGTGAACGTGGCTTGCGAAACGGCAGGCTGGGGGACTTCGGACATATCGCATAGGGTAACAGAGGCATCGCCCGGCACCGCGGAAACAAGGCTGCCGATGGTGCCGGCGAAGCACCGCGCAGGCCTTGCCGGCGTATGCGATCGCCGCTACGAGCCGGGTCGGGGCGGGCAGGGCCGCGTGCCGTATCCGGGAGGTGCGATGGCCCTGGTTGAGCCGCACCTGCCATGGCTGGGCGGCATGGGCCGTTGTCACGCTCGATACCCGCGCATGCGAACGGCTGCAAAGGAAAAGCCCCTTGACGGGGCTTTCCGGGTGTCGCGGTGCTTGCTATCAGCGGCCGTTGGCGATGACGCTGGTGACGATGCCGGTGGCTACCGCGATCAGCACGTAGCGGTCGTCCACCTTGCGCCACTCGTGGCCCTTGGGCGGGCGCTTGAGGCCATGCCTGCCGTAGTCGTCCACGCGCTCGCCGCGGCGATCCTGGGCCAGGCGCTCGCCCTTGCGCGGCGGCTGGCGCTGCTGCTGGCCATGCTGGTCGCGGTGATCGTCCTGGTGGTTGCGGTCGGAGTTGCGGGGCGGATCCTGCGGCGCGGCGACGGCCAGGCCGGAAGCCAGCAGCGAGAATGCCAGCAGGGGGGCGATCAGTCGTTTCATCATGCTTCTCCTTGCGTAGGACAGGACAGTCCTGCCTGCAGGGCGAACATTAGGTTTTTGCCGGTGAATCGCCTATTAAGTTTCCCGGAATTTTTGTGTCACGGACGACACACGACGACAACTCCGGCGATGCGGTTCAGGGGGCGCCGGTGGTGCTGGTGTCGTCGCGCTTCTCGCGCGGCGGCAGCGGCTGGTCGCCATGCACCAGGAACCACACGTTCTCGGCGATGTTGGTGGCGTGGTCGCCGATGCGCTCCAGGTTCTTGGCCATGAACAGCAGGTGCGTGCACGGGGTGATGTTGCGCGGGTCTTCCATCATGTAGGTGAGCAACTCGCGGAACAGCGCGGTGTACTGCGCATCCAGGCGCGCATCGTCGTCGCGGATCTTCAGCGCGGCGTCGGCGTCGTTGGCCTGGTAGGCCGCCAGTGCGCGGCGCACCTGCTCGGCGGCGAGCCTGCCCAGCGCGCGCAGGCCGAGGATCTGCGGCATCGGCGGGGCGGTGTTGAGCGCGATCGAGCGCTTGGCGACGTTGGCCGCGTAGTCGCCGATGCGCTCGATGTCGGCGGGGATGCGCAGGCCGGCGAGGATCTCGCGCAGGTCGCGCGCCATCGGCCCGCGCAGCGCCAGGCGCATGACGTCGTGGCTGATCGAACTCTCCAGCGCGTCGATCGCCTCGTCGTTGATGACGATGCGCTGGGCGGCGTTGTCGTCGCGCCGTTCCACCACGTCCAGCGCAGCTTCCAGCTGGGCGACGGCGGTCTCGCCCATGCGCACGATCTCCGCGGCCAGGCGCTGTTGTTCTTCGTCGTAGCTCTTGACGATGTGGTCGGTGGGTGTGGTCATGGCGGTGGGATTCGAGATTCGGGATTGGGGATGGACAGCCCTGCGGCTGCGAGGAACGGGGATCGGGAAAAGCGGGCGGGATTCCAGGGCAGGGCAGCGGCTCGCCCTTGCGAATCCCGAATCCCGAATCCCCAATCCCGGCGGTTCACCCGAACCGCCCGGTAATGTAATCCTCGGTCTGCCGCTTGGACGGCTGCGAGAAGATCACTTCGGTGCGGTCGTGCTCGATCAGGTCGCCCAGGTACATGAAGGCGGTGAAGTCGGACACGCGCGCGGCCTGCTGCATGTTGTGGGTGACGATGACGATGGTGTAGTCGTGCTTGAGCTCCTCCACCAGCTGCTCGATGCGGCTGGTGGAGATCGGGTCCAGCGCCGAGGTCGGCTCGTCCAGCAGCAGCACGTCGGGCTTGAGCGCCACCGCGCGGGCGATGCACAGGCGCTGCTGCTGGCCGCCGGACAGGCCCAGCGCGCTCTGGCCCAGCTTGTCCTTGACCTCGTCCCACAGCGCGCCCTGGCGCAGCGCCTGCTCGACGCGGTCGTTCATCTCGCCCTTCGACAGCTTCTCGTGGTGGCGGATGCCGTAGGCGACGTTCTCGAAGATGGTCATCGGGAACGGCACCGGCTTCTGGAACACCATGCCGACCTTGCTGCGCAGCCGGTTCATCGGGTACTTGGGCGAGAGCACGTTCTCCCCGTCCAGCAGCACCTGGCCGGTGGCGAGCATCTTCGGGTACAGCGCGTAGATGCGGTTGAAGATGCGCAGCAGCGTGGACTTGCCGCAGCCGGACGGGCCGATCAGCGCGGTCACGCGCTTTTCCGGGATGTCCAGGTCGATGTTCTTCAGCGCGTGGTACTTGTCGTAGTAGAAGTCCAGCCCGCGCGCGGACAGCTTGATCGGCGAGTCCGCCAGCGCGGCACCGTTCGAGGCCGGGACCGCGATGCGCTGCATGTGCGTGGCGTGGTGGAGATCGTTCATGGAGGGGTCCGAGGGCTTCAATCGTTGGAGATCTTGTTGCGCAGGAGCAGGGCGCGCGCGCCCAGGCTGACCAGCAGCACGAACACGGTGAGCACCAGCGCACCGGCCCAGGCCAGCGTCTGCCAGGACTCGTAGGGGCTGCCGGCGAACTGGTTCATCACCACCGGCACCGAGGCCATCGGCTGGAAGATGTTGCTGTTCCAGTACTGGTTGCCGAAGGCGGTGAACAGCAGCGGCGCGGTCTCGCCGCTGATGCGCGCCAGCGCCAGCAGTATGCCGGTGACGATGCCGGCCGCGGCGCTGCGGTAGACCACCTGCACGATCACCTTCCACTGCGGCACGCCCAGCGACAGCGCCGCCTCGCGCATCTGCGCGGGCACCAGCCGCAGCATCTCGTCGGTGGTGCGCACCACCACCGGCAGCACGATGAAGGCCAGCGACAGCGCGCCGGCGAAGGCCGAGAAGCGCCCGCCGGTCTGCATCACGTACAGCGTGTAGACGAACAGGCCGAGCACGATCGACGGCGCCGACAGCAGGATGTCGTTGACGAAGCGCACCACCAGGCCGGCCTTGCGGACGTTGCCGTACTCGGCCAGCCAGGTGCCGGCGGCCACCCCCAGCGGGGTGCCGATGGCGATCGCCAGCGCACACATCACCGCGCTGCCGAAGAAGGCGTTGGCCAGGCCGCCTTCCTGCATCGGCGGCGGCGTCATCATGGTGAACAGGTTCCAGTCGATGCCGGCGATGCCCTTGGCGACCAGCGTCCACAGGATCCAGCCGAGGAAGAACAGGCCGAACAGCGCGGTCACGCACGAAAGCAGCAGCGCGACCGCGTTGACCACGCGGCGGCGGTTGTACAGGCGCCGGGAGACGTCGCTGGCCGCCATCAGTTGCCCTCCTTCTGCGACAGCCGCATCAGCATCAGCCGGGCGATCGCCAGCACCACGAAGGTGACGATGAACAGCACGAAGCCCAGCAGCAGCAGCGCCGAGCGGTAGGTTTCCGTCGCCTCGCCGAAGTCGTTGGCGATCAGCGCGGCGATGGTGGTGCCGGGCTCAAGCAGCGAGGGCGACAGCCGCACGCTGTTGCCGATCACGAAGGCCACCGCCATGGTCTCGCCGAGCGCGCGGCCCAGGCCCAGGAAGATGCCGCCGATCACCGCCGAGCGGGTATACGGCAGCACGATGTCCCAGCTCACTTCCCAGCGGGTGGAGCCCAGCGCGTAGGCCGACTCCTTCAGCCGCGTCGGCACGGTCAGGAACACCTCGCGCATCACCGAGGAAATGAACGGGATCACCATGATCGCCAGCACGAAGCCGGCGGTGAGCATGCCGATGCCCAACGGCGGCCCCTGGAACAGCGGGCCGATCAGCGGCAGCGTGCCGAGGTGGTCGTTGAGCCAGGGGGTGCCGTACTCGGTCATAACCGGCACCAGCACGAACAGGCCCCACATGCCGTAGATGATCGACGGGATGCCGGCCAGCAGCTCGATGGCGGTGCTGACCGGGCCGCGCAGCCAGCGCGGCGCCACCTCGGTCAGGAAGAAGGCGATGCCGTAGCTCACCGGCACCGCGATCACCATGCCGATCATCGCCGTCACCAGGGTGCCGTATATCGGCGCCAGTGCGCCGTACTTGTTCTCGACCGGGTTCCATTCGGACGAGTAGAAGAAGCTCAGGCCCTGCACCTGCAGTGCCTGGCGGCCACCCCAAAGCATCGACAGCGCGGCGCTGGCCAGGGCCAGCAGCACGAACACGACGGTGGCGACCAGCACCCAGCGGAACCAGCGGTCGGCACGGGCATCGCGAAGATCGCGCCCGGTCGGGGCGGAGATCGCTTCGGGAATGACGGTGGAATTCATGGGGAGGCGGGGGGCCTTGGATCAGTGAGCGGGCGCGAGCGGGGTGCCGTGGAACTGCGCGATGGCAGGTGGGCCGGAGGCGGAGGCGTTGCGCCTGGCGTGGAGCGCAAGGCCGGTGGACGGAGCACGTGGAGCCGCCGTGGCGATATTGCATCTATCGTCGTCCCCGCGAAAGCGGGGATCCAGGGACGTTGGCCTTCGCCTGGTGGGGCGATGAGAAAGACAGGAGCCAGGAGCAAAGTCGCTGGATCCCCGCTTTACCAGCCATTCGGCTGTGGAAAAGCACTTCGCGGGGATGACCCAACGGCAAGGGCGACCGTGCCGGAGGCACGGCCGCGCCGTTGCGTCACTTGAACTCGGCCGTCCAGTAGGCCTCGATCTGCTGAACCAGCTCCGGCGGCAGCGGCACGTAGTGCAGCTCGTTGGCCTGTGCCTGGCCCTGCTCGAACGCCCACTTGAAGAAGTCCAGCGTCGCCTTGCTGCGCGCGGCGTCCTTGGGCTGCTTCGGCATCAGCATGAAGTTGGTGGCGGTGATCGGCCACGCCTGCTCGCCCGGGGCGTTGGTGATGACCAGGTTGAAGTCCTTGGCGTTGGCCCAGTCGGCGCTGGCGGCCGCGGCGGCGAAGCTCTCGGCGCTGGGCTGGATCCAGTTGCCGGCCGCGTTCTGCAGCGACGCGTACGGCATGTTGTTCTGCAGCGCGTAGGCCAGCTCGACGTAGCCGATCGAGCCCTTGATCTGCTGCACGTACGAGGCCACGCCCTCGTTGCCCTTGCCGCCGACGCCGCCCGGCCACTGCACCGAGGTGCCTTCGCCGACCTTGCTCTTCCACTCCGGGCTGACCTTGGCCAGGTAGTTGGTGAAGTTGAAGCTGGTGCCCGAGCCGTCGGAACGGTGCACCAGGTTGATCTTGGCCGACGGCAGCGTCACCCCGGGGTTGACGGCGGCGATGGCCGGGTCGTTCCAGGTGGTGACCTTGCCCAGGAAGATGTCGGCCAGCAGCGCGCCGGTCAGGCGCAGCTGGCCCGGCTGCAGTCCTTCGACGTTGACCACCGGCACCACGCCGCCGATCGCCGAGGGGAACTGGCCCAGGCCCGAGGCGGCCAGTTCCTCGCTGTCCAGCGGCTTGTCGGAGGAGCCGAAGTCCACGGTGCCCGCCTTGATCTGGGCGATGCCGCCGCCGGAGCCGATCGACTGGTAGTTGACCTTGTTGCCGGTGGCGGCGTTGTAGTCGGCCGACCACTTGGACACCAGCGGGTAGATGAAGGAGGCGCCGGCGCCGGAGATCTCGGCGGTCTTGGCGTCGCCGGGGGCCGGGGTGCCGGTGGCGGCGGCATCGGGCGCGGTCGCGCCGGGCTGGGCGTCGTTGCCCGGCTTGCAGGCGACGAGAGCCAGGGCGACGGCCAGCGACAGTGCGGCCAGTCCGGTCGATTGCAGTTTCATGGAGTTGCTCCAGGGCATGGGGCCGGCCGCGCCGGCGGATGGCGCTATGAAATGATGTTTTTGTTACGGCTTCATGACACTCGTTCCGCCGGGCATGGTGGCGCGACAAAATGAAGCGGGCTCCGATGGAGCCCGCTTCGCCGGTCGACCGGGAGAGAGATCGGTCGGACGGTGTTCCGGGATTCGTGGCCCGCGGCGCCGGACAGGTTCGGAAGGCGCTTGCGCGCGCCATTGCAGGTCCGGCATCCCGTTCCATCGCGGCGGGTGCAGCCGGCAGCGGAGGTGGTCCCGCTATTGGGACATGTCTCGATGAAGGCCTGAAGAAGGAATGATGACGGATGCATGACGGCGCGCAGGGCGGGGCGCCGGCGCGCAGGTCGTGGGCCGTGTGGTCGCGGCGCGAACCGGGGCCTCGGCGCTTCGTGTCCGCCTGCGGCCAGACGGGCAGGGGGCCCCGCATCTCGGCCGGCCGTGTCGGCCCATCGCTGGCGCATGCCGCCGGACTCCCGCAGCCATCGGGCCGTGGCGATGGACTCACCGGCTGGACGGGGCCAGGGCGAAGCCGGCCTGGACCCGCAAGCCGCCCTCGCTCCTGGCGGCGCTCAGGCTGGACGGCGCCAGGCCATGATCGTTGCGCAGGGCATCGAGCCAGGCGAACAACTGCCGCGGGCTGGCCGCGTCGGCTTCGATGCCGAAGCCGGCGGGGTCGCTGTCGCGCTCGCGGCTCACCGCCAGCGCGGCCTTGCCGGCGCTGTCCAGCACGGCACGCTTCAGCGCCGCCGCATCGGCAGGTTGCGGTGGCCGGCGTTGCTGCAGCTGGCGCAGCTGGGCCAGTTCCAGTTCGGTCTGGAGCAGCGCCAGCGTGGCGCGTTCATGGCGGGCCTGGGCACTGTCGCGGGCCATGCGCAGCGGCACGAACAGCGCATACCAGAGCACGAAGGCGGCGATTGCCGCGCACATCGCGCCCAGCATCAGCCGTTCGCGCGGTTCGCGCCGTTGCCACCACAGGCGGAACTGCTCGATGCGTGCCTTCATTGCAGCGGCTCCACGGCGACCAGGCTGCGCAGGCCGGCATCGACCGGCTGGCTGTCCAGCGCGATCAGCTCCAGTCCGTTGTCCGCCAGCTGCTGGCGCAGGGTCTCCAGGTCCGCCTCGCGCGGGTGCAGCAGCCCGGCGCGCAGGCCGCCGTCGGGGGAGAACTCGTAGCTGTCCAGGCGCGCGCCGGGCACGCCGCGCAAGGCTTCGAACAGTCTGGCCGAGTGCACCGCCAGCACGTCGGCGGCCACACGCTGGGTGTAGTGCGCGTGCAGCCGCCCTGCGTCCAGGCCGGGCTGGAAGCGGGCGGCCAGGGCGTCGGCGCGGGCCTGCAGCCGGTGTGCGGCGAGGGCGTGGTAGGCCGTTTGTGCGGCCACCAGCAGCAGCGGCGAAAGCAGGACCAGCGCGGCCAGCAGGCGCAGGCGCCTGCGTTGGCGCGGGGATTTTCCGTCGCCTCGCGCGTGCGCGCCCTGCAGCAGGTCGATGGCGGGCGGCGCGATGGCATGGGCGGCAAGGCATGCCTCGGCCTCGGCGGCGTCGAGCCATCGCAGCGGGCGTTCGCCGATGACGCGCCTGGCCAGATCCGGCTCGGCGGCCAGGGCCAGCCGCTTGCCGCGGGCCAGCACCCGTCCGTCGCGCTCGCAGGCCTGCACGCTGTCGTCCTGTGCCTCGTCCAGCAGCAGGCAATCGGGCACCACGGCCTGCGCCTGCAGGCCCAGTTGCGTGGCGCGCTGCAGCCAGCCGCGCATCGTCTGGTCATCGACCACGGCCAGCAGGCGCTGGGCGTCGGCGGAAAATTCGCCGAGCGCGACATGCAGGTTCTCGCGCGGGCCGGCGACGAGGTCTTCCAGCATCAGTCGTGCCGCGGCCAGCGCCTGTGCCGCGCTGTGCGCGGGCAGTTCGATCCACAGCAGATGCAGCGCGGCGGCCGGTACGGCGAGCACGTCGCGCGTGCCGGCAGCGGCCGGCAGCGGCTGCGCGGCATCGACCTGCGAGCGTGACAGGATGCGTCCGCCGGCATCGATGTGCAGGCAGGTGGAGGCGCCTGCCGGGTCGGCGTTCAACAGCAGCAGGCGAGTGAGGGAGGGGATCTGGGTCATTCTTCGGGCGTCCAGCGGCGGGCGACCAGGCGGGCGGGGCCGCCGTCGGCTTGCAGCAAGGCATCCAGCACCGCTTGTGCGCTGGCGTATTCGACTTCGGTGCGCAGCCTGAACCAGCGGCTGCTCAGCTGTACCTGGTCGTAGACCTCGTTGGGAAGTCCGGCGTCGCGCAGTGCGGGCTGCGACCAGAACGCCAGCGCATCGCGCCAGCCGCCGTCCGGGCGCTGGTCCAGGATGCGCCGCGCCTGCGCGGGCGTGAGCCGGCCCAGGCTGAGCATGCTCAGCACCGGTGCCTGCTCCGGCTGGAGCGCGTTGACGTTCACCGGCGAGAGTTCCGCGCTGGGCAGGGCGCAGACCTGCGGGCGGATACGGGCATAGGTCTGCGCGTCGTAGCCGCGGATGGCGCGCAGTTCGGACGGCTCGGCAAGCAGCGCGCCCGAGGTGCGATAGGCCGGCTGCAGCGCGGCGTAGCTGGAATCCTCGGCGCCGAGCGGCGCGCGCTGCGCATCGGAATCGATCCAGTCGGCCAGCGCATCGGCCAGCGCCTGTGCCTGCGCGGCGGCGAAGCCCTGTGCCTGCAGCAGCGCGACGTACTGGCGCACGCCCAGTTCGCGCCGGGTCCATTGCTCCGGCGCGCCCTCGACCACGGAGTTGAGGTTGAAGCAGGTGCTGGCATCGTCCAGCCGCGCGTACACCATGCCGAGGTTGTCGTCGCCCTCGACGATCGGGAACACCAGCGGCTTGCCGTTCCATTGCGCGACATCGACCTGCATGCGCTGCAGTTCGCCGATGCGCTGCCTGGCCAGCGCCTCGCTGCCCAGCGCATAGCGCTGCGCCTGGGCGATGGCCTGCGCATTGCCGGCGCGGCGCAGGCCGAAGCGGATGTCGTCGAGCATCGCCACCGCCAGCACGGCCATCACCGCGGCCAGCAGCAGCACCGACAGCAGGGCGGTGCCGGATTGGGATTGGGGATTCGGGATGGGGGATTGGATAAAAGCCCGCGCCCGCGGCTGCCCGCCGCTTTCACCAATCCCCCATCCCGAATTCCCAATCCCCGCTCCGCGCTTCACATCCCCTCCTCCGGCAGCAGGAACACCTGCCGCACCCGGCCGAAGTCGCGCAGTTGCAGTTCCAGGCGCACGGCCTGCGGCAGGGCGTCCAGGCCGCCGCCCCAGCCGTCGCTCCAGAAGCCGCGCGCGTAGTAGTACGCCTTCGCCGAGCCGACGCCTTCGAGCACGACCTGCGGCGCTTCGGCCGGTGCACCGTCGAGTGCGGCGCGGCTGCTGCGTTCCAGCCTGCCGTCGGCGACGCGGTACTCGACGTACTGCAGCGAGGCGCGCGGGGCGGCGTCCACGTTTTCCCAGCCGCGGCGGACGAAGCCGAACAGCGGCCCGCGCATGTCGTCCGGTGGCGCGGCGAGGAAGGCGCTGCGTTCGGCACGGCCGTCGCTGCGCCGGGTGCGCCGCAGCGCCGCCTGCGCCAGGTCCGCCTTCAGCAGGGCGTGGGCGCGCTGCAGCTCGCCCAGCCGTTCCATCCTGGCGCGGACCGCACCCTGCTGGTCGGCCGTCCACGCGAGGATGCCCACCGCGGCCGCGGAGAGCAGCGCGAACACGGCCATGGCGATGAGGACCTCGATCAGGGTGAAGCCCACCTGGCTGCAGGCGGGGATTCGGGATTGGGGATTGGGGATTGGACAGAACCCTGCGCCGGCGGCTGCGCGCCGCTTTTGCGAATCCCGGCTTTTCACAGCCGACTGGCTGGTCATCCCCAATCTCCAATCCCGGCTCTTCATCGCAACACCGTGGCGTTCGCCGCGACGGCGCCATCGTCGCCGGTGACCTCGATGTCGATGCGCAGCAGGCCGTCGTTGCCGCTCGCGGCGGTCTCGCGCCGCCAGCGCCAATCGCGTTCGCCGAGGCGTTCGGAGCCCTGTGCCGGGGCGGCCAGCGCGGACGCCTCGGCCAGTGCCGCCTCGGCGGCGAGGTTGTCGGCGACGATGCCGGCCAGCACGCTGCGCTCCACGTGCACCGCGGTGCGGGTGCTTTCGCCGGCCAGGTTGAGCAGGCCGACCACGACCAGGGCGAATATCGCCAGCGCCACCAGCAGTTCGATCAGGGAGAAGCCGGTGGAAGCCGGGATTGGGGATTGGGGATGACCAGCCAGTCGGCTGTGAAAAGCCGGGATTCGCAAAGGCGGCGGGCACGCCCCGGCCTTTACCGAATCCCCAATCCCGAATCCCGAATCCCGGCGCTTCACCGCACCACCACCTTGCCGGCCGGGTCGACCGAGATCTCCGCGCGCGCCTTGCCGCTCGCCAGCAGCAGCGTCTGCGGCTCGGCCGCGCCGGTCGGGTCGAAGCGGAAGCCGAGCCGCTCGCGCCGCGGCGGCAGCTGCGCCTGCACGCCATCGGCCCAGGCGCGTGCGGCGAACGGGCCTTCCTCGAGCACGACCCACCTGCCCGCATCCAGGCGGTCGAAGCGGTAGCCGGCGGCATCGACGCCCACCTGCACCGTGCGCCCGCCGAGGATGGCCTCCTCCTTGGCCCGCAGCAGGCGCAGGCCGAAGTCGTCGGCCTGCCGGTACAGCGCCGCATCGCCATGCGGCAGGGTCAGCAGCACCGCAGTCGTGGCCAGGCCGACGATCGCGAGCACGGCGAGCAGCTCGATCAGGGTGAAGCCCGTCTGGCGGTGGGCCGGGATTGGGGATTCGGGATGACCAGCCAGTCGGCTGTGAAAAGCGGGGATTCGCAAAAGCGGCGGGCAGCCGGTGGTGCAGGCTCTTATCCAATCCCCAATCCCGAATCCCCAATCCCGGCCTTTCATTGCCAATTCCCGATATCCGCGTTCTCGCCTTCGCCGCCCTCGGTGCCGTCGGCGGCGAACGAGTACACGTCGAACGCACCGCGCCGGCCCGGCAGGCGGTACTGGTAGGGGTTGCCCCATGGATCGGCCGGCAGGCGGCGGATGTAGCCGCCCTTGCGGTAGCGCTCCGGCCGTGCCAGCCCTGCCGGTGCCTGCAGCAGCGCCTGCAGGCCCTGGTCGGTGCGCGGGTACACCAGGTTGTCCAGGCGATAGGCCTCCAGCGCCTGCTCCAGCAGGGCGACGTCGGCGCGCGCCTTTTCGGCCATCGCCCGGTCCTGGCTGGGCATCACGTTGATGACCACCACCGTGGCCAGCAAGCCGATGATGACGATGACCACCATCAGCTCGATCAGGGTGAAGCCCCGGGAGGCGGGGATTGGGGATTTGAGATTGGGGATTCGATGGCGGCGAGTTCTGGACATTGGCGTGTTCCCTTCAGATGTTCGTTCGTAAATGCTGTTTGCGAATCCAAGCTCTTCACAGCCGAATGGCTGGTCATCCCGAATCCCCAATCCCGAATCCCGGCCTCAAAGCGCCATCGAATTGAATTGCAGGATCGGCAGCAGGATCGACAGCACGATCATTGCCACCACGCCGCCGAGGACGACGATGATCGCCGGCTCCAGCAGGCTCAGGGTGGCGCTGGCGAAGGTGTCGATCTCGCGCTCGAGGTAGTCGGCGGCGCGGTCGAGCATCGGCGCCAGGCGGCCGCTGTTCTCGCCGCTGCCGGCCATGTAGAGCAGGGTCGGCGGGAACACGCCGGCGCGCTTCATCGCCGCCGACAGGCTGCCGCCCTCGTCGATCGAGGCGACCATGGCCTCGGTCGCCTCGCGCAGCACGCGGTTGCCGACGGTGCGCGCGGTGATCGCCAGTCCCTCGATCAGCGGCAGGCCGCTGTCGAGCATGATCGCCAGCGTGCGCGCCATCCGCGCGGCGTGCAGGTCGCGCAGCAGGCGTCCGAGCAGCGGCAGGCGCAGCAGCCAGCGGTCGAAGCGCAGGCGGAAACCGTCGCGCCGCAGCAGGTGGACGAAGACCGCACCGGCCATGGCCAGCGCGAGCAGGAGCGCCCAGCCCCAGTGGTTGACGAAATCGGAGACGAAGATCACCGCGCGGGTCAGCCACGGCAGTTCGCGCCCCATCGAGTCGAACTGCTCGACCACCTTCGGCACGACGAAGCGCATCAGCCCGACCACCACCGCGACCGCGGTCAGTGCCAGTGCGGCCGGGTAGGCCAGGGTGCCGATCAGCCTGGCCCGGACCTGCTGCTGGCGTTCCAGCAGTCCGGCCAGGCGTTCGAGGATCTGCGGCAGCGCGCCGGAACTCTCGCCGGCGGCGACCATCGCCCGGTACAGCGGCGGGAACGCCTTGCCCTGCCTGGCCATCGCGTCGGCCAGGCGGAAGCCCTCCAGCACCTGCGCGTGCGTGGCCATCACCACCCGGCGCACGCCGCGGCGGTCGGACTGGCTGCCGATCGTGCGCAGCGCCTCTTCCAGCGGCGCGCTGGCGACCAGGGTCGACAGCTGCCGGGTCAGCAGGGACAGGTCCCTGGCGCCGAAGCGGCCGCCCAGGCCCGGCCGTTCCTGCTGCATCGCCGGCTCCAGCCGCAGCGGCAGCAGCTGCCGTCCTTCCAGCAGCGCGCGCGCCTCGCGCAGCGTCGCCGCGGCGACCGTGCCGCTGCGGGTGCGGCCCTGCAGGTCCAGCGCCGAATACTCAAACGCCGCCATCGCCGCCGCCCTCCCTCGGGGTGTCTTCCTGGCGGGTCACCCGCACCGCTTCCTCCAGCGTGGTCAGGCCGGCGGCGACCGCGTCGCGCGCCGCATCGGACAGGCGGCCGCCGCCGGCGAAGGCAACGGCGGCGATCGCGTCCTCGCCGGCGTCCTCGGCGACCAGCCGGCGGATGCGTTCGTCGATGACGATGAACTCGTGGATGCCGATGCGCCCGGCATAGCCGGTATGGTTGCATTGCGCGCAGCCGGCCGCCGCGTACAGCGGGCCGTCGAAGCGTTCGCCGCCGAGCGCGGCGGGGGCGTCGCCGGCCGCGCGCGGGGCGCGGCAGTGCGGGCACAGCCGCCGCAGCAGCCGTTGTGCCATCACCAGGCGCAGGCTCGACGCGAGCAGAAACGGCTCGATGCCGATGTCGCGCAGGCGGGTGATCGCGCCGGCGGCGTCGTTGGTATGCACGGTGGACAGCACCAGGTGGCCGGTCAGGCTGGCCTGCACCGCGATCTGCGCGGTCTCGCCGTCGCGGATCTCGCCGACCATCACCACGTCCGGGTCCTGGCGCAGGATCGCGCGCAGGCCGGCGGCGAAGCTCATGCCGACGCGGGCGTTGACCTGGGTCTGGCCGACGCCCTCGATGGCGTACTCGACCGGGTCCTCGACGGTCAGGATGTTGCGCTGGCCGTCGTTCAGCGACGCCAGTGCCGCGTACAGCGTGGTGGTCTTGCCCGAGCCGGTGGGGCCGGTGACCAGGAGGATGCCGTTGGGCGTGCGCAGCGCCCGGCGCAGCGCGGCCAGCGCCGGCGCGGCCATGCCGAGCTGCTGCAGCGACAGCGCGCCCTGGTCCTTGTCGAGGATGCGCAGCACCACGCGCTCGCCGCCGCGCGTGGGCAGGGTGGACACGCGCACGTCGAGTTGCTTGGACCCCATCGCCAGCGATACCCGGCCGTCCTGCGGCACGCGTTTCTCGGCGATGTCCAGCCGCGCCATCACCTTGACCCGCGAGACCAGCAGCGGTGCGATCCGCGGCGGCATGTTCAGCGCCTCGCGCATCACCCCGTCGACGCGGAAGCGCACCCGCAGCGCCGATTCGAACGATTCGATGTGCACGTCGGAAGCGCCCAGCCGCGCGGCCTCGGCGATCAGGCCGTTGATCAGGCGGATGATCGGCGCATCGCCCTGGCTCTCCAGCAGGTCGGCGGTGCTGGGGATGTCCTCGATCAGCGAATCCAGGTTGCCGTGCAGGTCCAGCTGCTCGACCCCGGCGGCGTTGCCCATCGCGGCATCGGCGTAGATTTCCGACAGCCGGCGGTCGAACAGCGGCCGCGCCAGCGTTTCGATCCGCAGTGGCCGGCCGAGCGCGCGCCGCAGTTCCAGCAGCGCCCGCGGGTCCTCGCCCTCGCGCAGGGCGACGTGGGCGGCGTCCTCGCCGGCGTCGAGCAGCAGCACGCCATGGCGCTTGGCGAAGGCATAGGCGAGGAAGGGCGCGGCGGCGTTCATTGCCGGGACGGAGGGCCGGCGGCGGGCGCGGGCGGCGGCTGCAGCGGCGGGTTGATGCGCAGGTAGTCGCGGACCACCGCGTCCAGCTCGGCCGCCGCGGCCGGGTCGCCCTGCCACTGGCGCTCGCGCAGGTAGCCGTAGCGCTGCGCGGTCAGGCGCTGGGCGTCGGCGGCGGTGCGCACGATGCTCGGGCGCAGGAACACCATCAGGTTGGTCTTGCTGCGGCTGTTGGACCTGTTGCGGAACAGCGCGCCGAGGCCGGGGATGTCGCCGAGCAGCGGGATCTTGTCGACGCGAGACTGGTCGCTGTGGTCGAGCAGGCCGCCGAGGGCGACGATGGCGCCGTCGTCGACCACGACATTGGTCTGGATCTCGCGCTTGTTCAGCACCAGCTCGTCGCTGGAGCTGCTGACCGTGCCGTTGACCGAGGAGACTTCCTGCTTGATCGTCAGGGTGATGCCGCCGCCGCTGTTGATCTGCGGGCGCACGGTCAACTGGATGCCGACGTCCTGGCGGTTGATGGTGCGGAACGGGTTGTCGTTGTTGGTGCTCAGCACCTCGCCGGTGGTGACCGGCACTTCCTGGCCGACGAGGATGTGCGCTTCCTCGTTGTCCAGGGTCAGCAGCGACGGGGTCGACAGCAGGTTGGAGCCGGTATCGCTCTTGACTGCGTTGATGATCAGGCCGAACACGCGGTCGCCGTGGCGCTCGGCCAACCCGAACAGGCCGCCGTTCAGTCCCAGCAGCGACTGCGCCGCGGCCTGCCGGGCCAGGTCGGCGATGCTGTCCTCGCCATCGTCGCCGTTGCTGCCGGCCAGCGCGCTGCCGGCCAGCGAGACCATGCCGGGGGCGCCGTTGGAGAACTGGGTCAGGCCCAGCGGTATGCTGCCGTCGGTGCCGGCCAGCAGCAGCTGCGTGCCCAGCTGCTTGGCCGCACCCTCCGACACCTCGACCACCAGCGCCTCGACCAGCACCTGCTCGCGGCGCACGTCCAGCTGCCGGATCACGTCCAGCAGGGTGCGCTGGGTGTCCGGGTCGGCATGCACGATCAGCGAATTGGCACCGGGATAGCGCACGATCACCGGGCGCTTGCCGCTGGCAGGGGAAATCACCTGGGTGTTGGCGGGCGTGCCGGCGCCGGCCGTGGCGACGAGGGCGGCGGCCGGGTTGTCCGCGGCCCCGGCGGCGGTGGCGTCGGGCGCCTGCCCGATCAGTTGCTGCAGTACCGGCAGCAGCTGTTCGGCGCTGGCATGCTGCAGGCGGACCACGGCCACGTCGCCGCCGCGTTCGGCGCGGGTGTCCAGGTCCAGCGCCAGCTTCGCCGCCTTCTGCACCATCCCGGGGTTGCCGCGCAGCAGCAGCGAGTTGCTGCTTTCCACCGCCAGCACCGACAGCGGCGCGCCGGCCTTGTCGCCGCCGATGCCGTAGAGTTCGGACAGGGTCGCGGCCAGTTCGCGCGCGGAGGTGTTGCGCAGGGTCACGGTGTCGATGCCGGCGCTGTCGCGGTCGATCTGCTCGACCAGGCCGAGGACGCGGCGCAGGTTGTCGGCGTAGTCGGCGACCAGCAACTGGTTGCCCTGCGGCAGCGCCATGACCACGCCGCCGCGGCCGAGCAGCGGCTTGAGCGTCTCGGCGGCGGCGCGCGCGTCGATCCGCTGCAGCGGGAACACCCGGGTGGCGAAGCCCAGCGGCGAGGCCGGCTGCTGCGCGGCGGTGTCGTCGGGCACCACCCGGTAGGTGGCGGTGCCGGCCGGTACCGCGACCATGCCGTTGCTGCGCAGCACCGCCAGCAGCACGCCGATCAGGTCCTCGTTGGACAGCGACTGGTCGCGGCTGACGTTGACCGTCCCCTGCACGCGCGGATCGACGATGAAGGTGGTGCCGGTGGCACGCGCCACGTCCTGGATGAACGCGGCCAGTTCGACGTTCTGCATGCGCAGCGCCGGCGCATTGGCTGCCGCCTGCTGGGCCGGCGCGGGGACGGCGGGAATGGCGAAGGCGGTCGCCGCGAGCAGCAGCAGGCCGGTGTGGCTAGGGCTCATGGCTTGCCGCTTCCGAGAGTCAGGGTGCGGGTCTGGCCGTCGCGCTGGAAGCTGACGACCGCCTGCGGGTTGGACTGCAGTTCCCTGGCCAGGTCGGCCATCGTCCCCGGCGACAGGAACTGGCCGTTGACGCTTAGCAGCACGTCGCCCGGGCGCAGGCCGATGCCGCGCAGCATCAGCTCGCTGCCGCCCCGCGGCAGCAGGGTGTAGCCGGTGATGCGGCCGTCCTCGGTGCGTGCCTGCAGGCCGGCGTCGAGCAGTTTCGAGGTGTCGAAGCCGGCGGCATCGGCCGCTCTGGCCGTCGCCAGCGGCGCGGCCGGGCGCGCCGCTGCGGGCGCCGGTCCCGCGTCGGGCAGGTCGAGGCGGCGGCCATCGCCGAACTCGACGTGGTCGTCGGCGATCCTCGCCAGCGCCAGCCCCGGTGCGATCTCGTCGCCGACCGCGTACGCCATCTGCGGTTGCTTGTCGCGGCCGAGGATGGCCGAGCCGCCGCCGTCCGCCGCGCTGCGCAGGCCGAACAGGCGCCAGCCGTCAAGGCTGGCCGACGCCGTGGCCGTGTCGGCGCCGCTGCCGGAGAAGGGGGCGTGCCCGGCCAGGTCGGGGATCTGCGCGGGCAGCGCGGTGATCCTCGGGGCGCCGGCGACGCTGGCCGGGGCCAGCAGCAGCCAGCCGAAACGCGCCAGCTGGAGCAGCAACAGCAGCCAGAGCACGGCTTCGGCCAGCACGGGCCAGTGCCGGGGCAGAGCGCGGTTGGGGATCGAGATGGACACGGGAGAAGGGCCGGAAAGGGCGGTGGGCAACCGGTTTGTTACAGGATGAGTCAGAAATGTGACGGCCTCATTGCATCGGAAACACGAAGCCCGGCGGGCCGCCGGGCTTCGTGTCTCGGGCCGCCGCCGGATCAGAAGTCCAGCGTCAGGCTCAGGTCCCAGCTGATGCCCGGCTTGTAGGTGTACAGGTCGATGCGGCTGCCGCCGCGCTCCTGGTACTCCTCGTGCTTGGTGTCGAGCAGATTGCGCGCCGAGAATTTCAGCGACGGCTTGATCCAGTCGTAGCCGAAGTCCAGGCCCTTGCGCAGCACGAAGTCCAGCGTCGTGCCCGGCTTTTCCATGTAGTCCGGCTGGCCGGAACGGCCGCGCACGCTGATCCGCTCGCTGACGTAGTTGGCGATCAGGGTCGCCTGCAGGTCGGCGCTTTCGCTTTCCACGCCGAACTGGAGGTTGGCGATGTGTTCGCTCTGGCCCTGCATCTGGCTGCCGTCGCGGACGAAGCTGCTGGCTGCCTGCGGCACGCCGTTGAAGCCCGGCGGGATCACCGTGTCGCTGTCCTTGCTGTTCACTTCCGACTTGGACCAGGTGTAGTTGCTGGCGAAGTAGAGGCGGCCGTCGCCGAGCCAGTTGAAGCCGGGGTCGAAGTACTTCTTGTATTCGATCTCGGCGCCGTACAAGGTGGCTTCCGGTGCATTGAGGAAGCCCTGGAACAGCTGGTTTCCGCCGAAATCGCCGACCACCGCTTCCACCGGCTTGTCGATGTGCTTGTGGAACAGCCCGGCGGTGAAGTACTCGCCGGCGCCGAAGAACCATTCGTAGCGCAGGTCCAGGTTGACCAGTTCGCTGTCCACCAGGTACGGATTGCCGAAGAACAGGCGGTCGTTGTCCGGGTCGGTGTACTGCTGCGGGGCCAGTTCGCGGAACTGCGGGCGGGCGATGGTCTTGGACGCGCCGAGGCGGATCTGCTGGTTCTCGGCGAAGTTCCAGGTGATGGTCAGCGCCGGCAGGAGGTAGTCGTTCTGCAGCGGGGCGGTGGCGTAGATGCCGCCGACGCGCGCGCCGCTGAAGATGTCCAGCGGATGCACCGCCTGGGTGGCGTCTTCGTAGCGCAGGCCCAGCGCCGCGCGCCACGCCGGGGCGATGTCGCCTTCCAGTTGCAGGTAGGCCGCCTTGGTCTTGAGCGTGCCCTTGTAGGCCGACTCGCCGTTGTTGTTGGCGGTGATCTCGTTCAGGGTCAGCAGGCCGTTCTGGAAGTTGTAGTCCGAGAACAGGTAGTCGATGCGCTGGTACTGGTTGTACACGGGCAGGGCGGCATTGTTGGTCGTGTCGAAGCGGAAGCTGCGCTGCACCGCTTCGCGGTCGTTGTCGGAATAGGCCGCGCCGAAGCTCAGGCTCAGCTCGCGCTCGATCGGCAGGCGCCAGACGAAATCGACGCCGCCGCTGGCCACCTCGTCGTCCACCGCGCCGAACTTGAGCGAGTTGTTGCCGCTGCCGTGCAGCCAGGTGCCGTCGATGTCGGCGTAGCGGACGCTGGTCTCGTAGGGGGTGGTGCGGGTCGCCTTGGACTTGGCCAGGCGCCATTCGACCTTCAAGTCGTCGTATTCGCCGAAGCTGCTCTTGCCGGACAGCTGGTGGTTGATCAGCTTGCGCTCCAGCCACAGGGTGCCGTCCTCGCGGATGTCGACGCCGACGTTGAAGTTGTAGCCGTCGCGGGACTTGGCTTCCTTGAGCGTGTCGTGCACGTACAGGGTGTTCCACGACAGCGAGTGGCGCCGGCCCTGCAGGCCGAGGCCGAGCAGGCCGTTGACGCGGGCGTTCATGCGCGTGGTGGCGAAGTCGTAGTCCTCGTAGGTGTCCGCGCCGGCGCCGGTGAACACGCCGTTCTGCTGCTTGCCGGTGCGGGTGCGCCATTCGTTCTTGAAGTCGGCCACCGCGACGACGCCCAGTTTCAGGTCGTCGCCGATGTCGTACGAGGTGCCGGCGCTGCCGCCGAAGTTGAAGTCCGGATCGATCTTGTTCTTCTGCTGCAGCACGAACAGGTTGGGGTTGTTCAGCGCGCTGCCGAACGCGGCCAGCCATTCGCGGCTGTAGTTGGCCTGGGTCAGTGCCTGGTGGCTGTGGATGACCTCGCTGGGCAGGTCGCGGCGGCCGTCGTCGTAGCCCCACCAGTCGCTGTCGCCGCCGCCGTAGTAGGTCAGGCCCTTCTCGCGGGTGGTGACGCTGTTGCCGCCGATGCCGATGGACAGCTTGAGGAAGCTGTCTTCCGGCACGTTCAGGCTCTGCAGGTCGATCACGCCGCCGCCGAACTCGCCGGGGTACCTGGCCGAATAGGTCTTCTGCACGGTCATGCTCTGCAGCGCCTCGCTCGGGAACAGGTCCAGCGGCACCACGCGCTGCATCGGTTCGGGCGAGGGCAGCGGCGAGCCGTTGAACAGCGCCGAGGAATAGCGCTCGCCGAGGCCGCGCACGTACACGTACTTATCGCCGACCACGCTCAGGCCGCTGACGCGGGCCAGTGCCTGCGCGGCATCGCTGTCGCCGGTGCGCTGGAGATCTTCCCGGGTGACGAAGCTGGCCACCTCGGCGGTGTTGGCCATCGGTTCGGGGATGTACTCGCCGCGCACGGTCACCGTGTCGATCTGGGTGGCCTGCGGCGTTGTCTGTTGCGTGGTTTCCTGGGCCAGCACGGGCTGGGCCAGCGCCGTGCCGATGGCGATGAACAGGCCGCGGCGCAATGGATTGGATCGGGGATTGGAGGACGTCATGGGCGTGGACCTTGGCTGCATCGGGCAGGCTTGATGGAGGATGCGGCGGCCTCGGGCCGCCGCATCCTCGTGCACGGGGGGAGCAGTCGCGGCCGGTTACTCCAGGCCGACCGTCCAGCCCTGCCACCAGGCGTCGTTGGCGTCCTTGGCCGCGCCGATGTAGTCCACGTCGTCGAAGAAGCCGTGCTTGGCGTTGACCGCGGCCGGCGTCACCGCGTTCTCGTTCTGGCCGTTGATGTAGGCGCTGGTCAGGGTCGAGGCGCCGAACACGGTGCCGGTCTTGGTGGCCGCATCGACCTTGGCGGTCGTCTCGGAGTTCTTGTCGCGCTTGTCGCAGGTGAAGTGGTTCGACAGCAGTTCGATGCCGGTGCCGGTGCCGGTGATGTCGAAGCACACGTCGGCCTGCTTCTGGTTGGCCGAGGCCGGGGCGGTCACCAGCACGCTGTTCCACACGTATGCGTTGGTGCCCTGGTTGACCTTGACCAGCGAGTCCAGCGTCGGGTCGGTGGTGTAGACGGTGAAGTTGGACACCTTCGGCGTCGAGGTCGGGGTCTGGTCCAGGGCCGACCACTCGAAGATCGAGCCGGAGTCGGCGACGCCCTTCACCGACGGGGTCTTGCGCACGACCAGGCCGTACTGGACGCCGCCGCTCCAGCCCCAGTCGGTATCCAGCGAGTCATCGTCGGCCTCGGTGATGACGATGTGGCTCAGGTTGACCGTGCCGCCGAAGATCTCGATGCCGTCGTCGCCGCTGTAGTGCGACTGGAAGTGGTCGATCTTGGTGCCGCTGCCGACGCCGACCAGGGTCAGCGACTGCAGTTCGTTGCCGGCGCCGAGGACGTAGCCGGAGTAGCGGATCTGCACGTAGCTCATTTCGCCGCTGCTGTCGGTCGGATCGTTGCCGCCGCCGTAGGCGTTGCTGGTGCCTTCCACCGCGCCCTGGCAGTCGGCCGCGCCGGGAGTGGCGCCGCCGATGCAGTTGTTGATCGGCGCGCGCCCCATCAGCACCACGCCGGCCCAGTCGAACTTGGCGCCGTTGCCTTCCAGGTCGTTGCGCGAGGTGAAGACGATGGGTTGCTCGCGGGTGCCCAGCGCGTGGATCTGCGAGCCGCGCTGCACCAGCAGCACGTCCGGGCCGCTGGAGCCGAACAGGGTCACGCCCGGTTCGATCAGCAGGCGGCCGCGCTTGGAGGCATCGTTGACCGCGCTGTCGCCCAGCTGGTCCTGGCCGACGTTGACCTGGCCCTGGATCTGGTAGGCCACGCCGTCGATGTTGCGCAGGGTCAGGTCGCCGAGGATTTCCGAAGGCAGGCGGCAGGCGCGCAGGCTGTCGCTGGCGATGGTGCCCTGGTTGACGGTGCCGTCCGGGCAGCTCTCGGCGGCGCTGCCGCCCGGCGATGGCGTGGGGGTCGGCGTGGGGCTCGGCGTGGGAGTCGGGGCCGGCGGATTGCTCGGGGTGCCGGGGGAGACCACCTTGTCGGCACCGCCGCCGCAGCCGCTGAGGGCGAAGGCGGCGGCGAAGGTCATCAGGAGGGTCTTGGCATTGTGGCTGGACGACATGATGCTCTCTCTCCAAAAAAGTGAGTGTTCGAAAAGGAATTCAAGGGAAGCGGGGACAGGCCACAGTTCGCTCGCGATCGGATGCGGGCGCGCGATCCGTATGGCTTGCGTTAAGGAAGATTTATAGGTGCTGTCTGTGACAGGTCGGTGACTCGTTCTCCCGACACCGAGCCGATGCCTGAGCGTGCCTTCCTGCGGGGATCGAAATGCGTGCCGGGCAGCTGTCATGGCGTTGTCATGGCCGTGATGGAATTTCCGTCACCAGGTCCTTTGCTGGAGCCCGCCCGCGGCGGGACGATGCCCATGGCGCGACACCTGTCGCCGGAACTCGAACGCTGGGCCGTGGAGCAGGCGCTTGCCGGCCAGGACCCCGGCGTCGTGCTGCAGGCGCTGTATGCGGACGGTTGGAACGAACAGGAGGCGATCGACGCGGTGGAGGAGGCCGTGCGCGGCTACCTGCTCGAGCAGGCGCGGGAATCCGGATCACCGCCGCCGGCGCGCGTGCCGGCGGCGTTCGAGTTGAATGGCGCGGCGGTGCTCGATGCCGGCGACCGGCGGGTGCAGGTCCTGGCGCAGATGCTGCTGCCGCGGGTCGTGGTCCTCGGCGGGCTGCTGTCGGACGAGGAATGCGACGCACTGGTGGGGTTGTCGCGCAGTCGCCTCTCGCGCTCGACCACGGTCGATCCCGAGACCGGCGAGGGCCTCGTGCACGCGCACAGGACCAGCCGGGGGACCTGCTTCGCCCGCGGCGAGAATGCGCTGTGCGCGCGCATCGAGGCGCGGATCGCACGATTGCTGGACTGGCCGCTGGACCACGGCGAGGGCCTGCAGATACTGCACTACGGCACCGGAGCCGAGTACCGCCCGCACTACGACTACTTCGATCCGCAGCGCGCCGGCAGCGAGGCGGTGGCCAGGTGCGGCGGCCAGCGCGTGGCCACGCTGGTGATGTACCTCAACACGCCCGCCCGCGGCGGTGCCACGGTGTTCCCGGACGCCAGGTTCGAGGCGGCCGCGGTCAAGGGCAATGCGGTGTTCTTCAGCTACGACCGCCCGCACCCGATGACGCGCAGCCTGCACGCCGGCGCGCCGGTGCTGGAAGGCGAGAAGTGGATCGCCACCAAGTGGCTGCGCGAGCGCGCATATCCATGAAGGACAGGCCCACGCTCGGGGAGTGATGCCGGAGCGACTGTAGGAGCGACTTCAGTCGCGATGGGGCTCTACCGGCAAGTCCCCATCGCGATTGAAGTCGCTCCTACAGGTTGCTTCTCTCAGGGGCGCGACCGCTCCCGCGGCGCGCTCACCAAGCCGGGACCAGCGCGCCCTTGTAGCGTTCCAGGATGAACTGCCTGACCGGCTCGCTGCGATAGATGTCGTACAGCCGATGCAGTTCGGGCCGGTCCTTGTCGGCGGCGCGCACCGCGAACACGTTGACGTAGGGCGAGTCGGTCGCCTCGCGCGCGATCGACTCGCGTACCGGGTCCAGGCCGGCCTCCAGCGCGTAGTTGGTGTTGACCGCAGCCGCATCGACGTCGTCCAGCGAGCGCGGCAGCTGGGCGGCATCCAGTTCGACGAAGCGCAGCTGGCGCGGGTTGTCCTCGATGTCCTGCACGCCGGCACGGATGCCGGCATCGGCGCGCAGGCCGATCACGCCGGCCTGCTGCAGCACCAGCAGGCTGCGCGCGCCGTTGGTCGGGTCGTTGGGGATGGCGATGCGGGCGCGCTCGGGCAGGGCGTCCAGCGACGGATACTTGCGGCTGTAGACGGCGATGGGCGAGGCGAAGGTGCGGCCGAGGCTGACCAGGTGGGTGCCGCGGTCGGCGTTGGTGCTCTCCAGGTACGGCAGGTGCTGGTAGCTGTTGGCGTCCAGGTCGCCGGCCTCGAGCGCGGCGTTGGGCTGGACGTAGTCGGTGAACTCCACGACCTCGATCGGCAATCCCTGCTTGGCGGCCTCGGCCTTGACCACCTCCAGGATCTCCGCGTGCGGCCCGGTGGTCGCCCCGACCTTGAGCGGGGCGCTGCCGTCGCCGCCGCGGCCGCAGGCAGCCAGTGCCAGCGCGGCCAGTGCCGGCACGACGAGACGGAACAGGCGCGGCAGCGCGCGCACGGACGATACAGGCATGGACGAGGCCCCTGGGGTCAGCGATGGGAAAGCCTGCGGACCAGCCAATCGCTCAGGCTCTGGATCAGCTGTACCAGCAGGATCAATACCACTACCACGATCGCCATCACTTCCGGCAGGAAGCGCTGATAACCATAGCGAATACCCAGATCACCGAGCCCGCCGCCGCCGATCGCGCCGGCCATCGCCGAGTAGCCGATCAGGCCGATCAGGGTCACGGTGACCGCCGCCACCAGCCCCGGCAGCGCCTCCGGCAGCATGATCTTTAGCACCACCTGCAGCGGCGAGGCGCCCATCGCCCGCGCCGCCACCACCAGCCCGGGGTCGATCTCGCGCAGCGCGTTCTCGGCCAGCCGGGCCATGAACGGGATCGCCGCCAGCGCCAGCGGCACGATCGCCGCGGTGGTGCCGATCGAGGTCCCGGCGACGAGCCGGGTCAGCGGCACGATGGCCACCATCAGGATCACGAACGGGACCGAGCGGGTGGCATTGACCAGTGCCCCCAGCACGCGGTTGAACAGCGGGAACGGCACCAGCCCGCCGCGCTCGCTGACGATCAGCGCCACCCCGAGCGGGATTCCCGCCAGCACCGCGACCAGCCCGGAGACGCCGACCATCAGCAGGGTCTCCAGCAGCGAGCGCCACAGCAGTTGCAGCATCGCCGCGCTCATCGCCCGCTCCCTGCCTGCAGTGCGTCCATTTCCACCACCTGCGGCTGGATGCGGTGCTCGCCCAGCGCCCGCCGGCCCTGTTCGAGCGCTGCCGCGCTGCCGCGGGCAAGGACGAAGACGGTGCCGACGGCATTGCCCTGGATGTCCTCGACCCGGGCCTGCAGCAGGGTCAGGTCCAGTCCGGTATCGCGCGCGAGCCTGGAGATCCAGTCCCCGGCCTCGCCGCCGCACAGGCGCAGCCGCCACAGCTGGACGCTCGCCGCGCCGTCGCCGGCTTCGCGCTGGTCCAGGCGCCGGCGCAGGGCTTGCAGGCTCTCGGCGGTCAGTTCCGAGGCGGTGGCCGCCGCGACCATGGCCCGGGTCACCGGGTGGCGCGGGGCGGCGAACAGCTCGGCGGTGTCGCCCTGTTCGACCACCTGGCCCTGGTCGAGCACCGCCACCCGGTCGCAGATGGCCCGCACCACGTCCATCTGGTGGGTGATCATCACCACGGTGATGCCGGTCTGGCGGTTGATCCGGCGCAGCAGCGCCAGGATCGAGGCGGTGGTTTCCGGGTCCAGCGCCGAGGTCGCCTCGTCGCTGAGCAGCACGTCCGGTTCGTTGGCCAGGGCGCGGGCGATGCCCACCCGCTGCTTCTGCCCGCCGCTGAGCTGGGCCGGGTAGCGCTCGCCCAGCGCCGACAGGCCGACCAGTTCCAGCAGCCGGTCCACCCGCGGGCCGACCTGCGCGGCGGCTACGCCGGCGATCTCCAGCGGCAGCGCGACGTTGCCGTGGACAGTGCGCCGGGTCATCAGGTGGAAGCCCTGGAACACCATGCCGATGCGCTGGCGGTGGCGGCGCAGCTGTGCCTCGTCCAGGCCGGTCAGCGTCTGCCCGCCGATGGCGATGCTGCCCGCGTCCGGCCGTTCGAGCAGGTTGATGCACTGGACCAGCGTGCTCTTGCCCGCGCCGCTGGGACCGATGATGCCGAAGATCTCGCCGGTGCCGACATGCAGGTCCACGCCGCGCAGGGCAGGGTGGTGGCCGTCCGCCGTCTGGTAACGCTTGTGCAATCCCCGGATCTCGATCATGGCGCTCGATGGTGCTCCCGCATGCGCAAGCGGGCTCCGACCGAGCCCGCCCGCGGAGCCTAGCAAGTTTGGCGGCGCCAGGCAGCCGCCACCGGTCCGGCGTGACTACGGCTCTACCGCAGGCGCAACCTGCAGGAGCGCCCGTAGACCGTAGGAGCGACTTCAGTCGCGATGGGGCTCTACCGGTAGAGCCCCATCGCGCCTGAAGTCGCTCCTACAGATCTCGCTCGTGCGGCGGGACGGACTGGATCAGCGGAGTCAGCGCTCCGTGGTCTTGTCCTTGTAGCGGCACAGGTCGCGGATCACGCATTGCGGGCAGTCCGGCCTGCGCGCCTTGCATACGTAGCGGCCATGCAGGATCAGCCAGTGGTGCGCGTCCTGCATGAACTCGGCGGGCACCACCTTCAGCAGCCGGTCCTCGACCGCGCGCACGTCCTTGCCCGGCGCCAGCCCGGTGCGGTTGGCGACGCGGAAGATGTGCGTGTCCACCGCGATGGTCGGTTCGCCGAAGGCGGTGTTGAGCACCACGTTGGCGGTCTTGCGGCCGACGCCGGGCAGGGCTTCGAGCGCCTGGCGATCGCGCGGCACCTGGCCGCCGTACTGGTCGAGCAGGATGCGGCAGGTGGCGATGACGTTCTTCGCCTTGCCGTTGAACAGGCCGATGGTGGCGATGTAGCGCTTCAGGCCTTCCTCGCCCAGCGCCAGGATCGCGGCCGGGGTATTGGCCACCGGGTAGAGCTTGCGGGTGGCCTTGTTGACGCCCACGTCGGTGGCCTGCGCCGACAGCATCACCGCCACCAGCAGCTCGAACGGGGTGTGGTACTCCAGCTCGGTGGTCGGGTGCGGATCGAGTTCGCGCAGGCGCGAGAACAGTTCGTGGATCTCCGCGCGCGTGAGCGTGGGCCCGCGGCGGACGCGGGCAGGCGTGGTGGTGTTCATTGGCTGGAACGGCCCTCGGCCTTGGCCTTGGCGCGGGCCAGCACGGCGGCGACCGCCGGCGGCAATGCCGGCTTGCTGTCGGCGGCCGGAGCGGCAGCGGCGGCCACGGCACGGCGGCGGGCCTCGCGCTCGGCGGCACGACGCTGCAGCCGCGCGGCGCGCGCGCGATAGCGCTCGCGCGCGGCCCAGGCATCGCGCAGGCGCCGTTGCGCGGCCAGCAGCACGGCCGCCTGGCCCGGCTCGTCGGCCGGCGCCGGCGTGTAGTCCATCAGGCCGGCCGCGATCGCGGCATCGAGGTCGTCGGCCCGTACCTGCTCGAACAGGCGCTGGTGCAGGGTTCCGGTGGCATCTGGCTTCCGGGTCATGGCGGGGCTCAGCGGTTGGCGAACCGCGGCTTGCGGCGTTCCAGGAAGGCGCCGGTGCCTTCGCGCATGTCCTCGGTGGCGAACAGCAGCCCGAACTGCGCGGTCTCGAATTCCAGGCCCTGCTCCAGCGCGCATTCGCCGCCGGCCAGCACCGCGTCGAGCACCCCGCGCAGGGCGAGCGGCGCCGAGCGCGCCAGCTGTTCGGCGATCTGCAGGGTCTGCGCCTCCAGTTCTGCATCGGCGACGACGCGGTTGACGATGCCCAGCTCGAACGCGCGCGCGGCGGTGACCGGGCTGCCCAGCAGGCACAGCTCGAGCGCCGCCGCGCGGCCGGCCAGGCGCAGCAGCCGCTGGGTGCCGCCGAAGCCGGGGATCAGGCCCAGGTTGATCTCCGGCTGGCCCAGCCTGGCCGACTCGGCGGCCACCCGCAGGTGGCAGGCCATGGCCAGTTCCAGGCCGCCGCCCAGTGCGTAGCCGTTCACCATTGCGACGACCGGCTTGGGCAGGCGTTCGATCCGCTGCATCAGCCGCTGGCCCAGCAGCGAGAAGTCGCGCCCCTGCGGCGGGGTGAGCCGGTTCATCTCGGCGATGTCGGCGCCGGCCACGAAGGCCTTGGCGCCGGCACCGGTGAGCACCACCACGCGTACCGCAGCGTCCGTGGCGGCGGCCGCGAATGCCTGGTCCAGCGTCTCCAGCGTCTGCCGGTTCAGGGCATTGAGCTTGTCCGGGCGGTTGACGGTGAGGATGCGGACGGCGTCGCGGTCTAGGGTCGTGACGATCGGCTCGGACATCGGTAATCCCTGGTGATGTAAAGGAAAAGTGAAGGGGAACTCCCGCCAGCGCCCACTGTCACAGCCTCCAGGCGTCAGTGGCGGTCACCCGTTGCGGCGGCTATCCTAACGCGTCATCTCAGGCGGTATGCCCGTCCTGTGCCACCACCCTGGAGAAAACAATCCAATGAAGTTGCGTTCTATCGCGGTCGCCGTCGCGGCCCTGGCCCTGACGGGCAATGCGTTCGCCCAGGACACCTCGTCCGAGAAGGGCAAGCTGAGCTACTACTTCGGCTACGACTACGGCAACAACCTTGCCGAGTTGACCGCGCGCGGCGAGCAGCTGGACATCAATTCGGTGGTCAAGGGCCTGCAGGACGCCTACGCCAAGAAGCAGCCGGCGATCACCGCCGAACAGCTGCGCCCGGCCGTGGAGGCCTTCCAGAAGCGCGAGCAGGGCCGTGCCCAGCAGGCCAAGGCCGAGTACGACAAGGCCGCTGCCGAGAACAAGACCAAGAGCGACCAGTTCATCGCGCAGAACAAGGCCAAGTCCGGCGTGCAGACCCTGCCCAGCGGCGTGCAGTACCGCGTGATCGAGACCGGCAACGGCGCCAAGCCGACCCAGGCCAGCACCGTGCAGCTGGAAGTGGCCGGTCCGTTCCCCTACGGCCAGCGTCCGACCGAGGCCCGCCCGGCCCAGCAGATCCCCTCGATCAAGGTCAGCGAGGTGGAGATGCAGGCCATGCGCGACACCCTGCTGCAGATGCCGGCCGGCTCCAAGTGGGAAGTCACCCTGCCGCCGGACAAGGCCTACGGCGCCGATCCGCGCACGCCGTTCCCGCCGAACGTGGCGGTGCAGTTCGAGATCAAGCTGGTCAGCGTCAAGTAACCTGCGGCATCCGTTCGATCGACGATGCGCCGGCCCTGCGAGGGGCCGGCGCATTGCTTTTGGGGGAGGGATCGCCCGCCGACTTCCGGGAAACCCGGCGGGTCGGGGCCACGCCCGGATGTCCATCGAATCCGGACATCGGTCGCGCCCGCCGCATGGGACCGGCCCGCGATCGCGGCACGCCGGTACCGGTTCCGCGCGGCCATGCTCCGCGCGCCCATGTCGCGATGGGAGAATCGCGCTACGCTTGTCCGGCCAATAGATCAATGGAAGTGTCCCGTGCTGTACCCAGCCCCTGCATCGGTGTCTGCTCGCTCGGCGAGGCAGGCCTGTGTTCCGGGTGCTGGCGCAGCGGCGAAGAGATCGGCAGGTGGCCGAGCATGAGCGACGAGCAGCGGCTGGCTTTCATGGAGCAGGTGCTGAGCGCGCGCGCGCGGCGCCATCGCCCGCCGTTCGACGAGCAGTTGCCCGAGCGCGAGCAGCTGCTGCGGGCGCTGTATCCGCTGGATGCGCCGCCGCACGGGCCGGGCTGGAACCACGAGGAACTGATCGACCTGGCGCCCAGCGGCCAGCCGGCCGAGGCCGCGGTGCTGGCGGCGCTGGTGCCGCGGCCGCAGGGCACCGGCGTGCTGTTGACCCGGCGCAACGACGGGCTGCGCCACCACGGCGGGCAGGTGAGCTTTCCCGGCGGCCGGGTGGAGCCGGGCGATCGCGACGCGGTGGCCGCGGCGCTGCGCGAGAGCCGCGAGGAGATCGCGCTGGATGCGGAGCAGGTACGGCCGCTGGGCTACCTGGATCCGTTCGTCACGGTCAGCGGCTTTCGCGTGATGCCGGTGGTGGGCGTGGTCGATCCGGGCTTCGTGGCGCGGCCGTCGCCGGACGAGGTGGCCGAGGTGTTCGAGGTGCCGCTTGCGTTCCTGATGGACCCGGACAACCTGCGCAGCATCGAGATCCAGTTCCGCGGCCGGCCGCGGCGCGTGCTCGAGTACGCCTGGCCCGGCCAGCGCATCTGGGGCGCCACCGCCGCGATCCTGCTCAACCTGCGCCGTCACCTGGAACAGGTGCGCTGAGCCCGGCCACGCGCCGGAACGCGGCGGCCGTGGTTGATATGCGAATCTTCGAGGAAGGTCGCAATCGCCCGCCCGCCGTGCCCTCCATACTGTGACGCGGACGGGCGGCTTCAGGACGGTCGCGTTCACGACATGGAAGGCAGTGCGGCAACCGCGGGGTATGCATGCGTTGGACGAGTCTGATCGTTGCAGGATGCCTGCTGGCATCGATCGTCGGCTGCTCGGCCGACCGCCCGGCCAGTGCGCTGTCGGTGCCGGCTGCCGACGCGGACTATCTGCGGCGGATCGAGCAGTGGCGCCGCGAGCGCGTGGCCACGCTGCGTGCCCCCGATGGCTGGCTGAGCTACATCGGTTCCGGACCGCTGCGGCACGGCCGCCATCGGATCGGCCGGGACCCGGGCAACGAGATCGTGCTGCCCGATGGCCCGGCGCGGCTGGGCGTGGTCGAGCTGGACCGCGAGGACCGGGTCTGGTTCGAGGCGGCGCCCGCGCGGGGCGTGGCCGGGGCCGGACGCGTCGAACTCGCCTGGCCGCCCGGGCAGTCGCGCAGCCGGCCGCTCGACGTGGGGCAGGGCCAGTTCCACGTGGTCAGGCACGGCAACACCTTCGGCTGGCGCTTCCGCGATCCGGCCGCGCCGGCGCGGCGCGACTTCCGCGGCATCGAGTACTTCCCGCTCGATCCGTCCTGGCGCATCGTCGCCGACTGGCATCCGTTCGTGCCGCCGCGATCGCTCACCTTGCTGACGTCGATCGCCACGCCGCAGCCTTCGCAGGTGCCGGGCGAGGCGGTGTTCGAGCGCGACGGCCGCCGTTTCCGCCTGCTGCCGGTCCTGGATGCCGGCCGCGACAGCCTGTTCTTCCTGTTCGCCGACCGCACCAGCGGCCGCGAGACCTACGGCGGCGCGCGCTACCTGGAGGCGGGCAGGCCAGAGAACGGCCGCATCGTGCTGGACTTCAACCGTGCCGAGAATCCGCCATGCGCGTTCACCGCGCACGTGGTGTGCCCGCTGGCGCCGGCCGAGAACCGCCTGGATCTTTCGATCACCGCCGGCGAGAAGAACTACGCCTGGACGCGCTGACACGGCCTGCCCGGCGAATCATGCGGACGGCCGCAGGAGCAACTGCAGGAACGCCGTAGGAGCGACTGTAGGAGCGACTTCAGTCGCGATGGGGCTTCACCGGTAGAGCCCCATCGCGACTGAAGTCGCTCCTACGGCACCCATGCCGCGACGTGCCGGCCGCGGAGCACCGGCACGGATCACGGCGCGAAGCGCTGTAGCGGTACCTGCGCCATCAGCGCCTGCCAGGGGAACAGCGGGCCGGGATCGCGCTTGCGCGGCACGCTCAGCGCGGGGTCGTCGCTGGCCGGCTCGCGCTCGGTGTCCAGCTCCTCGTGGCCGGCGACGAAGCGCAGCGCCGGCAGCGTGGCGGCCAGCTGCCGCAGCAGCCGGGCCAGGGCAGCGATCTGCGCGTCGGGGTAGGGTTCGTCCATCGCCTGGTGGCGCGAGTCCAGCCAGTGCGGGTAGCGCCCGCGGTTGACCAGCTCGATGCCGAGCGAGCGCGGGTTGTAGCCGCGCACGTGGTGGGCGATGCGCTCGTGGGCGACATAGCGGACGATGCCGCCATCGCGGTCGATGTAGTAGTGCCCGCTATTGCCGGTGCCGTCCGCGTACAGTACGCGCTCGCCGTACTCGCGCGCCATCGCCAGGTCGGGCAGCTCGGTGCAGTGGATCACCACCAGGTCGATCGTGGCTACCTCGCGCGACGCCAGCAGGTGTTCGTAGGGCAGCGCCTGGATGCGGACGGCTGCGCCGCCTTCGGCGGCATCGGCGGGGAGCGGGGAGGACATGGGCCGATGCTAGCATTCGCGCATGAGCGCATACATCGATTCGCCCCGCCGGGCCGGCAACCGCCCGCTGAAGGGGCACTGCATCCTGTCCCACGGGTTCGAGAGCGGCCCGGACGCCACCAAGGTGACCGCGCTGGCCGAAGTGGCGCAGCGCCTGGGCTGGAGCCACGAACGCCCGGACTACACCGACCTGGACGCGCGCCGCGAAGTGAGCAAGGTCGGCGACCTGCCCGCGCGCCAGCAGCGCCTGCTTGGACTCGCGCGTGCGGCAGCCGCGCGCGGACCGCTGGTGCTGGCCGGTTCCAGCCTCGGGTCCTACATCGCGGCGCGGGTATCGCTGCAGGTGCCGGTGGCCGGGCTGTTCCTGATGGTGCCGCCGACCACGATGGGACCGCTGCCGGGGCTGGATGCGGCGCGCGTGCCGACCTCGGTGGTGATGGCCTGGCACGACGAGGTGATCCCGGTGGCCGAGGTGATCGAGTGGTCGCGGCAGCGCTCGGCACGGCTGCTGCTGCTCGACGACAGCCACCGCCTGTCCGCGCACGTGGACGCCTCCGCGCGCGCCTTCGCCGAACTGCTGGAGTCGCTGTGAGCGCGGCGGACGGCATCGTCCTGCGCGCCGAGACCGATGCCGACATCGACGCGATCGAGGTGCTGACCCTGGTGGCGTTCTTCGAGGTGGAGCACAGCCGCCACGACGAACAGCGCATCGTCGCCGCGCTGCGGGCCGATGGCGCGCTGGCGGTGTCGCGGGTGGCCGAGCACGAGGGCTACGTGGTCGGGCATGCGGCCGCCTCGCCGGTGACCCTGTCCGACGGCACGCCGGGCTGGTACGGACTGGGGCCGGTGTCGGTCGGGCCGGGCCACCGGCGCCGCGGCATCGGCACCCGGCTGGTCGGCGCGGTGCTGGACGAGCTGCGCGCGCGTGGCGCGGCCGGCTGCGTGGTGCTGGGCGATCCGGCGTTCTACCGACGCTGCGGCTTCCATGCCGAACCCGGCCTGGTGCTGCCCGGGGCGCCGCCGGGATGCTTCCAGGCCATCGCCTTCGGCGACCGCCTGCTGCCGCTGGCCGAGGTCGAGTATCACCCGGCGTTTGCCGCCGGCTGAACGCGGTGGCCGGCAGCGGATCACATGCCGGGTGCCTGCGATTACACTTGCCGCATCCATCACCACGTGAGTATTCGTCCGATGCGCCATTGATGCCGCCGTCGCACTGACGGCAACGCCGCCGCCCGTCCGTCCAGGACCGGCCCGTGCATTGCATCCAATGGAGTACCGCATGACGCATCCGTCGCTTTCGCTCGAAGGCGTTTCGCACGTCCTGCCCGATGGCAGGCGCCTGTTCCCCGCGCTCGACGCGCAGTTCGATTCCACCCCGACCGGACTGGTCGGACGCAACGGCGTGGGCAAGAGCGTGCTCGCACGCATCCTGGCCGGCGAACTCGAACCATCCTGCGGCCGTTGCCGGCGTCCGGGCCGCGTGCACTACCTGCCGCAGCAGGTCGCCTGTGCACCGGGCGACAGCGTGGCCACGCTGGCTGGCGTTGCCGGCACGCTGGCCGCGCTGGAACGGATCGAGGCCGGCAGCTGCGACGTTGCCGATTTCGAACGCGTGGGCGAGGACTGGGATCTTGCCGCGCGGCTGGCGGCCGAACTGCAGCGGCAGGGACTCGGCGGCCTCGACGCCTCCACGCCGGCCGCGCGCCTGAGCGGCGGCGAGGCGATGCGGGTGGCGCTGGCCGGCGCATGGCTGGCGCAGGCCGACTTCCTGATCCTCGACGAACCGAGCAACCATCTGGACCGCGCGCATCGGCTGCGCCTGATCGAGCAGCTCGGGCAATGGCCGCGCGGCCTGCTGGTGGTCAGCCACGACCGCGAGCTGCTGCAGACGATGGGCCGCATCGTCGAACTGTCGCCGGCCGGATTGCGCGACTACGGCGGCGGCTATGCGTTCTACGCGCAGTGCCGCGCGCAGGAGCGGCAGGCGGCGCAGCAACGGCTGCAGCAGCGCCGGCTCGAGCGCCAGCGCGGCGAGCGCGCCTTGCAGGAACAGCACGAACGCATGCAGCGGCGCAGCGCGCGCGGCAACCGCGAGGCGCGCGACGCCAACCAGGCGAAGATCCTGCTGGACCGGCAGAAGGATCGCAGCCAGGCCAGCGCCGGGCGCCTGCGCCAGCTCCAGGCCGCCGAGTGCGAGCAGCTCGATGCCAACGTGCGCGAGGCGGTGCGGGAAGCCGGGCAGGAACAGGACATCGCCGTGCTGGCGCCGCTGCCGGCGGACCTGCATCGGCGCACGGCCGCCACGCTGGAGGGAATGCGGCTGCCGTTCGGGCCTGCACATGCGCATGCGCTCGATCTCGTCGTCACCACCGGCCAGCGCGTCGCCCTGACCGGCGGCAACGGCGCCGGCAAGTCGTCGCTGCTGCGCGTGCTGTCCGGGCAACTGGCGCCGGCGGCGGGCATCTGCCGGACCCACGTCGCCACCGCCTGCCTGGACCAGCGTCTGGATCTGCTGGACCCGGACCGCTCGGTGCTGGAGCAGATGCAGGCGGCCAACCCGGCCGCTGCGCAGTCGCTGCTGCGCACGCGGCTGGCGCTGCTGGGACTGGACGCGGCGCGTATCGGCGTCGCCAGCGGCCTGCTCAGCGGCGGCGAGCGGCTCAAGGCGGCGCTGGCCTGCGTACTGCATGCACGGCATCCGCCGGAACTGCTGCTGCTGGACGAACCCGGCAACCATCTCGACCTGCCGTCGCTGCAGGCGCTGGAGCAGATGCTGGCGGCGTACCCCGGGGCCTTGCTGGTGGCCTCCCACGACGAGGTCTTCCTGGACCGGCTGGGGCTGCAACTGCGGCTGCATGTCGATGGCGACGGCTGGCAGCTGCTGCCCTGGCGTGCAGATTTGGGGGCTGGCAGGTGATCCTGCGTTCGTCACCGCCTGGAATCAGCGGGATCCGGATCGAGGGTTGAGCGCTGAACGCCTGCTTCCCGTCATCCATGCGGCTGGAGAAAGCCGCGGGGACGACGCGTACGCCGGTATCGGCGCTACATCCAGGTCCCGTCGTCGCCAAGCGATCTCGCAGCATCGCTGCCGCAAGCCTTCGCCAACGAGATGAAAAGACTTCCCCGGACCCGTAATGCGCGAACGTGGGGAGCCAGGGATCTTCGTGCAGCTTGAAGCAACGTCCGTGGACTCGCGCCTGCGCGGGGACGACGATTCGCGTTCCCCGGGCATTGGGGCCCATGGCTTCGGCCGGGGGCACGCGGTCCGATGTTTCCCGGGCAGCAGGGAGCCCATGCGGGCACGACGGTCGGCTTCCCGCGCAACGCGGCGGCAGCGCGGGCTGGTAAACGGCGGCACGATGGCCGAACATCTGCGCCCTGCCTGCGCCGGCTCGGGGCCTTCCGCCCCCAGGCCGGCTGCCCATCCGATCCCGCGGCCGGCGCCGCTGCCGTGGCGCCACCGTCCCCAGCCGATACCCATCCACGTGAAATTCTTCGCATCCTGCGCCAAGGGCCTGGAATACCTGCTTGCCGACGAGCTGCTCGCGCTCGGCGCGGCCAAGGCCACCGCCACCATCGCCGGCGCCAACGTCGAGGGCGAGCTGCTCGACGCGCAGCGTGCGGTGCTGTGGTCGCGCCTGGCCAGCCGCGTGCTGTGGCCGCTGGCCGAGTTCGACTGTCCCGACGAGGCCGCGCTGTACGACGGCGTCGCCGCGCTGCCGTGGGCCGATCACCTGGCGCCGGGCGATACCCTGGCGGTGGACGCGCATGTCTCCGGCACCGCCATCACCCACGCGCGCTATGCCGCGCAGCGGGTCAAGGACGCGGTGGTGGACACGCTGCGCGGGCAGGGCCTGGAGCGGCCGTCGGTGGACGTGGAGCACCCGGACCTGCGGCTGAACCTGTCGCTGCGCAAGGGCCGGGCCACGATCTCGGTCGACCTGGGCGGCGGTTCGCTGCACCGGCGCGGCTGGCGGCTGGCGCAGAACGAGGCGCCGCTGAAGGAGAACCTGGCCGCGGCGGTGCTGCTGCGCGGCGGCTGGCCCAGGGCCTATGCGCAGGGCGGCGGCCTGCTGGACCCGATGTGCGGCAGCGGCACGCTGCTGATCGAGGGCGCGCTGATGGCGGCCGACGTCGCCCCGGGGCTCTTGCGGCTCGGAGAACTTCCGCCGACCCGCTGGCGCGGATTCGACAGCGATGGCTGGCGCCGGCTGCTCGACGAGGCACAGGCGCGCGAGCAGGCCGGGCGCTCGGCACTGAAGCCGGTGTTCCACGGCAGCGACCTCGATCCGCAGGCGATCGCCGCCGCGCGCGAGAACGCGGCGCGGGCCGGGGTGGAGACGGCCATCGCCCTGGCCGTGTGCGACGTCGCCGCGCTGCCGTCGCCGCCGCAGGCCGACGGCACCGTGGTCTGCAATCCGCCCTACGACGAGCGCCTGGCCGCCGACGCGGCGCTGTACCGGCAGCTGGGCGATGCGCTCAAGCGCGCGGTGCCGGGCTGGCGCGCCAGCCTGCTGTGCGGCAGCGAGGAGCTGGCCTTCGCCACCGGCCTGCGCGCCGGCAAGCGCTACCAGCTGTTCAACGGCGCGATCGAGTGCACGCTGATCGTCTGCGACCCGATCGCGGTGCCGCAGCGCGAGGCCGCGGCGCCGCGCGCGCTGGGCGAGGGCGCGCAGATGGTCGCCAACCGCCTGCGCAAGAACCTGCAGAAGACGAAGAAATGGCGCGCGCGCGAGGGCGTGGAGTGCTTCCGCGCCTACGACGCCGACCTGCCCGAGTACGCCGCCGCCATCGACGTCTACCAGGAGGCCGACGGCGCGCGGCGGCTGTTCCTGCACGTGCAGGAATACGCCGCGCCGGCGACGATTCCCGAGGCCGACGTGCGCCGCCGCCGCAACGAACTGCTGGCCGCGGCGCGCGAGGTGTTCCAGGTGCCGGCCGAGCAGGTGGCGCTGAAGACCCGCGAGCGCGGCAAGGGCGGCAGCAAGTACGGTCGCTTCGAGCAGCGCGGCGAGTTCGTCCACGTGCGCGAGCACGGCGCGCTGCTGCGGGTGAACCTGTTCGACTACCTGGACACCGGGCTGTTCCTCGACCACCGCCCGCTGCGCGGCATGCTGGCGGCGCAGGCGAAGGGACGGCGCTTCCTCAACCTGTTCTGCTACACCGGCGTGGCCAGCGTCGAGGCCGCGGTGGCCGGCGCGGCCGCGACCACCAGCGTGGACCTGTCGGGGACCTACCTGCAGTGGTGCGCGGACAATCTCGCGCTCAACGGCCTGGGCGGCGCCCGGCACCGGCTGGTGCAGGCCGACGCGGTGGCCTGGCTGGAGGCCGAGCGCGGCCAGTTCGACGTGGTCTTCTGCGATCCGCCGACCTTCTCCAACTCCGCGCGCGCCGACGATTTCGACATCCAGCGCGAGCACGTGCGGCTGCTGCGCGCGGCGGTGGCGCGGCTGGCGCAGGGCGGGGTGCTGTACTTCTCCAACAACTTCCGCCGCTTCCGCCTGGACGAAGAGGCGATCGCCGCGTTCGCGCGCTGCGAGGAGATCAGCCGCCAGACCCTGGACCCGGACTTCGAGCGCAACCCGCGCATCCATCGCGCCTGGCGCCTGAGCCCGGCGTAGCAAGCTCCTGCAGGAGCGACTTCAGTCGCGACGAAGCTTTCCTGGTCCTGATTCCCGGATGCCGCATCCTCGCCACAGGTCTGAAAAGGGAGCCTTGCCAGAAGCGGCAGCCGCCTCTTCACGTAGAGCCGGGCTGGCTCGGCTCTACGGCGAGGCGGGGCGCTTCACCTGGGGAGTCAGATTCCCGGTGGAGCTCCATCGCGACCGAAGTCGCTCCTGCGGGCCGCGGCGGCTTCGGGTCAGCGCTGGCGGTGCCCGCTCATCTCCTGGCCCGCGTCGCGATCGAAGCGCAGGTGCCAGCGCAGCGAGGTGAAGGAGATCACCGACACCAGCGCGAAGGCCCAGGAGAAGTCGGACAGCTGCGGCTGCGCATGCCCGGCCACGCCCATGGCGATCTTCAGGAACATCGCCCCGGCGCAGATGCCGACCGACAGCATCAACTGCTGCAGCGTGGTGTACAGGCTGCTGGCGCTGCTCATGCGGCTGGCCGGCACGTCCTCGTAGGCGATGGTGTTGTAGGCGGCGAACTGGAACGACATGAACGCCCCGCAGCACACCAGCAGCACGAACATCAGCGCCGGCGGCCAGCCGGGGCGGAAGAACGCGCATACCGCATAGCCCAGGCTGGCCAGCACGCCGTTGCCGATCATGCCGTTGCGGTAGCCGAACAGCCGCAGCAGGCGCGGGGTGAGGCTGCGCATCAGCAGCGCGCCCAGCGCGGTGGCCAGCACCAGCTGGCCGCTGTAGGCGGCGCTGTAGCCGAAGCCGAGCTGGAACAGCAGCGGCAGCAGAAACGGGTGCGCGCCCTGGGTCACGCGCATCAACGAACCGCCGATCACCGACAGCCGGACCGAGTCGATCCGCAGCAGCGACAGGTCCAGCAGCGGGTTGGGATGGCGGCGGGCATGCCGCAGGTAGCCCAGTCCGGCGCCGGCGCCGATGCCCAGCAGCAGCAGCGAACGCGCCAGCTCGCCGGGCTGGCTCGCGCTCTCCAGCCCGAACAGCAGGCAGCCCAGCGCGGTGCCGCTGAGCACGAAGCCGAGGAAGTCGAAGCGCCCCGGCTGCGATTCGGCCGGGATCTCGGGGATGAAGCGGCGCACCAGCAGGTAGCCGGCGATGCCGATCGGGACGTTGATGTAGAAGATCCAGCGCCAGTCGAGGTAGCTGACCAGCAGGCCGCCCAGCGGCGGGCCCAGCATCGGCCCGAGGAACGCCGGCACCAGCGTCCACGCCATTGCCGACACCAGGTGCCGGCGCTCGACCGTGCGCAGCAGGATCAGCCGTCCCAGCGGCGCCATCATCGCCCCGCCGGCGCCCTGCAGCAGGCGCGCGCCGACCATGGTCGGCAGGTCCACCGCCACCGAGCATGCGATCGAGCCGGCGACGAACACGCCGATGGAGGCGCAGAACACCCGGCGCAGGCCGTAGCGGTCGGCCATCGCGCCGCTGGCCGGGATCAGCACCGCCAGCGCCAGCAGGTAGGCGGTCATGGCGATGCTCATCGACGGCGCCGGCACGCCGAATTCGAGCGCCATGGTCGGCAGGGCGGTGGCCAGCACGGTCGCGTCCAGCTGTTCCATGAAGATGGCGCAGGCCAGGATCAGCGATATCAGGCGGTAGTCGGGGTAGGCGCTGGGCGAAAGCGACGCCGGCCGTTCCTCGATGGGCAACGTTGCGGTCTCACTGCGGGGGCGAAGGGGAGGGCGCGGCGGAGAGCGCAAGCGCCGCCGACCCGTCGCGGCCGCACATTATTGGCCCCATGCGGCGTCGCGGCAAGAACGCGACGGCGGCCTCGGGCGCTCTGCAGGGCGAGCGGAGAGGCTTAGATTGCCTCGATGCGGCATCCGCGCCGCAGCCCCTCGTGGAGCCGAGCTTGCTCGGCTGGGGCTGTACCGGGAACGCTTCAGCCGATCAAGCTCGGTTCCACGAGGAGGGGGCGCCGTCAGCGCAATCAGGTCGCGCTAGATCCAGCGGCTGATGGCCTGCAGCGCCAGCCCGATCAGGCCGCCGACCAGGGTGCCGTTGAAGCGGATGTACTGCAGGTCGCGGCCCACGCTCAGTTCCAGCTGCTCCACCAGGTGGCGCTCGTCCCAGCCCTTGACCGTCTGCGCGATGTGCGCGGTGACGCCGTCGCGCAGGCGCGTGGTGAGTCTTTCCGCACCGGCGAGCAGGTGCTGGTTGAGCGCCTCGCGCAGCGACGGGTCCTGCTGCAGGGCGTCGCCCAGCCCGGCCAGCGAGCGCTGCAGGTGGCCGGCGATCACCCCGTCCTCGCGCGCCAGGTCGCGGCGCAGCGAGGCGTTGACCTGGTCCCACAGGCCCTGCACGTACTCCTGCAGGCTGGGGTGGTCGATCAGCCGCTGCTTGATCGCCGCCACCCGCTCGCCCAGTGCCGGCTCGTCGCGCAGGCGCACGATGTAGTCGCCCAGCCAGCGCTCGTAGTCCTGCCGCAACGGGTGCTGCGGTTGCGACAGCACCTCGTTGAGCTCGTCCAGCAGCGCGCGCGCGATGCGGTCGGCGAGGTTGTCGGCGATGCCTTCCACCGGCTTGACCCACTCCACCGTGCCGACCAGCTTGGGCCATTCGCGGCGCGCGTACTTGACCAGCATCGCCGACACGCGCTGCTTGATCGCCTCGTCGTCCAGGTGCGCGGCCAGGCGCTTGAGCGCCTCGTCGAGCAGCTTCTGGTGGCGGCCGTCGGCGGTGAGCAGGCCGAGCACGTCGCTGGCGGTGGCGGCGGCATCCCAGCTGCGCAGGCGCTCGACCACGAAGGCCTGGATGTTGCGGCGCACGGCGGTCTCGTCGAGCAGGTCCAGCGCCTGCAGTGCCCAGCCCCGCGCCATGTCGGCGAGCATGCGCGATTGCGCGGGCTGGGCCAGCCACTGGCCCAGGCGCGCGGCCGGGTCGAACACCTTGAGCTTGGCCAGCAGGGTCTCCGGCTCCAGGAAATGGTCGCGCACGAACACCGCCAGGCTGTCGGCGATGCGGTCCTTGCCGTGCGGGATGATCGCCGTGTGCGGGATCGGCAGGCCCAGCGGCCGGCGGAACAGCGCCACCACCGCGAACCAGTCCGCCAGCGCGCCCACGGTGCCGGCCTCGCAGAACGAGGCCACCCATGCCCAGATGCCCTGGCGTCCCATCGCGTGGCTGACGACGAAGCCGGCCAGCATGAGCAGCAGCAGGGCCAGTGCGATGAGTTTCATGCGGCGCAGTTGCGCGCGGCGCGGATCGGGAGTCACGGGGGCCGTTCTTTCGGGAAACCAGCTTTCAGGGTGCCACAGCCGGGGTGGTGCGATCGTCGCGGCCACGGGTCCGGCCCGGGCCGCCGCGAGCGGCGATGGCGGCGACGGAAGGCGCGCGCGCGCCGCCGCATGCCGCGGCGTTGCTTTCTTTCGCAACCATCTTGCATGTGCGCCAAAACTGTGCATGCACCGCGCGATCTGCCAGAATCGCCCCGTTTCCGCCGCCTTGATCGCCCTTGATGAATGCAACAGTCGCAACACCCGGTGTCGCCGCCAATTCTCCCGCCCGCGTGCTCGCGGCGAGCCTGATCGGCACCACGATCGAGTTCTTCGACTTCTACATCTACGCCACCGCGGCGGTGCTGGTGTTCCCGCACCTGTTCTTCCCGGCCGGCGACAGCGGCGCGGCGACGCTGCAGTCGCTGGCGACGTTCGCGGTGGCCTTCATCGCGCGGCCGTTCGGCTCGGCGCTGTTCGGCCACTTCGGCGACCGCATCGGCCGCAAGGCCACGCTGGTGGCGGCGCTGCTGACGATGGGCATCTCCACGGTGGTGATCGGGCTGCTGCCGACCTATGCGCAGATCGGCGTGCTGGCGCCGGCGCTGCTGGCGCTGTGCCGCTTCGGCCAGGGCCTGGGACTGGGCGGGGAGTGGGGCGGGGCGGTGCTGCTGGCCACCGAGAACGCGCCTCCCGGCAAGCGCGCCTGGTACGGCATGTTCCCGCAGCTGGGCGCGCCGCTGGGGTTCATGCTGTCGGCCGGCACCTTCCTGATCCTGGGCGAGGCGCTCAGCGACGAGGAGTTCCTGCAGTGGGGCTGGCGCATCCCGTTCCTGGCCAGCGCGCTGCTGGTGGTGACCGGGCTGTGGGTGCGGCTGAAGATCACCGAGACGCCGGACTTCCAGAAGGCGCTGGACCGCAACGCGCGGGTGCGCCTGCCGATGTGGTCGGTGCTGTCGCAGCATGCCGGCGCGGTGGTGCTGGGCACGCTGGGCGCGTTCGCCACCTTCGTGCTGTTCTACCTGATGACGGTGTTCGCGCTCGGCTACGGCACCGCCACGCTGGGCTACGGCAAGGAACACTTCCTGCTGCTGCAGATGCTCGGCATCCTGTTCTTCGCCGCCGGCATCCCGATCTCGGCGCTGTACGGCGACCGCCGCAACGTGCGCTCGGCGATGATCGTGGCCAGCGTGGCGATCTTCCTGTTCGGCCTGGTGTTCTCGCACCTGTTCCAGGCCGGGCACCCGTGGATGGTGCTGCTGTTCCTGTCGCTGGGCTTCTTCGCCATGGGCCTGACCTACGGGCCGTGCGGCACGCTGCTGGCGCAGATGTATCCGGTGGAGGTGCGCTACACCGGCGCCTCGCTGTCGTTCAACCTGGCCAGCATCCTGGGCGCGGCGCCGGCGCCGTACGTGGCCACCAAGCTGGCGTCCGGGTACGGCCTGCAGGCAGTGGGCTACTACCTGGGCGCGGCGGCGGTGCTGAGCATCGTGGCGCTGCTGCTGTCGAGCAACGCGCGGCGCTGAGCGCGGCGGCCGCGGGGCCGGCGCTCAGCCGTGGCTGACCACGCGGTCGCGGCCACCGGCCTTGGCCAGGTACAGGCGGCGGTCGGCCTCGCTGATCAGCTGGTGCAGCGAATCGTGCGAGGGGTCGCCGCTGCGGCACACCCCGATGCTGACCGTCAGCGACAGCGCGGTGTCGCCGACCGGGACGCGCAGCTGGCCGATGCGCATGCGCAGGCTCTCGAAGTAGTCGTCGGCGTTGGCCGCGTCCAGGCCCGGCACCAGCAGGCAGAATTCCTCGCCGCCGAAGCGCGCCACCAGGTCCTGCGGCCGTGCATGGCCGGACACCGAGGCGGCCACCGCGCACAGCGCCAGGTCGCCGGCCTCGTGGCCCCAGGTGTCGTTGATGTGCTTGAAATGGTCGATGTCGAGCATCGCCGCGGCCACCGGCTGGTGGCTGGACAGCCACTTCGGCAGCAGCCGCTCGCTGTTTTCCAGGAAGTGGCGGCGGTTGGGCAGGCCGGTGAGGAAATCGCGCGTGGCCAGGTCCTGCAGCGTGCCGATCAGTTCCAGCTGGTCCACGTTCTGCGAGATGCGGCAGAAGAATTCCTCGCGCGAGTACGGCTTGCGCAGGAAGTCGTTGGCGCCGTTCTTGAGGAAGCGCGGGATCAGCGTGGGGTCCGCGTTGCCGGACAGGCCGACCACCGCGACGCGGTCGCGCGCGCGGATGGCGCGCAGGCGGCGGGTGAACTCCACCCCTTCCATGCCCGGCATCTCCTGGTCCACCACGGCCAGCCGGATCGTGGCGTCCTTCTCCACCGCCAGCAGGCCGGACGCGCCGTCGTCGGCCTCCACCACGCGGTAGCCGTACATGGACAGCAGGCCGCCGGCATAGGCGCGCGCGGAGGGCGAATCGTCCACCACCAGCGCCGAGATGCGGCGGTTGCGCTCGAGCCGGCGCACCAGCCAGACCAGGTAGTCGACGGCGCCCGGCGCGTTCTTGAGCACGTAGTCGATGACCTGCCGCGCCAGCGCGCGCTGGCGCAGGTCCTCGTCGTACACGCCGCTGACGACCACCGTGGGCAGGTTGCGGGTGGCGAAGAAGTCCAGCACCGCGTCGCGGTCGCCATCGGCCAGCACCAGCCCGGTGAGCACCAGGAACCAGTCGTCGAACCGTTCCAGCAGGCGTCCGGCCTCGGCCAGCGACGATGCGACGGTCACCGGCAGCTCCACCCGCGTGCGGATCTCGTGCCCGAGCATCGAGGTGAACGCGCGCGAGTTCTCGACCAGCAGCACGCGCTGGGGCAGGGTGCCCGATGGCGGGCGCTGCGGCGGCGCCGGGAGCGGGGACATGGAGGTCGGTGGCGCGTTTTCCGGGCGATGTCGGAGCCATTATCGGCCGTCCGGTGGTTGGCTTTAGTGCTGACAGGCCCTACGCTGCGCCGGCAGCACCCGCGTGCGCGGTGGTGGTCCGCCGCCCCGTGCATTCACGTTCCATCAGCACTGCGGCATCTACATTGCCGCCTGTCGTATCGCAGCCGGCCACCGGGCGGTTACCGGGGGATACGTCAGCAAGGAGTCCCGACTTGGCCAGCCCAGAACAACCGCAGACCCGGTCTGCCGCTTCCGATTCCAACGACTCGAACACCGACGCGGAGGCCGAGCGCCGCCCTTCGCCGCTGAAGAACCCCAAGGTCAAGTGGACCCTGATCGTCATCGGCATCGTGCTGCTGGCGGTGCTGCTGGTGTGGTTCGTCCACTGGCTGCTGGTCGGGCGCTACATGCAGGAGACCAACAACGCCTACCTGCAGGCCGATTCGGTGGCGGTGGCGCCGCGGGTGAACGGCTACGTGACCGACGTGTTCGTCACCGACAACCAGTGGGTCAAGGTCGGCGAGCCGCTGCTGCAGATCGACGAGCGGACCTACCGGGCCACGCTGGAGCAGGCCGAGGCGGTGGTGGCGGTGCGCCAGGCCGACATCGCCGCGGCCGAGGCCGGCCTGCAGGGACGCCATTCCAGCCGGGTCGAGGCGCAGACGCAGGTCGCTTCCGCCGCCGCCAGCCTGAAGTTCGCCAGGGCCGAGGTGGCGCGGTTCGCGCCGCTGGCCGCCTCCGGCGCCGACACCCACGAGCACCAGGAAAGCCTGCAGCACCAGCTGCAGCAGGCGCAGGCCCAGTACGACGCCGCCCGGGCGCAGCTGGCCGGCGCCGACAGCGGCATCGAGGCGGCCGCCGCGCAGCTGGAGCAGGCGCGTGCCGGGCTCAAGCAGGCCCAGGCCGATGCCGACCAGGCGCGCATCGCGGTGGAGGACACCCGCCTGAGCGCGCGCATCGACGGCCGCATCGGCGACAAGACCGTGCAGGTGGGCCAGTTCGTCGCCGCCGGCACCCGCACCATGACCGTGGTGCCGGTGGAGTCGCTGTACCTGGCCGCCAACTTCAAGGAAACCCAGGTCGGGCTGATGCGCCCCGGGCAGCCGGCCGAGATCAAGGTCGACGCATTGCCCGGCGTGAAGCTGCGCGGCGAGGTGGAAAGCATCTCGCCGGGCACCGGCTCGCAGTTCGCGCTGCTGCCGGCCGAGAACGCCACCGGCAACTTCACCAAGGTCGTGCAGCGGGTGCCGGTGCGCATCCGCGTGCAGGCCGGAGAGCACGCGCGCAAGGTGCTGGTGCCGGGCATGTCGGTGGAGGTCAGCGTCGACACCCGCTCGGCCAAGGACGAAAAACACGTGCTCAAGGACGAGGAACCCGCGCGCGGAGAACCCGCGGCGGCGGAACCGCGCAGGTGAACGCCACCGCCACCCGCACCGGCCCCAGCGCCCCGGCCAAGGCCGATGCCTCGGCGTGGCTGGCGGTGGCGGCCGGCACCATCGGCTCGTTCATGGCGACGCTGGACATCTCCATCGTCAACGCCGCACTGCCGACGATCCAGGGCGAGGTCGGCGCCAGCGGCACCGAGGGTACCTGGATCTCCACCGCCTACCTGGTCTCGGAGATCGTGATGATCCCGCTGGCCGGCTGGTTCGTGCGCACCCTGGGGCTGCGCAACTTCCTGCTGATCTGCGCGATCTCGTTCACCGGCTTCTCGGTGATGTGCGGGCTGTCGGACTCGCTGACGATGATGATCCTCGGCCGCATCGGCCAGGGCTTCACCGGCGGGGCGATGATCCCCACCGCGCTGACCATCGTCGCCACCAAGCTGCCGCCGTCGCAGCAGACCCAGGGCACCGCGCTGTTCGGCATGACCGTGATCCTGGGCCCGGTGATCGGCCCGCTGCTCGGCGGCTGGCTGGCCGAGAACCTGAGCTGGCACTACGCCTTCTTCATCAACGTGCCGGTGTGCGCGGCGCTGATCCTGTTGCTGCTGCTCGGCCTGCACCACGAGAAGATGGATCTTCCGGGCCTGCTGCGTGCCGACTGGCTGGGCATCTTCGGCCTGGGCACCGGCCTGGGCGCGCTGACCGTGGTGCTGGAGGAGGGCCAGCGCGAACGCTGGTTCGAGTCGGGGATGATCATCGGCCTGAGCCTGCTGTCGCTGCTCGGCTTCGCCGCGCTGGCGCTGGCCCAGGTCACCAGCCGCGAGCCGGTGATCCGGCTGTCGGTGCTGCGCAACCGCAGCTTCGCTGCGGTGTTCGTGATGGTGCTGGTGACCGGACTCATCCTGTTCGGCGTGATGTACATGATCCCGCAGTTCCTGGCGATGATCGCCGGCTACAACACTGAGCAGGCCGGCTACGTGCTGCTGCTGGCCGGTCTGCCGACGGTGCTGCTGATGCCGCTCACGCCGAAGATGCTGTCCACCATCGACGTGCGGGTCATGGTCATGACCGGCATGCTGTGCTTCGCCGGGGCCTGCTTCGTCAACCTCAGCCTGACCGCCGACAGCGTCGGCCAGCACTTCGTCATCGGCCAGCTGCTGCAGGGCTGCGGCCTGGCGTTCGCGCTGATGGCGCTGAACCAGGCGGCGATCTCCTCGGTGCCGCCGGAGGAGGCCGCCGACGCCTCCGGCCTGTTCAACGCCGCGCGCAACCTCGGCGGCTCGATCGGGCTGGCGATCATCTCCACCTTCCAGGAACGGCGCATGGCGCTGCACCTGGACAACATCGGCAGCGCGGTCACCGCCAACTCGCCGATGGCGCAGGACGCCGTGCGCGGCCTCACCGCGCAGCTGCAGTCCGCTTCAGGCAGCGAGGCGGCGGTGCGCGCGGTCGCCGAGCTGGGGCGGGTGGTGCAGCAGCAGGCGCTGGTGATGGCCTACAACGACCTGTTCTGGATCTTCGGCATGATCGTGGTGGCCTCGCTGCCGCTGGTGTTCCTGCTCAAGCCGCTGCCCAAGGGCGAGATCTCGCTCGCGATGCACTGAGATGGCCATGTCTTCATTCCGCACACGCTTCTTCCTGGCTTCCGCATTGCCGCTGGCGCTGGCCGGCTGCATGCTCGGGCCGGACTACGTCCGGCCGCAGGTGGCCGCGTCGGCCCAGGCCCAGCCGCGGCTGGTGCGCGCCGATCCGCAGCTGGTGGTGGCCGCGCCGCCGCTGCAGCGCTGGTGGACGCAGCTGCACGACCCGCAGCTGGACTGGCTGGTCGACCGGGCCCTGGCCAACAGCCCCAACCTGCGCGCGGCCGAGGCGCAGCTGCGTGCCTCGCGCGCGCTGGTGCGCCAGCGCCGTGCCGAGATGCTGCCGTCGATCGGCGCCACCGCGGTCTACGGCCACGCCACCGCGCCGGACTGGGCCAAGGACAGCGTGCGCAGTACCGCCGGCGAGGTCGCCGACGCGATCGAGGGCAGCGCCGGTGCCGAGGCCGCGCAGGCGATCCGCCAGCGCGCCCAGGCACTGGACATGGACATGGACCTGTACGACGCCGGCTTCGACGCCAGCTGGGAGCTGGACCTGTTCGGCCGCCGCCGCCGCGCCGCCGAGGGCGCGCGCGCCAAGGCCGAGGCCAGCGCGGCCGACCTGGCCGACGCCCAGGTGCAGCTCACCGCCGAGGTCGCGCAGGCCTACTTGGGCTACCGCGGCAATCGAGAGCGGCTGGCGATCGCGCGCGACAACCTGGAACGCGCCGAACGCATCCTGGCGCTGACCCGGCAGCGGCGCGATCGCGGCGCCGACTCGGACCTGCAGGTGGAACGCGCGGTGGCGCAGGTGCACCAGCAGGAGGCGATGGTGCCGCAGCTGGAGGCCGACGCCCAGGTGGCGCTGGACCAGCTGGCGCTGATGATCGGCCGCGAGCCGGGTGCGCTGGATGCGATGTTCGCGCAGGACCGCCCGCTGCCGGACCTGCCGCAGCGGGTGCAGGTGGACGACGCGGCGGCGCTGATCCGGCGGCGCCCGGACGTGCGCCGCGCCGAGCGCGAGCTGGCCGCCTCCTCGGCGCAGATCGGCGAGGCGCTGTCGGCCTACTTCCCGCAGGTGACCCTGCTGGGCTCGCTGGGCATGTTCGCCACTTCGGCCAGCGACCTGGGGGCGGACGCGGTGAACTGGGCGGTGGCGCCTATGCTGCGCTGGTCGGTGTTCGACTTCGGCCGCACCGGCGCCCAGGTCGAGCAGGCCCGGGCCGGCAACCAGGCGCGCCTGGCCGCCTACCAGGGCACCGTGCTGGCCGCGCTGCAGGACGCCAACGGCGCGCTGTCGCGCTTCGGTGCCGCGCGCCGGCAACTGGGCAGCGCGCAGCAGGCGCAGGCCTCGGCCGCCCGTGCGGCCGCGCTGATGGAGCAGCGCAACGCCGCCGGCGCCTCGTCGCTGATCGACACCCTGGACGTGCAGCGCCAGCGCCTGTCGGCCCAGGACGGCGCCGCGCAGGCGCAGCTGCAACTGCTGGTGGGCTACGTCGCGCTGCAGAAGAGCCTGGGCCTGGGCTGGGGCACGCCGCCGGCCACGCAGGCGGGCGATGCCGGCGCGGCTGCGCCGTAGGTAACGATGTTTCGACCGCAACGGGCGTAGGCTTGTGCGCATTGCCATAGGCACTGTGCAGGAGTCCGTGATGACCGTGGAAACCGTCAATCCCGCCACCGGCAAGGTGGAGTACCGCCTGGAACTGATGGGCGCCGACGATGTGGAGCGGCGCCTGGCCGCGGCCGAGCAGGCATTCCCGGCCTGGTCGGCGCTGTCGCTGGACGAGCGTGGCCGCCATCTGCAGCGCGTCGCGGACGGGCTGCGAAAGCGCAGCGAGGACATCCAGCGGATCATGACCGCCGAGATGGGCAAGCTGCGCGGCGAAGCGCTGGCCGAGATCGAGAAATGCGCGCAGGCCTGCGACTACTACGCCGACCATGCGCTGGAATACCTGCAGCCGCAGAGTATCGCCACCGAGGCCGCGCGCAGCTACGTGCGCTACGAGCCGCTGGGCTGCGTGTTCGCGCTGATGCCGTGGAACTTCCCCCTCTGGCAGGTGTTCCGCTTCCTGGCGCCGGGCCTGATGGCCGGCAACGTGGCCGTGCTCAAGCATGCGTCCAACGTGCCGCGCTGCGCCGACGTCATCAACGAGGTGCTGCAGGCCGCGGGATTGCCGGCCGGCGTGTTCGACGTGCTGCACATCGACAACGACCAGGCCGCGCAGGTGCTGCGCGACCGCCGCATCGCCGCCGCCACCCTCACCGGCAGCGAGCGCGCCGGGCGTTCGGTCGCGGCCACCGCCGGCGACCAGTTGAAGAAATGCGTGATGGAGCTGGGCGGCAGCGACGCCTTCGTGGTGCTGGCCGACGCCGACCTGGACAAGACCGTGGCCGCGGCGGTGAAGTCGCGATTCGACAACAGTGGGCAGACCTGCATCGCCGCCAAGCGCTTCATCGTGGTCGAGGCGGTCGCCGAGGCCTTCGTCGAGCGCTTCGTCGCCGCGGCCAGGGCGCGCGTGTACGGCGACCCCAACGACGAGGCCACCACGCTGGCGCCGATGGCGCGGGCCGACCTGCGCGACGAGCTGCACGGGCAGGTGTTGTCCAGCATCGAGAACGGCGCGCTGCCGCTGCTGGGCTGCGAGCCGGTGGCCGCCAGCCACGCCGGCTACCCGGCCTCGATCCTGGACAACGTGGGGCCGGGCATGCCGGCCTACGACGAGGAACTGTTCGGGCCGGTGGCGGCGATCATCCGCGTCGAGGACGAGGCCGAGGCGGTACGCGTGGCCAACGACACCACCTTCGGCCTGGGTGGCAGCGTGTGGACCGCCGATGCCGACCGCGGCGAGGAGGTGGCGCAGCAGTTGCAGTGCGGTGCGGCCTTCGTCAACTCGATCGTCCGCAGCGACATCCGGCTGCCGTTCGGCGGCATCAAGCGTTCCGGCTACGGCCGCGAACTGGCCGAGCCGGGCATCCGCGAGTTCACCAACATCAAGACCGTCTACGTGGCTTGAGTGCAGCGTTGGCAGGTAAGCATTTCCTTTCCCTGCGTCGTGCCGCCTCTTCCGAGCAAGACATGAACAGAAATCCTTCTCCCGCTTGCGGGAGAAAGTGGCGCGCAGCGCCGGATGAGGGCGCTTTTGCCGTGCCTTTCCCATGGCCCCAGGCAGCCCCCATCCGCCCTTCGGGCACCTTCCACCCCGAGGGTGCCCAGCCCCGCAAGCGGGAGAAGGGAGCAGCTCATGCGGGGACGGTGTCGCAGGCGCCTCGTCGCCGTGCAGCGCCTTGCCCTAAAGCCAGCGCACCCGCTTGAACAGCCGGTACAGCCCCACGCACACCGCGGCCACCACCACGATCAGCACCGGGTAGGCGAAGCGGCCCTGCAGTTCCGGCATGTGCGCGAAGTTCATGCCGTACCAGCTGGTGATCAGCGTCGGCGCGGCCAGCAGCGCCGCCCAGGCGCCCAGGCGCTTGACCGTCTCGCCCTGCGCCAGGGTGACCAGCGACAGGTTCACGCTCAGCGCGGTGCCGAGCATCTCGCGCAGGGTGTCGGTGGAGTCGTTGATGCGGACCGCATGGTCGTGCACGTCGCGCAGGTACGGCTTCATCTCGTCGTGGATCAGCGGGCTGCTGCTGCGCCGCAGCTGCGCCAGCACGTCCTGCAGCGGCGCCACCGCCAGCCGCATCTTGTTGAGCTCGCGCTTGAGCTCGTACAGGCGGATCACCGTGCTGCGCCGGTAGTTCTCGGCGAAGATGTCCTTCTCCAGCGAATCCAGGGTGTCGCGGAAGCCGGTGACCACCGGCAGGTAGTTGTCGACCACGAAGTCCAGCACCGCGTACAGGCAGAAGCCCGGGCCCAGCGCCAGCCGTGCCGGCTCGCGCTCCAGCCGCTCGCGCACCGGCGCGTAGGACAGCGAGGCGCCGTGGCGCACCGTGACCAGGAAGTGCGGGCCGAGGAAGGCATGGGTCTCGCCGTAGCGGATGCGCTCGTCCAGCAGCTGCGCGGTATGCACCACCGCGAACAGGGTGTCGCCGTAGGTCTCGATCTTGGGGCGCTGGTGGGCGTTGAGCGCGTCCTCGACCGCCAGCTCGTGGAGGTCGAATTCGTCGCGCAGCTTGCGCAGCACCTCGTCGTCGGGCTCGTACAGGCCCAGCCAGACGAAGCCGTCGAGCTGCAGCATGTCGCTGATGGCGTCGAAGGCGATGTCGCGGCGATGCCCCTGGCCGTCGTAGTGCGCGCAGGTGATGACGCTGGGCGGATTGGCCGGGGCGGGGGAGTTCATCGCGCCATCGTGATTCAGCGCGCGGCGGCGGGCAAGCGTGGCCGCGTGAACGACCATGCCAGTGCCGCGTGCAGCGGCAGCAGCAGCGCGATCCACTGCAGGTTGAACTGCGGCTGCGCCGACAACCAGTGCAGCAGCAGCGCGACACCGGCCAGCGCCGTCACCGTCCACAGGGTGGCGGCGAACCAGCGCCCGGGCCGGCGGCGGCGCAACAGCGCCACGGCGCCGAACAGCAGCGCCAGGCACAGCGGGTCGAGCAGCAGCAGGTTGCGGTTGGCCCAGGCGGCCTGGTGCGCGGTGAAGCCCCACAGCCACGCCAGCACGAGCCCGCCGACTGCGCACAGCAGCCAGAACGGGATGGCCAGCGCCGCCAGCAGCCGTGGCCGCCGCCGCAGCGAGCACAGGCCGGCGGCCAGCACCACGCCGGCCAGCAGCCAGGGCCACCAGGGACGTGGCGACTCCGCCGGCTCGGGCGGCAGGCGCTGCGGCAGTACCTGCTGGCGTGCCTGCACCAGCGGGCGGCCCTCGCTGTTGACCGCCTGCTCCAGGCTCTCGGCCAGCCGCATCGGCACGAAGGCCTCCTGCCAGCGCGACAGCGGGCGGTCGGCGTAGGGCCCCAGGCCGAGGTCGAAGCCGATCCACATCCAGGTCGCCGGCGACGCCAGTCGCACCGACTCGCTGCGGTAGGTGTTGCCGCGCGAGCGTCCGGCCAGCTGGGTCTTCAGCGCACCGCCCATGGCGTGGTCGATGGCGTCGCGCACCATCGTGGCGCAGTTGGCGGTGAAGTAGTCGTAGCGGTAGCGCGCGTTTTCCGGGCGCGCACGCTCGGCCAGCGCATCGGCCAGCGCCTGCGCCTGCGCGGCGGGCAGGTCCAGCCACTGGATGTCCACGCCGCGGCCGCTGTCGCGGTACTGGGCCAGGTCCTCCTCCAGCGGCAGCGCGACCAGCCAGTACATCATCTCGCCGCGGGCGAAGCGGCCGACGAAGTCCGGCTCGCCGGGATCGAAGTAGCCGAAGTTGTAGGAGGTGGCGCGGCCGCTGGCCGGGTCCGCCACCACGATGGCGTCATGGCCGAAGCGCTCGAAGAACACCTCGCCCGGCTGCATCGTGGCCACGCCGATGCGCGGCGGCAGCTGCTGCGCGCCGGCCGGCAGCGCGAGCAGCAGGCACAGAAGCAGCAGCCCGCACAAGGCGGCCCACAGCGACGATCCGCTCGATGGCACGCTCGGGACCATGCTTTTCCACGTCATTGAGGTGCTTGGAGATTGCAACTCCCCTCGCGCAGCCGTGTAGTGCGGGCAGGCATCCTGCGGAAGGCGAGGCTCGACGCCATGTCCGAGTGGCGACGATCTTCCCAGGCCCGGAGGGCGCCGCCCATGGATGGGCGGCCTGCCGCGATCAAGCATGTTCCGACCGAGCCACGCAGGGCGAGTCGGAAAATCCCGATAGCCCTTCCGATGAAGGCTCTTGACGTTGCAGGGGAGGCGTTTTTCTTTGGTCCGTTGCTTTGGGCGTTTTCCAAAACAAATGAACCCGGCCGCGACAGCGGCCGGAAGCCCCGGCTTCCGGTGCTTCCGGCTTGCCAATAGCCCGATGACTGCCTCGGCGCAGCCTTCCGTATCGATGGGACGGTCAAAGGCATGACGCTCAGGACTCTTCCTCGGGCGCGGGCGGCAGCACGGTGACATGGAACGCGCGCACGCGGCGGCTGTCGGCGCGTGCCACCCGGAACAGGAACCGCCCCAGCGCCAGCTCCTCGCCGGTCTCGGGCAGGTGGCCGATGGCGTCGGTGACCAGGCCGCCGATGGTGTCGTACTCGTCGTCGGGGAAATCGGCGCCGAAGCGCTCGTTGAAGTCCTCGATCGGGGTCAGCGCGTCGACCACGTACTGGCCGTCGGCCTGCACCGCGATCAGCTTGGCGTCGTCCTCTGCGATGTCGTGCTCGTCGTCGATCTCGCCGACGATCTGCTCCAGCACGTCTTCGATGGTGACCAGCCCGGCGACGCCGCCGTACTCGTCCACCACGATCGCCATGTGGTTGCGCGAGAGCCGGAACTCCTTGAGCAGCACGTTGAGCTTCTTCGACTCGGGGATCAGCACCGCCGGGCGCAGCAGCTCGCGCACGTTGCGCGCCGGCTTGCCGGCGACGATGCCGGGCAGCAGGTCCTTGGCCAGCAGGATGCCGAGGATCTCGTCCTTGTTCTCGCCATGCACCGGGAAGCGCGAGTGGCCGGACTCGACCACCTGCGTCATCAGCTCGTGCAGATCGGCCTCGGCCGCCAGCGAGACCATCTGCGAGCGCGAGACCATCACGTCGCCCACGGTCAGTTCGGAAATGGAGATCGAGCCTTCCATCATCCGCAGCGTGTCGGCGGCGATCAGGCCGTCCTGCTGGGCGGTGCGCAGCAGCGCGACCAGTTCGTCGCGGCTGTGCGGCTCGTTGGAGAACGCCGCGCTCAGGCGTTCCAGCCAGCCGCGTCGTTTTTCGGAGTTGTCGGAGGTATGGCTACTGTCGTCTTCTGACATTGAACTTGCGGGGAAACGGCACCCGGCACGCCGGGCGATGGAAGGAGTCTAGCAGGGAAGCCGCGACCCGGGCTGAGGTCCGCGAAAGCCGCGCACCGCCCCGCCTGTAGCAGCGGCCGTAGGAGCGACGGTAGGAGCGACTTCAGTCGCGATGGGCTCCACCGGGAAGGCTCCGATCGCGACTGAAGTCGCTCCTACGGCAAACCGCAAGCCCCGGGGCCGCTGGATCGCGAATCGCAGCCATGAAAGCCTTTTCCCGAATCCCGAATCCCGAATCCCGAATCCCGAATCCCGAATCCCGATTCCCGGACGCTTTCCGACAGCCGCAGGCTGGCCATCCCGAATCCCGTCCGTCACGGCAGGTCGAGGCTGTAGCTGCAGCCGGCCAGGGTCCTGCCCGGATGCGACCTGACGTTGGAGACGCTGAGCACGATCGACTCGATCATCGGCTCGCCGGTCCTAGGGTCGGCCACGTCGTCGCTGACCAGCTCGCGCCCGTACATCACCTTGTCCGGGGTATCCACGCCTTCCTCCAGCCGCAGCTGCCGCGCCAGCACCCGCGGGTCGGACAGGTCCAGGACCGCCATCACGGCGGGGCCGGAGAAGGCGATCTGCGAGGTCGCGTGGCCGAACACCGTGATCGGCTCGGCCAGCGTGTATTCGGTCATGAACGGGTTCTGCTGCGGCAGCGGCCGCCAGCCCAGCGCCACCGCCTCGAGCGGGTCGCCCAGCACCGGCGCCAGCGCGGCGAAGTCGGCCACGCGCTGGCGGCATTCGATCAGCGCCTTCAGGTCGATGGCCGGCGCCGGCGGGGCGGCCGCACCCGGCACGGCCGGCAGCGCCAGCAGCAGGGCCACGGCCGCGGCCAGGCGCGCATGCATCCTCAGCGTTCCCCCGCGTACGGGTCGTCGATGTCCAGCACCGCCAGGATCTCGCGTTCGAGCTGCTCCATCGCCTCGGCCTCCTTGTCGTCCTCGTGGTCCCAGCCGAGCAGGTGCAGCACGCCGTGCACGGTGAGGTGGGCGTAGTGCGCGGCCAGCGGCTTGTGCTGCTCGGCGGCCTCGCGCGCGACCACCGGCGCGCAGATCACCAGGTCGCCCAGCAGCGGGAACTTGACGCCCTTGGGCAGGCCCTCGGGGATCTCGGCCGGGAAGCTCAGCACGTTGGTGGCGTAGTCCTTGCCGCGGTAGTGGTGGTTGAGCGAGCGGCCCTCCTTCTCGTCGACCAGGCGGATGGCCAGGTCGGCCTCGCGGATGCGTCCGGCCAGCGCCGTCGCCACCCACTTGCGGAAACTCACTGCCGCCGGTAGCCCGGCGCGGGGCAGGGCATAGCTGACGGCGACGTCGAGGCGGATCGGTCCGCGGGTCATGGTGCGTATTTCCTGTAGCGATGAAGGGGAAGGGTCAGGTGACGCATGTGACCAGCCGGAGGAACCGCGTGTCCTCCAGCCAGTAGTGCTTGCCGCCCAGGGGGCCGTTGCGGCAGTGGCTGTCGACGTCGACCACGGTCACGGCGGGAGCGAAGCCCGGCCGGTCGGTCACGGACACGGCCGCCTCGCCGGCCTCGATCAGGGATGCGAGCAGGTACCGGCTGTCGTTCGGAACCTGCTCGAACGTGACGACGTTGCAGCCGAGGGCATCGCGGGGAGCACGCTCGGTCGCGCGCAGCAGGAGTGCGGCGCGATCGCCGGCGATCCAGGCCAGGCGTTCGCGTTCGTCGCTCCAGGACTGCCGGTGTGGCGGGCGCGCCGCCACGTAGCGATCGAACCGCGACCGCGGGATGCTGGCCGTCACCGCTTCCTGCAGGCCGATGGAAACGCAGGGGGGCGCGACGTCCGCCAGCATCGCCACGGTGCGGCTGGTCGTGGGAATCCGCGCCGCTTCCCGCGGAGCGGCGGCGAAGGCCGGCCCGATCGCCTGCGCCAGCAGCAGGACCGCGATCGTCCCGCGCCGCATCTCAGTCCGTTCCGGTCTGCGCATCGCGCGTGTCGCGCTTGTCGTAGGCGCTGACGATCCTGGCCACCAGCGGATGGCGGACCACGTCGCGCGACTCGAAGAAGGTGAAGCTCACGCCCTCGACCTCGTGCAGCACCTCGATGGCATCGCGCAGGCCGGACTTGACGTGCTTGGGCAGGTCGATCTGGGTCAGGTCGCCGGTGACCACCGCGGTGGAGCCGAAGCCCAGCCGGGTCAGGAACATCTTCATCTGCTCGATGGTGGTGTTCTGCGCCTCGTCCAGGATGACGTAGGCGTCGTTGAGGGTGCGCCCGCGCATGTAGGCCAGCGGCGCGATCTCGATGACGCTCTTCTCCAGCAGCTTGACCACCTTCTCCACGCCGAGCATCTCGTACAGCGCGTCGTACAGCGGGCGCAGGTAGGGATCGACCTTCTGGCTCAGGTCGCCGGGCAGGAAGCCGAGCTTCTCGCCGGCTTCCACCGCCGGGCGCACCAGCACCAGCCGCTGCACCCGCGATTCGTTCAGCGCCTCCACCGCGCTGGCCACGGCCAGGAAGGTCTTGCCGGTGCCGGCCGGGCCGATGCCGAAGTTGATGTCGTGGGTGGCGATGGCGTGCAGGTACTTGGCCTGATTGGGGCCGCGGCCGCGCACGGTGCCGCGCTTGACCTTGATCGCCACGTCCTGCGGCTCGTACTCGCGGCTGGCCACGTGCTCGACGTTGGCGTCGTTCAGGCGCAGGTGGATGGCGTGGCTGTCGAAGGTGGTGCCCAGCGTCTCCTCGTACAGCGCGTGCAGCAGCCGCTCGGCGGCCAGCACCGCCTCGTGCGGGCCGCTGACGCGGAACACGTTGCCGCGGTTGGCGATCTCCACGCCCAGCTTGAGTTCGATCTGGCGCAGGTGCTCGTCGAACGGGCCGGCAAGATTGGCCAGCCGCTCGGTGTCGGCCGGTTCCAGGATGAAGTCGCGGTGTGCGGATTTGCTCATGGGATGAGGCGGAACCTCGTGACCGAGCGTCCGCCGATACGCAGTGGAAGGACTGCAAGGTTAGCGCGCGGGTGCGGCGCCGGCCAGTTCGCCTTGCCTGCGGTTCAGCCGCGCCTGCGTGCATCGTCCATGCATGCAACGTGCGGCGCGGGCAAGGCCGGTGCCCGCGCCCCGGGACGAAGGCCGCGCCGTGCCTGCCCGTGCTGTACAGGCGGTCGCGCCGGCAGGCGTCAACCGCGCGCGTGCGCGGCGGCCGCAGCGATCAGCGCATCGTCCGGGCGGACGCCGGTGTACAGCACGAATTGCTCCACCGCCTGCAGCACGATCACCTCGGCACCGCTGATCACCGGCTTGCCGAGTTCGCGCGCACGCCGGATCAGCGGGGTCTCGGCGGGCAGGGCGACCACGTCGAAGACCCACTCGGCACGGCGGATCTCGTCCTCTTCGAATGCCAGCTGCCCGGCCTCGGCACCGCCTTCCATGCCGATCGGGGTGACGTTGACCAGCAGCCGCGCGTCGAGCCCGCGCGTGTCCGGCGTCCAGGCGAAGCCGCTGCTGGCGGCCAGGCGGCGGCCGCTGTCCGCGTTGCGGGCGACGATGTGGCCATTGCCGAAGCCGGCATCGCGCAGCGCGCAGGCCACCGCCTTGGCCATGCCGCCGCTGCCGCGCAGCGCCAGCGGCAGGGTGGCCGGCACGCCGTGGCGGGCGATCAGGCTGGCCACCGCGGTGTAGTCGGTGTTGTAGCCGCGCAGGACGCCGTCGTCGTTGACGATGGTGTTGACCGAGTCGATCGCTGCCGCCGAGGCCTCGACGGCATCTAGCAGCGGGATGCAGGCCTCCTTGAACGGCATCGACACCGCGCAGCCGCGGATGCCCAGTGCACGGATGCCGCCGATCGCCGCCGGCAGGTCGCGCGTGGTGAACGCCTTGTAGACGTAGTCCAGTCCCAGCGCCCGGTAGAGGTGGTTGTGGAAGCGGGTGCCGAAATTGCCGGGACGTCCGGACAGCGACATGCACAGGCGGGTGTCGCGGCTGATGCTCAAGGACATGGCGATCCGAAGCGATGCGGGGACGCCATTGCACCGCAACGCGGGTGCCGGCCGCAATTGCGCCGGGCATGGCATCGACGGGAGGGCATGGGCAGGACGGGCGGAACGGCGGCGCTGCTCGTGGCCCTGGGCACCGCCTGGGTGAGAGCGACGATCGGCGTCTGCCCGGATGGCCGCGTAGCCCGGGTAAGCGCAGCGCACCCGAGACAGGGAGCCGGGGCGCGACTTCCACCCGGGTGCGGCCTTCGGCCTCACCGGGGCTACGCATTGCACATGCCGGTACGGCGTCCTTCCTCGCAGGCGGCATGGGTGCTCGCGGGAGCATCGTGAGGTTTGGCGCCCGTAACCCACCGGCAGAGGTGATGGCGATGCCGCCAGGCAACCTCAGGCCAAGTACGGTTGACAGTTAATTAATTCATGAATTAAATAAGTGCATGGCCGACTCCACTCCTCCGCTTCCCTCTGCATTGCCGGGCGAGGCCCGGGTCGCCAGGCGCGGGCCGGGCCGTCCGTCCGCGCTCGATGCCGATGCCACCGGGCAGCGCACCACGCTGCTGCGTGCGGCGCTGGACTGCTACGTCCGCCATGGCGTCTCCGGCACCACGCTGCGGCACATCGCCGACCACGCCGGGGTGACGCCGGCCACCCTGCACTATCACTTCGGCAGCCGCGACGGGCTGCTCGACGCCGTGGTCGAGGAGCAGCTGCTGCCGGCGCTGCTGCCGATGCAGGAGGCGGTGCAGGCGGCCGGCGAGGACGTCGCCGCCTCGGTGGCGGCGCTGGTCAATGGCCTGTGCGCGGTGATCCAGGCCCATCCGTGGCTGCCGCCGCTGTGGGTGCGCGAGGTGGTCAGCGAGGGCGGGGCACTGCGCGGGCTGCTGGTCGAGCGCATCGCTCCGACCGTGGCGCAGACGCTGGCCGCGCGCTTCGCCGCGGCGCAGGCGCGCGGGCAGGTGAACCCGGACCTGGATCCGCGCCTGCTGATGGTGTCGCTGATCGGCCTGACCATGTTCCCCGCCGCCGGCGCGCCGATCTGGCGGCAGGTGTTCGGCGCCGACGAACTGGGCATCGAGGATGTGCGCGTGCACGCGCTGACGCTGCTCGACCGTGGTCTGGAGCTGAAATGATGGAACCGTCGCTATCGCGTACTTTCCGCCGGCAGGCCTTGGCCGGCGTGCTGGCGCTGCTGGTGGCCGGCTGCGGGCAGAAGCCGCCGCAGGTGCTGGGCACGCTGGAGTGGGACCGCATCGCGCTGCCGGCGCCGGCCGACGAGCGCATCGTCGCCATCCACGTGCGCGAGGGCCAGCAGGTGCAGGCCGGCACGCCGCTGCTGGAACTGGATCCCACCCGTACCCGGGCGCAGCTGGAAGCGGCGCAGGCATTGGAACGGCAGAACCGCGAACTGCTGGACGAGCGCGAGCACGGCCCGCGCGCGGAACAGATCGCACAGGCGCGCGCCAGCCTGTCGGCGGCGCAGGCCGAGGTGGCCGATGCCGAGGCCTACTACCGCCGCCTGCAGCCGCTCGGCCAGCGCCGGCTGGTGGCCGCCTCCGAAGTCGATCGCGCCCGCGCCGCGGCCGGCAGCGCCCGTGCCCAGGTGCGCGTGGCCGAGCAGGCGCTGCTGGAACTGCAGCGCGGCACCCGTCCCGAGCAGGTCGCGCAGGCCGGGTCGGCGCTGGCCGCGGCCACCGCGCAGGCCCAGGCGCAGGCGGTGCTGCTGCAGAAGCTGGAACTCGTGGCGCCACGCGCAGGACGGGTGGACAGCCTGCCTTACCGCCTCGGCGACCAGGCCGCGGTGGGCGCGTCGCTGGCGGTGCTGCTGGTCGGCGACAGGCCCTATGCGCGGGTCTACGTGCCGGAGACGCTGCGCGCCGGGGTCAAGGTCGGCGACGCGGCGCGCATCTACATCGACGGCCGCGAGCAGCCGTTGCCCGGGCGGGTGCGCATGATCCGCAGCGAGCCGGTGTTCACTCCGTACTACGCGCTCACCGGCGCCGACGCGGCACGCCTGAGCTACCTGGCCGAGGTGAGCGTGCAGCAGGCGCCGACGCAACTGCCGGCCGGCATCCCGGTGCGGGTGGAATTCGATGGCGGCCGCTGAGCGAGCCCTGCCGCACGACGCAGCGGCGATCCGCGCGCGCGGGCTGACCAGGCGCTTCGGCGCGCTGGCGGCGGTGGACCGTGTCGACCTGGATGTGCCGCGCCGGCAGGTGTACGGGTTCCTCGGGCCGAACGGCTCGGGCAAGTCCACCACCATCCGCATGCTGTGCGGGCTGCTCACGCCCAGCGAGGGCGAGATCGAGGTGCTGGGTCTGCGCGTGCCGCAGCAGGCCGAGCAGCTGCGCACGCGCATCGGCTACATGACCCAGCGCTTCTCGCTGTTCGAGGACCTAACCGTGCTCGAGAACCTGGAGTTCATGGCCGCGGTGCAGGGGCTGGCGAAGGCGCGGGCGCGGCAGCGCATCGCCGAGCTGGTGTCGCAGTACCACTTCCAGGATCGCCGCGGGCAGCTGGCCGGCACCCTCAGCGGCGGGCAGAAGCAGCGCCTGGCGCTGGCCTGTGCGGTGATCCATGACCCGGAACTGCTGTTCCTGGACGAGCCGACCAGCGCGGTCGATCCGGAATCGCGCCGCGACTTCTGGGAAAAACTCTTCGACCTGGCCGACGCCGGCACCACGCTGCTGGTGTCCACCCACTACATGGACGAGGCCGAGCGCTGCCACCGCATCGCCATCCTCGACCGCGGCCGGCTGGTGGCCGACGGCTCGCCGGACGAGCTGGCGCAGCGGCTTTCCGGCCGCACCCTGCTGGTGCAGTCGGCGCAGCCGCGGCAGGCGCAGAAGCTGCTGGCCGACGCCGACGGCGTGGTCAGCGTGGCGCAGATCGGCAACGCCCTGCGCGTGCTGACCGCCGACCGCGCGGACATGCAGGCGAGGGTGGGGCAGGTCCTGCGCCAGGCAGGCGTGGAGGCGGAGGTGGCGCCGGTGCACCCGAGCCTGGAGGACGTGTTCGTCGCCGCCACCCGCAGGCGGCCCGGGGCCGATGCCGGTGCGCAGGTGCCGGCATGAACTGGCGCAGGCTGCACGCGGTGATGCTCAAGGAACTGCGCCAGCTGCGCCGCGACCGCATCACCCTGGGCATGATCCTGGGCATCCCGGTGGCGCAGCTGCTGCTGTTCGGCTATGCCATCAACACCAACCTGCGCGACCTGAGCGCCGGCATCGCCGACCAGGCCAACACCGCCGCCTCGCGTGCGCTGGTGATGGACCTGGCCGCCACCACGGTGATCGATCCGGTGCTGGCCGCGCGCACGCCCGACAAGCTGATGCAGGCCATGCGCCGCGGCCGGATCAGCCTGGGCATCGTGGTGCCGCCGGATTTCGAGCGCCGCCGCAGCGAGGGCCGCGAGCTGGTGCAGGTGCTGGTGGACGGCAGCGACAACGCGGTGCAGAGCGCGGCCGCGCAGCTGGCGCAGATGCCGGTGGCCGGGTTCAGCGGGGTCCAGGCCGCCAGCGTGCGCCCGATCAGCGTGGTCGGCTTCTACAACCCGCAGCGGCGCTCGGCGCTGAACATCGTGCCCGGGCTGATCGGGGTGATCCTGACCATGACCATGGTGCTGTTCACCGGCGTGGCGATCGTGCGCGAACGCGAGCGCGGCAACATGGAGCTGCTGATCGCCACCCCGCTGAGCAGCGCCGAACTGATGATCGGCAAGGTGCTGCCGTACGTCGCCATCGGCCTGCTGCAGGCGTCGGTGGTGCTGGGGCTGGGCACGTGGCTGTTCCAGGTGCCGGTGGCCGGCAGCCTGCTGCAGGTCTACCTGGCCTCGCTGCTGCTGATCGCCGCCAACCTGACCCTGGGTCTGCTGATCTCCTCGCGGGCGAAGTCGCAGTTCCAGGCCACGCAGATGACCTTCTTCGTGTTCCTGCCGTCGATCCTGCTGTCCGGCTTCATGTTCCCGTTCTCGGGCATGCCGCGGGCGGCGCAATGGCTGGCCGAGGTGTTGCCGCTGACGCACTTCCTGCGCCTGATCCGCGGCGTGATGCTGCGCGGCGCCGGGCTTTGGGAGATGTGGGCCGACGTGCTGGCGCTGCTGGCCTTCACCGCGGTGATGATGGCCCTGGCGATCCTGCGCTTCCGCAAGCGGCTGGACTGAGTGCTCAGGGATCGGCGCCGCCTTCGAGCAAGGTGTAGGAATTGGCCAGCCACGGATGCGGCTCGGCGTACATCTGCAGCAGCAGCTGCCGCAGCAGCGCGACCGGGCTGGTCTCGTCGCTGCGGCGGTAGCTCAGGATGATCGGCGAGGTGGCGTGGGGATCGTCGATCAGCCGGTAGCGCAGTTCCTGGCGCATGCTGCCGGCCGAGCCGGGGATGACGCACACGCCGGTCTCGGCGGCCACCAGGCCCAGCGCGATCTGCAGCTCGCTGACCTCGTACACCGACAGCGGGCGCACGCCGTGGTCGCGCAGCAGCGACAGCACCTGGTCGGCGAAGCTGGGGCGCGGCCGGCTGGGATAGACCACCAGGTGCTCGCCCGCCAGCGCCGTCAGCGGCAGCGGACCGGGATCGCCGGCCAGCGGATGGTCGGTCGGCAGCGCCACCACCAGCCGTTCCTCGCGCAGCACCAGCCGCTCGATGGCGTCGTCGTCGCTGCGGATGCGGCCGAAGCCGAGGTCGATGCGCCCGGCCTTGAGCTCCTCGTTCTGGCCGCCGGACATGATCTCGACCAGGCGGATGTCCAGGTCCGGGCGCCGCTGGCGCAGGCGCCGCACCAGCAGCGGCAGCCCGCCGTAGAGCAGCGAGGCGACGAAGCCGATGGTCAGCAGCTGGCGTTCGCTGTGGCCCACCCGGCGGGTGGCCTCCTTCATCTGCTCCACCCGCCCCAGCACCTGCAGGGCTTCCTCGTAGAACAGCCGGCCGGCGTCGGTCAGCCGGATCGGGCGGCTGCTGCGCACCAGCAGGTGGGTGCCCAGTTCCTCCTCGATCTGCTGGATCTGCCGGCTCAGCGGCGGCTGGGCGATGTGCAGCCGCTCGGCCGCGCGGGTGAAATTGCGCTCCTGGGCGACGGCGATGAAGTAACGCAGCTGGCGCAGGTCCATCGGGATTAGACCAAAGTCGAATGATGCTTCCAGCGGCATGTTGCAGCGAAGCAAAACGAGATAACAAGCCGCTCCCGGGAAATATATACCTTCAAGGTATCAAATGCTGCCCAACATGATCTTGGACGCATGGCCGTGCCGGTAGCAGCCTGCGCGGGTACGCCGACCGGCCCCGCGAAGGTGCCGGCCGATCCCGCTCCACGGTCATGTCGGAGGGCCTATGACCAATACAACAGGCGCGCTGCTGGTGACGGGCATCTACGTCCTCGGGCTCGCGGCGATCAGTCTCTGGGTGCGTCGCCACGCGCGCTCGTCCGGCGCCTATACCGATGGCGGCGGGCATTTCCCCGCTGTGCTGATCGGGTTCCTGATGCTGTCCGAGTTCATCGGCACCGCGGTCAGCATCGGCACCGCCCAGACCGGCTACCAGGTCGGCATCTCGGCGTCCTGGAACCTGTTCGCGCTGGCGCTGGGCTTCGTCCTGTTCGCCTGGCTGATGGCGCGGCGCTACAAGCAGCTGGGCCTGAACACGATTTCCGGCGTGCTGGCGAGCAACTACGGCGAGCGCACCCGCATCGCCACCTCGGTGATCACCATCTTCGCGCTGGAGATCGTCGCCGTCTCCATCTATGCCAGCGGCGGCGCGGTGCTGGCCGGGCTGCTGGGCATCAATCGCGTGCTGGCCACGGTGATCGTCGGCGTGGTGGCGGTGGTGTACGTGAGCGTCGGCGGCATGCGCTCGGTGATCTACACCAACTTCGTGCACGCCTCGATCAAGTACGTGGGCGTGCTGATCGCGCTGGCCTTCGCCCTGGGCCAGGTGGGCGGCGTGGCCGGGCTGCGCCGGCAGCTGCCGGCCGCGATGTTCGACTGGACGGCGGTGGGCTGGGGCCAGATCGTGGCCTGGATGATCGCCGGCATCGGCTCGATCTTCTCCACCCAGTACGTGATCCAGGCGGTCAACGCGGTTAGCGTGGCCGGCAAGGCCCAGCGCGCCTGCTTCTACTGCGCGGGGCTGATGGTGCCGTTCGGCATCTGCGCGGCGCTGATCGGCATGTGCGCGGCGGTGCTGTTCCCGGGCATCGAGTCGATCCAGGCCTTCCCGCGCCTGATCGGGCGGATGGACGGGCTGGCGGCGGGACTGGTGGTGGCCGGCCTGGCCGGCTCGCTGTTCGGCACCATCTCCGCGGTCAGCATGGGCTCGGCGACGCTGCTGCTGCGCGATTTCTACGACCCGTACTTCAACCCCGACCGGGACGACCGCAGGTCGCTGCGCTTCGTGCGCATCGCCACGCTGGTGGTCGGCCTGCTGCCGATCGCGCTGGCGCTGCTGTCGACCAAGGTGCTGATGATCGCCTTCCTCGGCAAGGCGCTGCGCGCCTCGCTGGCGGTGCTGGTGCTGCTGGTGTTCTACGCGCCGCGCTTCGGCACGGCCACCGGCGCCTTCGTCAGCATCATCGCCTCGCTGGTGGCCACCGTCGGCTGGTACCTGGCCGGCAATCCCTGGGGCGTGGACAACGCCTACGTCGCGCTGGCCACGCCGCTGCTGATCATGGGCCTGAGCCAGCTGTTCAAGCGCGGCGACGCGGCGCCTGCCGCCGGGCAGGCCACCTCACTTTCTTCCTGAACCACGGGAGCCGAATGACCACCATCGAATCGATCGAGACCCTGCTCGTCGATCTGCCCACCATCCGCCCGCACCGCCTGTCCGTGGCGACGATGCACGGCCAGACCCTGATGCTGGTGCGCGTGCGCTGCTCGGACGGCATCGTCGGCCTGGGCGAGGGCACCACCATCGCCGGCACCGCCTACGGCGCGGAAAGCCCGGAAGGCATGAAGCTGGTGGTGGACCGATACATCGCCCCGGCGCTGACCGGCGCCGATCCGCGCCGGGTGCGGGCGGCGATGGCGCACGTGGGCAAGCTGGTCAAGGGCAACCACTTCGCCAAGTGCGCGGTGGAGACCGCGCTGCTCGACGCCCAGGGCAAGCGCGCCGGGCTGCCGCTGTCCGAGCTGCTGGGCGGGCGCGTGCGCGATGCGCTGCCGGTGGCCTGGACGCTGGCCTCGGGCGACACCGGGCGCGACATCGAGGAGGCCGAGCGCATGCTCGACGTGCGCCGGCACAAGGTGTTCAAGCTCAAGATCGGCCGCCGTGCGCCGGCCGAGGACGTCGCCCACGTGGCGGCGATCAAGCGCGCGCTGGGCGACCGGGCCGCGGTGCGGGTGGACGTGAACATGGCCTGGAGCGAGAGCCAGGCGCTGCGCGCGCTGCCGGCGCTGGCCGATGCCGGCTGCGAGCTGGCCGAGCAGCCGGTGGCCTCGCTGCTGGCGATGCAGCGGCTGGCGCGGCGCTTCCCGATCGCGCTGATGGCCGACGAATCGCTGACCGGCCCGGAGAGCGCGTTCGAGGCGGCGCGGCGCGGCGCGGCCGATGTGTTCGCGGTCAAGATCGAGCAGTCCGGCGGCCTGTTCGCCGCGCGCGAGGTGGCCGCGATCGCCGACGCGGCCGGCATCGAGCTGTACGGCGGCACCATGCTGGAAGGCGCGGTGGGCAGCATCGCCTCGGCCCACGTGTTCGCCACCTTCCCGAACCTGCAGTGGGGCACCGAGCTGTTCGGGCCGCTGCTGCTGACCGAGGAGATCCTCGCCGAACCGCTGCGCTACGCCGACTTCCAGCTCGCCGTCCCGGCCGCGCCGGGGCTGGGCATCGTGCTGGACGAGGACCGCGTGCAGGCGTTCCGGCGCGATCGCGACCGCATCGCGGTGCCCGCGGGCACCGCCCAGAAGGAGGACTGAACCATGCTGTTCCATGTGCGTATGGACGTGAACCTGCCGGTGGACATGCCCGCCGGGCAGGCGGCGACGTTGAAGGCCACGGAGAAGGCGCGTTTCCAGGAGCTGCAGCGCAGCGGCAAGTGGCGCCACATCTGGCGCGTGGTCGGACACTACTCGAACGTGTCCGTGTTCGACGTGGACAGCCCGGCCGAGCTGCACGAGCTGCTGCTGTCGCTGCCGCTGTTCCTCTACATGGACATCGCGGTGATGCCGCTGTGCCGGCATCCGTCCTCGCTGTACGAGGACGACCGCTGAACCGAACCGTTTCCTACCGGCCGGCGGCCACGCCGGCGGCAGCCGACACCCTGCAACCCGAGAGGAGGGAAACCATGAGCGTGAAGATTTTCGAAGGCCGGGAGGTCCAGCAGTTCCTGGACACGGTCAGCAACCTGGGCGGCGAGGGCGGCAATCCCCGCGCCAAGCAGGCGGTGCACCGCATCCTGTCGGACCTGTTCAGGACCATCGAGGACCTGGACCTGTCCCCGGACGAGATCTGGGCCGGCATCAACTACCTGAACTTCCTCGGCTCGCGCAACGAGGCGGCGCTGCTGGCCGCCGGCCTGGGCCTGGAGCACTACATCGACATGCGCCTGGACGAGGAGGACCGCATCGCCGGCGTCACCGGCGGCACGCCGCGCACCATCGAAGGCCCGCTCTACGTGGCCGGCGCGCCGGTGCACGAGGGCAGTGCGCGCATGGACAAGGACCCGGATCCCGATGCCGGGCCGCTGTTCATCCACGGCACCGTCACCGGCCCGGACGGCCGGCCGCTGGCCGGTGCCCTGGTCGAGGCCTGGCACTGCAATTCCAAGGGGTTCTACTCCCACTTCGACCCCACCGGCGAGCAGAGCCCGTTCAACCTGCGCAGCGCGGTACGCACCGGCGCGGACGGGGGCTACAGCTTCCGCACGCTGATGCCGGTCGGCTACGGCTGCCCGCCCGACGGTCCCACCCAGGCGCTGCTGGACCAGCTCGATCGGCACGGCCAGCGACCGGCGCACGTGCACTTCTTCATCACCGCGCCGGGCTGCCGCAAGCTGACCACCCAGTTCAACATCGAGGGCGATCCGCTGATCTGGGACGACTTCGCCTACGCCACCCGCGATGGCCTGATCCCGCCGGTGGTGGACAGGCACGATGGCAAGGCGCGCGGCCTGGACAGCGACGACTACAAGGACATCCGGTTCGACATCCACCTGACCGCGCTGGTGGACGGCAAGGACAACCAGGTGGTCAATCGCCTGCGTGCCACGGTCTGAGGCCGCCACCCGCCGCCGCGCATCGCCGCCGCGCCGCGCGCGCCGGCACGCGTGGCGGAGCCCGCCCCGGCCTTCCCCGGGCGCACGGCGGCCGCCGCTTCGGCCATTCATCCCGCCGGCCATGGGCCGGCACGGAGAGGACACGAACAACGTGATCGACAAGACCTTGCCCTCCTGCACCGAGGCCGTGGCCGGCATCTTCGACGGCGCCACGGTGATGATCGGCGGCTTCGGCACCGCCGGCATGCCCGACCAACTGATCGATGCGCTGATCGCGCACGGCGCGCGCGGGCTGACCATCGTCAGCAACAACGCCGGCAACGGCGAGGCCGGGCTGGCGGCGCTGATCAAGCACAAGCGCGTGCGCCGGATCGTCTGCTCGTTCCCGCGCCAGGCCGATTCGCAGCACTTCGACGCCGCCTACCGCGACGGCGAGATCGAGCTGGAACTGGTGCCGCAGGGCAACCTGGCCGCGCGCATCCACGCCGCCGGCAACGGCCTGGGCGCGATCTTCACCCCGACCGGCTACGGCACCGAGCTCGCCGCCGGCAAGGAGACGCGCCAGATCGACGGCCGGCACTACGTGCTGGAGTACCCGATCCGCGCCGACTTCGCGCTGATCAAGGCGCACCGCGGCGACCGCTGGGGCAACCTGGTGTACCGCAAGAGCGCGCGCAACTTCGGCCCGATCATGGCGATGGCCGCCGACTGCACGATCGCCCAGGTGGGCGAGGTGGTGCCGCTGGGCGGACTGGACCCCGAGACGATCGTGACCCCGGGCATCTTCGTGCAGCGCGTGGTCGCCACGGCGAACGGGGAGGCGGCATGAACGACTTGAACCGCAACCGGCTCGACCGCAACGCGATGGCCGCGCGGGTGGCGCGCGACATCCCGGACGGCGCCTACGTCAACCTCGGCATCGGCCTGCCGACCAAGGTCGCCAACTACCTGCCGGCCGACAAGGAGATCTTCCTGCACAGCGAGAACGGCGTGCTCGGCATGGGCCCGGCGCCGGCGCCCGGGCAGGAGGACCCCGAGCTGATCAACGCCGGCAAGCAGCCGGTGACGCTGCTGACCGGCGGCTGCTATTTCCACCACGCCGACTCGTTCGCGATGATGCGCAGCGGCCGCCTGGACGTATGCGTGCTGGGCGCCTTCCAGGTGTCCGCGCACGGCGACCTGGCCAACTGGAGCACCGGCGCGGCCGATGCGATCCCCGCGGTCGGCGGGGCGATGGACCTGGCGATCGGCGCGCGCCAGGTGTTCGTGATGATGGAACTGCTGACCAAGGCCGGCGAGAGCAAGCTGGTGGCCGAATGCAGCTATCCGCTGACCGGGCTGCGCTGCGTGTCGCGCGTGTACACCGACCTGGGCGTGTTCGCGGTCGGCGTGGACGGTGCGCGGGTGATCGAGACCGTGGACGGCGTTGGCCTGGACGAGCTGCGGCGCCTGACTGGCCTGCCGCTGGAAATGGCCACCGAAGGAGCATGAGATGAGCGAGACCTGGATCATCGACGGCGTGCGCACGCCGTTCGGCCGCTACGGCGGTGCGCTGGCGGGCATCCGCGCCGACGACCTCGGCGCGGTGCCGCTGAAGGCGCTGCTGGCGCGGCACCCGGACCTGGACCCGGCGCTGGTGGAGGAGGTCTGCCTCGGCTGCGCCAACCAGGCCGGCGAGGACAACCGCAACGTCGCGCGCATGAGCCTGCTGCTGGCCGGGCTGCCGGTGACGGTGCCGGGCAGCACGGTCAACCGCCTGTGCGGCTCGGGACTGGACGCGATCGGCACGATCTCGCGCGCGATCCGCACCGGCGACATCGGCCTGGCCATCGCCGGCGGCGTCGAGTCGATGTCGCGCGCGCCCTACGTGATGGGCAAGGCGTCCACGCCGTTCGCCCGCGACCAGCTCATCGAGGACACCACCATGGGCTGGCGCTTCGTCAACCCGGAGATGAAGCGGCTGTACGGCGTGGAGCTGATGGGCGAGACCGCCGAGAACGTGGCCGGGCGCCACGGCATCGCGCGCGAGCACCAGGACGCGTTCGCGCTGCGCAGCCAGCAGCGCGCCGGCGCGGCGCAGGCCGCCGGCTTCTTCGGCGGCGAGATCGTGCCGGTCGCCGTGCCCGGCCGCCGCCGCGGCGAGACCGTCGAGGTGACCCGCGACGAGCATCCGCGCCCGGACACCACGGCTGAGGCGCTGGCGCGGTTGAAGCCGATCTTCCGCCAGCCCGGCACCGTCACCGCAGGCAATGCCTCCGGCATCAACGATGGCGCCGCGGCGCTGCTGCTGGCCTCGGCCGAGCAGGCCGGCAGGCTCGGCCTGGCGCCGCGCGCGCGCGTGCTCGGCTTCGCCAGCGCCGGCGTGGAGCCCGGCTACATGGGCATCGGCCCGGTGCCGGCCACGCGCAAGCTGCTGGCGCGGCTGGGGCTGGGGATCGGCGACTTCGACGCCATCGAGCTCAACGAGGCCTTCGCCGCGCAGGGCCTGGCGTGCCTGCGCGAACTCGGCCTGCCCGACGATGCCGCGCACGTCAACGCCAACGGCGGCGCGATCGCGCTCGGCCACCCGCTCGGCGCCAGCGGGGTGCGCATCGCCCTGACCCTGCTGCGCCAGCTCGAGGCGACCGGCGGCCGCCGCGGCCTGGCGACGATGTGCATCGGCGTCGGCCAGGGCGTGGCGCTGGCGATCGAGCGGATCTGACGCCGGCGGCGGGCGTCGCCGCGAACCCGCGCGTCCTTGCCGCCGCGACGACGGACGCTCCGCGCATCATCCGCTTGCCCGCATTCCTTTCCGCCATCCCGACCAGGAGCCGCCGTGCCGTTCCTCCAGCTTCCTTCCCACCGCCTGCACTACCGCATCGACGGCAGCGAAGGCGCGCCATGGCTGACCTTCTCCAACTCGCTGGGCACCGACCTGAACATGTGGGGCCTGCAGGTGCAGGCACTGTCGTCCCGGTTCCGGATACTGCGCTACGACGTGCGCGGCCATGGCCGCTCCGGGGCGCCGGCCGGGCCGTACCGGATCGAGCAGCTCGGCGGCGACGTGCTGGCGCTGTGGGACGCGCTGGGCGTGCAGCGCTCGCATGTCTGCGGCCTGTCCATCGGCGGGCTGACCGGCCAGTGGCTGGCACTGGAGGCCTCCGCGCGGGTGGAGCGGCTGGCGCTGTGCGCGACGGCGGCGAAGATCGGCACCGCGGAAAGCTGGGAAGCGCGCATCGCCCAGGTGCGGGAAACCGGCCTGGCTGCGCTGACCGACGGCACCCGCCTGCGCTGGTTCACCCCGGCCTTCCAACAGGCCCACGCCGCCACGGTCGAGGCGGTCCTCGCCGTGTTCCTGGCCACCGATCCACAGGGCTACGCAAGCTGCTGCCACGCCGTGGGCGCGGCCGACTTCCGCGACCGCCTGGGCGCGATCGCCAACCCGGTGCTGGCACTGGCCGGCGACGACGATCCGGTGTGCCCGCCGGCCGACCTGCAGGCGCTGGCGGACGGCGTAGGCGGTGGCCGCTATGCCCAGGTGGGCGGGCGCCACATCTGCAACATCGAGTCCCCGGGCGAGTTCAACCGCATCCTGCTGGACTTCCTGGCCGGATCTTGAGCCCGATGCCGCTCAACGTCCTTTGGGTTGCAGGCTGCAGACGTGCCCCCTGGCAAGGCTCCCTGTCCAGGACGTTGCAAGGCATGACCCTGCGTCCGTGAGGTGTCCCACGGTCGATGTTTCAGGCGGCGATACCGTCGTCGGCGATCGCCACCCGCCCGCGCAGCGAGTTGCTCAGCGCCTCGGTGATCTCCACGTCGACGAACTGGCCGACCAGCCGCGGGCTGCCCGGGAAGTTCACCGAGCGCATGTTCTCGGTCTTGCCGGTCAGCTCGTTCGGGTTCTTGCGCGAGGGGCCTTCGACCAGCACCGACTGCACGCTGCCGACCATCGCCTGCGAGATCGACGCCGCATGCGCGTTGATGTGCGCCTGCAGCCGTTCCAGCCGCGCATGCTTGACTGCCTCGGGGGTGTCGTCCTCCAGGTCCGCGGCCGGGGTGCCGGGGCGGCGCGAATAGATGAAGGAGAAGCTCTGGTCGAAGCCGACGTCCTCGATCAGCTTCATCGTCTTGTCGAAGTCGGCGTCGCTCTCGCCGGGAAAGCCGACGATGAAGTCCGAGCTGATCGAGATGTCCGGGCGCACCGCGCGCAGCCTGCGGATCTTCTGCTTGAACTCCAGCGCGGTGTAGCCGCGCTTCATCGCGCTGAGGATGCGGTCGCTGCCGGCCTGCACCGGCAGGTGCAGGTAGTTGGCCAGCTGCGGCACGTCGCGGTAGGCGTCCACCAGCGAATCGCTGAACTCCAGCGGGTGCGAGGTGGTGAAGCGGATGCGGCCGATGCCGTCGATCTGGGCGATGGTGCGGATCAGCAGGCCCAGGTCCGCCTCCTCGCCGTCGCCGTACGGGCCGCGGTAGGCGTTGACGTTCTGTCCTAGCAGGTTGATCTCGCGCACGCCCTGCGCGGCCAGCTGCGCCACCTCCACCAGCACGTCCTCGAACGGCCGGCTGACCTCGGTGCCGCGGGTGTAGGGCACCACGCAGAAGCTGCAGTACTTGGAGCAGCCCTCCATGATCGAGACGAACGCGCTCGGACCTTCGGCGCGCGGCTCGGGCAGGCGGTCGAACTTCTCGATCTCCGGGAAGCTGATGTCCACCTGCGGCCGGTTCTGCTCGCGGCGGGCACGGATCAGCTCGGGCAGGCGGTGCAGCGTCTGCGGCCCGAACACCAGGTCCACGTAGGGCGCGCGCTTGACGATCGCCTCGCCCTCCTGCGAGGCCACGCAGCCGCCGACGCCGATGATCACCGGCCTGCGGCCGGCCTTGAGTCCGCTCTCCTTGAGCAGGCGCCAGCGGCCGAGCTGGCTGAACACCTTCTCCTGCGCCTTCTCGCGGATCGAGCAGGTGTTGATCAGGATGACGTCGGCGTCCTCCGGCGTGTCGGTCAGCTCCAGGCCCTCGCTGGCGGCCAGCACGTCGGCCATCTTGGCCGAGTCGTACTCGTTCATCTGGCAACCGTGGGTCTTGATGTAGAGCTTGCCTCGCGCTGGCGAGCCATCGCTGGGCACGCCGCGCGCGGGCGTGGTGCCGGCGGCGGCGGAAGAGGGCAGGGCGGTGCCGCCTGCCGAAGGCAGGGGGTGGAGTACGGTCCCGGGCATGGCGCTTATTCCAGACGGGTGGCTAGGGAGCCGCATAGTCTAGCGCCTCGCCGGGCGCTTGCATGGAGCGACGGCGCGGACGGCTTGGCAAGCGTTGCCGAAGCTGGGACACTCCGCGCGATGAGGGGAATGCTGCTGCCATTGGGGATACTGGCCGCCGCGTGGGCCGCTTCGCCGGCCAGCGCCGGCACGCTGTACAAATGCATCGGCGACGACGGCATACCCAGCTACGTCAGCAAGCGCACCGCCGGCGCCAGCTGCAGCGTGGTCAGCAGCTACGTCCCCGCCAGCGCCGCGCCAGGGCGGGCGCAGCCGCGGCCCTCCCGTTCGGGCGACGCGGTGCCGTCACCGGCTCCTGCCGCTGCCGCCACCGCGGTCGCGGCCGGCAGCGCGCCGCGGTCGGTGGCGCCGGTCCCGGCCCCCGTCGCCGCGGCGCCGGTGCGGCGCGTGGTGAAGGGAGAGGTCTATTCCTACATGAAGGACGGGGTGCGCCACTACACCAGCGCCCGGCCGCGGCAGGTGGCCAGCATCGAGAACCTGCGCACGATCTCCTACAGCTTCATCGAGACCTGCTACGCCTGCGGCGTCAATCCCGGCGTGGACTTCGGCTCCGTGCGCCTGAACACCTCCGCCTACCGGGACGAGATCGCGGCGGCGGCGCGCGAGTTCGGCGTGGACGAGGCGGTCGTGCGGGCGATCATCCATGCCGAATCGGCCTACAACCCGGTGGCGCTCAGCCGTGCCGGCGCGCAGGGGCTGATGCAGCTGATGCCGGCCACCGCGCGCCGCTTCGGCGTCACCGATTCCTATGATGCGGTGCAGAACATCCGCGGCGGCGTGCAGTACCTGGCGTGGCTGCTCAGGCGCTTCGACGGCAACCTGATGCTGGCCGCGGCCGGCTACAACGCCGGCGAAGGCGCCGTGGACCGCCATGGCGGCGTGCCGCCGTACAGCGAGACGCAGCGCTACGTGCAGCGCGTCGGCGTGCTGGCCGACCGCTACCGAAGCGCGGTGGCGGTGGCACGATGAGCGCCGCCCGGGAGATCGTGACGGTATCGGCATTGCTGCGCCGCGCTGGAAATTTCCGCCGCGATCTGCTTTAGATACACTGCTGGAGATCCACCGCGGCTCGCCCCACCGGACCGCTGGCAGCCACTGGTGCCGTGTGACCGGTGAATGCCGTGTTTCCGCGAAGTCATCGTCGCGTAGCGCAAGGCGCAAGCCGCCGCCCCGACTGGCCGTCCGGGCAAGGGTTGCACCGCAGCGATACGCGGCGGGGACGAGCGGAAACCGTCATTCGCCGGCGATACGACACCCGCTACCCAAACACCAAGATCGGAGCGCCGGATGGCCAACGATGGGGTCAACGAACCCGCAGATGCGGGACGTCGCCGGTTTCTCGGCGCCACCACCGCCGTGGTGGGCGCGGTGGGGGCGGGTTTCGCCGCCGTCCCCTTCATCAAGTCCTGGAATCCCAGCGCCCGCGCCAAGCTCGCCGGCGCCCCGGTCGTGGCCGACATCGGCGCGCTGCAGGAGGGCCAGCGGCTGATCGTGGAATGGCGCGGCCAGCCGATCTGGATCGTCAAGCGCTCCAAGGCCATCCTCGACGCCCTGCCGACGCTGGACCCGCGCCTGCGCGATCCGGAGTCGGAGAACAAGGACCAGCAGCCGGACTACGTGCTCGCGAGCGAGCCGGAGTACCGTTCCATCCGCCCGGAGATCTCGGTGCTGGTGGGGTTGTGCACCCACCTGGGATGTTCGCCGGAGATGGTCGCCGAGATCCGTCCCGAACCCTACGACCCGCAGTGGAAGGGCGGCTACTTCTGCCCCTGCCACAAGTCGCGCTTCGACATGGCCGGGCGGGTGTTCCAGGGCGTGCCGGCACCGACCAACCTGCTGGTGCCGCCGCACCACTACCGGGACGAGAACACGCTGGTGATCGGCGTGGACCCGGCGGCCGGTGCCGCCGCGAAGGGAGGAGCCTGAGCCATGGCGAGCAATCTGCTGAGCCGCACCGCCACCGGACTGGTGGACTGGGTCAACGCCCGCGCGCCGGGCCTGATGCCGGTGGTGCGCAAGCACGTCACCGAGTACTACGCGCCGAAGAACTTCAACTTCTGGTACTACTTCGGCTCGCTGTCGCTAGTGGTGCTGGTCAACCAGATCCTGACCGGCATCTTCCTGGCGATGTACTTCAAGCCCAGCGCCGCCGAGGCGTTCGCCTCGGTCGAGTACATCATGCGCGACGTGGAGTGGGGCTGGCTGATCCGCTACATGCACTCCACCGGCGCATCGCTGTTCTTCATCGTGGTCTACCTGCACATGTTCCGCGCGCTGCTGTACGGCAGCTACCAGAAGCCGCGCGAGCTGGTGTGGATCATCGGCATGCTGATCTACCTGGTGCTGATGGCCGAGGCGTTCATGGGCTACGTGCTGCCGTGGGGGCAGATGTCGTTCTGGGGCGCCAAGGTGATCATCTCGCTGTTCGGCGCCATCCCGGTGATCGGCCAGGGCCTGACCGAGTGGATCATGGGCGACTACCTGCCCGGCGACGCCACCCTCAACCGCTTCTTCGCCCTGCACGTGATCGCCTTGCCGCTGGTGCTGCTGCTGCTGGTGGTGCTGCACCTGGGCGCGCTGCACGAGGTCGGCTCCAACAACCCGGACGGCGTGGAGATCAAGAAGGGCCCGAAGGGCAACCGCTGGAGCGCCGACGCGCCGGCCGACGGCATCCCGTTCCACCCGTACTACACGTTCAAGGACCTGGTCGGCGTCGGCTTCCTGCTGATCATCGCCGCCTTCATCATCTTCTTCGCGCCGGGCTTCGGCGGCCTGTTCCTGGAGCACGACAACTTCACCGAGGCCAACCGCCTGGTCACCCCCGAGCACATCAAGCCGGTGTGGTACTACACCCCGTACTACGCGATGCTGCGGGTGGTGCCGGACAAGCTGCTGGGCGTGATCGTGATGTTCTCGGCGATCGCGATCCTGTTCCTGGTGCCATGGCTGGACCGGGCCAGGGTGCGCTCGATCCGCTACCGCGGCTGGCTGTCCAGGGCCATGCTGGGCATGCTGGCGGTGTGCTTCGTCTGGCTGGGCGTCATCGGCTCCGGCCCGGGCACCGAGATCTACGAGACCTACGTCGGCCGCGTGCTGACCTTCCTGTACTTCGCCTTCTTCATCACCATGCCGCTGTGGACACGCTGGGACAGGACCAAGCCGGTGCCGGAACGGGTGGTTTCCCATGACTGACGCCTGGATCTCACGCCTGGCCGGCCTGCTGGCGGGCCTGCTGGTTTCGGCCGCCGCCCTGGCCGCCGATGGCACCGCGCTGCTGCAGGCCGGCAACGACCTGGGCGACCGCGCCTCGCTGCAGCGCGGCGCGCAGCTGTACATGAACTACTGCTCGGGCTGCCACTCGCTCAAGTACCTGCGCTATTCGCGGATGGCCGAGGACCTGGGGCTGACCGAGCAGCAGGTGATGGAGAACCTGAACTTCACCAGCGCCGACTTCGGCGAGCACATCGCCTCGGCGATGCCGGCCGAGCCCTCGGCCAAGTGGTTCGGCAAGGCGCCGCCGGACCTCACCCTGGTCTCGCGCGTGCGCGGCAGCGACTGGGTCTACACCTACCTCAAGTCCTTCTACCTCGATCCGAGCCGTCCGCTGGGCTGGAACAACACCCTGTTCGCCAACGCTTCCATGCCCAATCCGCTGTGGCAGCTGCAGGGCATGCAGCTGCCCGAACTGGGCGAGCCCGACGCGGCCAGCGGCGAGCGGCCGGTCAAGGCGCTCAAGCTGGCGCAGCCGGGCCTGCAGAACCCGGCAGAGTTCGACCAGTCCGTGCGCGACATCACCAACTTCCTCGAGTATGCCGGCGAGCCGGCGGCCCTGAAGCGGCGGCAGCTGGGCGTCTGGGTGATCCTGTTCCTGGCGTTTTTCACCTTCCTCGCCTATCTGCTCAAGCGCGAGTACTGGAAGGACGTGCATTAGCACATGCGCCAATGCCGGCACCGCAACCGTCTTTGCGGTATTGGCTTTTTCCGCATGGGATTGCACACTCGGGGACCGTGGTGACCGTCCGGCAAGGGGCTGGCGGCACCGGACAGCCGGCGGATACCGGCTGCTGGAGAGCCTTGAATGGCGGCGAGTGTGCGCATGCGGAATACCCTGACGTTGTTTTCCTCCACCGATGATGTGCTCTGCCACCGCGTGCGGCTGGTGTTGGCGGCCAAGGGTGTCACCTACGATTTCGTCGCGGTCGATCCCCAGAGTCCGCCCGAAGACCTGATAGACCTCAATCCCTACCATTCCGTGCCGACGCTGGTCGAGCGCGAACTGGTGCTGTATGCCGCCTCGGTGGTCAGCGAATACCTCGACGAGCGCTATCCGCATCCGCCGCTGATGCCGGTCGATCCGCTCTCGCGCGCGCGCCTGCGCCTGGCGATGCTGCGCATCGAGCACGACTGGGTGCCGCAGGTGCAGGCCATCCAGCTGGGCAACAAGACCCAGGCCGAAGCCGGCCGCAAGCGGCTGCGGGAACTGCTTACCGCCTCGGTGCCGCTGTTCAAGGCCAGCAAGTTCTTCCTCAACCCGGAAATGAGCCTGGCCGACTGCGCGATGGCGCCGATCATCTGGCGCCTGGAAGCGCTGGGCGTCGCGCTGCCCAAGGACGGCAAGGCGATCGAGGACTACGGCAACCGCATCTTCCGCAACCCCGGCTTCATCCGCAGCCTCACCGAGCAGGAGAAGAAGCTGCGCGCGCTGCCGGCCTGATGCTTGGTCGCGACGGGCGGCGGACCGTTCGCCGCCTGTCCGCACGATGAAGTCGGGCACGGGCGGGATCGTGCCGATTGCGTGGTCCGCGATCCACTGCAAGCGGGCCGCGGTTAGACTTGTCTCATGAGCGAAGCTACTCCCCGAATGACCAGCCACCGGCCCTACCTGCTGCGTGCGCTGGTGGAATGGATCAACGACAACGGCATGACCCCGCACATCCTGGTCGATGCGGGCCTGTCCGGCGTGCGCGTACCGCCGAGCGCGATCAAGGACGGCAAGGTGGTACTGAACATCGCCGAACGCGCGGTGGTACACCTGCAGGTCGACAACGACGGCGTCAGTTTCACCGCCCGCTTCGGCGGCGTGAGCTACCCGGTGCAGGTGCCGATCTCGGCGGTGCTGGCGGTGTATGCGCGCGAGACCGGGCAGGGCATGGCGCTGCCGGACGATATCCCCGGCACCGCCGGCGGGCCTTCCGACGAAGACACGCCGCCGGATTCGCCGGGTCCGGACAGCCCGGCCCCGACGCCGGGCAAGCGGCCGTTCCTGCGCGTGGTCAAGTAGCGGGTGGCGGTCGTCACGCGCTACGGTAGGGCCGAGCTTGCTCGGCCGCTCTTCCCAAGTGACCAAGGGGTCCCCGGTTCCCGGTAAGGCCCGCCGAGCAAGCTCGGCGCTACAGGTCTTCCCCGCGCGGCCGCAACGCCGTCACCGAGGCCTCGGCGGGACCGATGAACGACACCAGCTGCTCGCCGCGCAGTACTAGGCGGCCGCTGTAGCGATCGGACCCGTCGCGCGAGTACTCGAAACGGAAGCTGCGCTCGAAGCCCAGCCAGCCGCTGGCCAGGCGGCACAGGCGCAGGCCGGTGGCGTGCACGCTCTGGTCGAGCCATTGCACGTCGGCGGCGCGGCAGGCATTGCGGCCGAGGGCTTCGGCGCGTTCGGCGGCGGCGCGGGAGGAGTTCCAGAACGCGAACGCCGCCGCGCCGGCGATCATCAGCAGGATCAGGCTGGGCATGGGCGTACTGTAGTGGCGCGACCGGCCTTGGGGAACAGCTGTGCTCGTCGCGGACAGCGGGCGGCCGGGCAGGCCGGGTAAGGGCGGCTGGCCCAGCTCACGCGTGGGCCTGTGGCTGGCCATGCCACGGGTGGCGTTCGGCCCTGTCCGGGCTGCTGCCATATCCGGCAGCCAGCCGTTCCGGCCCGATGCCTGCCGCGGGAAAGGAAGGAGGACGGGCCTTCGCGGGCAGGCACCGCCTCGCGCCCGTGGCCGGATCCACTCCGCGAAGGCCATGTCCCATGGGTCGGCCCCACGCGGTAGATGCCGGCGGGAGGCGGGTCCCATGGAGGAACGAGGCGGTTGAAGAGGCTGGCTGGCAGGGCACGCCGCCGTGTTCATTGCCCGGGTTGCGGCGAAGCCGGCACCGCGGGCACCTGCAGCTTCAGCAACGCCGCCCAGTCCTGGCGGTTGAAGTCGCACAGCTCCTCGTGGGCCGGCGTGCATTCCGCGCCGGGGGCGGTGATCTCCGCTTCGCCCTGCGCCGCCTGCGCGGATGCGGCGGGAAGCACGATGCGGCCGGCCCGGTCCAGCTCGAGCTTGCGCATGGTCACCGCGTTGAGCACGTTGCCGCCGATCAGGTAGAGGGTGCGGTCGCCGCCGACGTTCGCGGCGATGACGATGTCGCAGTGCGATTGCGTCGGCATCGGACCACGCCCGCCCAGCGCCTCGATCAACCCGCCGTAGCCCAGTTTCTGGCTGCGTCCGCGGATGAAGCACAGCAGGTCGCCGGGGGCCGGCTTCTCGCTGGCCGGGTCGCTCATCCGGTAGGGCCCGGTCGCGGCGTCGTGCCAGGCGCTGCGGATGTAGTCCATGTGCCGCTGGGAGCGATGGAAACCGGCCAGTCCGGCCCGCGTCATCACCCACGAGACGAAGGTCGCCGACCACGGGGTATCGACCAGGAACGCGCGGCAATCGCTGTCGGTGTAGCGCGACCCGGCCGGTTGCGCGCAACTGCTGGCGCCGGGCAGGTCGGCCACGGCGTCCAGGGTGCCGCTCTCGCGCCAGTAGCTGGCGGTACGCTGCCAGGCGACGATGCCATGGTCGGCCAGGTAGCCGCTCTCGGCCTCGGTGACGCGCAGGCTGGCCAGCCGCCCGTCGCGGTCTATGAAGGGGCGCAGCCATTGCCGATGCTCCTCACAGGCCACGCGGGTGATGGCGATGGCGATCGGGGCCAGACCGTAGCGCGGCGGCAGGTCGCACACTTCCGCCGCGTGTGCCTGCCAGGCCAGGGCCGGGGCCAGCAGCAGGCCGCACCTGGCCATCCATCGATTCAGCATCGCCTTGTTCCTTCGGGGGAGGGATGCGGCCAGCGTGGCAAAGTCGATGAGCAGGCATCGTGAAGCGGGGCACGGAGGATCGACGGACATCCCTTCGCCGCCGCGCAGAATCAATTGACCGCAGGAGCGACGTAGGAACGACTTCAGTCGCGATGGGGCTTTGCCGGCAAAGCCCCATCGCGACTGAAGTCGCTCCTACAGGTTGCTGCCGAAGGATGCCTTGCGCGGGTTATTCACACCCCGCGTGCCATTCCATTCGGCGCAGGGCCGAGCTTCAGCGACAGGTCGATGGCGCGCACGTGCTTGGTGAGCGCGCCGACGGAAATGCAGTCCACGCCGTCCTCGGCAATGGCGCGCACGCCGTCCAGGTCGACGCTGCCGGAGACCTCCAGCGGAATGCGCCCGGCGGTGATGCGCACCGCCTCGCGCCGCAGCGCGGGCTCGAAGTCGTCGATCAGGATGCGTTCGCAGCCCACGTCCAGCGCCTCGCGCAGCTGGGCCAGGTCCTCGACCTCGACGATCAGCGGCAGCGCCGGGTACTGCACGCGCGCGGCACGGGCCGCTGCGGTGAGCGAGCCGGCGGCGCGAATGTGGTTCTCCTTGAGCATCACCGCATCGAACAGGCCGATGCGGTGGTTGTGGCCGCCGCCGCAGCGCACCGCGTACTTCTGCGCCAGCCGCAGGCCGGGCAGGGTCTTGCGGGTGTCGAGGATGCGGGTGCCGGTGCCGGCCACCGCCGCCACGAACGCCGCGGTGGCGGTGGCCGTGCCCGACAGGGTCTGCAGGAAGTTCAGCGAGGTGCGCTCGGCGCCGACCAGCGAGCGGTTGCGGCCGTGCAGGGTGGCCAGCACGGTGCCGGCGCGGACCCGGGCACCCTCGTCGACGTGCCACTCGATCGCGACCTGGGGATCGAGCGCGCGGTGGGTGGCGTCGAACCAGGGCCGGCCGGCGATCACCGCGTCCTGCTTGCACAGCAGGTACGCCTCGTCGGGACGGTCGGGCAGCAGCGCGGCGGTGACATCGCCGCTGCCGATGTCTTCGGCCAGCGCCCTGGACACATCGGCCTGCACGACCGCCTCGGGCGGCGCGGAGACGCCGACGGCCGCGGTCATTTGCCGGCGAAGTCCGGGATCTGCGCGGTATCGATGGCTTCCTCGGCCAGCAGCACCGGAATGCCGTCCTCGACCCGGAAGACCTGCTTGCGGTCGCGGGTGACCAGCGCCTCGCGCAGCGCCGCGGCCTGCGCGCTGCCGTCGCCGCGCTTGATGCTGCCGGCGGCGATGGCGCGGTTCAGCGCCTCCAGCCCCTGCGCGTCCAGCAGCGACAAGGGTTGGCGGGTATCGGGCGAGCACAGCAGGTCGAGCAGTTTGCGGTCCATCCGGTCTTCGTCTTGCGTGGAGGATGGCTAGAATACGTCTTTAATACCGGGGACGGCCATGACCTCCAACCAACCCGCGCCGCTCGTCGGCATCGTGATGGGCTCCCGCTCGGACTGGGAGACCCTGCAGCATGCCGCGCTCAAGCTCGATGCACTCGGCGTGCCCTACGAAGTGAAAGTGGTATCGGCACACCGTACGCCGGACGTGCTGTTCTCCTATGCCGAGGCCGCCGCCGGGCGCGGCCTGCGCGCGATCGTGGCCGGCGCCGGCGGCGCTGCGCACCTGCCGGGCATGCTGGCGGCCAAGACCGCGGTGCCGGTGCTGGGCGTGCCGGTGCAGTCGCGGGCGTTGAACGGGCTGGATTCGCTGCTGTCGATCGTGCAGATGCCGGCCGGGGTGCCGGTGGCGACCTTCGCCATCGGCAATGCCGGCGCCGCCAATGCCGCGCTGTTCGCCGCGGCGATGCTGGCGGCCGAGAACCCGCGGGTCGGCGAGGCGCTGGCCCAGTTCAGGCAGCGGCAGACCGACGACGTGATGGCCGCGGACGATCCGCGTTCATGATCACCGTCGGCATCCTCGGGGGCGGGCAGCTGGCCCGCATGCTGGCCCTGGCCGGAGCGCCGCTGGGGCTGCGGTTCCTGGTGCTGGACCCGTCGCACGACGCCTGCGCCGGGCAGGTGGCGCCGCTGCTGGTGGGCGATTACCGCGACGAGGCGATCCTGGCCGAGTTCGCCGCACGGGTGGACGTGGCCACGTTCGATTTCGAGAACGTGCCGGCCGAGAGCGCGCAGTGGCTGGCCGCGCGCGTGCCGGTGCACCCGGACCCCGCCGCCCTGGCGGTGGCGCAGGACCGCCTGTCGGAAAAGACGCTGCTGCGCGAACTCGGCATTCCCGTGCCCGATTTCGCCGCCTTCGACGACCGTGCCGGGCTCGACGCGGCGCTGGCCCGGGTCGGCACCCCATGCATCGTCAAGACGCGCCGCTTCGGCTACGACGGCAAGGGCCAGTTCCGCATCAAGTCGCCGGCCGATGCCGATGCCGCCTGGGAAGCCCTGGGCGCGCAGGCGTCCAGGACCGGCCTGATCGCCGAGGCATTCGTCCCGTTCGACTACGAACTGAGCGTGGTGGCGGTGCGCGCGCGCGACGGCGAGTTCCGCGCCTGGCCGCTGACCCGCAACTGGCACGTGGACGGCGTGCTGTCGGCGAGCCTGGCGCCGGCCGGCGAGCCGGAGGCGGTGCAGCAGGCCGCGATCGCCCATGCCCGCCGCCTGGCCGAGCACCTGGACTACGTCGGGGTCTTCGCCCTGGAGCTGTTTTGCCGCGAAGGCCGGCTGCTGGCCAACGAGATGGCGCCACGGGTGCACAACTCGGGCCACTGGACCATCGAGGGCGCGGAGACCTCGCAGTTCGAGAACCACCTGCGCGCCGTGGCCGGCCTGCCGCTGGGGTCCACCCGCATGCTCGGCCACGCCTGCATGCTCAACTGGCTGGGGCACATGCCCGAGGCGGACGCGATTTTGCGCGAACCCGCCGGCCACTGGCACGACTACGGCAAGCAGCCGCGCGAAGGCCGCAAGGTCGGCCACGCGACCCTGCGCGACGATACCGCCGCAGCGCTGGCGACGGCGCTGGAACGGGCAGGGGGGGCGCTGGGGCGCGAGGAACAGGTGCGGCCGGTGGTGGAACTGCTGCGCAGCCCCGGGGCGTCATCGTAGGTCGGGTACCACGCGGCCTACGCGCCCGGTGCCTGGATTTCCGGGCATGGCCCCGACGCGTTGGCCGGACCGCGTGGCCCGGCCAAGGAAGGTCTGAGTAACGCTGTCGGATGTAGCAGGCTACATCGGTCAGGCCGGCAGCGTTCACACCTTCGATTTTTCGCCGTTTCCGACGTATTCCCTGAGGATTGCCCGGATTACAGGCGCACCTCGACCGCAGGTCCTTCCACGGCACCACCAGATCCATCTCGTCCAGACAGATCCATCTCGTCCAGAAACACCTCCCGACGCGTTCGCTTACGCTTGCCGTTGCACTCTGCGTCGCCGAAGGAAAGCTGCATCGTCGTCATTCCGTGGGGGGCGATTGTGGCAGAGTCAGATGGAGTTCTTAGACCTTTCGCAAGTTGAGAGCATTGGTGCGGATGGGGCGTCGCGGCCGCGGCGATGCTCGATCAGGGAATGACGCAGCCGCATTGTCGGTAGCAGCGCGCGCAAGTCGCGTCGGTGTAGCAGCGATCGCCGCCGCCGGCCAGGCAGTTGGCGATGGCGTAGTCCTTGCAGGTTTCGAAGCAACGGCTGGTGCAGGCGGCGAACGCGACCGACGCGAAGCTCATTCCGAACGCGAACGCGCACAGCGCCAGCCAACGGGTGGTATGGGTCATGATCTCTCTCGGAGGTCCAGGACCGGGCCAGCGCACGCCAGCACCGCGCTCGCGGCCGTAACGAGTCATCGCCTGTATGTTTCACGCCGACGTACGTTCGACTGTCAGCTTTTCCAGTCGTTCGCACGCCGCTCGGCTTGCGCCTCCATCGCCGCTGGCCGATCATGGCCGCGGCGGTCGCGCGGGCCTTTGCGATGCTGTCCGCACGCGCTGCAATGTGCGGCGCCGCTGCGCGCCCGCCTCAATCCGCGCCGCGCGAACTATGCGCGAACGCTCCGACGCGACACCCCGCCACTTCCGAGGACGACAGTCATGTTGAAAGGATCGAAACCGCTCGCCGCAGCTGCGCTGTGCCTGCTCGGCCTGTCCGCCTTCGCCCAAGACGCCGCCGCCGCGCAATGGGTCGAGAGCGGCCGCACCGCGTACCTCAAAAACAGCTTCTTCGGCAGCTTCATCCAACACACCTGCAACGCCGGTGCTGCGCCGATCCCGGGTTATCCGGGCAGCTGCCCCAACGATGCGGCCAGCGGCTGGACGGCCAACTACAGCGCCTCCAGCGGACAGGCCAACGAGCAGCTCATGGCCTGCAACCACAATCCGCACCAGCTCGGCTCGGCCTGCTACGGCCTGGCGTATGCGATCAACGGGCAAGCCTACGCCGGCGGGCTGCCGGCCGCGTGCAGCGTCGGCGCGCGCGCGGTGGTCACTTCGACCAGCGTGGAAACCGTCGAGATCCAGTACGAAGAGCTCGACGTGGACACCATCGAGTTGGCGCGCGAGTACGTCTGCCAGTAAACCGGTCGCAGGACGCGGCCGCCGAGCGCGGCGGCGTCCTGCGTGTTACCGGAGGCGACCGCGATTGTCGCGGTCGCGATGCGAACGGTGCGCGACGCTAGGCCTGCGCCCGCTCGGGCGCGGCCTGTGCGGTCCGTCGCACCACCGCACCAGACTCAGCCCGGCGCGCCCCCGCGGGTGGATTGGCCTGTTCCAGCGCTTGTTCAGCCGTTGGCCTCGTTCCTGGCCCCTGCGACCATTGTCACCGCCTCTCGGTGATTGTGCGCCGCGGCCATCGAGCAAGGCGTTGGTATCGCCCGCGTCGGATCCGGACGTGGGTTGCAGCGCGCTATGGTTGGGCAGGTCGTGCAGCGACGGCGGTTTGCTCAAGCCGCCACGCGGCTGCGCCGCCGAAGAGCGTATCGAGCCGGATGGTCAGCGTGCCGCGCGCGCCGTAGCCGTCGCGGGTATCGATGTCGACCTTCCCTAGGCGAAACGCCCCCGGGCTGGCCGAGTACCCGGGTGCACTTACCTTGGCTACGGATTTCCCTGCCGCCATCCGGCGCCCCCGCATCCGGCGCGAACAGGGCCTGGACGCTCAGTCCCGCAGGTTGGACGTCGCGAAGTCCCAGTTCACCTGCTTCCAGAAGCCCTGCAGGTACTGGCCGCGGTCGTCCTGGTGGTCAAGGTAGTAGGCGTGCTCCCAGACATCGCAGACCAGCAGCGGGGTGTCGCCACCGGTCAGCGGGGTGGTGGCGCCGCGGGTGGCCACCACCGCCAGCGCGCCGCCCGGGCGCTGCACCAGCCAGATCCAGCCCGGACCGAACAGGCCCAGCGCGGCACGGGTGAACTCGTCCTTGAAATGGGCGAAGTCGCCGAAGCCGCGGGCGATCGCCTCGCCCAGCGCGCCGCCCGGTTCGCCGCCGCCGCGGGAGCGCATGCTGCGCCAGTAGAAATCGTGGTTCCAGGCCAGGGCCGCCAGTTCGAACAGCGTGCCCTGTGCCTTGCGCACGATCTCCTCCAGCGGCAGTTCGGCCAGTTCGGTGCCCTGGACGCGGTTGTTGAGGGCGTCGACATAGGCGCGCTGGTGCACGCCGTGGTGCAGATCGACGGTCTGGCCTGAGATGGCCGGTTCGAGCGCAGTGCGCGAGTAGGGCAGGTCCGGGAGTTCGATGGGCATCGTGGAGTCGGCTGGGCCGGCGGGCAGCGGCAGGCGCTGCGCAGGCCTTACAATATTGGCAGATGCGGAAGTCTATCCGACCAGGACGGTCCCGCCTTCCGCTGCCCTTGCAGGAGAACCCCATGCCGGTGATGGAACATATCCAGGCCGAAGTCGAACGCCACCCCCTCGTACTGTTCATGAAAGGAACCCCGCAGTACCCGATGTGCGGCTATTCCAGCCGGGCGGTGCAGGCGTTGCTGGCGGCGGGGGCCACCCAACTGCACACGGTGAACGTGCTGGAGGAGCCGGAAGTGCGCGCCAACCTCCCGCGCTATTCCAACTGGCCGACCTTCCCGCAGCTGTTCATCCACGGCGAGCTGATCGGCGGCTGCGACATCACCCTCGAACTGTTCGAGTCTGGCGAACTCAAGCGCATCGTCGCCGAGGCCAGCGCGCAGTGACCCCGGCGCAGGACCAGCACCTGCCGGCGTCCGCGTTGGCGGGGCGCGTCGTGCTGGTTGCGGGGGCGACTGGCGGCCTGGGCAGCGCCGCCTCGCTGGCCTGCGCCGAGGCGGGCGCCACCACGGTGCTGCTCGGCCGGCGCAAGGCGCGGCTGGAGCGCCTGTACGACCGCGTCGCCGCCACCGGCCATGCGCCGCTGCTGTATCCGCTGGACATGGAGGGCGCGACCGCGGACGACTACGCGGAGCTTGCCGGGCACCTGCAGTCCGAATTGGGCCGCCTCGACGGCCTGCTGCACTGCGCGGCGGACTTCCCCGGGCTTTCCCCCCTGGAACTGGCCGATCCGGCGGCCTTCGCGCGTGCGCTGCACGTCAACCTGACCGCCCGGGCCTGGCTGACCCAGGCCTGCCTGCCGCTGTTGCGCCGCGCGGAGGATTCCGCGGCGGTGTTCGTGCTGGACGATCCGGCGCGCACCGACGGCGCCTACTGGGGCGGCTACGGCGCAGCCCAGGCGGGCCTGCGGGCCCTGGTGTCCGGCCTGCATGCCGAACTGGCCGGCAGTCCGGTTCGGGTCAGCGCGCTGCAGCCCGGGCCGATGCGCACCGCCCTGCGCGCCCGTGCCTACACCCACGAGGAGCGCGAGCCCGCCGACCCGGCGGACTATGCCGCCGCCTGTGTCACCTTGCTGTCGCCCGCCGGCCGGTCGCGCCGTGGCGGGATATGGAGTTTCCCCGCATGACCATCCTTTCCGCCTCCCTGCTGCTGTTCCTGATCCTGGACCCGCTGGGCAACATCCCGATCTTCCTGAGCGTGCTCAAGCCGCTGACGCCGAAACGGCAGCGGATCGTGCTGGCGCGCGAGCTGTTGATCGCGCTGGCGGTCCTGATGGGCTTCCTCTGGTGCGGCAAGGTGTTCCTGAGCATGATGCACCTACGCGAGGAGTCGGTCTCCATCGCCGGCGGCATCGTGCTGTTCCTGATCGGCATCCGCATGATCTTCCCGCGCCCGGAAGGGGTGATGGGCGAGATCCCGGACGGCGAACCCTTCATCGTGCCGCTGGCGGTGCCGCTGGTGGCCGGTCCCTCGGGCATGGCGGCGGTCATGCTGATGGGCAGCAACGAGCCGGACCGGCTGCTCGACTGGAGCCTGGCGCTGATGATCGCCTGGGGCGCGACGGCGGCCATCCTGGCCTGTGCCCCGCTGCTCTACAAGCTGCTCGGGATCCGCGCGCTCTCGGCGCTGGAACGGCTGATGGGCATGCTGCTGGTGGCCATCTCGGTGCAGATGTTCCTGGACGGCATCGGTGCGTATCTGCAGTTGCCCGCCGCGGGCTGATTCATGGCGGCAGAGGTCGCCGGATGGCATGTGACGCAATGCACGCAATCAATGGTGCCGGTTGTTTGTGCGTCGCGAAATAAATGTCATGACACCGTCACAACTTCGCCTTAGCGTGTTAACCTGTCGTTAACCGTTGCGGCTGTAACCGGCCGCCGGCAAAGGACCTCTAAGCTCGCCGCAGCTCGGCTTCCTGTGCCTGGGCTGCGTGTGTTTTCCGCCATCGCCAACTGCACCGAGGCTATCAAATGAACCACCCACGCCGTATCCGGATGTCCAAGCTGACGCTTGGGCTTGTGGCTGCGCTTGCCACCGCTCCCGTCTTCGCCCAGAGCACCTCCGCCGGTGTCGGTGGCCTAGTGACCACTTCCGGCGGCCAGCCGGTCGCGGGAGCCGAGGTGACCATCACCCATGCCGAGTCGGGCACGGTCAGCCGTGCAACCACCGATGCCGCCGGCCGCTACAACGCCCGCGGTCTGCGCGTGGGTGGTCCGTACACCATCACCATCACCAAGCCGGGCGAGGGTACCAAGACCGAGGATGGCGTCTATCTGAACCTGAACCAGGTCAGCACCGTCAATGCAGCCTTGACCGGCGACGTGACGACCTTGGAAACCGTTACCGCGGTCGCGGCAGCCGGGTCCAGCGTGTTCACTTCGGACAACAAGGGCGTGGGAACCTCGATCAGTGGTCGCCAGCTGGAACTGACGCCTCAGGGGAGCCGTTCGCTGGACGACGTGGCACGTCTGGATCCGCGCATCATGGTGACCAACCAAGCCACGGGCGCGATTTCCGTCGCCGGTGTGAACAACCGCTACAACCGCATCTCCGTCGATGGCCTGTCGCAGGGCGACCCCTTCGGCCTGAATGCCAATGGCATGCCGTACACCGGCTCGCCGATCTCGGTGGACACCATCGCCGCCTACGACATCAATGTCAGCGACTATGACGTGTCGCAGGATGTGGTCGGCGCGGCCGTCAACGCCGTCACCAAGTCCGGTACCAACGAGTTCCACGGCTCGGCCTATTACGTCTACAAGGACGCTGGCAGCATGGTTGGTTCGCGCGATGGCGAGGACTACGCCGCGTTCGACAAGGACACAACCAAGGGTGTGACCATCGGTGGCCCGATCGTCAAGGACAGGCTGTTCTTCTTCGGATCCTATGAAGAGCAGAAGATCACCAACTTCGGCGGAGCGGCATCTTCCGACGGCGTCACCAACGGCGTCGTTTCGCAGGACGAGATCAACGAAGTCATCGACATCGCCAAGAACGTGTACGGCATCCAGCCTGGCACCTATGGCGCCCTCGGCGTCAACCTGGAGACCAAGCGCTACCTGGGCAAGATCGATTGGAATATCAACGACTACCATCGTGCCAGTCTGACCTATCAGGAAACCAAGGAAACCCTGCCGCAGCCGTACGACAGCAACGCCTCCTCGGCGATCCTGAGCACTCGCTGGTACACCAAGGAAAGCACCACCAAGAACACTGCGCTGCAGCTGTTCAGTGACTGGAGCGACAACTTCACCACCGAAGCCAAGTTCAGCTACCAGAAGTTCGACCAGATCGCCGGCAACGCCATTGACCTGCCGACCATCAACGTCACCACTGCGAACAACAGCAGCGGCAGCGGCAACGGCGTGCGCCTGGGCGAGGATCGCAACCGCCACGAGAACGCCATCAACACGGAGACATGGACGGGCTCGGTTTTCGGCACCTATTACGCTGGCGACCACACCATCAAGGCCGGTTTCGACTACCAGAAGAACGAGGCGCTGAACCTGTACGGCCGCGACCTGCATGGCGTGTACATATTCAACAGCATCGATGACTTCAGGAACGGCGAGTACTACTCGTATACGGTGCGCCGGCCGACCGATGGCTACACCGAGGCCGATACCGCAGCCACCATCAAGTTCAGCCAGTGGAGCCCTTACATCCAGGACACCTGGCAGGTCAACGACCAGCTCTCGTTGACCTATGGCGTGCGCGCCAACATTCCCAAGGCCGACAAGGCGCCGCCGAGGAACGATGGGTTCGAAGAAGCCTTCGGCTTCCCGAACGACTTCAAGCTGGGCAGCAGCAACAAGGTCATCCTGCCGCGTTTCTCGTTCAACTACAGCTTCGACACCCCCCGCTATTCGCAGTTGCGCGGTGGCGTCGGCCTGTTCCAGAGCGTGCCGCCGTTCGTTTGGCTGGCCAACCCTTACCAGAACAACGGTGTGACCTCGACGTCCTTCACCACGGATGACTGGGCAAACTATCCGTTCAGCGTCGATCCGTACAACCAGCCGGTCCCGGATAACCTGACCGCTACCGGCGCGGCGCAGATGGACAGCATCGATCCGGACTTCAAGCTGCCGACCGTGTGGAAAGTGAGCCTGGGCTACGATGCCGAGTTGCCGTGGTACGGCCTGGTGGGTTCGGTCGAGATCCAGCACCTCAAGAACAAGGACGGGGCGTACTACAAGGCGCTCAACATCGGCCAGGCGCAGGGGCAACTGGCCGATGGTCGCGACAGCTACTGGTGCACGCTGGGTGGTGCGGACAACAGTGCCAACAAGAACTGTGGCCTGAATCCCCGCTACCAGTACAACTCCACCGTGCTGACCAACACCGACAAGGGTTCGTCCACCGCGGTGACCTTCTCGCTGGACAAGCCGCTGGCCAATGGCTGGTACGGCAACATCAGCTATACCTATACGAAGGCCACCGAGGTGGGTTCCGATGCCAGTTCGCAGGCATGGTCCAGCTACCAGTACGTTTCCCGCCTGAACCCGAACGAGGAGATCGCCGGTACTGCCAGCCGCGAGATCCGCAACTCGATCAAGCTCTCGCTGGGCTGGGAACATGCCTTTTTCGGCGACTACAAGACCAGTGTCACCGCCTTCTACAACGGTCATGACGGACTGCCGTACACCTGGATCATCGACGGCGACCCGAATGGCGACCGGATCTTCCAGGATCCGGCCTACATCCCGCTGGTCAACGATCCGATCGTGAGCTATGTCTACGGGAGCAATGCGGCCACGGCCGAGCAGATCGCCGCGTTCAATGCGTTCATCGAGAGCAATCCCTACCTGGCCGCTCACCGCGGCAGCATCGCCGAGCGCAATGGCGACCGTTCTCCGTGGGTCAACCAACTCGACGTGAGCTTCCAGCAGGAACTGCCGGGCTTCTTCAAGGAGCACAAGTCGCTGATCCGGCTGGACATCTACAACTTCCTGAACATGCTCAACAAGGACTGGGGTGTCACCAGGAATCCAGGCGAGTTCGACACCCGTTACCTGGCGAGCCTGAGCAAGGTCAACGCGGATGGCAGCTATGTCTACGACCTGTCTTCCAATTCGCCGCAGCAGCTCTCGGAGTACGACTTCAACTCAGGCTACCCGTCCCGCGTCGTGTCGCGCTGGTCGGCGCTGCTGACCTTCAAGTACGAGTTCTGATCCATCGGTGGTATCCGCAACATCCAAACGGCCGGGGCAACCCGGCCGTTTTCTTTTGTGGGGGCGAGTGCGCTACAGTCCGGCGCCTGTATCGAGGAGCAAGACATGGAAAACAGCAGTACGGCTGCGAGGGCGCTGCCGGTGGTGGATGCGCGGGTCTACCCGCGCGGCGGTCTGGACATCCTTTCGCGGATCGAGGTGGCGCGGCTGCGCGACGCCTCCATCGGCGGCATGCACGAGCTGCTGCGCCGATGCGCGCTCGCGGTGCTGACCAGCGGTAGTTCGTCGGACGACCCGCGCGCGGCGCGCGACCTGTACCCGGATTTCGACATCCAGGTCACCCAGCAGGACCGCGGCATCCGCATCGACCTGAGCAACGCGCCGGCGATGGCCTTCGTCGACGGCGAGATCATCCGCGGTGTCGCCGAGCTGCTGTTCGCGGTAGTGCGCGACCTGGCCTACATGGCGATCGAGATGGGCCCCGAGTATGCCGCCGACCTGGAGTCTTCCGACGGCATCACCAATGCCGTGTTCGGGCTGCTGCGCAATGCCCGCATCCTGCAGCCGGCCGACCCCAACCTGGTGGTCTGCTGGGGCGGGCATTCGATCTCGCGCGACGAATACATGTACACCAAGCAGGTGGGCTACGAGCTTGGCTTGCGCGGCCTGGACATCTGCACCGGCTGCGGCCCGGGAGCGATGAAGGGGCCGATGAAGGGCGCCACCATCGCCCATGCCAAGCAGCGGCGCAGCCATACCCGCTACATCGGCGTCACCGAGCCGGGCATCATCGCCGCCGAGTCGCCGAATCCGATCGTGAACCACCTGGTGATCATGCCGGACATCGAGAAGCGGCTGGAGGCTTTCGTGCGCCTTGGACACGGCATCATCGTGTTCCCCGGCGGCGTCGGCACGGCGGAGGAGATCCTCTACCTGCTCGGCATCCTGCTCAGGGAGGACAACCAGCACTTGCCGTTCCCGCTGGTGCTGACCGGTCCCACGATCGCGGCGCCGTACTTCGAGCAGATCGATCGGTTCATCCGCCTGACATTGGGCGACGAGGCGGCCTCGCGCTACGAGATCGTCGTCGGCGATCCGGTGACGGTCGCGCGCAAGATGGCGCACGGGATCAAGCGGGTGCGCGAACACCGCATCGCGCAGAAGGACTCCTTCTACTTCAACTGGTCGGTCGACATTCCCGTGGAGTACCAGCAGCCCTTCGTTCCCACCCACGAGGACATGGCGGCGCTGGACCTGCATTACGGAAGGCCCGCGCCCGCGCTGGCGGCGGATCTGCGCCGTGCGTTTTCCGGCATCGTCGCCGGCAACGTCAAGGAGGACGGCATGCGCAGGATCGAGCAGTTCGGCCCGTTCGAGATCCACGGCGACCCGGCGATGATGCAGGCGCTGGACGCGCTGCTGCGCGGCTTCGTCGAGCAGCGGCGGATGAAGATATCCGGCGAGTACAAGCCCTGCTACCGGGTCGTGTCGTAGGGCGCCTGCAGTCCGTCATCGCCACTTATGGCAACGGCAACCGGATCGTCGCCACGTACTGTCCGTCCACGATCCCTGTTTCCAGTTGCCCGCGCCCTTCGGTCAGTGTCTGGATCCGTGCGCCCACTGCGTCTTGGCCGATGCGGTGGCCAGCGGTAGGCGAGATGGCGACAGGCAAGGGGTTGCGCACGGATACTTCGACCTGGCCAGCAGTTTCCGCGACAGCTATCGCTACCTCGCCTCCCGATGGGCTGGGTTCGATGCCGTGGCGGATGGCATTCTCCACCAGCGGTTGCAACGACAGCGTCGGGATCACCGCTGCAGGAATCGTTTCCGGCAGGTGCCAGACGATGTGCAGGCGCTCGCCGAAGCGAAGCGCCTCGATCTCAAGGTAATGCCGCGCCAACGCGAGTTCGTCGCCCAGCGGGATTGCCTGAGGCCCGGTCAATGCGGCGCGGAACAGGTCCGCCAGGTCCAGCAGCAATTGCTCGGCATCGGCCGGACGCTGGTGCACCAGCGTCGCGCCCGTGTTCAAGGTATTGAACAGGAAGTGCGGATGCACCCGGGCGCGCAGCGCCTCCAGTTCGGCCTGCTTGGCCCTCAGCGCCAGTTGCTGCAGCCGCCAGTGGTTGTAGAACGCGGCCAGCCCCAACACGCCCACGACAAACGCGATGGCGGCAAAGCGCAGCCCCAGCGCTTGCCAGTCCTGGCTGATCGTTCCGCCCGAGTTGTGGAACAGCCACCAGGCCGCACCGGACACCAGCCACGCGGACAGCATCAACAATGCCAAGGCGATGCAGGCGACCCAGGGCGAACTCAGGCGCGCCAACGGGCGGCGCAGGAGATACAGGCCGCTCAATGCGAGCATCGAGATCCACTGCACGATCAGCGAGGCCAGTCCGAAATAGGTCAATGCGCCGTTGGCCGGTTGCGCGGCCAGGGTCAGGATGGCCGCCACTCCCTCGCCGGCGAGGACTGTCCACACGATGACCGGGGGCTGCCAGAGCGCGTCCAGCGGCTTGAGTGACTTGGGCATGATCGCGATCGTTCCGGGCCGATGACATGATGCCCGGAAAGTGTCGGGCAACGACAGTCGATCATGCTGCGTCGGCGTTTGAAGTCCCCGGGAAGTGTATCTGCAGCATTCCCCGGGAGCATCGGCGACAGACCGCTCGCATCCCTTTCCTGCCAGAAGCATGCGTACGAATGCATGTCGGTCGAGTGCGAACGGACTGCGTTGCCGTTCGTGGACAGGATCCAACCATTGGTCGGGCTGGATATGGCGCAGGCCGTGTTTGCCGCGGTAGATTGGAAAAGGGGAAACGCTGGGATGTTCGGATGCTTATGCAAGCGGGCCGGGGAGCCTGGAAAGAGGGCGCGGGATTCAGCCTGATCGAGCTCATGGTCACGGTGGCCGTGCTTGCCGTTCTGGTGACGGTCGCGCTTCCGAGCTTCACCTCGACCATCAATGGCAACCGCCTGGTCGCACAGGCGAACGAACTGGTGGTCATGGCGCAACTGGCCAAGTCCGAGGCGATCAGGGCCAATGGCACGGCGCATCTGTGCCGCACGACCGATGGCAGTTCGTGCGCGGACGGTAACGGGGAATGGAGCCGCTGGCTGGTCGTTTCCGGCGGAAACGTGATGCAGGAGGGAATACCCGGCAGTTCCGGGGTGCAGGTTACGGCCGGTGCGGCGGATGTGACGTTCCGCCCCGATGGCACTTCCGGCGGCGGCACCCTGATTGCCTGCCTGCCGACGACGCGTCCGCAGGAGAATCAGCGAGTCGTCAACATATCGTCAGGCGGGCGCATTTCGGTCGCATCCAGGAGTGGGGCAGGGGAGTGTCCGTGAAGCGAGGAATTCCGCATGGAAGGGCGGCAACGCAATCTGGCGCCGGCCTGATCGAAGTGATGATCTCGGTGCTGATCCTGGGGATCGGCCTGCTCGGCATCGCCGCCATGCAGGCCACCGCATTGAAGAACAGCCAGAGTTCGCTGCAGCGCAGCCAGGCCGTTGCGCAGACCTACAGCATTCTGGATTCCATGCGAGCCAACCGGGCCGCCGCCCTGAGTGGCGATTACAACCAGAGCTCGATGCAGTGCAAGGCACCGGCCGGCGGCTCTCTGGCGCAGGAGGACCTGCATGAATGGATTTCGGCGATCAAGGCCGGGTTCGGCAAGCCCACTGACGATGAAACCGCTTGCGGCCAGGTGTCCTGCGACAACGCCGGCCTGTGCACGGTCATCGTCCAGTGGGACGACAGCCGGGCCACTGCGGTCGCGGGCGGTGACGGCGAACAGGCGGCCAACCATGAAGGCGGAACCAAACGCCAGGTGACAACGGCGGTGCAGCTATGAGACACGGACGTAGCATCCGAACGCCGGCGGCCCACCGCGCCGCGGGCCTGAGCCTGATCGAGCTGATGGTCTCCATGCTGCTGGGGCTGTTGGTGGTCGGCGCGGCCATCGGCATCTTTCTGTCCAACCGGCAGGCATACCGGACTACCGAAAGCCTCGGGCAGGTGCAGGAAACACTGCAGATGGCCTTCGAGCTGATGGCGCGCGATGTGCGCGAGGCAGGGGGCAATCCCTGCGACATAGGACTGCCGGTTGCGAATGTGGTCGACGATGCCACGACGAACTGGTGGACGAACTGGGCGGTGCCTTTGCAGGGCTACGACAACGGCGGTCCGGCCGGGCTCGGCAGCGTGGCGGGAACCGATGTCCTCCAGGTCCTGGCCGTCGGCGACGTGCTGGCGAACGTGGAGGGTCATTCCGGCACGACGCTGACGGTGGACAGCGCATCCGGGATCACGGCCGGCGACGTGGTGATGGTCTGCGATACCGCGCAGCTGGCGATATTCAAGGCCAGCGCAGCCAGTGCGACGACGATCGAACATGCAGCTTCCGGTGGCAATTGCAAGGACAGTCTGAATACCAAGCCCGCTGCCTGCTCCGACGTGCCGTACGTGTATCCACGCAATTCCGTGGTGAGCCAGCTGCACGGGACACGATGGTTCGTTGCCGACAACGGACGTGGCGGCAGATCGCTGTTCCGCGTGGTGGACAACGGCGCCAGGGAGGAGATGGTGGAAGGCGTGGCCGACATGCAACTTGAGTACCTGCTGGGGGCCGGTGCGGCCAGCTATGTGAGTGCTGCCGCAGTGAGCGACTGGACGGCGGTCACCGCGGTGCGCATCGCGCTGACGAGCCAGAGCAGCGAGGCGACCGGAACCGACAATGCACCGCTCCAGCGTCGTCTGGAACATGTGGTGGCGCTGAGGAGCCGCACGATATGACCGGCGACTTGAACAAGGGAAAGGCGGAGCGTCCGGGTGTACCCGGCTGGAATCGACAGCATGGAATGTCGCTGTTCGTCGTGCTGATCATGCTGCTGGTGGTGACGTTGCTGGGGCTTGCCGTGGTGCGTGGCGTCACGCTACGGGAGCGGATGAGCTCCAACATGTACGACCGCAGTCTGGCCTTCCAGGCGGCCGAGTCGGCCTTGCGCGAGGCGGAGGCCGCAGTGCGCAACGCGGTGCTTGCTGGCGCGGCGATTGGCGTCGACTGCAGTTCGACAACGGCTTCATGCCCGGTGCCGCCGGCGGATGCCTATACAGGCGGGGCCAACGGCTGGATTGACGGCACCGCCCCGCAGACGCTTTCGGCCGGTAGGCCTCAGTACTACATCCAGTACCTGGGGCAACGGGACAGTGTCGACAAACTGAGCCTGGGCTACAGCGCCAATGCCAACCAGTACGGCAGTGGAGGAGGCGTGCAGCTCGAGTCCTTCTACCGGATCATCGCGCGCAGCCACGACCCGGCGAATGGTTCCAACCGCTCGTTGGTGGTGTTGCAGTCGAACATCACCGTCAAATGAGACCTGTACAGCTGCGCGGAATGCCCGCGCCGGGGGAAACACCATGAAAATCCATGTCCGTGCTACCGCGCCCGGCGGCCAGCAGCCAGGCAACCGCGTCGCCGCCTTCCTGGTAGGTCTGATCGCGGCATTCAGCTCGGTCACGGCGGTGTCGGTGGAAATCGAGACGCGTCCGCTCTACATCGGTAGCGACGTGCCGGGGAATCTGGCGCTGGTGCCTTCGGTCGAGTATCCGACGATCATCAGCAAGGCCCATATTGGAGATTATTCCTCGGATCAGAAATATTCGGGATATTTCGATTCCGAGAAGTGCTACCTGTACCACTACGAGTCAGAGGAAAGCAACAGGCATTTCTATCCCGCTTCCAGTGCAGTTTCGCATAAATGTTCTTCCGACAAGCAATGGAGCGGAAATTATCTCAACTGGGCCGTCACCCAGACCATCGATCCATTCCGAAAGGCGCTGACCGGAGGATATCGCGTCAAGGATACGGCATCGGAAACGTGGCTCGAAAAGGCGCGGCATGACCGGAACAGCCTTTTTCCGATAACGACCATAACGGACCAGGCAGTTAAGGACTCTGCTCCTTCCGCTTGGAGTAAATTGAGGGTCCGCATCGGTGGGCTCGGTAACCAGATGTGGATAACGAACTACGAGAACCTGGACACCGCGTCATCGGCCAACGTTATTGCTTATGATCCGGATAAGTATGGGCTGAACGGAACTTGCGTTTCCTACAATGGGAAAAATTGTTCCCGACAGGATTGGAATACCGTTTTCACCCTGAGCGTGCGAGTGAAGGTCTGCGACCCTTCCGTGGGGGAGGTCGAATCCAACTGCAAGCAATACCCCAATGGCAATTGGAAGCCGGAGGGGCTCGTTCAGGAGTATTCGAGCAAGCTGACCTACAGCATATTCGGCTATCTGAACGAGAGCGGAAACCAGCGCAATGGTGGTGTCATGCGGGCCCGCCAGAAATTCGTGGGCCCCAGTACGCATTATCCCGAGGTCGGTACCGTAGCCAACGGGAACAGGGAATGGGATACCGAGACCGGCGTTCAGTATCGGAATCCGGATCCAGCCGATGCCACTGCCACCGGATACGGCGTGGCGGACAGCGGTGTCATCAATTACCTGAACAAGTTCGGTCAGATGACGGCGCAGAGCGCAAAGGCTAACGATCCGGTGAGTGAGCTGTACTACGCAGCGATCCGATACTTTCGCGGGCAAGGAAATCTTGCCGCTTACTCAAGCGGCATCGATTACAACAAGGCAGACGGGTTTCCGGTTATCACCAACTGGGACGATCCAATACGTTACTCCTGTCAGGTGAATGCCGCCCTCGGTATTGGTGACGTTTATACACATGCTGACCACGACCTTCCTGACGCGGACAAGAAGATTGCCGAGACATATACACAGAAGATTTTCGATCTCGAAGGCATAAATAAATCTGCATCGGCGGATTTCAGTGGGCGTGGGAACTCCGCATATATCGCCGGGCTTGCTTATTTTGCGCACACCTCCGACTTGCGTGAGGACGACGCCCAGAAGTCCAATACGGCTGGCAGCCAGAGCCTTTCAACCTACTGGGTTGATGTTAGAGAAAATCAGTTTCTGGAGCCCAAGCAAAGCAATCAGTATTGGCTGGCAACCAAGTACGGTGGTTTCAGAGTGCCGGCTGGTTTCGATCCCCTGACGGCCAATGGACTCGAAGAGGCATTGTGGCATGCCACCTCGGACTATCTTGCGAGTGGCACCAACGGTGGAGTCGTCACTAGTGCCAACAGCTATCCGCGCCCTGACAATTTTTATGTGGCCAGCGATGCCGACAAGATGGTTGAGAGTTTGCGCCAAGCCTTCGAAAACATAATAGACAATCTTCGCGGGTCGTCCGGCTCGCTAGCCAGTAACACTGGTCGACTGACAGAAGGCACCAGGATCTATCAGGGGCAGTTCGTCACTGGCAACAACAATGAATGGGGCGGCGAACTGCTTGCCTATAGCGTGAATGCCGGCACTGGAGCGCTGACGCAGTCATGGGCGGCGACGACGTTGTTCCCGCTTTGGGGACCCACCAATGAAACCACCGGCAGCAACGGCACAAAGTCACGGCAGATATTCTATGGCGCCAATCAGGCTCCATTCCAGGGCGCTGTGCCGGGACTGACGGCCGAGCAGGTCAACTACATCCGTGGGGACCGCTCCGGTGAGATGGCGAATGGCGGGAGTCTGCGTAATCGCTTGAGCGTGCTGGGCGACATCGTCAATTCGCAGCCAACCTATGTGGGAGCGCCCAACGGGAATCTATATTCCCGACAGTCATTCAGCGGGTCTGGCACATACGCCGCCTTTGCGGCCAACAACGCGTCGCGCGCCAGCGTCATTTACGTGGGAGCCAACGATGGCATGCTGCATGCCTTCAACGCAGACAATGGCAGTGAACTCTTTTCCTTCATGCCCAGCGCCGCGCTGGCCAAGCTGATCCAGAGCAGGTATTGGGAACCTGGCTACGAACACGAGTATACGGTCGATGGCTATCTCACCGCGGCGGACGTATATGTGGGCGGTGCCTGGAAAACCATCTTGGTCGGCACCATGGGGCGTGGCGGCAATGGCGTGTTCGCAATCGATGTGACGCGGCCGGGGTCTCCCAAGCTGCTGTGGGAGGTCGACGATGCGCGGCTGGGAAACAGCCTGGGGCAACCCATCATCGCTCAGGTGGCGGACGGTGACTGGCGTGTGTTGATGGGCAACGGACCGAACAGTTCCTCCGGTCGCGCGCAGTTGGTGATGATCGGCATTGCCGACGGAGGCGTGACCTCGATCGACACCGGCGTAGGCGACGACAACGGATTGTCCGGTGTCAATGCTTGGTCGTCCAGTGGAAGTGGCATCGTCGATACCGTATACGCGGGCGATCTCAAGGGTAATTTGTGGAAATTCACGGCCCTCAACGCTTCCGGTAGCCGGCAGCTGCTATTCGCAGCGGGTACGACCAGGCCGATCACCGCTGCTCCGTTGGTGGCCAAAAATCCCTCAACGCTGAAAACCTGGGTGTGGTTCGGCACCGGGCGTTACCTGAATTCGGCGGATATGGCCAATACCGATCAGCAGACTTGGTATGGCCTGATCGATATCGGGACGCAGATCACCGGCGGGCTAAGAGAAGTGGATCTTGTCTCGCAAGGTCCTTTTTCCGAGACCGACAGCACTATCGTGCGCACGCTTGAATCCTACGAGCAGGCGGGTGCCAATGGCTGGTACTTCGATCTGCCCGACACCGGCGAGCGCATGATCGTGCCCAACTATTTCCAGGGGCTCAACCTGGTAGGCACGACGCGTATTCCGAACTCTTCCGATGTGTGCAGTCCTAATGGTACTGGCTTTACCATGGTTATCGATCCATTTACTGGGGGGCGGACCAGTTCGGGCACCTTCGATGTCAATGGAGATGGTGTTATCGATTCAGATGACGAGAAGGACGGGCATCCCGTGTCAGGTATTGGGCACGATTCCGGTGTGGGGGGATCAATGACACTCGGGAATTATATGTATGCAAATCTTGACGACAGCACCACGGAGGTCACCAAGATAAAATCTTTGGCCGGTGAGGTGTCTCGCGTTTCCTGGCGTGAATTGATAAGGGAGTGATTCCGAATGGTGATGCCTATGCTTGATCGCACCGGACTGTTGCGCTCGGATAAGGATATTTTGTCGGGCAGGGCGCAAGCGGCGGGCTTCACCCTGATCGAGCTGATGATCGTGGTCGCGATCGTGGCCATACTGGCGACGATAGCGTATGCGAGCTACCAGTCGTTCGTCGTCAAGTCGCGGCGCAAGGCGGCCGAGGTATGCCTGCAGGAGCGGGCGCAGTTCATGGAGCGCTACTACACGACCAAGCTGACATACGCGGGTGCGCCGGATCCTGCGCAATGCAACGACCTGGAATCCTTCTATACGGTGGAATTCTCAGGCACGCCAGATGCGAGCAGCTTCGTTATCCAGGCCAAGCCTTCCAGCAAGCAGAACGATTCTTTGTGTGGGACATTGTCGATCAATGCGCAGGGCACAAGAGGGGAAACGGGTTCCGGTACCGTGGACGATTGCTGGTAGGGTCGTGCGGAATGGTATCGATGCGGGGCCTGATTCCCCGGCTGTCGCATCGTCGCTCGATCTCGCGCGTCGGAATCGCCCATTTGCAGCGAAATGACCGCAAGAGCAGGGCGCGCGCAGGACCAGCGGCAGTCCAAGCAATCCCTCCTTGCAATCCCTCCTTGTAGGAGCGACTTCAGTCGCGATCGGGCTCTGCCGGGAAGGCCCATCGCGACTGAAGTCGCTCCTACAGATTGCTTCCGCGATGCTTCGATTCGACTCGCCAGACTTCGGTGAGCTGACGCGGCACGGAATTCGACTGGCGGGGAACCAGGGGCCAGCTCGACCAGTACCGGGCCATGCTAGGCGCTGGATGCCGCTTGTGTACGCGGCGCGGCGGCCGTCGCTCAACCATGGACGCCCGGGAGGGCGGGGAACAACGGGTTCAAGGCGTGTAGCATGCGGAACGTTGAAGGTGTTGCATGGCATCACCTTGGGTCTATACAATGCGCCTCCCCGCCCGAATAGCTCAGCCGGTTAGAGCACTTGACTGTTAATCAGGGGGTCGTTGGTTCGAGTCCAACTTCGGGCGCCAGACACTGCTAGGGCCGCGAGCGATCGCGGCCCTTTGCTTTTGGGAATCCAGGGATCAGTCGGCGCACCGCATGGCTGCCGCGGGCCTGGACGTTCTCACGCGGCCATGATTGTTCACCACGACCTGGGCCATCAGCCGCCCGCCCGAGCAGATCCCGATGCTCAGGTTCGTGCCGGCGCTGCGGCCGTCCGGAAGAAATCGGATGAAGCGGCGGCCGGATGTGGAGATCAGCCGGATCGTTCCCGCGGCAGGGCGGTTCTCCCACCTCAGGACGGCTGGGCTGCCGGCCGGCTGGGTGGCCCTTCCCGGGTCGCGGTACATGATCCAGCCCCGGCTCCAGTCGGTGCCGTCGCTGCAACGGGTTCCATCCGAGGAAGGGCAGACCGCCGTGGGAATCCGCTGGCTGATGGCGGTGCTGCGCGCGATGGCGAACTGGGCACTCAGCAGGTGGGTGGCGGCGAGGGCTCGCTGTCGCTCGATCATGCCCTTGAACGAGGGCAGCCCGATGGCGACCAGGATGCCCAACAGGGCCATGGTGATCATGGACTCGACCAATGTGAAGCCGGTTGCTGCGGTTCTTGGCATTTGGCTGTCTCCTTGCGACCCGGCAGCAGTCTGGGGCGCAGGAGCGGCTGCCATGAATCGGTCAGGCAGCTCCGGCGCCGTAGGGTTTGCGCTGGCCGGGGCGTCGGAAAACGGTGGATATACTTGTGGGTCGCCCCCATATCAGCGGCCATGACCGATCGTTTCCAACTCGTATCCCCGTACTCGCCGTCCGGCGACCAGCCCCAGGCCATCGACAAGCTGGTGGCCAACTTCCAGGCTGGCCTGGCCAAGCAGACGCTGCTGGGCGTCACGGGTTCCGGCAAGACCTACACCATCGCCAACGTGGTGCAGCAGGTGCAGAAGCCCACGCTGGTGATGGCGCCGAACAAGACCCTGGCCGCGCAGCTTTACGGCGAGTTCAAGTCGTTCTTCCCGCACAATGCGGTGGAGTACTTCGTCAGCTACTACGACTACTACCAGCCCGAGGCCTACGTCCCGTCGTCGGACACCTTCATCGAGAAGGACAGTTCGATCAACGAGCACATCGAGCAGATGCGGCTGGCGGCGACCAAGACGCTGCTCTCGCGCCCGGACGCGCTGGTGGTTGCCACGGTGTCGGCGATCTACGGCCTGGGCGCGCCGGAGGACTACCTGTCGCTGCGGCTGATCCTCTCGCGCGGCGACCACGTCGACCAGCGCCAGCTGATCCGCCACCTGACCGACCTGCAGTACACCCGCAACGAGTACGAGCTGCATCGCGGCAGCTTCCGCGTGCGCGGCGAGGTGGTCGATGTGTTTCCCGCCGAGTCGGACAGCGAGGCGATCCGCATCGAGCTGTTCGACGGCGACGTCGAGGGGCTGACCCTGTTCGACCCGCTCACCGGCGAGACCCTGCGCAAGCTGCCGCGCATCACCGTCTACCCGAAGACCCATTACGCCACCACCCGCGAACGCACCCTCAGCGCCGTCGAGACGATCAAGATCGAGCTCAAGGAGCGCCTGGAGCAGCTGTATGCGCAGAACAAGCTGGTCGAGGCGCAGCGGCTGGCGCAGCGCACCCAGTTCGACCTGGAGATGATGGCCGAGGTCGGTTACTGCAACGGCATCGAGAACTACTCGCGGCACCTGACCGGCAAGGGGCCGGGCGAGCCGCCGCCGACGCTGTTCGACTACCTGCCGGCCGACGCGCTGCTGGTGATCGACGAGTCGCACGTGACCATCCCGCAGATCGGCGCGATGTACAAGGGCGACCGCTCGCGCAAGGAGACGCTGGTGGAGTTCGGCTTCCGCCTGCCGTCGGCGCTGGACAACCGTCCGCTGCGCTTCGAGGAATGGGAGGCGCGCTCGCCGCGCAGCATCTACGTCTCGGCAACGCCGGGTCCGTACGAGCTGCGCGAGTCCGCCGGCGAGATCACCGAGCTGGTGGTGCGCCCGACCGGCCTGATCGACCCGGAGGTCGAGATCCGCCCGGTCGGCACCCAGGTGGACGACCTGATGTCCGAGGTGCACGAGCGCATCAAGCTCGGCGACCGCGTGCTGGTGACCACGCTGACCAAGCGCATGGCCGAGAACCTGACCGAGTACCTGGGCGAGCACGGCATCCGCGTGCGCTACCTGCACTCGGACATCGACACCGTCGAGCGCGTGGAGATCATCCGCGACCTGCGCCTGGGCAAGTTCGACGTGCTGGTGGGCATCAACCTGCTGCGCGAGGGCCTGGACATGCCCGAGGTCTCGCTGGTGGCGATCCTGGACGCGGACAAGGAGGGTTTCCTGCGTTCGACCGGCTCGCTGATCCAGACCATCGGCCGCGCCGCGCGCAATGTGCGTGGCAAGGCGATCCTGTACGCGGACAAGGTCACCCGCTCCATGCAGGCGGCGATCGACGAGACCGACCGCCGCCGGCAGAAGCAGGTGGAGTACAACGCCGAGCACGGCATCGTGCCCAGGTCGGTGGCGCGGCCGATCACCGACGTGCTGGAAGGCGCGGTGTCCGAGGCCGCCGGCGGCGGCAAGGGCGGGAAGGGCAAGGCCAAGCGCGTGGCCGAGCCGGCCGAGGACTACCGCGCGCTCGATCCGGCGCAGCTGGCGTCGCGGCTCAAGGCGCTGGAGCAGGAGATGTACCAGCATGCCCGCGACCTCGAGTTCGAGGAGGCGGCGCAGGTGCGCGATCGGATCAAGAAGCTGAAGGAAGCCAGCCTGGCCGTGTGAGCACTGCGGTCGCTGCAGGAAACGAAAAAGCCGGCTGTCGCCGGCTTTTCTGTCGCCACGATCCATGAGATCGTGGTGGGCGGTACAGGGTTCGAACCTGTGACCCCTACCATGTCAAGGTAGTGCTCTACCGCTGAGCTAACCGCCCGTGGGCCAACTACACATGGCGTGTAGCGGGCGCGCATTCTAGCCCGGCCGGGCGGGGAAAGACAATAGCTCCCCGTCGCCCGGCCAAGTCCGCCAACGGCGGCTACAGCGCCTCGAAGATGCCCGCCGCGCCCATGCCGGTGCCGATGCACATGGTCACCATGCCGTACTTCTTGTGGTGGCGGCGCAGGCCATGGACGATCGTGGCGGTGCGGATCGCGCCGGTGGCACCCAGCGGGTGGCCCAGGGCGATGGCGCCGCCCAGCGGGTTGACCTTGGACGGGTCGAGCTGGCTGTCGCGGATCACCGCCAGCGACTGCGCGGCGAAGGCCTCGTTGAGCTCGATCCAGTCGATCTGGTCGCGGGACAGGCCGGCCTGCTTGAGCGCCTTCGGAATCGCCTCGATCGGGCCGATGCCCATCACTTCCGGGCGCACGCCGGCGACCGAGAAGCTGACGAAGCGCGCCAGCGGGGTCAGGCCATAGTCCTTGATCGCCTGCTCGGAGGCCAGCAGCACCGCGCCGGCACCGTCGCTCATCTGCGAGGAGTTGCCGGCGGTCACGGTGCCGCCGAACTGGCCGTTGCGGAACACCGGCCGCAGCTTGGCCAGGCCCTCGATCGAGGTGTCCGCGCGCGGCCCCTCGTCGGTGTCGGCCAGCTTCTTGCGCAGGGCGATGACATTGCCGTCAATCAGGTCCGGCACCCGCGAGACGATCTCGTACGGGCTGATCTCGTCGCTGAACTCGCCGGCGGCGATCGCGGCCAGCGCCTTCTGGTGCGAAGCCAGGGCGAAGGCGTCCTGCTCGGCGCGGCCGACCTTCCATTCCTCGGCCACCTTCTCGGCAGTGATGCCCATGCCGTAGGCGATGGCGACGTGGTCGTCGGCGAATACATTCGGCGACAGTGCCACCTTGTTGCCCATCATCGGCACCATCGACATCGATTCGGTGCCGCCGGCCAGCATCAGGTCGGCGTTGCCCAGGCGGATCTGGTCGGCCGCCAGCGCCACCGCCTGCAGGCCGGAGGAGCAGAAGCGGTTGACGGTCTGGCCGGCCACGGTGTTCGGCAGGCCGGCCAGCAGCACGCCAATGCGCGCCACGTTCATGCCTTGCTCGCCCTCGGGCATGGCGCAGCCGATGATGGCGTCGTCGATGCGCGAGGTGTCGATGCCCGGCGCCTGCGCGACCACGGCGCGCAGCACGTGGGCGAGCATGTCGTCGGGACGGGTGTTGCGGAACATGCCCTTGGGCGCCTTGCCGACCGGGGTGCGGGTGGCGGCGACGATGTAGGCGTCCTGGATCTGCTTGGTCATTTGGTTTTCTCCGGAGGCCGGGAATGGGGATTCGGGATTGGGGATTCGTGAAGCGGAATCCGGCAACCCCGAAAGAGACCGATGCCCGGCGTAGTTGGAATGTTGAAGGGAAGGGGATGCGCTCTTGCGAATCTCCGATCCCGAATCCCGAATCTCAGTTCCTGAGCGGCTTGCCGGTCTTGAGCATGTGGGCGATGCGGGCCTGGGTCTTCTCCTGCTGCGCCAGTTCGACGAAATGCCGGCGCTCGAGCTTGAGCAGCCATTCCTCGTCCACCAGCGTGCCGCGGTCGACCTCGCCGCCGCACAGCACGGTGGCGATGCGGGTGGCGATCTCGTAGTCGTAGTCGCTGATGAAGCGGCCTTCCAGCATGTTGACCAGCAGCATCTTGAAGGTGGCGATGCCGACGTCGCCGGCCACCTGGATGCGGCGCGCCGGCAGCGGCGGACGGTAGCCGCCCTCGTACAGCGCGGCCGCCTCCTCCCTGGCGATGTACAGCAGCTCGAAGCCGTTGAGCACGACCTTGTCGCCGGCGCGCACCAGGCCCAGTTCCTTGGCGTTGACCGCCGAGTTGGAGACCTTGGCCATGGCCACCGTTTCGAAGGTCTTCTTCAGCTCGGCGAACACGTCGCCGCCCGGGCCGGCCGCCTGCGAGGCGCGCACCGCCAGCTCCTTCAGGCCGCCGCCGGCCGGCAGCAGGCCCACGCCGGCCTCGACCAGGCCGATGTAGCTCTCCAGCGCGACCACGCTCCTGGCGCTGTGCATCTGGAACTCGCAGCCACCGCCCAGCGCCAGCCCGCGTACCGCGGCCACCACCGGCACCAGCGAATACTTGATGCGCTGGCTGGTGGCCTGGAAGTTGGCCACCATCGCCTCGAACTGCTCGACCTTGCCGGCCTGCAGCAGGCCCAGCGCGCCGGCCAGGTCGGCACCGGCGGAGAACGGCTCCTTGTGCTGCCACAGCACCAGGCCCTTGAAGTCCTTCTCGGCGCGGCTCACCGCTTCCTGGATGCCGTCCAGCACCTGGTCGGACACGGTGTTCATCTTGGTCTTGAAGCTGACCACGGCGATGCCGTCGCCGTCGTGCCACATGCGTACGCCGTCGTTCTCGAACACCGTCTCGCCCTGGCCGAAGGTCTCGCCCAGCAGCGGGTCGGGGAAGCGCTGGCGCTTGTACACCGGCAGCGACGAGCGCGGCACGACCGCGTTGCGGGCCGGGCTGTAGCTGCCTTCGGCGCTGTGCACGCCGTCGCGGCCGTCGAGCACCCAGGCCGGCAGCGGCGCATCGCTCATCGCCTTGCCCGCGGCGATGTCCTCGGCCACCCACTGCGCCACCTCGTGCCAGCCGGCGGCCTGCCAGGTCTCGAACGGGCCCAGCGACCAACCGTAGCCCCAGCGGATGGCCAGGTCGACGTCGCGCGCGGTGTCGGCGATGTCGGCCAGGTGGTAGGCGCTGTAGTGGAACAGGTCGCGGAACGTCGCCCACAGGAACTGCGCCTGCGGATGCTCGCTGGCGCGCAGCTTGGCGAACTTCTCCGCCGGGTTGCGGATCTTGAGGATCTCCACCACCTCGTCGGCGGCCTTGCGGTCGGCCGGGCGGTAGTCCTGCTTCTCCAGGTCCAGCACCACGATGTCCTTGCCGACCTTGCGGAAGATGCCGGCGCCGGTCTTCTGGCCCAGCGCGCCCTTGGCGATCAGCGCCTCCAGCCAGGCCGGCGACTTGAAGTACCGGTGCCAAGGGTCCTCGGGCAGGGTATCGGCCATGGTCTTGATGACGTGGGCCATGGTGTCCAGGCCGACCACGTCGGAGGTGCGGTAGGTGGCCGACTTCGGCCGGCCCACCAGCGGGCCGGTCAGGCCGTCGACCTCGTCGAAGCCCAGCCCGAACTGCGCGGTGTGGTGGATGGTGGACAGGATCGAGAACACGCCGATGCGGTTGCCGATGAAGTTCGGCGTGTCCTTGGCGTAGACCACGCCCTTGCCCACGGTGGTGGTCAGGAAGGTCTCCAGCCCGGTCAGCACCGCGGCGTCGGTGGTGGTGGCCGGAATCAGCTCGGCCAGGTGCATGTAGCGCGGCGGGTTGAAGAAATGCACGCCGCAGAAGCGGTGGCGCAGCTGCTCGGGCAGCACGCCGGCGAGCTTGTTGATGCCCAGGCCGGAGGTGTTGGAGGCCAGCACCGCGTGGTCGGCCACGTACGGGGCGATCTTCCTGTACAGGTCCTGTTTCCAGTCCATGCGCTCGGCGATGGCCTCGATGATCAGGTCGCAGTCCTTGAGCAATTCCAGGCCGCTGCTGTCGTCGGACGTGCCGTAGTTGGCCGGGGTGATGGCCTCGGCCAGGCCCTTGCCGGCCAGCGGGGCGGGGCTGAGCTTGGCCAGGTTGGCGATGGCCTTGAGCACGATGCCGTCGGCGGGACCTTCCTTGGCGGGCAGGTCGAACAGCACGGTATCGACGCCGGCGTTGGTCAGGTGCGCGGCGATCTGCGCTCCCATGACGCCGGCACCGAGGACGGCGGCGCGTCGAACGAGCAGGGTGTTGGACATAGGGATGAGCCTTTGGTTGGTCTGCGGTCGTGTTGTCTAGGAGACGGAGGCGGCCAGGAAGCCGGCCTCCGCGAAACGGATCAGTTCGCGCGCGGCGCGGGTGCGGTGCTCGGCCTCGCCGACGCCGGCCGGGCGCCTGATCAGGCCGAAATCGGCCATCGCGTAGGTCAGCGCCCCAGCGAGGAAGTCCAGGCGCCAGTACAGCTCCTCCTTGCTCAGACCCGGCACGCACTCGGCGATGGCCTTGCCGAACTCGCGCAGCACGTGGCCGTAGTGGTCGGAGAGGAACTTGCGCAGGTTGTCGTTCTTCTCGGCATAGGCGCGGGCGATCACCCGCACGAAGGCGCCGCCGCTCTGCCGGTCCTGCGCCATCGCCAGCGCCGGTTCGACGAAGGCGGCCAGCACCGCCTCCAGCTGTCCGGGGCGCTCGCGCCGGGCGGCTTCCAGTTGGCCCAGGCGCGCGCCGGTCATCTCGTCCATGCGTCGGCGGAACACCTCGTTGACCAGGTTCTCCTTGGAGCCGAAGTGGTAGTTCACCGCGGCGATGTTGACGTCGGCCTGGCTGGTGACCTGGCGCAGCGAGGTGCCGGCGAAGCCGTGCTGGGCGAACAGTTCCTCGGCCGCGCCGAGGATGCGGTCCTTGGTGGAGAAGTGGGCAGGCTTGGACATGTGCAGGAATCAATCAAACGATTGTTTGAGTTTATGCGCTTTCCCGCCGGCCGGGCATTCTGCGATGCAGCACGATTCAGCCGGCACTGTGCAAACCCCGCCGGCACGCGCTAGAATCGGCAGTTGCAATTTCGGCCAAGCCCGCGTTTTGACGCGGGTTTTTTACATGCTAACCTCGGGCCTTCAGTGGCCCGCCCAACGGAGACATTCCATGGCGCTGGAGCGCACCCTGTCCATCATCAAGCCCGATGCCGTCGCCAAGAACGTCATCGGCGAAATCTACAGCCGCTTCGAGAAGGCCGGCCTGAAGGTCGTGGCCGCCAGGTACAAGCAGCTGTCGCAGCGCGAGGCCGAGGGCTTCTATGCCGTGCATCGCGAGCGCCCGTTCTTCAAGGCGCTGGTCGAGTTCATGATCTCCGGCCCGGTGATGATCCAGGTGCTGGAAGGCGAGAACGCCGTGGCCGCGCACCGCGAGCTGCTGGGCGCCACCAACCCGAAGGACGCCGCGCCGGGCACTATCCGCGCCGATTTCGCCGATTCCATCGACGCCAATGCCGCGCACGGCTCGGATTCGGTCGAGAACGCCGCCAACGAGGTGGCCTACTTCTTCGCCGCCACCGACGTGGTCTCGCGCTGAGGCGATGGCCGTGAACGAGATCGTGCAGATCCCCAGCGTCACGACCACCGGCGGGCCGATGCCCGCCGCTGCGCCCGTGCGCCGGCAGAACCTGCTCGATCTCGACCGCGCCGGGCTGGAGCGCTTCTTCGTCGAAGTCCTCGGCGAGCAGCGCTTCCGCGCCCACCAGGTGATGAAGTGGATCCACCACCGCTACGTCACCGACTTCGAGCAGATGACCGACCTCGGCAAGGCGCTGCGCGCCAAGCTGCAGCAGCATGCCGAGGTCGTGGTTCCCAACGTGGTGTTCGACAAGCCTTCCACCGACGGCACCCACAAGTGGCTGCTGGCAATGGGGGCCGACGGCAAGAACGCCATCGAGACCGTCTACATCCCCGACAAGGGCCGCGGCACCCTGTGCGTGTCCTCGCAGGTCGGCTGCGGGCTCAACTGCACCTTCTGCTCCACCGCCACCCAGGGCTTCAACCGCAATCTCTCCACCGCCGAGATCATCGGCCAGGTGTGGGTGGCCGCGCGCCACCTGGGCAACGTGCCGCACCAGCAGCGTCGCCTCACCAACGTGGTGATGATGGGCATGGGCGAGCCGCTGATGAACTACGAGAACGTGGTGCGGGCGATGAGCATCATGCGCGACGACCTGGGCTATGGCCTGGCCAACAAGCGCGTGACGCTGTCGACCTCGGGCCTGGTGCCGATGATCGACCGGCTCTCGGCCGAGAGCGACGTGTCGCTGGCGGTGTCGCTGCATGCGGCCAGCGACGAGCTGCGCACCACCCTGGTGCCGCTGAACAAGAAGTACCCGGTCGCCGAGCTGATGGCGGCCTGCGTGCGCTACCTGCGCGCCAACAAGAAGCGCGACTCGGTGACCTTCGAGTACACCCTGATGAAGGGCATCAACGACCAGCCCGAGCACGCCCGCCAGCTGGCGCAGCTGATGCGTCGCTTCGACAACGCGGTGCAGGCCAAGGATTCGGGCAAGGTCAACCTGATCCCGTTCAACCCGTTCCCCGGTACCCGCTACGAGCGTTCGGACGACGCGCAGATCCGCGCCTTCCAGAAGATCCTGCTCGATGCGCAGGTGCTGACCATGGTGCGCCGCACCCGCGGCGACGACATCGATGCGGCCTGCGGCCAGCTCAAGGGGCAGGTGATGGACCGCACCCGGCGCCAGGCCGAGTTCCGCCGCACCCTGGAAGGCCGGGCCGGGCAGGATGCCGCCGCGTAGATTCCACTGGCTGGCGATGGTCGCGCTCGTGCCGGTCATCGCCGGCTGCGGTGGCGGACGCCACGCCAGGGCCGGGCAGGTCACCCGTGTCGAGTCCGTCGCGCCGCGCTACCACGTGCGCGACACCCGCGAGGTACGGCAGCGCATCGAGCAGCAGGAGCAGCTGGGCCTGGCCGTCGAGCGCATGCGCGCCGGCGACCATGCCGCCGCCGAGCGACTGGTGCGCGATGTCCTAAAGAAACAGCCCGCCTCTGCCGATGCCTATACCGTGCTGGCGTCGGTCCAGAGCCTGGCCGGGAACGTGGCCGCGGCAGGGGAAAGCTATCGCAGGGCCACCGAGCTCGGGCCGGGGCGGGGAGATCTGCTCAACAACTATGGTGCGTGGCTATGTGCAAATGGCCATCCGGCCGAGGCGCTGGTGTGGTTCGATCGCGCGCTGGCCGATCGCGGCTACGCCACGCCGGCCGCGGCGCTGGCCAACGCCGGCGGCTGCGCGCTGCAGACCGGGCAGTTCGAACGGGCACAGCGCGATCTGCGGCGGGCGCTCGAACTGGATCCCGGCAATGCCTATGCGCTGGAGTCGATGGCGCGCAGCGAGTTCCACCAGCGGCGCTATTTCGAGGCCCGGGCGTTTTCCCAGCGGCGGCTGGCGGCTGCAAGCAGCACGCCTTCCGTGTTACAACTCGCGATCGAGGTCGAACAAAGGCTTGGCGACAAGGCAGCCGCCAGCCGTTACCAAGAGCAGCTGCGCAAGGAGTTTCCTGATGCGATCGCTGCTTCACAGGATTGATGCATTGTGACCACCGATTCCAACCAGAACGCCTTCGGAAATGCAAAGGGAAGTGGTGAGTGGCTGCGGGAGGCGCGCGAAAGGGCGGGTCTGACCATCGAGGACGCCGCTGCGCGTCTGCACATGCCGGTACACGTGGTGCGTGCGCTCGAACAGGAGGACTGGCATCGGCTGGGGGCTCCGGTATTCGTCCGCGGCCAGCTCAGGAGCTACGCGCGCCTGCTGCAGGTCGATCTGGAGCCGCTGCTGCGCGACCAGGTCGCTCCGATCGAGCCGGTGAAGCTGGTCAGCCGTGCCCACACCCCGCGCGCGCGCCGGGTGCTGGAGAGCATCGCGCGGCGCACGGTGTATGTGGTGATCACGGCGGCGCTGGCCGTGCCGGTGTGGTTCGCGACGCGCGGCCATTTCGGCGAGGCCGTGCTCAGTACCGCTTCGCTGGACGTGCTGCCGGCCGCCGGCGAAGCGCCGCCGCCGCCCTCCGCGGACCCGGCGCCGCGGCCCGAGGCTGCTGCGCCGCGCAAGCCGGTCGCCCCCTATGTCGCCTCGCTTACGCCGATGCCGCGGGCCGATTCCGGCACCGCTGCGCAGGACGACGGCCTGCGCCTGCGCTTCAGCGGCGACAGCTGGATCGAGATACTGGGCCATGACGGCGACACCATCGAGAAGACGCTGGTGCATTCGGGCGAGGAGCGCAGCTATCCGGCCGGCCAGGTCGGCCGCGTGGTGCTGGGCAATGCGTCCGCGGTGGAGGTTCAGCATGCCGGTAGTACGGTGGACACGGCTGCGTTCCGTCGCGCGAATGTGGCGCGGTTTGCGGTATCCTCTGATGGTTCCGTGGTGCCCGCTTCCAACTGAAGCGCACTGCGGTTTTTTTAATCATCGACTGAATAGATGCTTCGCCCGGCGGGGGAAGCGAGAGTACGCATGGCGATTGACGATCTGCTCGACGAGCACGAACAAAGTGAACGTGTCCGCTCCTGGCTCAGGAGCAATGGTGCCGCGGTGATAGGCGGCGTGGTGATCGCACTGGCCGCGATCCTGGGCTGGCAGTGGTGGCAGAAGCACAGCCACAACCAGTTGGCCGAGGCCAACGCCCGCTACGAAGGCGTGCTCGGCGGCATCCAGTCCAACAACCTCGAAAAGGCCGCCAAGGACATGGCGGGGCTGGAGCAGGGGCGCACCGGCATCTACACCGACCTTGCGGCGCTGCGGCTGGCCAAGGCCCAGGTGGAGGCGGGCAAGAGCGAGGATGCGATCAAGACGCTGCGCGGCGTCAAGGCCAGCGGCGAGTTCCAGCTGCTGATCGACCAGCGCCTGGCGCGACTGCTGGTGGATGCCGGCAAGCCCGACGAGGCGCTCAAGCTGCTTGCCTCGGCCGAGGACAACATCAGCCTGGAGATTCGCGGCGATGCGCTGATCGCGCAGGGCAAGCGCGACCAGGCGCGTGATCTTTACGCCAAATCCCTGGCGACACTGGATGTGGCGGCCCCGCAGCGGCGCCTGGTGGAAATGAAATTGATGGATGCCGGCGGCGTGGTGCCGGATCCTGCGGAGCCGATCTGATGGGACACATGGTCATGTTGAAGCGGATTGCCCTGGTGGCGGTCGTGGGCGTTGCGCTTTCCGGTTGCAGCACCGTCAAGGGCTGGTTCGCCGGCAAGGACGCCGAGGCCAAGAAGGCCACCGAGCCGGCCGAACTGGTCAAGTTCGAGCCCAGCGTACGGGTCTCCAAGGCTTGGTCGGCCAACGTCGGCAAGGGCGAGGGCCGTATCGGCGTGCGCCAGGCCCCGGTGGTCGCCGACGGCAAGGTGTATGCGGCCGCGTCCAGCGGCTCGGTATTCGCCCTGGACCTGCAGAGCGGCAAGAAGATCTGGGAATACGAGGCCAAGAAGGTGCGCAAGGAGCGTCTGGCGCGTGCCGACGAGGCACCCAGCCAGGTCGAGAGCGAATCCACCGAGGGGCTCTCGCGCGACGACAAGGCCTCCCGCAAGGAGCGCCTGCGCAACGAGAAGCTGCAGGCGAAGGAGCGCAGGAACCTAGCGAAGAAGCGGCCGCTGCCGCGATTCGCCGGTGGCCCCGGCGTGGGCGAGGGGCTGGTGGTCATCGGCTCGCTCGACGGCGAGGTGATCGCCCTCGACGCCGCCGACGGCAGCGAGAAATGGCAGGCCAAGGTGTCCAACGAGGTCATCGCCCCGCCGGCGATCGCGCAGAACCTGGTGTTCGTGCGCAGCAACGATGGCCGCGTGACCGCCTTCGACGCCGCCAACGGCCAGCAGCGCTGGTTCCACGAGCAGGAGTCGCCCTCGCTCACCGTGCGCGGCAACGCGCCGGTGGTGACCGGGCCGGGCGTGCTGTTCGTCGGCAACGACGATGGCACCGTGACCGCGCTGGCGATGCAGGACGGCCGCCCGTTGTGGGAGCAGGCCGCGGGCATCCCGGAAGGGCGCACAGAACTGGAGCGCATGGCCGACGTCGATGGCGCGCCGGTGCTCGAGGACACCATCCTGTACGCCACCAGCTTCAAGAACGAGACCGTGGCCATCGAGGGCCCGAGCGGGCGCCCGCTGTGGACGCGCGATCACGGCGGCGCCGGCGGCGTGGGTGTCTCCTCCGGCAACGTGGTGGTGGCCGACAACGCCGGTACCGTGTGGGGCCTGGACAAGGCCAGCGGCTCGGCGATGTGGTCGCAGGCCGCCCTGGCGCGCCGCTCTCTGACCGGCGTGGCGATCCAGGGCGACTACGCCGTGGTCGCCGACTACAAGGGCTACGTGCACTGGCTGCGGCTGGACAACGGCGAACTGGCGGCGCGCGAGCGCGCCGGGCGCGACCGGGTCAAGGCGCAGCCGATCGTGGCCGACGGCATCGTGCTGGTGCAGAACACCGACGGCAAGCTGACCGCTTTCCGGCTGGCTCAGTAAGGGGACGACGCGATGCTGCCTTTGGTCGCCCTGGTCGGACGGCCGAATGTCGGCAAGTCCACCCTGTTCAATGCGCTTACGCGCAGCCGTGACGCGCTGGTCCACGACCAGCCCGGCGTCACCCGCGACCGCAACTACGGCGTGTGCCGCCTCGACGAGGCCAATGCCTTCCTGATCGTCGATACCGGCGGCATCGCCGGCGACGAGCAGGGGCTGGCCGGCGCCACCGCGCGCCAGGCCCGCGCCGCCGCCGCCGAGGCCGACCTGATCCTGTTCGTCGTCGATGGCCGCGAAGGGCCGTCGGCGCTGGACGACGAGATCCTGGCCTGGCTGCGCAAGCTGTCGCGGCCGACGCTGCTGCTGGTCAACAAGATCGACGGCACCGACGAGCAGGCGGTGCGCGCCGAGTTCGCCCGCTACGGCTTCTCCGACGTGCTCGCGGTCTCGGCCGCGCATCGGCAGGGACTGGACGACCTGGTCGACGAGGTCGTCGAGCGGCTGCCGGAGGAAGGTTCCGGCGAGGTGCTGGACAACGATCCCGAGCGCATACGCGTGGCCTTCGTCGGCCGTCCCAACGTGGGCAAGTCGACGCTGGTGAACCGGCTGCTGGGGGAGGAGCGGATGATCGCCTCCGAGGTGCCCGGCACCACCCGCGATTCGATCGCGGTGGACATGGAACGCGATGGCCGCCCGTACCGGCTGATCGACACCGCCGGCCTGCGCCGCAAGTCGCGCGTGGACGAGGCGGTGGAGAAGTTCAGCGTGGTCAAGACGCTGCAGGCCATCGAGCAGTGCCAGGTGGCCGTGCTGCTGCTCGACGCCACCGAGGGCGTCACCGACCAGGATGCCAGCGTGCTTGGCGCGGTGCTCGACGCCGGCCGCGCGCTGGTGGTGGCGATCAACAAGTGGGACGGACTGAGCGGCTACCAGCGCGAGCAGGCCGAGGCGCTGCTGTCGCGCAAGCTCGGTTTCGTCGAGTGGGCCGAGGCGGTGCGCATCTCGGCGCTGCACGGCTCGGGTCTGCGCGAGCTGTTCCGCGCCATCCACCGCGCCCATGCTTCCGCCACGCACGAGTTCTCCACCGCCGAGGTCAACAAGGCGCTGGAGATCGCCTACGAGGCCAACCCGCCGCCGAGCGTGCGCGGCCACGTCTCCAAGCTGCGCTACGTGCATCCGGGCGGCGCGAACCCGCCGACCTTCATCGTCCACGGCACCCGCCTGAAGGAGCTGCCGGATTCGTACAAGCGCTACCTGGAGAACTTCTTCCGCAAGCGCTTCAAGCTGGTGGGCACGCCGGTCCGCTTCATGTTCCGCGAGGGCAGCAACCCCTACGAAGGCAAGAAGAACGTGCTCAGCGAGCGCCAGATCGCCAAGAAGAAGCGCCTGATCCGCCACGTCAAGCGCGGGAAGTAGCCCGCCGGACAGGCCTGGAGCCGGGCCGGGTCAGCGCTGCAGATGCGGGGCCAGCCGTTCCTGGAGCCATTCGATGAAGGCATGCAGCAGCCGCGACAGCCGCCGCTGCGGCGGGTACATGACCGAGACCGGCAGGGGCGGAGGCGTCCAGCCGGGGACGTCCACTTCCACCAGCTGCCCGGAGGCGAGCAGGTCCTCGACGTCGTAGCGGGGCACCTGGACCAGGCCCACGCCCGACAGGCAGCAGGCGATATAGGTTTCGGCGTTGCTGACCGAGACGCGGCCGCGCATCTGCAGTTGCCGGGTCTTGCCGTCGACGTGCCGGTATTCCCAGCTCTCGGTCTTGCCGATGGCGATTCGGCCGAAATGGACGATCGGCAGTTCCGCCAATGCCGCCAGCGTCGTGGGCCGGCCATGGCGGGCGAGCAGGCCGGGACTGGCGCAGGTGGCCTGCCGGAAGTGGCCCAGCGGCCTTGCCACCAGGTCGGCCGCGGCGGGCTCGCCGACCCGCAGCACGCAGTCGATGCCTTCGTCGAGCGGATTGCTGAAGCGGTCGCTGCTGCCGAGCTCCAGGCTCACCTGCGGGTAGCACTGCAGGAAGGCCGGCAGCGCCGGCGCGAGCAGGAGATGGGCGATCCGTGCCGGCACCTCCACCCGCAGCTGTCCGCCGGGCGCGTGGTCCTGGCGGAACAGCGCCTCGGTCTCGGCGGCGTCGGCCAGCAGGCGCACCGTGCGCTCGTACAGCAGCTCGCCCTCGCTGCTCAGGCGGATCCGGCGCGTGGTGCGCTGGAACAGCGGCACGCCGAGGTGCTTCTCCAGCCGCTGCACTGCGCTGGAGACCGAGGAGGTGGCCATGTCCAGCGCAAGCGCCGCACGGGTGAAGCTGCCGGTCTCGGCGACGCGCTGGAAGATGGTCAGGGTCTGCAGCAGGTCCATGGCGATTGTTCGATGCAGTCGAATATATTTTTGGATTCTTACCTGTTTATCCGCAAATTTCGACCGTCCAGACTGCAGGTCTCCATTCAACGAGGGACCTGTCATGAGCACTGTGCATACCCTGCAGGACAAGGTGGTGCTGATCGCCGGGGGCGCCAAGAACCTGGGTGGCCTGCTGGCGCGCGACCTGGCCGGGCATGGCGCCGCGGCGGTGGCCATCCACTACAACAGCGATGCCAGCCGGGCTGACGCCGAGGACACCGTGGCCGCGATCCGCGCGGCCGGGGCAGAGGCGGCCGCCTTCCAGGGCGACCTGACCGGGGCGGCGGAGGTGGAGAAACTGTTCGCCGACACCCTGGCAGCGTTCGGTCGCATCGACATCGCGGTCAATACCGTGGGCAAGGTGCTGAAGAAGCCGATCGTCGAGACCGGCGAGGCCGAGTACGACGAAATGGCGGCAGTGAATGCCAAGTCGGCGTTCTTCTTCCTGAAGGAGGCCGGCAGGCATGTCAGCGACAACGGCAAGGTGGTGACGCTGGTGACGTCGCTGCTGGGTGCTTTCACGCCGTTCTATGCCTCCTATGCCGGGACCAAGGCGCCGGTGGAGCATTTCACCCGCGCCGCGGCCAAGGAGTTCGGTGCGCGCGGCATCTCGGTCAACGCAGTCGGTCCGGGGCCGATGGACACGCCGTTCTTCTATGGCCAGGAAGGCGCCGATGCCGTCGCCTACCACAAGACCGCGGCGGCGCTGTCGCCCTTCAGCAGGACCGGCCTGACCGACATCGAGGACGTGGTGCCGTTCGTCCGCCACCTGGTCGGCGAAGGCTGGTGGATCACCGGGCAGACCATCCTGATCAACGGCGGCTACACCACCAAGTAGCGTCACGCGTCGCGTGGGTTACCGCCTGGTCCATGGAGTCAACGGTGGTCATGGGGCCTTGCCGCGTGGAATCGGCAGGCGGCCGCTGTCGCTCCTGTGGAGATGCCGGGCGCACCGTCGCGCTGACCGCGATCGGCGCCTGTCCGACTCGCCATGGTATCGCCGGCCCGGCGCCCGACTGTGGCGGGAAACGGCGGATGCGCGACAATACGCGCTTCCCCCAAACGACCGATCCTACCCGATGAGCGATTCCGCGCCTGCTTCCGCCGCCACAGCCCGCATCCTGGACGGCCGCCGCATCGCCGAGGATCTGCTCGATACGCTCAAGGTCCGTGTCGATGCGCGGCTGGCCGCCGGTCGCAGCCGTCCCGGGCTGGCGGTGGTGCTGGTGGGCGGCGATCCGGCATCGGCGGTGTACGTGCGCAACAAGCGCCGCGCGGCGGAGAAGGTGGGTATCGAGGCGTTCGACTACGACCTGCCTGCGGCGACCAGCGAGGCCGAACTGCTGCAGCTGATCGACAAACTCAACGCCGATCCGCGCATCCACGGCATCCTGGTGCAGCTGCCGCTGCCGGGGATCCCCGACGCCAGCCGGCTGATCGAGCGGATCGATCCGCGCAAGGACGTGGACGGCTTCCATCCCACCAACGTCGGGCACCTGGCCTTGCGCCAGTTCGGCCTGCGCCCGTGCACACCGCGCGGCATCGTCACCCTGCTGGCGCACACCGACCAGCCGGTGCGCGGCCGCAACGCCACCATCGTCGGGGTGAGCAACCATGTCGGCCGGCCGATGGGGCTGGAACTGCTGATCGCCGGCTGCACGGTCACCAGCTGCCACAAGTTCACCCCGCGCGCGGTACTCGAGCGCAGCGTCGGCGAGGCCGACATCCTGGTGGTGGCGGTCGGCAGGCCGGGGCTGATCCCCGGCGAGTGGGTCAAGCCGGGCGCGGTGGTGATCGACGTGGGGATCAATCGACTGGAGGACGGCCGCCTGGTCGGCGACGTCGGCTTCGATGCCGCCGCGCAGCGCGCCAGCTGGATCACGCCGGTGCCGGGCGGGGTGGGGCCGATGACGGTGGCCACGCTGATGCAGAACACGCTGGAGGCGGCCGAGGCCGCCGGCTGAACGCGGGCACCTGCAACGCTATGTCACGGTCCGGGCGCATGCGCGGACGTGCTGTCCGGACCGATTAGGGTTAAAATGCCGCGCTTCCCAACATCCGGGTCCGCCAATGCTGCGCATTCTGGCTGAAGCACTCACCTACGACGACGTCTCGCTCGTTCCCGCCCATTCCACCGTCCTGCCCAAGGACGTCGACCTGGGTACCCGACTCACCCGCGACCTGCGCCTGAAGCTGCCGATCCTGTCGGCGGCGATGGATACCGTGACCGAAGCACGCCTGGCGATCGCCATGGCCCAGCTCGGCGGCATCGGCATCATCCACAAGAACATGACCGTGGAGCAGCAGGCCGCGCAGGTGGCCAAGGTCAAGAAGTTCGAGTCCGGCGTGATCCGCGACCCGTTCACGGTCAATCCCGAGACCACCATCCGCGAAGTGCTGGCGCTGACCCGCGCCCACAACATCTCCGGCGTGCCGGTGGTGGACGGCAACGGCCAGCTGGCCGGCATCGTCACCCATCGCGACATGCGCTTCGAGACCGAGCTGGACGACCCGGTGCGCCACATCATGACCAAGAAGGACCGGCTGGTCACGGTGAAGGAGGGCGCCGCCTCCGACGAGGTGCTGCGCCTGCTGCACAAGCACCGCATCGAGAAGGTGCTGGTGGTCAACGACGACTTCGAGCTGCGCGGGCTGATCACGGTCAAGGACATCCAGAAGAAGTCCGACAACCCCAACGCCGCCAAGGACAGCTCGACCCGGCTGCTGGTCGGCGCCGCGGTCGGCGTCGGCGGTGATACCGAGCACCGGGTCGAGGCGCTGGTGGCCGCCGGCGTGGACGTGGTCATCGTCGATACCGCGCACGGCCATTCGCAGGGCGTGATCGAGCGCGTGGCCTGGGTCAAGAAGCGCTTCCCGCAGTTGCAGGTGATCGGCGGCAACATCGTCACCGGCGATGCCGCGCTGGCGCTGATGGACGCCGGCGCCGACGCGGTCAAGGTCGGCGTCGGTCCTGGCTCGATCTGCACCACGCGCGTGGTCGCCGGCGTCGGCGTGCCGCAGGTCACCGCGGTGAGCATGGTCGCCGACGCGCTGCAGGACCGCATCCCGCTGATCGCCGACGGCGGCATCCGCTATTCCGGCGACATCGGCAAGGCGCTGGTGGCCGGCGCTTCCACGGTGATGATCGGCGGCCTGTTCGCCGGTACCGAGGAAGCCCCAGGCGAGGTCGAGCTGTTCCAGGGCCGCAGCTACAAGAGCTATCGCGGCATGGGCTCGCTGGCGGCGATGGAGAAGGGGTCCAAGGACCGCTACTTCCAGGATTCCAGCGACGCCGACAAGCTGGTGCCCGAGGGCATCGAGGGGCGCGTGCCGTACCGCGGCCCGGTCGGCGGCATCGTCCACCAGCTGGTGGGCGGGTTGCGCGCGACCATGGGCTACGTCGGCTGCGCCACCGTCGAGGACATGCGCAGCAAGCCGCAGTTCGTCAAGATCACCGGCGCCGGCCAGCGCGAGAGCCACGTCCACGACGTGCAGATCACCAAGGAACCGCCGAACTACCGGATGGGCTGAGTCCCATCCGCGGGATCGGGGATTCGGGATTCGGGCTTCGTGGAAGCCCGCCGTGTTCCTGTCCGGTCGCGGCCCGCCGCTGTAGCGAATCCCAAATCCCGAGTCCCCAATCCCGGCCCCATGACCAACATCCACAGCGACAAGATCCTCATCCTCGATTTCGGCGCGCAGTACACGCAGCTGATCGCCCGCCGCATCCGCGAGATCGGCGTCTACTGCGAGATCTGGGCCTGGGACCACGACCCGGCCGAGATCGAAGCGTTCGGTGCCAGGGGCATCATCCTGTCCGGCGGTCCCGAGTCGACCACGCTGTTCGGGGCGCCGGCGGCGCCGCAGCAGGTGTTCGATGCCGGCGTGCCGATCCTGGGCATCTGCTACGGCATGCAGACCCTGGCCGCGCAGCTGGGCGGCGCTACCGAGGCGGCCGACCAGCGCGAGTTCGGCCACGCGGTGGTCGAGGTGGTCGCGCCCGATGCGCTGTTCTCCGGCCTGTCCGACCATGGCGGGCAACCGCAGCTGGATGTATGGATGAGCCACGGCGACCACGTCGCCCAGGTGCCGCCGGGCTTCACCATCACCGCCACCACCGAGCGCATCCCGGTCGCGGCGATGTCCAACGAGGACAAGCGCTGGTACGGTGTGCAGTTCCATCCGGAAGTCACCCACACCCTGCAGGGGCAGACCCTGCTGCGCCGCTTCGTGGTCGACATCTGCGGCTGCCAGACGCTGTGGACCGCCGCGCACATCATCGACGACCAGATCGCCCGCGTGCGCGCCCAGGTCGGCGACGACGAGGTGGTGCTGGGCCTGTCCGGCGGCGTCGATTCGTCGGTGGTCGCGGCGCTGCTGCACAAGGCCATCGGCGACAGGCTGACCTGCGTGTTCGTCGACACCGGCCTGCTGCGCTGGCAGGAAGGCGACCAGGTGATGGCGATGTTCGCCGAGCACATGGGCGTGAAGGTCATCCGCGTCAATGCGGCGGACCGCTATTTCAAGGCGCTCGAAGGCGTGGCCGACCCGGAGGCCAAGCGCAAGATCATCGGCAACCTGTTCGTCGAGATCTTCGACGAGGAGTCGGGCAAGCTGAGCAATGCCAAGTGGCTGGCGCAGGGCACCATCTACCCGGACGTGATCGAATCGGCCGGCAGCAAGACCGGCAAGGCCCACGTCATCAAGAGCCACCACAACGTCGGCGGCCTGCCCGAGCACATGAAGCTGGGCCTGGTCGAGCCGCTGCGCGAGCTGTTCAAGGACGAGGTGCGGCGCCTGGGCGTCGAACTCGGCCTGCCGCGCACCATGGTCTACCGCCACCCGTTCCCGGGCCCGGGCCTGGGCGTGCGCATCCTCGGCGAGGTCAAGCCCGAATACGCCGAACTGCTGGCGAAGGCCGACGCGATCTTCATCGACGAACTGCGCAAGGCCGACCTGTACGACAGGACCAGCCAGGCGTTCGCGGTGTTCCTGCCGGTCAAGTCGGTGGGCGTGGTCGGCGACGCGCGCGCCTACGAGTGGGTCATCGCCCTGCGCGCGGTGGAGACCATCGACTTCATGACCGCGCACTGGGCGCACCTGCCGTACGACTTCCTCGGTACGGTGAGCAACCGCATCATCAACGAACTGCGCGGCGTCTCGCGGGTGGTCTACGACATCTCTGGAAAGCCGCCGGCGACGATTGAGTGGGAGTGATTTGACATCCTTCGAGGACTATCGCCGGCTATCGAAAAATCGTCGTAACGCGTTGATTTATTAGGTAAATACGTCACGGCATCTATCGGTGGCTATCGCCGGCTAGCAAAACAAGTTGACGGTGGCGCTGGCGGTAAGAATCGAGGCCGGATTAAGACACTCTCGTTCACTATTGAGACTTTTACCGTCTTTGACGGTAAAAATCTTCTCGGGAAAGCTTGTTTTACGCGGCTTTCCGAGCATCAGCAGGCCTCCAGGTCCCTGACGGTAAAAGCCGTCGGAAAACCGGAGGAAAACCTCGATGCTGACCGACGCTGCACTGCGAAATCTGAAGCCTAAGTCCAAGATTTAGAAGGCTTCTGACCGAGACGGAATGTACGTGACGGTATCGCCCAGCGGTACCGTCACCTTCCGCTATGACTACCGGCTCCACGGCCATGCGTGGCAACATGCTGCGAGCAGGTTTCACGGTCTCATGACAACGCGGCCCAGCGGCTTGGCCGTTTCCGCATAGGTATGGGCCGCAGCGGCCTCCGCCAGGGGGAATGTTCGGTCAATGATGGTGCGTATGCGTCCGTCAGCAACAGCTTGCAACAGCTCATCCACGGTTGAGCGGACCGCAGGGGTCTCAAAAAGCGGTCCCATGAATACGCCCGAGAGCGTCTGGTTGCGCTGCATGGCGGGCCACAGATCGACGACCAAATCGCCGCCACCAGCATTGCCGACGAAAATAAGACGACCTTCTGGAGCCAGCGCAGCAAGAGAACTCTGCAGCGTCGTACCCACCGGATCGACGACGAGATTGGTGCCAGTTCCATGGGTGATCTGCCGGACGGCGTCCACGACGTCATGGGCAGTGCGATCCACGACATGGTTGGCGCCGAGTTCAGTCAGCCGGCTGCTCCGCTGCGTTCCACTCGCCACGGCGATGACCGTGGCACCGGCCTGCGCGGCGAGTTGGACGGCGGCAAGGCCCACGCCGCCGGCTGCCGCCTGGATGAGGACAGTTTCGCCGTGTGCAAGTCCGCCGCGTGCGAAAAGGCAGTGATGCGCCGTCCCGAACGAGATCGGCAATACCGCCGCATCTGTTGCATCCACTCCATCGGGTATGCGCCATGTACGCCCCGCTGGCACAGCCCAGAGCGCAGCATGCGAGCCTTGCATGTCAAACGCCGTGACGCGATCTCCGACTCTGCGGCTTGTGACATTCGATCCGGTCGCCACCACTGTGCCCGCCGCCGCGTATCCGACAACCCAGGAAGACTGAGGTGGCGGAGTCGAACGGCGGTTGATCAGGTCGCCACCTTCAATTGAGATCGCCTCAACGGAAATCAGTACGTTGTTAGGCCCGACGGTTGGGGCGGGAATGTCGGCATACCTCAAGACGCCGGGAGCTCCCGCCGCGTCATAAACTGCTGCTTTCATCATGGTTCATCTCTGTCGTCGATGTGTTTGGTCATTAGCAAGCGAAAGCTTGAATTGTTAGGCGAAATTGTTCGGTGCGCGTTTTGACAGCCATGCATGAATCAATCCGGCCTGAAAAAACTGCACGGAAGGCTCGAAACCTCCGGCCTCAATTATTGATGCAATCTCAATTGGCGGAAGAACGCCAACATCATTGGCATATGCTTTGCGCATGCGGTCTATCCCCTCAGGTGAAATGTCTGACGACGCCATCATGTTCATCCAGGCGCGAAGTAATACTTCATATTCTGGCGACGCCACATCAGAAGCCAAGTCAGAACTAGCAAGAATTCCTCCAGGCTTGAGATTGCTTGATATTTCCCGAAAGAACCCTGATCGCACTTGTTGGTCGAGAATTAATTGAGACACCAGAAAGCAAGTGGCGGCGTCATGAAGCCCGATGGCTGGAAGTGAATCAAGATAACCTTCGTGGAAATAACAACGAGATGTAAATCCGTCCTTCTCCGCCCGTTTTCGGCAACCATCAAGCATAGGGCCAGAAGGCTCTACTGCAGTAAACCGCCATGCAGGATGCTTTCGGGCAAGATGGGCCAACTCCGCTCCTGTTCCCGCTCCGACACAGAGAACTCGTGCGTCAGCGGGCAACTCGGCAAACAGCGACTCGAGAAGGAGGTACAAGCAATCGTTGATTGCTGCCGTTTTGGCCCACTGTATATCGTAGCTAGCAGCCTGTTGATCGAATACTGCCTTGACTTCGTCTTGATTCATTAGTTTCTCCGCATTCTTGCTGCCCAATACGATTTATTCAAGCATTATCAGAAACTGTAGACCAACAACCAAATACCATTGAAGATGGCATGCACAACGAACCCAGGCCAGATGGATTGAGTCGCGCGAAACAAGAAGCCGGTTAAGAGGCCGACTATAAAGGCGCTTAGCAGGACAACGCTGAATCCATGGGCGACTGCAAAGATCATTGCGCTGCCCACCACTCCGGCCCATGCACCGTATCGGTTCAGTGCATTGGCGATAACGCCACGGAACAATACTTCCTCGCCAAGCGGCGTCAGTATGCCCCCCATGAGGATTAAGGTGAGGAGCATCATCGGGCCATCCCGTGCCGCAGCCTGGAAGTCGCCCTGAGTGTTCTGCTCGGTGACAAACAGGAAATACACGTGTTCTGCCAGAACGCTCAACCCGAATGCGGCGATACCCAGCACAACACCCATGGCTAGCCAACGCGACCTCGCGGATTTGAATCCGAAGGCTTGAAAGTCTCGAATGCGCAGCGCATATGCAGCTAGTAAGGCGAGAATGCCAGCAACGCCATTCGTCGCCATCCCCACGATCCCACGCCAAGCGGCCTGTTCATCCGGGATTAGCACGAGTAACAATGCAATGAGCAGAAGCAGCAGCAGGTAGCTGATCAATGCGATAGCGATCTCTGGCAACCCTAATCCATTCATGGCGTCACCACCATGAAAATAGCCAGGCCAATAGCGGCAATGCAGTCGTTGCGCTTGCTAATGGAGGCTTCGATTTCTGCCAGATAGATTGCCACGACGATGGATGCATGTGCGGGCGGCCACATAACAGCCAGCGCTATGGTTGGCAAGATTTGTATCGCCTTCTTCATAGCATTGATTCCTCACCAGAATCAGGCATATTTCCTGGCGCTGGCCTGATGATCTCGGGTGACTCGATGGCCTGCACACGCTCGATGAAGCGAGCCAGCGTCTCTGAGGGTTCTGTATCCAAGCGCAGCAGGTAGGTCGTTAGCATTGGCGAACGCCCAGCTAATGGTCTCGCGACGACACCCTTCTCTCGGCTTGCGGTGATAAGTGTGGCACCAGTAAGTGGCCAGGAAGCAGCGAAGGTGGCGAAATTCCATCTATGTGCATCCTCCTATCTTTCTGGTTCGGCCTATCTATGCTTGTTTCCTGCACAACGCTTCTTCAAGCTTCTCCCGTCCCACTCCCATCAACCATGTACGCAACGAGACAAGTTCAGGATTGATCTCCCGCATCAAATCGAGGTCTACTCGCTCAGAGAGAGGACCATCTTGCAGGCTCGACGCCATATGGGCCAGATCGGCGTTTGAGGACAGAACCTCATCCGGGAAACGGAAATAGCTGATGGGTAGACCTGCCGCTTCCGAGAACACAGCCTCCAGTTCACGGCCCGTCACACGATCACTGGCGATCTTCAACGTCTTGCCGGCAAACCGTGCCTTGTCTACGAACATCGCGGTAACGATTTTCCCGATGTCTTGCACGGCAGTGAGCTGGATCGAATGATTGCGGTGGATCAGGGAGACCAACCGCCCTTCATCGAGGCCGAAGCCAGGTCGAACGAGCATCTCCATGAAGATCATGGGACGGATGATGGTGGCCGTCAGCGGCAGTTCGCGGATGTATGCTTCGATACGCGGCTTGGCGTCGAAGCGCGGGACACCTGTCGGCTCGTCGCCAGCGCTCGCGCCCGAAGAGTAGATGAAATGATCAACATGGCTCTTTACTGCCAGGTCTGCGACGCGTGTTCCATAACGGACTTCATCTTCTGCCGACAGGTTGGCTGGCATCACACTGAAAACGCCGTGCGCATCCTTCATGACTCCCGCGATGACTTCGGCATCTTCCAATGATCCTTGCACGAGCTCGGCGCCTGCCTCACGCAGCGCAACTGAGACAGGTTCGAACGGATCTTGCACAAAAGCGCGAACAGGCCAGTGGACCTTCAGCAGCGCCTTGGCCACTGATCCGCCTTGCCGGCCGGTGGCTCCGAAAACCAGGATAGGGCGATGTACTTCGTTCATGATTCAGCTCGAAAAAGATGAGAACGTCGTATTCTTTCCTCTATCTCTGAATTGCGGAAGACGGAACTTTTCTTAACCTCAGGCACAAAAATGAAACTCTTGGACCAAGCAGGACCGGACTACCTCAGTGAACGTCTTGAAGACGATTCATCATTCCATCCGATTCCCTCCAACGGAATCTGCACGCGGCTCGGTGATAAATGGACCGTGCAGGTTATATGGCGTCTGGCCATCGCAGATGATCGTCGCCTGCGGTTTTCCGAGATCAAGCGTGAGGTGGAAGGCATCACACAGCGCATGCTGACACTGAGAAACTTGGAACGAGATGGCTTGGTAGAACGCCACTATTTTCCCGAAGTACCTCCGCGTGTGGAATATGAGATCACGGAGATGGGGAAAAGCATGTTCCATGTGCTGGAAGGCATCAACATGTGGATCAGAGAAAACCTTCCACGTGTAAAGCAATTGCGTCAAACCTACGATACCAACAAGCGCTGATGCATATTTGGGCAACGAGCCGTACGGATACGGGAGTTAGGGTAGTTTGGCAATGACCTTAATCTCGAACTGGAATCCGTAAAGCCACGTCACGCCAACCCCGGTCAAAGTGGGATAAGGCGCTTCTCCCCAGTATTCTGGAAGGACACTCCAGATAGCGTCGAGGTTTGACTCCGGTTCGACGACAAAGAGGGTGACGTCAACCACATCACTGAATGTGCAGCCCGCCGCCATAAGAACAGCATTAAGGTTATCGAATGCCGCCCTGATCTGCGCTTTGAGGTCAGGTTCAGGCGAACCATCCTCACGGCTGCCAACCTGGCCCGAAACAAACAAGAATCCGTTGGATTTAATGGCCGGTGAATACCGGTTGCGCTCATAAAGCGCCTGCCGACCAAGGGGGAAAACTGCTTCGCGTGTTGTCATGTCTGTGCCTTTGCAATGGCGAATTCTCGCCAATGAACAAAAAAGGCAATTTACAGGTGCTGGACCGGGCGGATAAACAGGCGACTTTGTTCATCATTGTTTGTAAAATACAAGCAATCTGCGGAAAGAGAGGATGAAGAATGGATCGCTTCGACGCGATGCGCGCCTTTGCTCGTGTGGTAGAGGCAGGTAGCTTCACAAAGGCTGCACAAACACTTCATATGAGCAAAACCACGGTGACGCAGCTCATCCAGCAGCTGGAAGCACGCCTGCGCGTCAAATTGCTCCATCGCACCACCCGCAAGCTCGGTGTTACTCCCGATGGCGTGGCGTACTACGAGCGTGTTGTCCGCCTTTTGGCAGACATGGAGGATGCCGAAACCAGCTTGTCCAGTGCGGCGATCACGCCCAGAGGGCGCCTCCGTGTGGACGTGCCCAGTCCGCTGGCCCGCCTCATCCTGGTGCCGGCGCTACCGGATTTCCACGCGCGCTACCCTGATATCCAATTCGACATGGGCGTGAGCGACCGAGCCGTGGATCTGATCAGCGACAACGTGGATTGCGTCTTGCGTGGTGGTGAAATCAACGACCAATCCCTGATCGCACGCCATGTCGGCGATTTGCAAATCGCCGCCTACGCCGCACCGAGTTATGTGAAACGCCTCGGCACTCCTGCAAACCCGCAAGAGCTGGAAAACGCCAACCATCGCATAGTGGGATTCCTGTCCTCACGTACCGGTAAGATTGATCCTTTGGTAATGCACCGTGAGAGTGAACGTGTTGAAATCAGGAGCAGCTACGTGCTCGCAGTGGATGATGGCAATGCCTATCTCGAAGCGGGGTTAGCAGGGTTAGGAGTGATTGCGCTGCCCACTTATATGGCGGCAGCACATCAGGCTTGTGGCACCTTGATTCCGTTATTCGAACAATGGCGGTTTAATCCAATGCCGCTGTACTTGGCATTTCCACCGAACCGCCATGTCAGTGCCAAGCTGCGAGTTTTTATTGATTGGATCATTGAGCTGATGCAGCAGCATGCACCGAATTCCAGCAACCAGCAACGACATCCCAGCCCCTGATTCGTCGCTCCTCCTGCAGCGGTATTAGTCGCTATGCAGCCGACCTGTTAAATCGAAATTCCACGCTGCCGTCCGACTTCCCAAGACACCCTATCACCGCGCGCCAGGTATCGATGAAAGTTACGTAACTTGTTTATCTTAAAAAGATAAGTTGCGTTTTCTGTCGGTGGCTATCGCCGGCCAGCAGAACGGGTCGGAGACAGAACTGACGGCAATCCCCCAGAGGTCGGATCCAGACCTTCCCGTTTACTATTGAGTGGTGACGCCAGGGTTTTTGGTGTCTATCGCCGCAGCCACGGCATCAGTGCAGGCTGGCCATGTGGTCGGCCAGCCTCCCGTACTTGATTGTGTATCGCCTGACGTCGAACCGTTGATCGGCAGTGCGCACGTCGGAGTGATCGCCGCTGGCGGTCAGCCCGCCAGCAGCGATTCGACCTGCGCCAGGCCGTCGGCATAGGGGGCGCGCAGGCGCAGGTTGGATTCGCCGCCCGGGCTCTGCACCACCACTGCCTTGGCGTGGCTGAAGCGGCGGAAGCCGTGGATGCCGTGGTAGGCGCCGATGCCGGAGGCACCGACGCCGCCGAACGGCACGCTCTCGACCGTGGCGTGGGTCATCACGTCGTTGATCACCAGCGCGCCGGAGGTGGTGCGCTCGCCGAAGCGCTGCTGGCGCGCGGCGTCGTTGCCGAAGTAGTAGGCGGCCAGCGGGCGCGGATGGGCGTTGATGTAGTCCAGCGCCTCGTCGGCATCGCGGTAGGTCTTGAGCGGCAGGATCGGCCCGAAGATCTCCTCCTGCATCAGCTGCATCTCGTCGCTGGCGTCGAGCACCAGCGTCGGCGCCAGTTTGCGGCTGGCCGCATCGGCCTCGGGTTCGCCCTGCGGTTGCAGCCCGATCACCGTGGCGCCCCTGGCGCGGGCGTCGTCCAGCAGCCGCTGCAGGCGCTGGAAGTGGCGGTCGCTGACGATCGAGGTGTAGTCCGGGTTGTCCTGCAGCGTCGGGAAGCTGCGGGTGACGAAGCGGCGCGCATGTTCAACGAAGGCATCGCGCGCGGCCTCGGGCAGCAGTACGTAGTCGGGGGAGATGCAGATCTGCCCGGCGTTGAAGGTCTTGACCGTCAGCACGCGCTCGGCCGCCACCTGCACGTCGGCATCGGTGTCCAGCACCACCGGCGACTTGCCGCCCAGCTCCAGCGTCACCGGCACCAGGTTCTCGGCGGCGGCGCGCATCACCTGGCGGCCAACGCCGGTGCTGCCGGTGAACACCAGGTGGTCGAAGGCCTGCGCGCTGAAGGCCGCACCGACCTCGGCGTCGCCGAGCACGGTGGTCAGTTCCAGCGGATCGAAGTAGCGGCCGACCAGTTCGGCCAGCAGTCCGGCGGTGCGCGGGGTCAGCTCGGACGGCTTGATCAGGGCGCGGTTGCCGGCGGCGAACACGCCCGCCAGCGGGCTGAAGGCCAGGTTGAGCGGGAAGTTCCACGGACTGATGATGCCGACCACGCCCAGCGGCTGGTACTGCACCCGGGCCTGCATGCCGGGGCCGGGCGCCGGCTGCTCGTCGGCCTGCATCCATTGCTCCACGTTCTCGGCGGCGTACTGCAGGGCACCCACCGAGGACAGCACGTCGGCCATCAGGCTCTGGTAGGGGCTGCGGTGGCCGTAGTCGGCGCCGATCGCGGCATCCAGTTCCTTGTGGTTCTCGGTCAGCAGCCTGGCGGCACGGCCGAGGCGGTCGCGGCGCAGTCCGGCGCTGGCCGGGCCGTCCTGCACGTGGGCGCGCTTCATCGCGGCAACGGTCGCGGCCAGGGTGGCGGCGGTCACGGGAGAATTCATGTCTCGACTCCGGAAAGGGAAATGGGGAGGGCGGTCAGGCCAACTGCTTGAGCAGGGCTTCGGCCACGGCCTCGGAACTGGCCGGGTTCTGGCCGGTGACCAGGCGGCCGGCGACGACGACATGCGGTTGCCAGTCGGGGCCCTTCTCGTACAGCCCGCCCTGGCGCTTGAATTCGTCCTCGATCAGGAACGGCACCACGTCGGTCAGCTGTACCGCGGCTTCCTCGCTGTTGGAGAAGCCGGTGACCTTGCGGCCCTTGACCAGCGGCTGGCCATCGGCGCCGCGTACGCGGCGCAGCGCGCCGGGGGCGTGGCAGACCAGACCGAGCGGCTTGCCGGCACGCTCGAAGCCCTCGATCAGCGCGATCGAGGCCGGGTCCTCGGCCAGGTCCCACAGCGGGCCGTGGCCGCCGGGGTAGAACACCGCGTCGAAGTCGGCCTCGCGCACGTCGGCCAGCCTGCCGGTATGGGCGAGCGCGTCCTGCGCCTGCGGATCCTTGCCGAAGCGCTCGGTGGCGGCGGTCTGCGCGTCCGGCTCGTCGCTCTTGGGATCCAGCGGCGGCTGCCCGCCCAGCGGCGAGACCAGGGTGAGTTGCGCGCCGGCGTCCTTGAACACGTAGTAGGGCGCGGCGAATTCCTCCAGCCAGAAGCCGGTCTTCTTGCCGGTGTCGCCGAGGCGGTCGTGGGAGGTGAGGACGATCAGGATCTTCATGGGGTGGACTCCTTTCGGGTTCGGGTGAGCGGCGCGCAGAAACACGTTCAGGCGCCGGTGGTGGCGGGATTGGGGGCCAGCAGCAGGTCGGTGGCGGCCAGTGCCTGCTGCAGCGGGGCCTTGTCCTGGCCAAGCTTGGCCAGCAGCGCGGCGCCCAGCCACAGCTGGTACAGGGTCTGCGCGGTGGCCTGCGGTGCCAGTGACGGCGGCAGCGAGCCGTCGCGCTGGCCTTCGGCCACCATCGCCGCGATGCGGTCCACCAGTTGCGCCACGCCGTCGTGCAGGATCCGGCGCATGTCCCCGGACAGGTCGGCGACCTCGGCGGCCAGCTTGACCACCAGGCAGTGTTCGGCCCAGCCGCCCAGCACCGGGTCGTCGATCCATGCCGACCAGTAGCGCATCAGGCGTTCGCGTCCGCTGCCGGTGCCGGGTGCGAACAGGGCGTCCAGGCGCTGTCCGTAGTCGCCCACGTACTGCTCCAGCAGCACGCAGCCGAACGCTTCCTTGGACGGGAAGTAGTGATAGAACGAACCCTTGGGCACCTTGCAGGTGTCCAGGATCTCCTTCAGTCCCACCCCCACGAAACCCTTGTGCAGCACCAGTTCGCGGCCGCTGTCGAGGATGTACTGGCGGGTGAGCTCGGCTTTGCTTGTTCTGACCATGGCGGACATCCTGCATGGAATAGACCGGTCGTCTATTAACGAGGGCTGGCTGGGGAGGCCCGCTCGATCCTCCGCTCGGCCAGGTCGGGAGTGCCCTGGGCTCCCGCCTGCGCGGGAGCGATGATCGATGCGTCACCGCGCAGCAGTGCGCGAGCGCGAAGGCGGCGAGCGACGGATGTCGACGCCGCGATTCCTGCCCTGTCGTTGCCACGCGACGCCGGAGCGCTGCAGACCTGGCAAGGCAGGAACCTCCCCGGCAGGTGCGCATGGCAGCGTCCGGCCGGCGCGGATTCGCAGGCGAATCAGGCTTTGCCGACAGGCACGCGCGCCTTGCGCCGATGCGAGGCGCGATGTCCGGTCGCTAGCCTGCCGGCATGTGTGCTGCCCTCGAACCAAGGCTTCCACCTCCTGCGGATCATGGCCCGCGCGATGGCGCTGCGTTGCGCAGGGTGGGCGTCGCGACCGCGGGCCTGCTGCTGGCGGGAGCGTTGGCGGCACTGTTCATTCCCTGGCCGATGCCGGCGTGGTGCTCCGTGGCGGCGATCGCGATGGGTTTTGCCACGTACTGGCGTTGGCCACGGCTGTCCTGGCTGGTCCTGCTGGTGCTGGGCTTTGCCTGGACGGCGCTGCATGCGTCGCGCGCATTGGAAGGCTGGTTGCCGCCGTCGCTGGAAGGCCGCGAGTTCGCGTTGACCGGCAGGGTGCTCGACCTGCCCGACGTGCAGCAGCGCAGGACCCGCTTCCTGTTCCGGGTCGATCCCGCTCCCGGCGTGCCGCGGGCATTGTGGGGGCGGCGATTGCAGGTGTCGTGGTACGACGACTTCGGCGCGGTCGCTCCCGGTCCGCGCACGGCGCTGCATGCCGGCGAACGCTGGAGCCTGAAGTTGCGCGTGCGTGCTCCGCGCGGGCTGGCCAATCCCGGCGGGTTCGACGCGGAGAGAAACGCGCTGGCACGGCGCATCAGCGCCAGCGCGCTGGTGCGCGATCCGCAGCGTGCGCAGCGGATCGGGCCGGCGGGCGGCATCGATGCCTGGCGCGAGCGCATGTCCGGGCGCATCCGGGACGCGGTCGATTCGACTTCGAGCCGCTACGTGCAGGCGCTGGCCCTGGGCGATACGCGGCAGCTCGACGACGCCGACTGGCAGGTGTTGCGCGCCAGCGGCCTGACCCATCTGATCGCCATTTCCGGTTTCCATGTCGGCATGGTCGCCGGCTGCTTCGCGCTGTTCGCCGGTGCGTTGTGGCGCTTGTGGCCGCCATTGGGACGCCGTTGGCCGCGGGTGCAGGCCGCGGCGCTGGCGGCCATGCTGGCCGGCATCGGCTATGCGGCCGTCGCCGGCTTCGCGCTGCCCACGGTCCGTACCGTGCTGATGATCGCCGTGGTCGCGGTGGCGCGAATCCTGCGCCGGCGCGGCAGCGTGGGCGATTCGCTGGCCATCGCCGCCATCGCCATCGTGCTGGTGGATCCGCTTGGGTTGCTGACGGCCGGCTTCTGGCTGAGCTTCGCCGGCGTGGCCTGGCTGGTGTGGTGCCTGGGGGCAGAGGACTCGCGGGGCAGGCTGAGGGCCTTCCTGTCCGCCCAGGGCGTGGCGACGGTGGGGCTGTTGCCGCTCACGGTGATGCTGTTCGGCCAGGCTTCGCTGGCGGGGCCGCTGGCCAATCTGGTGGCCATTCCCTGGTGGTCGCTGGTGGTGGTGCCGCTGTCGCTGGTCGGCACCGGGCTGGAAGCCGTGCATGCCGGCGGCGGGCAGTGGGCCTGGCGTGCGGCGGCGTCCTGCTTCGACCTGAGCTGGCCGCTGTTCGAATGGCTGGCGCGCAGCCGCTTCTCGCTGTGGTGGCTGCCGGAAGCGCGCGACGTGGCCTTGCTCCTGGCCATGCTGGCGGCGTTCTGGCTGTTGATGCCGCGGGGCGTGCCCGGGAAGTCGCTGGCATGGCTGCTGTGGCTGCCGCTGTTGTTCCCGGCGCGGGAGCTGCCGCGCGAGGGCGAACTGGAGATGACGATGCTCGATGTCGGCCAGGGGCTGGCCATCGTGGTGCGCACCGCGCATCACACGCTGCTGTACGACGCCGGGCCGGCGGTGGCCGATGGCTACGACGCAGGCGAGCGCGTGGTGGTGCCGGCGCTGCGCGCGCTGGGCGAGCCGCGGCTGCATGGGGTGGTGATCAGCCATGGCGACAGCGACCATGCCGGCGGCCTGGGCGCGGTGCTGGGGGCCGTGCCTGCGGACCGGACGCTGTCTCCCCCCGGTTCGGCGGTCGCCGATGCCGATCCCTGCATCGCCGGCGACGAATGGAGCTGGGACGGGGTGCGCTTCCGCTTCCTGCATCCGGGCGATGGCTTTCCCTACCTGCGCAACGAATCCAGCTGCGTGCTCAGGGTGGAAAGCCGCTTCGGCGCGGTGCTGCTGACCGGCGACATCGGCGAGGTGATCGAGCGCCGGCTGCTGCGGGACCGGCCCGGCGAACTGCAGGCGGCGGTGGTCGCGGTGGCGCACCATGGCAGCGGCGGTTCCTCGCAGCCGGCCTTCGTCGCCGCCACCGGGGCGCGGCTGGCGCTGATCTCGTCCGGCCATGGCAACCGCTTCGGCCATCCCAACGGCGATGTGGTGCGGCGCTGGCGCGAGGCCGGCGCGGAGGTGCTGGACACGGCCGGGAGCGGGGCGACACGCGTCTGGCTGGGGGAGCAGGGTCTGCAACTGCGTGAATACCGGCCCTGGCGGGCACGGCTGTGGGATGCGGAGCGGCGCACGAGAGCGGTGCGTGCGACTGCTATCCTATCGGTTCGAGAACAGACGGCAGGCTTGCCAGAGGGTTGACGCGTGTGGGAACTGGTCAAGGCCGGCGGCTGGCCGATGCTGCCGCTGCTGCTGCTGGGCGTAGTGGCGTTGGCGATCATTCTCGAGCGTTTCTGGACCCTGCGTCGCAATGAGGTGCTGCCGCCCGGGCTGGGCCAGGAGGTCCGCAACTGGGCGGTGCGCGGCAAGCTCGACCCCGGCCATGTCGAATCGCTGCGCCGCAGCTCGCCGCTCGGCGCGCTGCTGGCGGCCGCGCTGGACGTGCGCGGCCGCCCGCGCGAAGTGGTGCGCGAGCGCATCGAGGACACCGGCCGGCATCTGGTTCATCGCATGGAGCGCTTCCTGAACGCACTGGGCACGGTGGCGTCGGCCGGACCGCTGCTGGGCCTGCTGGGCACGGTGGTGGGCATGATCCAGATGTTCCTGGGCATCCTCGACCATGGCGTGGGCGACGTGAACCAGCTCGCCGGCGGCATCGGCAAGGCGCTGGTATGCACCGCGACCGGCATGATCGTGGCGGTGCCGGCGCTGATCTTCCACCGCTATTTCAAGGGCCGCATCGCCGGCTACGTCATCGAGATGGAGCAGGAGGCGACCGCGCTGCTCGATGCGCTGGAGAGCGGCAGGGCCGGGCAGCCCGCCGCGCCGGCGCGTGCCGATTCCGCCGCGCGCGCCGCGACCGTCGCCAAGAGCCGTGCCTGATGCGCATCCGTGACGATCGCGCACAGGACGAGCCGCATATCGATCTGGTGCCATTGATCGATGTCATCCTCGTACTCATCATCTTCTTCGTGATCACCACCACCTTCGACGCCCGTTCCACGCTGCAGCTGCAGTTGCCCACCGCCAGCGAGCAGGATTCGCCCACGCCGCCGCGCTCGCTGAGCGTGCTGATCAATGCCGACGGCCGCTACTTCATCAACGACAGCGAGGTGCTGCGCAGCGACGTGGAGGCGGTCAAGCGTGCCATCGCCGAGGCGGCCGGCAGCGACCGCGAGCAGCCGGTGCTGCTGCGCGCCGATGCGCGCACGCCCTACCAGGCGGTGGTGACCGCGCAGGACGCGCTGGGGCAGCTCGGGTTCCGCCGCATCGCCATCGCCACCGCGCCCGACGCCGCCGGCAGCGGGGGCACGCCATGAGTCACGTGCTGGACAACGGACGCAATGCCTCGCCCTGGGGCACCTACCGGCGCCTGCTGTCGTACGCCGCGCCCTACCGCTGGCTGCTGGTCGCCGCGGCGATCGGCGCCTTGCTCGAGGCGGCGGCGGGCGGCGGCTTCCTGCTGCTGATGAAGCCGATCACCGACGAGACCTTCATCGCCCGCAACCGCGACGTGGCGCTGTGGCTGCCGCTGGCCATCGTCGGCCTGTTCGTGCTGCGCGGCGTGGCCGGCTACATGACCGACATCTCGATGGGCCGCGCCGCCAGGAGCATCGCCCGCGATTTCCGCGTGCAGGTGATGGACAAGTACCTGCACCTGCCCGGGGCGCGTTTCGACACCGAACCGGTGGCCTCGATGCTGGTGCGGCTGGGATCGGACAGCGACCAGGTCGCGCAGGCCGCGGTCGATGCGATGAAGGTGATGGTGCAGCAGAGCCTGCAGATCGTCGCCTCGCTGGCGGTGATGCTGTGGTACAGCTGGACGGTCACCGTCACCATCCTGCTGGTGGCGCCGCCGCTGGCCTGGGTGATGGACCGGGTCGCCAAGCGCTACCGGCGCATCAGCCATCGCATCCAGGAAAGCAACGCGCAGCTGATGCTGGCGGCCGACCAGGCGCTGAGCAGCCAGCAGGACGTCAAGATCTACGGTGCCCAGGCCAGCGAGATGGCCCGCTACCGCGGCCTGGCCGACAACAACCTGCGCCTGGCGATGAAGGTGGAGTCCACCCGCGGCATCTCCTCGGCGGCGGTGCAGCTGCTGGGCGCGGTCGGCCTGGCGGTGCTGCTGCTGATCGCCGGCCACGAGGCGCTGCAGGGCCGCCTGAGCGCCGGCGAATTCGTCTCGCTGATGACCTCGATGATGGCCATCATCCCGGCGCTGAAGCAGCTGACCAACGTGCAGAACATGCTCCAGCGCGGCGTTGCCTCGGCGCAGCGGCTGTTCTCGGTGCTGGACAGTCCGGACGAGAGCAACAGCGGGACCCTGCGGGTCGAACGCGCCCGCGGGCTGATCGAGTTCCGCCAGGTGACCGCCCGCTACCCGGGCCAGGGCTCGCCGGCGTTGGCCGACGTGACCTTCACCGCCACGCCGGGCACGGTCACCGCGATCATCGGCCGCTCGGGCAGCGGAAAGTCCAGCCTGATCAAGCTGATCCCGCGCTTCTACGATCCCGAATCGGGGCAGATCCTGCTCGACGGCCATCCGCTGCAGGACTACGTGCTGGCCGACCTGCGCCGGCAGATCGCCATGGTCGGGCAGCAGGTGACGCTGTTCGACGGCACCATCGCCGACAACGTGGCCTACGGCGAGATGAGCCAGGCCAGCGCCGAGCAGGTCGACCAGGCCGTGGCCTCGGCCAATGCCAGCGAGTTCGTCGAGCAGCTGCCGCTGGGCCTGCAGGCCGAGGTCGGCGCCCGTGGCGGGCGCCTGTCCGGCGGCCAGCGGCAGCGCCTGGCGATCGCCCGCGCCATGCTCAAGGACGCGCCGATCCTGATCCTGGACGAGGCCACCGCGGCGCTGGACAACGAATCGGAACGGCTGGTGCAGGATGCGCTGCAGCGGCTGATGCCGGACCGCACCACGCTGGTGATCGCCCATCGCCTGTCCACCATCGAGCATGCCGACCAGGTGCTGGTGATGGACCACGGGCGCATCGTCGAGCGCGGCACCCATGCCGAGCTGCTCGCCCTCGGCGGCCTGTACGCCCACCTGCACGCGATGCAGTTCAGGGAAAAGCACTCCGCATGAGCCAGAAAGGTCCGGTCTCGCCACCGTACTGGTACGGCGAGGGACGTCCGCCGCTGCCGATGCAAGGCCTGTCGTGGCTCTACGCGGCCGCCATCGGCGCGCGCCGATGGCTGTACCGGCGCGGCTGGCGCAAGCGCCTGCAGGTGTCGGTGCCGGTCATCGTGGTCGGCAACATCACCGCCGGCGGCGCCGGCAAGACGCCGCTGGTGATCGAGCTGGTGCAGCGGCTGCGCGAGGAAGGCTGGAAGCCGGGCGTGGCCAGCCGCGGCTACGGGCGCCAGGACGCCGGTACGGCGCGCTGGGTGCAGGCCGATACCGCGCCGGCGCTGGGCGGCGACGAGCCGGTGCTGATCGCCTACAAGACCGGCGTGCCGGTCAGGGTGGACCGCGACCGCGTCGCCGCGGCGCGCGCGCTGGTGCAGCAGGGCTGCGACATCGTCGTCTGCGACGACGGGCTGCAGCACTACCGGCTCGCCCGCGACATCGAGATCGAGGTCATCGATGCGCGGCGCCGCTACGGCAATGGCCGCATGCTGCCGGCCGGGCCGCTGCGCGAGCCGCCCTCGCGCTCGGCGGAATGCGATTTCCGCGTGGTCAACCTGGGGCAGGGCGGCGAAGACGGTGCGGCGCAGTCGAGCGGTTTCGGCGAGTGGCAGATGCGGCTGCGCATCGACACCGCGGTACCGATGGTCGGCGGCAGGACGCGCGCGCTGTCCGCGTTCGCCGGCCAGCGGGTGCATGCGGTGGCCGGCATCGCCCACCCGCAGCGTTTCTTCGCCATGCTGCGCGCGTGCGGCATCGCCGTGGTGCCGCACGCGTTCCCGGACCATCACCGCTACCAGCCGCAGGACCTGGACCTGGGCAGCCAGCTGCCGGTGCTGATGACCGAGAAGGACGCGGTCAAGTGCGCCGCCTTCGCCAATGCCTGGTGCTACAGCGTGCCGCTGCAGGCGGAGCTGCCGGCGGCGTTCTGGGTGGCGCTGCTGGACCGGCTGGACAAGCTCGCGCCCCGCCACGCTCCGGATGGGCGCTGAGCAAGGCCGCACCTTGGTGTTGTGCGGTGCCGGCGGTGGCGAGCGATGATGTCGATGAATACAGGTGAATCATGAACACAGCTTCCGTGGACTTCGTCGTGGCGATTCCCGCCCGCCATGCCTCCACCCGCCTGCCGGGCAAGCCGCTGCGCCTGCTGGGCGGCGAGCCGTTGATCGCGCGCGTGGCCCGGCGCGCGCTGGCGGCCGGCGCGCGCGAGGTCTGGGTGGCCACCGACGATGCGCGCATCGCCGAAGCGGTTGCCGGGCTTGCCGGCGTCTCGGTGGCGATGACGGCGTCCGAGCTGGCCTCCGGGACCGACCGCCTGGCGGCCTGCGCCGAGCGGGCCGGCTGGAGCGACGACACCCTGGTGGTGAACCTGCAGGGCGACGAACCCTTCGCCCCGGTCGCCGGCATCCGCGCGGTGGCCGCGACGCTGGCCGCCAGCGGCGCGCAGATGGCCACGCTGGCGGCCGCGGTGGAGGCGGCCGACGAACTGTTCGACCCCAACGTGGTCAAGCTGGTGAAGAACGCGCACGGCGATGCGCTGTACTTCAGCCGCGCGCCGATCGCCTGGCATCGCGACGGCTTCGCCCACGACCGCGCCGTGCTGCCGGACGGGCAGTGGTTCCGGCATATCGGCATCTATGCCTACCGGGTGGATTTCCTGCGCCGGTTCGCGCAGATGCCGGCGGGCGTGCTGGAGAGGATGGAGTCGCTGGAACAGCTGCGGGTGCTGGAAGCGGGCTACCGCATCGCCGTGGCGGTGACGCCGGAACCGTTCCCGCCGGGCATCGACACGTTCCAGGACCTGCAGCGGGCCGAGGCCTTCCTGTCCGCGCCATGACGCGCCTGCTGCTGGTGTGCCTGGGCAACATCTGCCGCTCGCCGATGGCCGAGGGCGCCTTGCGCGCGCGCATCCAGGCCTCGCCGCTGGCGGGCAGGGTGCAGGTGGATTCGGCCGGGACCGGCGGCTGGCATGCCGGCCAGGCGCCGGACCCGCGGGCCATCGCCTGCGCGCGCGGGCACGGCGTCGACATCTCCACGCTGCGCGCGCGCCGGATCGCGCGGGAGGATTTCGAGCGTTTCGACTGGATCCTGTGCGCCGACCGCGACAACCTGCACGACGTCGGCCGGCTGGCCCCGCCCGTGGCCAGGCCCCGCGTCGCCCTGTGGCTGCCCTGGGCCGGGGTGGCCGGGCCCGACGACCTCGCCGATCCGTACAGCGGCGGTCCGCGGGATTTCGAACAGGTATGGGCGCGCGTGGAACAGGCGGCCGCGGCTACCGTGGAACGGCTGGCCCGGGCAGGCGGTTCCGGCATAATCGAGCGATGAGCGCCCGTCCAGCCAAGGAACTGCCGGATTCCTCCACCTGGCTCAATGCCAGGCCGGCCACGCTGGGGGACTATCGCGGGCGCCCGCTGGTGCTGGCGTTCGTCAACGCCGCGTCCGCCTGGTGCATGCAGCGGGTGGGCGAGCTGGCGCAATGGAGCGCGCGCAATCCGGGCAGGGCGCAGGCCATCGTGGTCCAGGTCCCGCGTTTCGACAGCGAGCGCGATCCGGCCCACTCGCTCAAGCTGCTGCGCCGGCAGGGAGCCGCCATGCCGGCGCTGCTCGACCGCGACTGGCGCGCCTGGCGCGATTTCGCCGTCGAATCCTGGCCCACGCTGGTGCTGCTGGACAGCCGGGGCGAGGAGCACTCGCGCTTGGTCGGGGCGCAGGCGGGCGACCTGGAGAAGACGCTCAATATGCTTTGCGAAGACGCGCTTCCGCGGCTGGACGAGGATTTCGCCGGCACGGCCGAGGCCAATGCCGAGCCGCGGGCCACGCTGAGCTTCCCGATGGGCCTGGCGGCGACGGAGGAACGGCTGTACATCGCCGACAGCGGCCATCACCGCATTCTCGAGTGCGACCATGGCGGACGCGTGCTGCGCAGCTTCGGCCTGGGGATCGCGGATTTCGTCGATGGCGGCATCGGCGAGGCGGCCTTCCGCCGGCCGCAGGGCGTCGCGCTGCTGCGCGATGCCCTGTACGTCGCCGATACCGGCAACCATGCGCTGCGCCGGATCAACCTGTCCTCCGGGCACGTCGACACGCTGTGCGGCAGCGGCCGAGCCGGGGAGCCGGTGGAAGGCGTCGTGTCGCAGCCGCGGCAGGTATCGCTGAACCAGCCGCGCGACCTGGTGGTGGCTCACAACCAGGTGCACCTGGCCATGGCCGGCGACAACCGCATCTGGAGCTACGACCTGGGACGCCGCGAACTGCACTGGCGCGCCGGCTCCGGCGCGCTGGAGTCGCGCGACGGCAGCGGCCACCTGGCCGCGTTCTCGCAGCCCACCGGCCTGGCCCAGGTGCAGCACACCCTGTACGTGTGCGACGCGCTGGCCTCGTCGGTGCGTTCGCTGCAGATCGCCGGCGACCGGGTGCAGACCCTGGTGGGCGGGCGCGGCAACTGGGAATTCGGCGATGCCGACGGACCGCGCGGCCAGGCGAGCCTGCAGTATCCGCAGGCGATCGCGCTGAGCCCGGAGGCGCCGCTGCTGTGGATCGCCGACAGCGGCAACGGCCGCCTGCGGGTGCTGCGGCTGGGCGGCGGCGAGCTGTCCACGGTGGCGCTGCCACGTCCCCTGCATGGGCCGGCCGGCCTGGCGGCCACCGACGATGCGGTGTGGATCGCCGAGACCGACGCCCACGCGCTGCTGAAATACCAGCCGGCTACCGGCCAATTGCACGAGATCCCGATCCAAGAATGACTGCAGGCGAACCCAGCCGATTCGACGGCAAGGCCTTTGTCGCCAATCTCAGCACCGCTCCCGGCGTGTACCGCATGTACTCGGCCGACGACACGCTGTTGTACGTCGGCAAGGCCGGCGCGCTGCGCAAGCGCGTGGCCAGCTACTTCAGCGGCTCGCCCAAGAGCGCGCGGATCATGTCCATGCTCTCGCAGGTGGCGCGGATGGACGTCACCGTCACCCGCACCGAGGCCGAGGCGCTGCTGCTGGAGAACCAGCTGATCAAGTCGCTGACGCCGCGCTACAACGTGGCGCTGCGCGACGACAAGAGCTATCCCTACGTGCTGCTCACGCGCGAGCAGTGGCCGCGCATCGCGCTGCACCGCGGCCCGCGCGCCGTGCCCGGCCGCTACTTCGGCCCGTATCCGGGCGTCACCGCCGTGCGCGAGACGCTCAACCTGATGCACAAGCTGTTCAAGCTGCGCAGCTGCGAGGACAGCGTGTTCCGCAACCGCTCGCGGCCGTGCCTGCAGTACCAGATCGGCCGCTGCAGCGCCCCGTGCGTAGAGCTGGTGGACGCCGACGAGTACGCCGAGTCGGTGCGCCGGGCGACGCTGTTCCTGGAAGGGCGCAGCGACCAGCTGGCCGACGAGCTGATGAAGGACATGCAGCAGGCCAGCGAGCAGCTCGAGTTCGAGCGCGCCGCGCGCCTGCGCGACCTGCTGGCCTCGCTGCGCAGCATGCAGAGCCGCCAGTACGTCGATGGCCGCGCCGCCGACCTGGACGTGCTGGCCTGCGCGATGCAGGGCAGCCAGGCCTGCGTGCTGCTGCTGGCCTTCCGCGACGGCCGCAACCTGGGCACGCGCGCGTTCTACCCGCGCACCAACGGCGAGGACAGCGCCGAGGAAGTGCTGGGCGCCTTCGTTTCGCAGTACTACGCCGAGCACGCGCCGCCGCCGGAGATCGTGCTGGACCGCGAGATTCCCGACGCCGGCCTGATCGAGACCGCCCTGGCCAGCGCCGCCGAGCGCAGGGTGGCGTTGCGGTGGAACGTGCGCGGCGAGCGCGCCGGCTACGTCGAACTGGCCAGCCGCAACGCACAGGCGACGCTGGCGACCGAGCTGAGCAGCCGCAGCGCGCAGCACGCCCGCAGCGAGGCGCTGCGCGAGATGCTGGGGCTGGCCGAGCCGGTCAAGCGGGTGGAGTGCTTCGACATCAGCCACACCATGGGCGAGGCGACCGTGGCCTCGTGCGTGGTGTTCGACGCCAGCGGCCCGGTGAGCAGCCAGTACCGCCGCTACAACATCAGCGGCATCGAGCCGGGCGACGACTACGCCGCCATGCACCAGGCCATCGAGCGCCGCTTCCGCCGCGCGGTGGAGGAGGACGGGGTGATGCCCGACGTGCTGCTGATCGACGGCGGCGCCGGCCAGCTGGCGCAGGCGCAGGCGGCGCTGGCCGACCTGGGCGTGGAGAACGTGGTGCTGGTGGGCGTGGCCAAGGGCGAGGAGCGCCGGCCCGGCCACGAGACGCTGGTGCTGCCGGACGGCCGCGAACTGCGTCCGGGCGCCGCGTCGCCGGCATTGCAGTTCATCCAGCAGGTGCGCGACGAGGCGCACCGGTTCGCCATCACCGGCCACCGCGGGCGGCGCCAGAAGGTGCGCATGACCAGCAAGCTGGAGGACATCCCCGGCATCGGGCCGCGGCGCCGGGCCAGCCTGCTCAAGCACTTCGGCGGGCTGGCGGGGCTGAAGGCGGCCGGCGAGTCCGAGATCGCCCGGGTCGAGGGCATCAATGCCGCATTGGCCGCGCGCATCTACGCTAACCTGCACGGACTGCCGATGCCCGACGCCGCGGGCGAGTAGAATCTCCCGATGAAAGTGACCATTCCCACCTGGCTGACGCTGCTGCGGATCGTGATGATCCCGGTGCTGGTGCTGGTGTTCTACCTTCCCTACAAGTGGACCAATTTCGCCTGCGCGGCGATCTTCGGCCTGGCCGCGATCACCGACTGGCTCGACGGCTGGATCGCGCGGCGCTACCACCAGTACTCGGCCTTCGGCGCGTTCCTGGACCCGGTGGCCGACAAGCTGATGGTGGCGGTGGCGCTGTTCCTGATCGTGCAGGGCCATCCGACGCCGTGGATGGCGTTCTGGGCGGCGGTGATCGTCGGCCGCGAGATCGCGGTGTCGGCGCTGCGCGAGTGGATGGCCGAGATCGGCCAGCGCGCCAAGGTGCGGGTGGCGATGATCGGCAAGATCAAGACCACCGCGCAGATGGTCGCGCTGCTGTGCCTGCTGTACTCGGTCACGCCCGGGCACGTGGCGACCAAGGAGATCTGGCTGGGGCGCTTCATCTTCCACATCGGCGACTGGACGCTGGCGATCGCGGCGCTGCTCACGCTGTGGTCCGGCTTCCAGTACCTGCATGCGGCATGGCCCAGCCTCAAGGCCGATGAAAAGGCGGCGATGCAGAACCGGAAAAACGGCAACGACAACAGTTGACAGCTTTGCCGTTCCTTGTAGAATTTCGCCTCCCAAGCGGGAATAGCTCAGTTGGTAGAGCGCAACCTTGCCAAGGTTGAGGTCGCGAGTTCGAGTCTCGTTTCCCGCTCCAGACGTCGATCTGCAGGTGTCCGGCGGACATTCTGCGATCCATCGAACCAGGACCTTCGGGTCCTGTTTTCGTTTGTGCGCATGCACTGCGAATCCGGCGGTTTTCGGAAGGGCGCCGACGGCTGCGCGCCAGCGCCAGGCATGCCGCCGCTGTGGCGGGGCAGGGCCGGCCGACGAGGATCTTCGCGCGTGCCACGGCGCCAGGTGGCCGCGGACCGGCGGCCATTCTGCGGTTCTGCGACCGGGGGTAACCGCATTGCCACCGATCCAACGTATTACTGCCTGCTCGAACGCAACCACAGCCTGCAGGTGAGCCTTGATTTCTGACCGGACCCTTCCCCGCGCCACGGCCGCATGGCGCTGGCTGCTTCCCCTGGCCGTCCTAGCGGGCGGCGCGCATGCGGCCGGATGCGCGGCGCAGGCCGGCGACCTGGCCGCGGCCGGCGGGGCGGACTGCGTGCGGCCGTGGATGGACCGGCAGCTGAAGCTCAACGACCTGCTGGCGGTCGGCACCCACAACAGCTACAAGCAGGCCATTCCCGCCGCGGAGCATGCGCTGATCCAGGCCCGCGACCCGGAGGCGGCGCTGGCGCTGGACTACGCCCACAAGCCGCTGTCGGCGCAACTGGACGCCGGCGCGCGGCAGCTGGAGCTGGACGTGGTGCGCGACGATCCGCACGGCGGCCGCTATCTGGACCCGCTGCTGGCCAGGGCCGCCGGCAGCACGCTCGATCGCCGCTGGCTGCATGCCATGGCGCAGCCCGGATTGAAGGCCATGCACGTGCCGGACGCGGACTTCCGTTCCAGCTGCCCGCTGTTCCGCGACTGCCTGCGGCAGTTGCTGGCCTGGTCGGACCGGCACCCGGGGCATGTGCCGATCCTGGTGCTGGTCAATGCCAAGGACGGCGATGCCGTCCCCGAAGGGGTGTCGCTGCGCGGGTTCGACGCGGCCGGGTTCGACGAGCTGGACGCGGAGATCCGCAGCGTGCTGCCGGCCGCGCGGCTGATCACCCCGGACGAGGTGCAGGGCAGGCACCGCACGCTGCGCGAGGCGGTGCTCGCCGGTGCCTGGCCGACCCTGGCGCAGGCGCGCGGCAGGTTCCTGTTCGCGCTCGACGAGGGCCCGGAGAAGGTCGCGCTGTACCGCGGCCGGCGCGCCTCGCTTGAGGGCCGGGCGATGTTCGTCAACACCGACGAGGACTCGCCCGCGGCGGCCTACCTGACCCTCAACGACCCGCAGCGCGATGCCGAGCGCATCGCCCGGGCGGTGCGCGCCGGTTTCCTGGTGCGCACCCGCGCCGATGCCGATACGGTGCAGGCGCGCGGCAACGACGTCGCGCACCGCGAGCGGGCGCTGGCTTCCGGCGCGCAGTGGGTCTCCACCGACTACCTGTGGCCGGACGAACGCTTCCCCGGCGGCTTCTCGGTGCGCCTGCCGCGGCGGGCGGCGGCTCTGTGCAATCCACTGCGGGCCGCGGCGCGCTGCGCCGGCCATGCCGTCGAGACCGTCGCCGACGAGGACTGGCGGCGCGCCGAGGCGGCGGTGCTGGCGGCGCCTGCACCTCGCCAGTAGCTTCCGTCCTCGCCGTCAGGCGGCCGAATGCGGGTGCTTCACCGCCGCCAGCACGTCGGCGATGAGGTCGTCGGCGCCGATGCCGCCGGCCTGGGCGTGGAAGTTGGTGACCAGGCGGTGGCGCAACACCGGCAGCGCGACCGCCTTGATGTCCTCCACCGCCACCGCGAAGCGGTCGTCCAGCAGCGCCTGCACCTTGGCCGCCAGCATCAGCCCCTGGATGCCGCGCGGCGAGGCCCCCAGCGTCACCGACGCGTTGACCGAGGCCGGCGCGTACGCGCTGCGCGGCTGCGTCGCCATCACCAGCCGGATCGCGTAGCTCTGCGCCGCCTCCGGCACCGGCACCTGCCGCACCACCGTGCGCAGCCGGCACAGCGTCGCCGCATCGGTCACCGCCGACAGCTCGATCGCCTGACCGCTGGTGGTGCGGTCGATGATCGCGTGGTAGTCCTGCTCGCTCGGGTAGCCCACCACCAGCTTGAACAGGAAACGGTCCAGCTGCGCCTCCGGCAGCGGGTAGGTGCCTTCCTGGTCCACCGGGTTCTGCGTGGCCATCACGCAGAACGGCTCGGGCATGGCGATGGTGCGCCGGCCCACGGTGACCTGCTTCTC
>NZ_JAJOZS010000006.1 GCF_021168555.1 Stenotrophomonas sp. MMGLT7 | reverse complement strand
CGGGCTGCGATGGGAGCAGGGAGTGCGGCGCCCCTGACTCCTACACGTGCTCAGGCACTGCGACTGAACGGGCTGCCGCACTCCGCTCTCGCCTCCAAATCTAACGGCTGGAAAGACACAAGCGACTTCAGTCGCGATGAGGCTCTACCGGTAAAGCCTGATCGCGACTGAAGTCGCTCCTACAGGAAAGCTCCAGGCCAAGGCAGACATGGAAACGGGCCCTGCGGCCCGTTTCCTCGCCGGCTCCCCGGCCGCGGCAGCGAACCTCAGCCGCCGTGGATACCGCCGGCGGTCAGCGCCACCGGATCGAGCAGCTGCCTGAGCTCGGACTCGGCCAGTCCGCTGTCCTCCACCGCCACCTCCAGCACCGGCCGGCCTTCCTTGTAGGCCCGCTTGGCGATGGCCGCGGCCTTCTCGTAGCCGATGATCGGGTTCAGCGCGGTGACCAGGATCGGGTTGCGCGCCAGCGCCTGCTTGACCCGGTCCTGGCGCACCTTGAGCCCGGCGATGGCCTTGTCGGCCAGCAGCGTGGAGACGTTGGCCAGCAGGCCGATCGAATCCAGCAGGTCGAGCGCGATCAGCGGCAGGCTCACGTTGAGCTGGAAGTTGCCGGTCTGCCCGGCCACGGTGATCGCGGTGTGGTGGCCGATCACCTGCGCGCAGACCATCACCGTGGCTTCCGGGATCACCGGGTTGACCTTGCCCGGCATGATCGAGGAACCGGGCTGCAGCGCCGGCAGCTCGATCTCGCCCAGCCCGGCCAGCGGCCCCGAGTTCATCCAGCGCAGGTCGTTGGCGATCTTGATCAGCGCCACCGCCAGCGCGTTGAGCTGGCCGGACAGCTCGACCAGGTCGTCCTGCGCGGCCAGCCCCTCGAACTTGTTGTCGGCGCTCTCGAACCTGACCTTGGTGGTGGCCGACAGCGCCCGCGCGACCTTGCCGCCAAGGCGCGGGTCGGCATTGATGCCGGTGCCGATCGCGGTACCGCCCAGCGGCAGCCGGCGCAGGCGCTTGAGGCTGTCGGCGATGCGGTCCTCGGCCGAGGCCAGCTGCGCCGACCAGGCGCCGAACTCCTGCTGGAAGGTCAGCGGCATCGCGTCCATCAGGTGGGTGCGGCCGGTCTTGACCACCTTGCCCAGCGAGCGGCCGCGCCTGTCGATGGTCTTGCGCAGGTGCTTGAGCGCCGGCAGCAACTGCTCGTGGGTGGCCAGCAGCGCCGCCACCCGGATCGCGGTGGGGATCACGTCGTTGGAACTCTGGCCCAGGTTGACGTGGTCGTTTGGATGCACCGTGACCTTGCCGGCCTTGTCGCTGCGGTTGGCGAGGGTGGCGATCACCTCGTTGGCGTTCATGTTCGATGAGGTGCCCGAGCCGGTCTGGTAGACGTCGATCGGGAAATGGTCGTCGTAGCGGCCGTCGGCCACCTCCAGCGCGGCGGCCTGCACCGCCCTGGACACGCCCTTGGGCAACAGCCCCAGTTCGGCGTTGACCCCGGCCGCGGCGGCCTTGACCAGTCCCAGCGCGCGGATGAAGCCGCGCGGCATCTTCTGCCCGGACACCGGGAAGTTGTCGACCGCGCGCTGGGTCTGCGCGCCCCACAGCGCCTCGGCGGGCACCTGCAGCTCGCCCATGCTGTCGTGTTCGATCCTGTAGCTGTCGCTCATTGGAAATCTCCGCATGCTATCTGTCGGGTGAGAGGAAACCTGCGGCTGGCGGGCACTCGTGCCCTGGCTGGCGGCTGCCGGCAAGGATACGACACCCCGGCCCCGCCCCCTCCCGCGCCCCCGGAACCGTAGAATATGTGCCCCGCTCGCCACTCCCCCTTCAGCCTCCATGCCGGATTCCGCCCTGCTTGCCCTGTCCCCGCTCGACGGCCGCTATGCGTCCAAGGTCGATGCACTGCGTCCGATCTTCTCCGAGTACGGCCTGATCCGCGCCCGGGTGAAGGTGGAGATCGAATGGCTGCTGGCGCTGGCCGACGAGCCGGGCATCCCCGAGCTGGAGGCCTTCCCCGCCGACGCGCGCGCGCGCCTGCTGGCGCTGGCCGACGACTTCTCGGTGGAGGATGCGGCGCGGGTCAAGCAGATCGAGCGCACCACCAACCACGACGTCAAGGCGGTGGAGTACTTCATCAAGGAGCGGCTCCGCGACGATGCCGCGCTCGGCCCGGCGCTGGAGTTCGTCCATTTCGCCTGCACCAGCGAGGACATCAACAACCTGTCCTACGGGCTGATGCTCGAGCGTGCCCGTGGCGAGGTGCTGCTGCCGGCGCTGCAGGGCATCGCCGCCTCGCTGCGCACGCTGGCCCACGACCAGGCCGCGCAGCCGATGCTCTCGCGCACCCATGGCCAGACCGCCTCGCCGACCACGCTGGGCAAGGAGATCGCCAACGTCGTCGCCCGCCTGGAGCGGCAGCTGCGACAGATCGCCGCGGTCGAGCTGACCGGCAAGATCAACGGCGCGGTCGGCAACTACAACGCCCACGTCGTCGCCTATCCGGACGTGGACTGGCCGGCGTTCGCGCAGCGCTTCGTGCAGCGGCTGGGACTGGTGTTCAACCCCTACACCACCCAGATCGAGCCGCACGACAACGTCGCCGAGATCGGCGACGCCGCCCGCCGCGCCAACACCGTGCTGGTCGACCTGTCCCGCGACATCTGGGGCTATATCTCGCTGGGCTACTTCCGGCAGCGGCTCAAGGAGGGCGAGGTCGGTTCCTCCACCATGCCGCACAAGGTCAACCCGATCGACTTCGAGAACGCCGAGGGCAACTTCGGCATCGCCAACGCCCTGTTCGAGCACTTCTCGGCCAAGCTGCCGATCAGCCGCTGGCAGCGCGACCTGACCGACTCCACCGTGCTGCGCGCACTGGGCACCGCCTTCGGCCACACCCAGGTGGCGCTGGACTCGCTGGCCAAGGGCCTGGGCAAGCTGACGGTGAATCCCGAACGCCTGGACGCCGACCTGGACGCGGCCTGGGAAGTGCTGGCCGAGGCCGTGCAGACGGTGATGCGCCGCCACGGCCTGCCCAACCCCTACGAACAGCTCAAGGCGTTGACCCGCGGCCACGGCATCGACGCCGGCTCGATGCGCGGCTTCATCGAGTCGCTGGACCTGCCCGCGGATGCCAGGCAGCGCCTGCTGGAACTGGTTCCCGGCAGCTACACCGGACTGGCGGAACGGCTGGCGCGGGATATCTGAAATGCCGCAGGCGCCCGGTTGGCCGGGCCCTTACCATGCGACAAATTGACGCACCTGCGCGCAAAATACGTGCGCGGGCGGCCGAAACCTGCGACAAAGTAGCGCAGGGATGGCCTATTCGGTCGCGGAATCAAATGGTTTTGATCGACATCAATGCATGAATCCGCGCCAGATCCGATCCTGACGGCCAATCGCACCGCGCCGGACCATTGCAGACGCCTACGATCCACCCCATGACCAAGACCGCCAAGACCGCCAGCGCCGCCAAGACACTGACCCTCGAGATCGAGGCGACATCGCGTCACCCCCTCGGCATGCCGGCGGACCGGTTCCTGCGCGACTACTGGCACAAGCGCCCCCTGCTGATTCGCAACGCCTTTCCCGGCTTCCAGTCGCCGGTGGCGCCCGAGGACCTGGCGGGCCTGGCCTGCGAGGACGGCGTGCTGGCACGGCTGATCAGCCTGGATCGCAGCAGCGGGCGCTGGAACGTGCGCAGCGGCCCGTTCCAGGAAGAGGACTTCCCCGGCCTGCCCGACCACGACTGGACCCTGCTGGTGCAGGACGTGGACAAGTGGGACCCGGACGTGCGCGCGCTGCTGGAGCAGTTCCGCTTCCTGCCGCGCTGGCGCATCGACGACATCATGATCAGCTTCGCCGCCACCGGCGGCTCGGTCGGGGCGCACGTCGACCACTACGATGTGTTCCTGCTGCAGGCCCAGGGCCATCGCCGCTGGCAGATCGACGCCAGCGCGGCGCTCGGCCGCAAGGCCCCGGACCTGGGCTTCCGCGACGACGTCGACATCAAGCTGCTGCGTCATTTCGCCCCCACCCACGACTGGGTGCTGGCGCCGGGCGACATGCTCTACCTGCCGCCGCTGGTGCCGCACCACGGCATCGCCGAGGACGCTTGCCTGACCTTCTCGGTGGGCATGCGCGCGCCATCCTCGGCCGAACTGATCGCCGACTACCTCGACACGCTGATCGAAGGCGCAGACGAGGCCGTGCGCTACCACGACGAGGACCTGGCGACAGCCGCGGACCCGTACGAGATCGACACGGCGGCGATGGGCCGCGCGGTCGAGGCGCTGAACGCGCTGCGCATGAACGACGCCGACATGCTGGGAGACTGGTTCGGACGCTTTGTCACCACCTACCGCGCCTCCGGCGAGGTCATGCCGCCGCCGCAGCTGCCGTCGCGCCAGGAGATCGAGTCTGCCCTCGGCGACGGCCTGGCGCTGCAGCGCTTTCCCTGGTCGCGCCTGGCCTGGCGTCGCGCCCGCCGCGGGGCCACGCTGTTCTGCAGCGGCCTGCAGTTCCCCATGCCGATCGCCGACGCACGCGCGCTGGCCGCGGCCGAAACCCTCGACGGGGCGCTGTACGCGCGCCTGTCGGCCAAGGGCCGCGACGCCGTCTGGGAACTGGTGCGCAGCGGCCATTACCAGCCCGTTTCCGCAGACCAGGACGAGGAGCCCGCATGAGAACTCCCGCACCCGGTCCGCACCCGCGCACCCCACCGAACGTGCATGAATTGCGCCGCCCCGACGGGCCGCGCAGCCAGACGAACCGGGCCATGCCCGCGCTTATAATCGGGCGATTCGACGTCGCCCGATCAGGGCCGCGCTTGCAGCGGCCCAATCCCTCCGAAGCCTTTACCCAAGCGACAGGTCACCAACATGGATAATGTACTCAAGCAGTTTGCGCAAACTTCGCAGCTTGCCGGCGGCAATGCCTCCTATATCGAGGACCTGTACGAACAGTACTTGGTCTCGCCCGAGAGCGTGGATCCCAAGTGGAAGTCCTACTTCGACACCTTCAAGGGCCGTGAAGCCGGCGATATCCCGCACTCCGGCGTGATCGCCCACATCACCGAGGCCGCACGCCAGGCCGCCAACGGCGGCGGCACCGGCGTCGCCGTGGCCGACGAGCGCGAGCGCAACGTCGGCCGCCTGATCACCGCCTACCGCGCACGCGGTCACCTGGGCGCCAAGCTCGATCCGCTCGGCCTGGTCCCGCCGCTCAATCCGCCGGAACTGACCCTGGCGGCCAACCACCTGTCCGAGCAGGACCTGAACGACGAGTTCAGCACCGGTGGCGTCGGCGGCCCGGCCCGCATGGTCCTGCGCGACCTGTTCGCCCGCCTGCAGGCGACCTACACCGGCAGCATCGGCGCCGAGTTCATGCACATCTCCGATGCCGAGCAGCGCCAGTGGGTCTACAAGCGCCTCGAGGCCGACGGCGGCAACGTCAAGGCCGACAAGGAGACCCGCAAGCGCCTGCTCGAGCGCCTGACCGCGGCCGAGGGCCTGGAGCGCTACCTGCACACCAAGTACGTCGGCCAGAAGCGCTTCTCGCTGGAAGGCGGCGACTCCTTCATCCCGCTGATGGACGTGCTGGTCCGCCGCTCCGGCGCCGACCGGGTCAAGGACGTGGTGATCGGCATGGCCCACCGCGGCCGCCTCAATGTGCTGGTCAACACCCTGGGCAAGAACCCGCGCACGCTGTTCAACGAGTTCGAAGGCAAGTTCGAGCACGTAGAGGGCGATCTGGCCGTCAACGGCGACGTCAAGTACCACATGGGCTTCTCCGCCGACGTGGCCACCCCGGGCGGCCCGGTCCATCTGGCGCTGGCCTTCAACCCGTCGCACCTGGAGATCGCCGACCCGGTGGTCGCCGGCAGCGCGCGTGCGCGCCAGGAGCGCTTCGGCGATACCTCCCGCGAGCGGGTCGTGCCGATCCTGGTGCACGGCGATGCCTCGCTGGCCGGCCAGGGCGTGGTCATGGAACTGCTGCAGATGTCGCAGCTGCGCGGCTTCACCGTCGGCGGCACGGTGCACGTGGTCATCAACAACCAGGTCGGCTTCACCACCTCCAACCCGCTCGACGCGCGCTCCACCCGCTACTGCACCGACATCGCCAAGATGATTGATGCCCCGGTGTTCCACGTCAACGGCGACGATCCGGACGCGGTGGCCTACGTCACCGAGCTGGCCTACGACTTCCGCCAGCAGTTCAAGAAGGATGTCTTCGTCGACCTGGTCTGCTATCGCCGCTGGGGCCACAACGAGGCCGACGAGCCGTCGGTGACCCAGCCGCTGATGTACAAGGTCATCCGCGACCAGAAGACCACCCGCGAGCTGTATGCCGAGCAGCTGGAGAAGGAAGGCGTGCTGCAGTCGGGCGAGGCACAGGCCCTGGTGGATGGCTATCGTGCCAAGCTGGACGCCGGCGAACTCACCACCGAGCTGGCCGAGCGCAGCGTGGACGAGTTCGCCATCGACTGGTCCAAGTACCTCACCGGCACCCTGCACGACCCGGTCGACACCAAGGTGGAGCGCAAGACCCTGGATCGCCTGGCCCAGGCGATCACCACGATTCCCGCGGAGATCGAGCTGCATTCGCGCGTGGCCAAGGTCTACGACGACCGCCGCAAGATGGCCGCCGGCCAGCAGTTGGCCGACTGGGGCTTCGCCGAGAACCTGGCCTATGCCACCCTGCTCAACGAAGGCTACCGCATGCGCCTGACCGGCGAGGACGTCGGCCGCGCCACCTTCTCGCACCGCCACGCGATCCTGCACGACCAGAAGACCGACACCTACTACCTGCCGCTGCGGCAGCTGGTGGAGAAGCCTGACGACGTGTCGATCTACGACTCGCTGCTGTCGGAGGAAGCCGTGGCCGCGTACGAGTACGGCTACTCCACCACCGATCCCAACACCCTGACGATATGGGAAGCCCAGTTCGGCGACTTCGCCAACGGCGCGCAGGTGGTGTTCGACCAGTTCGTGTCCTCCGGCGAGGCCAAGTGGGGACGCATCAGCGGCCTGGTGCTGCTGCTCCCGCACGGACAGGAAGGCCAGGGTCCGGAGCACAGCTCCGCCCGCCTGGAGCGCTTCCTGCAGCTGTGCGCACTGGACAACATGCAGGTGGTCGTGCCGACCACGCCCGCGCAGTGCTTCCACATGCTGCGTCGCCAGCTCAAGCGCACCACGCGCAAGCCGCTGGTGGTGATGTCGCCCAAGTCGCTGCTGCGCCACAAGCTGGCCGTGTCCACCCTGGAGGAGTTGGCCGACGGCGAGTTCCAGCAGGTGATCCCGGACAAGGCCGCCGATCCGAAGAAGGTCAAGCGCGTGGTGCTTTGCACCGGCAAGGTCTACTACGACCTGCTGGAAGACGCGCAGAAGCGCGGTCAGGACGACGCGGCAATCGTTCGTGTGGAACAGCTGTATCCGTTCCCGCGTGACCTGCTGGTCGAGGAGCTCAAGCGCTTCGGCAAGGCCCCGGACGTGGTGTGGACCCAGGAAGAGCCGCAGAATCAGGGCGCGTGGTACCAGATCCGCCACCACCTGCAGGCCTGCCTGCAGCCGGGCCAGAGCCTGCATTACGCCGGCCGCGCCCGCTCGCCCGCTCCTGCCGCCGGTCACCTGAACGATCACAACACCCAGCAGAAGCAGTTGATCGCCGATGCACTGGTCAACCCGTTCAACGACCTGGTTGCGGAGTAGTCCGCGCGGGGTTCTCCCGGCCTTGCCGGGGGAGCCCCGAGCTCCCCCACACAAACGCTCTTGAAGTCGCTTCATCGAGATCGGGAAAGCTCATTGGCACCTCCCGATCCGCGAATCTCCCCGGTTGCCGGGGAGAAAAAAGTTGCCTCCATCCCCTCACTAATCTGAAGAAAACTAGGACACTCCCGCATGACCACCGAAGTCAAAGTTCCGGTACTGCCCGAATCCGTAGCCGACGCCACCATCGCCACCTGGCACAAGAAGGCCGGTGATGCCGTCAAGCGCGACGAGAACCTCGTCGACCTGGAGACCGACAAGGTCGTGCTGGAAGTCCCGGCACCGGTCGATGGCGTACTGAAGGAAATCAAGTTCCAGCAGGGCGACACCGTCACCAGTTCGCAGCTGCTGGCCGTGATCGAGGAAGGCGCGAGCGCCGCCGCGGCCCCGGCCGAGGAGAAGAAGGCCGAGGCTCCGGCTCCGACCGCCCCGGCTCCCGTTGTCACCCCGACGCCTGCCGCCGCTCCGGCACCGGCCGCCAAGAGCGCGACCGACAGCCTGCCCCCGGGCGCCCGCTTCTCGGCCATCACCGAGGGCGTGGATCCGGCGCAGGTCGACGGCACCGGCCGCCACGGCGCCGTGACCAAGGAAGACATCGTCAAGTTCGCCCGCAGCGGCGGTGCCACCAAGGCCAGCGGCGCGCGTCCGGAAGAGCGCGTGCAGATGACCCGCATCCGCCAGCGCATCGCCGAGCGCCTGATGCAGTCCAAGAACGGCACGGCCATGCTGACCACCTTCAACGAGGTCAACCTGGCCAAGGTCTCGGCTGCGCGCAAGGCACTGCAGGAGGACTTCCAGAAGGCCCACGGCATCAAGCTCGGCTTCATGAGCTTCTTCGTCAAGGCCGCGGCCAACGCCCTGCAGCGCTTCCCGCTGGTCAACGCCTCGATCGACGGCACCGACATCATCTACCACGGCTACTCGGACATCTCCATCGCGGTGTCCACCGACAAGGGCCTGGTCACGCCGGTGCTGCGCAACGTCGAGCGGCAGTCGTTCGCCGACATCGAGCACGGCATCGCCGAGTACGCGCAGAAGGCCCGTGCCGGCAAGCTGAGCCTGGAGGAACTGCAGGGCGGCACCTTCACCATCACCAACGGCGGTACCTTCGGCTCGCTGCTGTCCACGCCGATCGTCAACCCGCCGCAGAGCGCCATCCTCGGCATGCACGCGATCAAGGAGCGCCCGATCGCCGAGAACGGCCAGGTGGTGATCGCGCCGATGATGTACATCGCCCTGTCCTACGACCACCGCATCATCGATGGCAAGGACTCGGTGCAGTTCCTGGTGGACATCAAGAACCAGCTGGAGAACCCGGACCGCATGCTGTTCGGTCTGTAAGAGCCGGGAATCGGGAATGGTGGCTCGGGAATGGGAAGAACATGCTCCCATTCCCCTCCCCGTTCCCGCCTGGACCTGGATGGGGAACCGGGTGCCGCATGCGTCTCCCTCGTTCCCTATTCCCTATTCCCCATTCCCGTGAGCAAATGATATGAGCGAACAATTCGACGTCGTCGTCATCGGTGCCGGCCCGGCCGGCTACCACGCCGCCATCCGCGCCGCACAGCTGGGCATGAAGGTGGCCTGCGTGGACGCCGCGCTGGGCAAGGACGGCAAGCCGGCGCTGGGCGGCACCTGCCTGCGCGTCGGCTGCATCCCGTCCAAGGCGCTGCTGGACTCGTCCCACCAGTTCTGGAACATGCACCACCAGTTCGGCGACCACGGCATCAGCTTCAAGGACGCCGAGATCGACGTCCCGGCGATGATCAATCGCAAGGACAAGATCGTTAAGCAGTTCACCGGCGGCATCGCGATGCTGTTCAAGGCGAACAAGATCACCACCTACTACGGTTTCGCCCAGCTGCAGCCGGGCAACATCGTCAAGATCAAGCCGCACGAAGGCGACGAGGTCGAGCTCAAGGGCACCAACGTCATCATCGCTGCCGGCTCGGATTCGATCGAGCTGCCGTTCGCCAAGTTCGACGGCAAGAACATCGTCGACAACGTCGGTGCGCTGGACTTCACAGAAGTCCCGGCGAGCTTGGTGGTGATCGGTGCCGGCGTGATCGGCCTGGAGCTGGGCAGCGTGTGGAAGCGCCTGGGCGCCGAGGTCACCATCCTCGAAGCGCTGCCGGACTTCCTGCCGGCCGCCGATGCCGAGGTCGCCAAGGCGGCGGCCAAGGAATACAAGAAGCAGGGCCTGGATATCCGCCTGGGCGCCAAGGTCTCCAAGACCGAGGTCGTGGCGGGCAAGGGCAAGGGCAAGAAGGACCAGGTCCTCGTCACCTACAGCGATGCCGAAGGCGAGAAGACCCTGACCGTGGACAAGCTGCTGGTGGCCGTGGGCCGCCGTGCCGCGACCAAGGGCGTGCTTGCCGAAGGTACCGGCGTGCAGGTCAACGAGCGCGGCCAGATCGTGGTCGACGAGCACTGCCATACCGGCGTGGACGGCGTGTGGGCGATCGGCGACTGCGTGCGCGGGCCGATGCTGGCGCACAAGGGCTTCGAGGAAGGCGTCGCGGTGGCCGAGCTGATCGCCGGCCTGCCGGGTCACGTCAACTTCGAGACCATCCCGTACGTGATCTACACCGAGCCGGAAGTGGCCTGGGTCGGCAAGACCGAGCAGCAGCTCAAGGCCGAGGGCATCCCGTACAAGGCCGGCAGCTTCCCGTTCGCCGCCAACGGCCGCGCCGTGGCGATGGACGAGCCGGTCGGCTTCGTCAAGGTGCTGGCGCATGCCGAGACCGACCGCGTACTCGGCCTGCACCTGGTCGGCCCGGTGGTCTCCGAGCTGGTCCACGAGGGCGTGCTGACGATGGAGTTCAACGGCTCCTCGGACGACCTGGCACGCATCTGCCACGCCCACCCGACCCTGTCGGAAGTGGTGCACGACGCCGCCATGGCGGTGAACAAGCGCGCCATCCACAAGGCGAACTGACGGGGCCGGGATTGGGGATTCGGGATTGGGGATTCGCAACCGCGATCGCCCCCCCTGTACCCTTCCCGCCTGCGAAACACCGGCGCCGGGCTTCTAGCCCGGCGTCGGCTTTTACGAATCCCGAATCCCGAATCCCGAATCCCGAATCCCCAATCTCATCCCAATGAAAAGCATCTGCGTCTATTGCGGCTCCAATGCCGGCAGCAAGCCGGTCTACACCGAACGTGCCATCGCCCTGGGCGATCGCCTGGCCAGCGAGGGGCTGCGCCTGGTCTACGGCGGCGGCAACGTCGGACTGATGGGCACCGTGGCCAATGCGGTGCTGGCCGCCGGCGGCCAGGTCACCGGCGTGATCCCCAAGCAGCTGGCGGACTGGGAGGTCGCGCACCGCGGCCTGACCGAACTGGAGATCGTCGATTCGATGCACCAGCGCAAGTCGCGCATGTTCGACCTGTCCGACGGCTTCGTCGCCCTGCCCGGCGGCTTCGGCACGATGGAGGAGATCTTCGAGATGCTGACCTGGCGCCAGCTCGGCATCGGCAACAAGCCGTGCGCGTTTCTCGACGTGGACGGCTTCTACGCGCCGCTGATCGGTATGATCGACCGCATGGTGGCCGAGCGGTTCCTGCACCCGGACCAGCGCACCGACCTGTGGTACGGCGAGGACATCGACCAGATGCTGGAATGGATGCGCAGCTACCGGCCGGCGCAGGCGTCGAAGTGGATCGACGAGAAGCGCAGCGCCGCACTGCGCTGAACCGCGCACACCCGTGATCCGGCGTGGGCTGCCCCGGGCGCAGCCTCCAGCCACAGCAGCGGGATGTGCACAGGGAAGACATGAACGCGTCGTCCCCGCGAAGGCGGGGACGCAGCGACTCGTGCAGTGGAATCAAGCGTCAAGTCCCTTCGTTCCCGGGTCTTGCAAGAAAAGGCACTGGATCTCCCCGCCTCCTCCGGGACGACGGGCAAACGCATGTCGGCGCCTCGATCCAAGCCATGCCATGGCCAGGCGGATACCGTGGCAGTGCTGGCGCAGGCCTCCACCGACCAACCCGGAGAACTTGCCGGACGGTAGCGAGGCAAGCCGGATAAGCACAGCGCACCCGGGGCAAAAGGCCGGCGTGTCATGCCATCCCGGGTGCGGCCTCCGGCCTTGCCCGGGCTGCGCACTGTCCTTGCCGGTACGACGGTTTCCCCGACGGCAATGCACGCGACAAGTACCTGGCGCTATCGGCGCCAGTCGCGACCCGGCCCCAGGCTCCCGCCTGCACGGGAGCAACGGCATCGAGTCTTCCGTAAACCCATGCCCGGGAAGGCGTCGCGCACGCCGCCCTGCACGAAGATGCGTTTGGAGACACTCTGAGCTGCCCGCCGTTGCCGGACCCGGCCGCGATCAGGCCGGCCACCGGAATGGCCTAGCCGCACAGCGGCTGCGGCGCCGGGCGTCCGAGCAGGTAGCCCTGGCCATAGTGGCATCCGAGTTCGTGCAGCACCTGCCGCTGCTGCGCCGTCTCGATGCCCTCGCCTATCGTCTCCAGGCCCAGCGTGGCGGCAAGCGCCAGCACTCCGCTCACCAGCACCTGGGTGTTCTGGTCGGCGCGGTGCAGCCCGGCGACGAAGCTTCGGTCCACCTTGAGGACCGAGATCGGGAAGCGGTGCAGGTACGACAACGCCGAGTAGCCGGTGCCGAAATCGTCCAGCTGGATCAGGACGCCGTGCTCGCGCAGCATCCTCAGCGCGTACATCGTGTCGGCGCTGTCGTCCATCAGCGCCACTTCGGTGATCTCCACGCGCAGGCGGCGCGGGTCGGCACCCGCGCGCGCCAGCATCGCCAGCAGGCGCGGGGCGAAGCCGCTGCTGCGGAAATGTCGCGGCGACACATTGACCGCCAGGTAGCCGGCTTCTTCCGGCGCCGCCGCCAACCGCTGCACCACCTGCTCGTAGAGCAGCCAGTCCACCTGCTCGATCAGCCCGCTCTCCTCGCCCAGCTCGATGAACTCGCCGGGCAGCAGCAATCCGCGGCTCTCGTGTTCCCAGCGCAGCAGCGCCTCGTGCCCGATCACCGCGTCGTCCGCCAGGCGCACGATCGGCTGGTAGTGGGCGACGAACTGGCGGGCGTTGATCGCCCGGCGCAGGTCCGACTCCAGGTCCAGGCTGCGCAGCGCGGCCTCGCGCATGGCCTCGTCGAACACCGCGCAGCGGTCCTGGCCCAGTGCCTTGGCCCGGTACATCGCGGCATCGGCGTCGCGCAGCAGTTCCTCGCCGGTACAGTAGCGTGGATTCCACATGGCGATGCCCAGGCTGCCGGCGGGGAACAGCTCGCGCCCTGCGATCCACATCGGCTTGCCCAGCGCGTCCTGCAGCCGCGACGCCAGTTCGCGGACATCGCCGACGACGGCGGTGCGGCTGACCAGGATCGCGAATTCGTCGCCGCCCAGGCGCGCGACCACGTCCTCGGCGCGCACCGTGGAAACGATGCGCTTGGCGACCTTGACCAGCATCTGGTCGCCGGCGGCGTGGCCGATGCTGTCGTTGACCAGCTTGAAGCGGTCCAGGTCCAGGAACAGCACCGCGAAGCCGGCGCCCGGGTCCAGCGCGGCCCGGGCGATGGCCGTGGCCATGCAGTCGAGCAGGTGGGTGCGGTTCGGCAGGCCGGTGAGCGCATCGTGCAAGGCCTGGTGGGTGAGCCTGCGCTCGGCAAGCAGGCGCTCGCCGATCTGGTCGCGCAACTGCTGGTTCAGCGCGGCGAGCTCGCCGGTACGCTCCTGCACCCGCTGCTCCAGCTGGGCATGGGCGCGGCGCAGCTGCTCCTGGCCGCGCTGGCGCGCCAGCCCGTTGCCGATGTTCTGCGCAACGAACAGCAACAGCCGCTGGTCGTCGGCGCTGTAGTGCACGGCAGGCGAATAGCTCTGCACCACGATCGCTCCCACCACATCGTCCCCGATGGCCAGCGGGATGCCCAGCCAACTGTGCGCGCGCGCGCCGAATCCATGCGCCACCTCCTGCTCGGCCAGCCGCTCCAGTTCCTCGCGGCTGGCCAGCATGGGCTCGCGCCGCGCGATCACGTACTCGGTGAGGCCGTTGCTGAACCGGCGCGGCGGCCGCACCGGGCTGTGTTCGTCGACCGAATAGGCGAATTCCAGCCCGTCTCCGGCGGCATTGACCAAGGCGATGTAGAAATTGCGCGCATCGAGCAGCTTGCCGACCACCGCGTGCACCTGGGCATAGAAGATGTCCAGGCTTGCCGCGCTGATCGCCAGTTCGGAGATGTCGAACAGCGCCCGCTGCAACTGCTCGGCGCGGCGGCGCTCGGCGATTTCCTCCTGCAGCACGCGGTTGGCCTCGCACAGCTCGCCGGTACGCTCCTGCACCCGCGACTCCAGGCGCGCCTTGGCCTGGCGCCGGTCCAGCGCGGTGAGCACGTGCTGGGCGACGTAGCCCAGCAGTACCCGGTCGGCTTCGTCGTAGCCGGCACCGCGCTCGTAGCTCTGCACCACGATCGCCCCGCATACCTGGCCGTCGCGCAGCATCGGCACGCCCAGCCAGTCCAGGCTGTCGGGGCCCTGGCTGCTGTCCGGCGGCACGTTCAGCTGCTCGCGCACGCGATGCGACGGGCCCAGCATCGGCCTGCCGTGCCTGAGCAGCGCCAGGGTCAGGCTGTTGGCCACCTCCCTGGACTGGTAGCGGCGGCCGGCGTCGGCGATGAAGTCGTCGTGCTGGTCGGCGAAATACAGGAAGCGCATGCTCTCGTCGTGCGGCGCGTACTCGACGATGTAGCAGTTCTCGGCGTACATCAGCGATCCCAGCACCTGGTGGATACGGCGCAGCATCTGCGGCATCTCCAGGTCGGTCCCGGCCAGGTCCGCGATCTCGTACAGCGCCTGCTGCAGCCGCTGGGACTTCTCCAGCTTGCCGACCCGCGCACGCATGCCCTCGGTCGCCAGTACCGACTCGATCAGGGCCATGGCCATGGGCTGCCACGCCGGCAGCGCGCACGGGCGGCAACGCCACGCAAGCACGAGCTGCGCATCTTCGCCGGCGCGCTCCCAGCGGCGGACGTTCCAATCCTCGTTTCCGGCCGGCGCGGCCGCGGCCAGTGCCGCGATCGCCACATCGGCCGCTGCCTCAGGGCAGCCCGCCGCGGCCCGGCCCAGCCGTGGATCGTGCCAGGCAAACGCGACCTGGGCGTCTGCGTCGATGCTTTGCAGGAATTGCGCCAGGCATGCGGCAACCGCCGACGGCCCGGTGTCATCGCCGCCGCTCGCGCAATGACTGGGAAGCATACTGGTTCCTTTCTGGCCCGGGTGACCCGATGCCTCCCCAGTCGTGAAAGCATAAAACCCCGCCGCGGCGTTTGCATGAACTCCGGTTGCCTGCGTGCATGTGCGCACGTGCGCAGCGAAGGTCATCGCCCCGTGCGGATCGCGGGAATCGACGGCACGCCCTAGAATCGTGGCAATGCCCGATACGCTCGCCGCACCCGTCAGCCACGCGCTGGAAATCAAGCACAGCCGCTTCCTGGCCCATGCCGCCCCCATCGCCGAGAGCGCGGCGGCGGCGGCCTTCGTGCAGCAGGTGTCCGCGGCCGATGCCACCCACAACTGCTGGGCCTGGCGCCATGGCGATGAGTACCGTTCCAGCGACGACGGCGAGCCGGCGGGAACCGCGGGCCGGCCGATCCTGGCGGCGATCGACGGCCAGGGGTTCGACCGCGTCGTGGTCGTGGTCACGCGCTGGTTCGGCGGCATCAAGCTCGGCGCCGGCGGGCTGGTCCGCGCCTACGGCGGCACCGCCGCCGAGTGCCTGCGGCTGGCGCCCAGGCTGCCGCTGCTGCCGATGGCCACGCTGGTGCTGAACTGCGGCTTCGACGACATCGGCATCGTGCATGCGGCGCTGGCAGCGCACGCGGCCGAGAAACGGCGCGAGGACTACCGCGCCGACGGCGTGCAACTGGAGCTGCAACTGCCCGCCGAGCGGGCCGAGGCCTTGAAAACCCGCCTGCGCGACGCCACACGCAATCGCATACGCATCGAAACCCCGGAAGACCCCGCATGACCGATTCCCGCACCGGCGCACTGCGCAAGCTGGGCAGCCTGCGCACGCTGTGGCCGTTCGTGCGCAGGCACATGGGCCTGTTCGTGGCCTGGCTGGCGGCGCTGGCGGTGTCCTCCACCGCCACCCTGAGCCTGCCGGCGGCGGTCAAGCAGATGATCGACCACGGCTTCTCCGGCGGCGGCCAGATCAACCGCGCCTTCGCGCTGCTGTTCCTGGTGGCGGTGGTGCTGGCACTGGCCACGGCGGCGCGCTTCTACTTCGTCTCGGTGCTGGGCGAGAAGGTCGTCGCCGACCTGCGCTCGCGCCTGTACGCGCACCTGATCGGCCTGGATGCGCAGTTCCACGACCGCAGCCGCAGCGGCGAGCTGGTCTCGCGACTGACCGCCGACAGCGAGCTGCTGCGCTCGGTGATCGGCTCGACCATGTCGGTGGCGCTGCGCAGCACGGTGACGATGGTCGGCGCACTGGCGATGCTGTTCGTCACCAGCCCGCGGCTGGCGGCCTACTCGCTGATCGGCATTCCGCTGGCGGTGCTGCCGATCGTGCTCGGCGCGCGCCGGCTGCAGAAGGTCTCGCGCGCCGCCCAGGACCGCGTCGCCGACGCCAATACCCTGGCGGCCGAGACGCTGGGCGCGGTGCGCACGGTGCAGGCGCATGCGCAGGAGCGCTACGAGCGCGGACGCTTCGCGCAGGCGCTGGCCGAGGCAGTGGCGACTGCGCGCAGGCGCATCGGCGCCCAGGCCTGGGTGACCGCCGGTGCCATCGTGCTGATCTTCGGCGCGATCGTGCTGGTGCTGTGGTCCGGCGCGCACGACGTCATCGACGGACGCATGACCGCCGGCACCCTCGGCCAGTTCGTGCTCTACGCACTGATCGGCGGCGGTTCGGTCGGAGCCCTGGCCGAGGTGTGGAACGAGCTGCAGCGCGCGGCCGGCGGCATGGGCCGCATCGCCGAACTGCTGCAGGAGGCGCCGACGATCGCCGCACCGCAGCGCCCGGCCGAGCTGCCGGTGCCGTTGCGCGGCGCCATCGCCTTCGAGCAGGTGGGATTCCGCTACCCGCAGCGGCCGGACCAGGCCGCCCTCGACGGCTTCGACCTGCAGGTGGCGCCGGGCGAAACCGTCGCCCTGGTCGGCCCGTCCGGGGCCGGCAAGAGCACGGTGCTGTCGCTGCTGATGCGCTTCTACGATCCGCAGCACGGCCGCATCGCCATCGACGGCGTCGACATCCGCACCCTCGACCCGGCCGAACTGCGCCGCCACATCGCGCTGGTGCCGCAGCAGCCGACGCTGTTCGCCGCCAGCGCCGCCGAGAACATCCGCTACGGCCGCCTGGACGCTAGCCCGGCCGAGGTCGAGGCCGCCGCCCGCGCCGCCGAGGCCGACGGCTTCATCCGCGCCCTGCCCGAGGGCTATGCCAGCGAACTGGGCGAGCGCGGCGCGCGCCTGTCCGGCGGCCAGCAGCAGCGCATCGCCATCGCCCGCGCGCTGCTGCGGGACGCGCCGATCCTGCTGCTGGACGAGGCCACCAGCGCACTGGACGCACAGAGCGAACACGACGTGCAGCAGGCGCTGGAACGGCTGATGGCCGGCCGCACCACGCTGGTGATCGCGCACCGCCTGGCCACCGTGCTCAAGGCCGATCGCATCGTGGTGATGGACCATGGCCGCATCGTCGCCCAGGGCACCCACGCCGAACTGCTGGCCCAGGGCGGGCTGTACGCCGAACTGGCGCGGCTGCAGTTCATCGATTGACCACGCCGCGCTAACGCGCAGCTGCCGATCCTCCGCCGTGCCGGCACCTTCGCCGGCATCGAGCCACTCCCAAGGAGGTGCAGCGATGTCCTTCCGCCAGTTCCCGGCCACCGATGCCAACGGCGCCATGCGCGTGATCATCGAGTTCCGCGACAAGAACGCGCCGCTCGTGCCCAGCGCCGACCGCCAGCCCGCCGAGCCGGTGCGCTACGAACTCGACGACGGCCGCCCGCTGCTGCGCGACGGCCGCATGTTCCGCACCGTCAACGGCGAGACCACGCTGACGATCTGACCCGGCCTGGCGTTTTTTTCGCCAAACCGTCGGACAGGCCGACGCGGCGCGGGTGCCGCGCGGTTATCCACATGTTTGTCCGCCATCCATCCACACCGGCTGTGGATGGATGGCGCAGGCCGCCTAGCGAACCAGCACCCGGCCGATGCCGCTGTCGTCGATCTCGCGCGCGGCGGCGGCCATCGCGCCGGCATCGCTGCCGTGGTCGAAGCCGATGCGGAAGTGCAGCTCGCCGGCCTGCGTGCGCGATGAGTGGATCGAGGACAGGTTGACCCGGTGGCGCTCGAACACGTGCAGCAGCTCGCGCAGCGAGCCGGGGCGGTCCTCGGGCAGGTAGACGCTCAATGCGCTGGTCTCGGTCAGGTCGGCCAGCAGGTAGCCCAGGCGTTCGAAGCTGTAGTTGCCGTCGGCCACCGCGGCTTCGCCCAGCGCCTTGCGGTTCTCCAGCAGGTAGCGCACGCGGAACTCGCTGCGCGCGGCATCGTCGCCCTGGCGCACCAGCTCGCGCAGGTGGCCGAGCTGTTGCAGCAACCGGTCCAGCATCTCGGCCACGTGCGGGTTGCCGAACTGGATGTCCTCGTAGATCGCCGGGTTCAGCGACAGGATGCGGGCGACGATCGCCGTGTCCAGTTCGAACGAGGCCGAGCGGTACGGCATCAGCGCCGGCAGCTCGCCCAGCACAGGCGCGTAGTCGCGCAGCACGCCGGCCTGCGCCAGGTGCGAGGCATGCACCATCGCCTGCACCAGCGCCATCACCCGGTCGTGGTACTCCGGCGTGGTGCGCACGCACTGCGCCTCCAGCGCGTCGCACAGCGCCTGCAGCCAGGGCTGCCAGTGCTGCAGGCGGGCCTCGCACACCACCATCACCCGGCCCTTGAGCGTGGGCGACTTGGGCGGCGCGGTCATCGGGTGCAGGCCGGCGACCTCGGCCTGCGAGGCCAGCATTGCCGCCACCGGCGCGCTCTTGACCGAGGTGATGTCCAGCCACAGGCGACCGCGCTCGCGCCCGGCCGCGCGGGCGGCGTAGTCGGCGATCAGCGCCGGGGTCTGGCGGATCGGCGCGGAGAAGATCAGCACCTCGGCGCGGTCGATCAGCGCATCGACATCGAGCGAGTCCGGATCGGCCGGATCGTGGCCGACCACCTGCAGGCCCATGCGTTTTTCGAAGAACGTGCGCAGCCAGCGGCCATAGGCGCCGGCACTGCCGACGATGCCGACGAGCGGACGCTGCAACGTCACGCCAGGCGCTCGGCGCGGAAGCGCGTGGCCTGCTCCAGCGCGGCCGGCGCGGCGGCGGTCACGTCGAATTCCTCATGGCCGGCCTGCAGCGTCGCCTCCAGCGCCGCGTGCACGCCGGCGATCGCGCGGCCGGTGGCCAGCTCGAACGACTCGCCGCGCAGCAGGAACGCCACCAGCAGCGACATCAGCACGTCGCCGGTACCGGCCACGTCCACCGGCAGGTACGGCGAGGTCCAGCGCCAGACGCCCTCGCGCCCGATCGCCAGCGTCACCAGCTCGCCGCTGGCGCCGGCCACGCTGTGCGCCAGCACCCACTGCGGGCCGCGCTCGAGCAGTACCCTTGCCGCGGCAATGGCCTCGTCCTGCTCCAGCGCCGGCAGCCCGGTCAGCCGTCCCAGCTCGAAGGCGTTGGGCGTCACCAGCCAGGCCCGCGGCAGCAGCCGCTCGACGAAGATCCGTTCCAACCCGGCCTCGACGTAGGGACCGGTATGGGTGTCGCCAATCACCGGGTCCAGGCAGAAGCGCAGCCCGGGCGCCTGCGGCAGCGTGGCATCCAGCCAGTCGGCGAAGGCGGCGCCGTTGGCGACGCTGCCGAAGTAGCCCGACACCAGTGCGCCGGCGCGCTGCGGCAGGCCGCGCTCGCTGGCCCCGAGCAGCAGGTCGGCGAACCAGTCGGCCGGCAGCACGCGGCCGCGCAGGGTGTCGTAGAACGGCGCGTTGCTGAGCAAGGTGGTGGGCACTTCCGCCACGCGGAAGCCGAGCTGGCGCAGCGGCGGCACCGCCGCGCTGTTGCCGGCGTAGCCGTACACGAGCTGGGACTGCACCGAAATCACGTCCACCGGCGAGGGCCCGTCGGGCCGCAGCCGGCGGCCATGCACCATGTGGCTGTCTTGGGTCGTATTCATCCGCGCATTCTACGTCCGGCGCGGTACCGCGCGCGCGAGTCCGCGACGATCTCGAACGGCAGCTCCCTTCTCCCGCTTGCGGGGGAAGGTGCCCGAAGGGCGGATGGGGGCTGTCCGGAGCATGGGAAAGCGGACAGCCCCCCATCCGGCGCAGCGCGCCACCTTCCCCCGCAAGCGGGAGAAGGAGACGAATCGGTCGCGGCTTACGCACCCTACCCCAATGCGGGGATCTTCAGGACGTCATCCGGTCCCAGAAGCTCTTGACCCCGTCCAGGAACGTGGCCGACTTGGGCGAATGCTTGCGCGCCTCCTCGCCGATGAAGGTGGCCTCGAACTGTTCCAGTAGCTTGCGCTGCTCGGCGGTGAGATTGATCGGCGTTTCCACCACCACGCGGCAGTACAGGTCGCCCTCGCTGCGGCTGCGCACCGAGCGCACGCCCTTGCCGCGCAGGCGGAACAGCTTGCCGGTCTGGGTCTCGGCGGGAATGCGGATCTCCGCCTCGCCGCCCAGCGTGGCCACGCGCACGGTATCGCCCAGCGCCGCCTGGGAGATGCGGATCGGCACCTCGCAGTGCAGGTCGTCGCCGTCGCGCTGGAAGATCGGGTGCTCGCGCACGCGCACTTCCACGTACAGGTCGCCCGGCGGCGTGCCGGCAGGGCCGGCCTCGCCCTCGCCCGCCAGGCGGATGCGATCGCCGCTGTCCACGCCGGCCGGCACCTTCACCGACAGCACCTTCTCCTCTTCCACCCTGCCCGCGCCATGGCAGGCCTTGCACGGGTTCTGGATGATCTGCCCGCGCCCGCCGCAATGCGGGCAGCTCTGCTGCATGGCGAAGATGCCGCGCTGCATGCGTACCTGTCCACGCCCGAGGCAGGTGCTGCAGGTCTCGACCTTGCCGTCCTCCGAACCGCTGCCGTGGCACAGGTCGCATTCGCCCAGCGTGGGGATCTCGATCTTGCGCTCCACGCCGGCGACGGCTTCCTCCAGGTCCAGCTCCATCACGTAGCCGATGTCGGCACCGCGGCGGGCCGCGCGCGCCCCGCCGCCACCGAAGATGTTGCCGAAGATGTCGCCGAAGATGTCGCCCATGTCGGGGCCGCCATCGCCGCCCATGCCGCCCATGCCGTGCTCGAACGCGGCATGGCCGTGGGCGTCGTACATGCGCCGGCGGCTGCCGTCGGACAGCACCTCGTAGGCTTCCTTGCACTCCTTGAAGGCCGCCTCCGCCTGGGCGTCGCCAGGATTGCGGTCGGGGTGGTACTTCATCGCGCAGCGGCGATAGGCCTTCTTCAATTCGTCGTCGCTGGCGGTGCGCTCGACACCCAGCACTTCGTAGTAGTCGCGTTTGCTCATGGGCGGGATTGGGGATTCGGGATTCGGGATGGGTCAAACGCAAAAGCGGAGGGCCTGCGCCCTTCCGCCTTTGCCGGCACTGCGCACAGGATGCCGGGAGAGGAGGATCCGAGGCGCGTTGCCGTGCGAATCCCCAATCCCGACTCCCGAATCACGGCTTACTTCTTGTCGTCCTTGACCTCGGTGAACTCGGCATCGACCACGTCGTCGCCGCCCGGGGCCTGCTGCGCACCGGCGCCACCGGCCGGGCCGGCACCACCCGCGCCCTGCTCGGCGGCGGCCGCTGCCGCGTACAGCGACTGCCCGGCCTCTTCCAGCGCCTTGCTGCGGGCCTCGATCTGGGCCTTGTCGTCGCCCTTCATCGCGGTCTCCAGCTCGGACAGCGCCGACTCGACCTTGCCGATCACGTCGCCGCCGACCTTGCTGCCGTGCTCGGTGATGGCACTGCGGGTGGCATGGATCAGCGCGTCGGCCTGGTTGCGCGTGGCCACCAGCTCCTGGAACTTCTTGTCCTCGTCGCGATGCGCCTCGGCATCGGCGACCATGCGCTGGATCTCGTCGTCCGACAGGCCCGAGCCGGCCTTGATCTCGACCTTCTGCTCCTTGTTGGTCTTCTTGTCCTTGGCCGACACGTGCAGGATGCCGTTGGCGTCGATGTCGAAGGACACCTCCACCTGCGGCAGGCCGCGCGGCGCCGGCTCGATGCCGGACAGGTCGAACTTGGCCAGCGACTTGTTGAAGCGGGCCTGCTCGCGCTCGCCCTGCAGCACGTGCACGGTCACCGCGGACTGGTTGTCCTCGGCGGTGGAGAACACCTGCGAGGCCTTGGTCGGGATGGTGGTGTTCTTCTCGATGATCTTGGTGAACACGCCGCCCATGGTCTCGATGCCCAGGCTCAGCGGGGTCACGTCCAGCAGCAGCACGTCCTTGACGTCGCCGGCCAGCACGCCGCCCTGGATCGCCGCGCCCAGCGCCACGGCCTCGTCGGGGTTGACGTCCTTGCGCGGCTCCTTGCCGAAGAACTCCGCCACGGCCTGCTGCACCTTGGGCATGCGGGTCTGGCCGCCGACCAGGATCACCTCGTCGATGCTGCCGGCGCTCAGCCCGGCGTCCTTCAGCGCGGTGCGGCACGGCTCGATCGACTTCTTGATCAGGTCCTCGACCAGCGCTTCCAGCTTGGCGCGGGTGAGCTTGATGTTCAGGTGCTTGGGACCAGTGGCGTCGGCGGTGACGTACGGCAGGTTGACGTCGGTCTGCTGCGCCGAGGACAGCTCGATCTTGGCGCGCTCGCCGGCGTCCTTCAGGCGCTGCAGCGCCAGCGGGTCCTTGCGCAGGTCGATGCCCTGGTCCTTCTGGAACTCTTCCACCAGGTAGTCGATGACGCGCTTGTCGAAGTCCTCGCCGCCCAGGAAGGTGTCGCCGTTGGTGGCCAGCACCTCGAACTGCTTCTCGCCGTCGACGTTGGCGATCTCGATGATCGACACGTCGAAGGTGCCGCCGCCCAGGTCGTAGACGACGATCTTGCGGTCGCTGGTGTTGCCCTTGTCCAGGCCGTAAGCCAGCGCCGCCGCGGTCGGCTCGTTGATGATGCGCTTGACGTCCAGCCCGGCGATGCGGCCGGCGTCCTTGGTGGCCTGGCGCTGGCTGTCGTTGAAGTAGGCCGGCACGGTGATGACCGCCTCGGTGACCTTCTCGCCCAGGAAGTCCTCGGCGGTCTTCTTCATCTTCTCCAGCACCTGCGCGGAGATCTCCTGCGGCGCCAGCTTCTTGCCGTCGGCCGTCTGCACCCAGGCGTCGCCGTTGTCGTGGGCGACGATGCCGTACGGGACGTGGTCGAGGTCCTTCTGCACCTCGGCGTCGGTGAACTTGCGGCCGATCAGGCGCTTGACCGCGTAGAAGGTGTTCTTGGGATTGGTGACCGCCTGGCGCTTGGCCGAGGCGCCCACCAGCACTTCGCCGTCCTTGGTGTAGGCGACGATCGAGGGCGTGGTGCGGTCACCCTCGGAATTCTCGATGACGCGGGCCTTGCCGCCGTCCATGATCGCCACGCACGAATTGGTCGTGCCGAGGTCGATGCCGATGATCTTGCCCATTGTCTGACTCCTGAAAAGGTTTTTCCTGAAGATTCCATCCGGCCTTGGCCGGCTGCTGGAACCGATGTGGGGATGGCCCGAACCCATTCAAGCCATCGATGTCGTGAATCGGCTGCCCGCGCGGCCGCGGCCGCTCAGTCGTGGCGCGCGACCACCACCAGCGCCGGGCGCAGCAGGCGGTCGTTGAGCAGGTAGCCCTTCTGGAACACCTGCACCACGCTGCCCGGCGCCGCGCCGTCGGCCGCGTCGACCTGGCTGATGGCCTGGTGGTGCTCGGGATTGAACGGCTGCCCGACCGGATCGAGCAGGGCCAGGCCGTTGTCGGCGGCCACCTTGAGCAACTGCTTGTAGGTCAGCTCCAGGCCGTCGCGCAGCGGGCTCGGCTCGGTCCCGGCCGCGGTCAGGCCGGCGTCAAGGCTGTCGAACACCGGCAGCAGTTCGCCGAGCAGCTTCTCGTTGGCGAACTTGCGCGCCTGCTCGACGTCGCGGGCGATGCGCTTGCGCTGGTTCTCCAGGTCGGCGCGCTCGCGCAGCGAATCGGCCTTCATCAACGCGATCTCGCTGCGCAGGGCCTCGATCTCGGCCTGGGCCGGATCGGCCGGCGGCTGGTTCTGCGATGGGTCTTCCGAGTCGAATTCGGGGTGTTCTTGGTTCATTTCCGGTTCCCTGGCGGGAGATGCACCCGCCTCTCCCTGAACCAATGTGGGCGCGATGGCGCGTTTCAAGCGCCGGCCGGCCGCATCCATCCTCGCCGGCGGCGTTTGCGCGCCATGGTCCGGCATGGCGGGGCCAACGCCCGGACCAGGTCGAACGCTGCGCCTGCCCGGGCCGCGGCGCCGGGGCAGCAACGGATGGCTACGGCAGCGGCGGCGTGTCCGCCTGCCCCAGGGCGTCGCCCAGCACCCCGGCGGCCGCCTGCACCAGCGGGATCATGCGGTCGTAGGCCATGCGCTTGGGGCCGATCACGCCCAGCACGCCGAGCACCTTGCCGCCGACGCCATACGGCGCGGTGACCAGCGACACGCCCTGCAGCGGCACCATCCCGGTCTCCTCGCCGATGAAGATGCGCACGCCCGGCGCCTCGATGGTGCGCTCGAGCAACTGCAGGATCTCGCGCTTGCTGGCGAACAGTTCGAACAGTTCGCGCAGCCGGTCCAGGTCGGACAGGTCCTGCACGCCCATCAGCCGCGTCTGCCCGGCCAGCACCACGTCGTCGCTGGCCACCGGCGCCAGCGCCTGCCCGGCCAGCTCCACGCTCTGCGACAGCAGCCGCTCCATCGCGTCCTTGGCATTGCGCAGCTCGTGCAGCAGGGTGGCGCGGATATCGGCCAGCGGCCGCCCGGCGAAATGCGCATTGAGGTAGTTCGCCACCCGCTCCAGCTCGGCGGGCTCGTAGGCCCGGCGCGGCTCGATGACCTTGTTCTGCACCTCATTGTCGGAGAACACCAGGATCGCCAGCACCCGGCCGGCATCCAGCGGCACGAAGTCGATGTGGCGGAAGGCGAACTGCTCGCGCCGCGGCGCGCTGACCACGCCGACGAAGTGGCTCATCGCCGAAAGCAGTTCCGAGGCGCTGCCCAGCAGGGCCTGGGTGCCGCTGCCGCAGGCCAGCTCGGCGCGCAGCCGCGCGATCTCGCCCTCGGCCGGCGGCTGCATCTGCACCAGGCTGTCGACGAACACCCGATAGCCGTGCGCGGTGGGCACCCGCCCGGCCGAGGTGTGCGGCGAGCTGAGCAGGCCGATGTCCTCCAGGTCGGACAGGATGTTGCGGATGGTGGCCGGGCTGACATCCAGGCCGGCGTGCTGGGCCAGGGTCCTGGAGCCGACCGGCTCGCCGTCGCGGATATAGCGCGAGATCAGCGTCCGCAGCAGCTGCCGGGCACGGGGATCGAGCATGGACGGAGAGGACGAGCGCATGTAATCAGCCAGTGAGACCGGACATTAGATAATGCCTGCCTGACGGGATGGCAAGCCGCCGCCCCTATTCCGCAACCGCCGCAGGCCCTCTAAGCTTCGCTCCCTATGCTCAAGCACCTGTCGATCAAGGATTTCGCCGTCGTCCGCGCCACCGAACTGGAGTTCGGGCCGGGCATGACCGTGGTCTCGGGCGAGACCGGTGCCGGCAAGTCGCTGATGGTCGATGCGCTGGGCTTCCTGTCCGGGCTGCGCGCCGACAGCGGCGTGGTCCGCCATGGCGCCGAGCGCGCCGAGCTGAGTGCCGAGTTCGCGCCGGCCGACGCCAGCCCGGCGCGGCAATGGCTGCGCGACAACGAACTGGACGAAGACCAGGCGTGCCAGCTGCGCCGCGTCATCCGCGCCGACGGCGGCTCGCGCGCCTGGATCAACGGCCGCCCGGCCACGCTGTCGCAACTGGCGCAGCTGGCCGGCCACCTGGTCGAGATCCATGGCCAGCACGAGCACCAGGCGCTGCTCTCGCGCGCCAGCCAGCTGGGCCTGCTCGACGCCTTCGCCGGCAACGAGGCCGAGCGCGGCGCCGTACGCGAGGCCGCGGCGCGCTGGCAGGCGCTGCTGGACGAGCGCGACGCGCTGCAGCGGCAGGGCGACGTCAGCGACCGCATCGGCTTCCTGGAGCACCAGCTCGCCGAGCTGCGGCGCGAGGACCTGGACCCGGCCGCGATCGAGGCGCTCGACGCCAGCCACCGCCGCCAGGCGCACGCCGCCGCGCTGATCGCCGCCTGCGAGCAGGTGGCGCAGCAACTGGGCGGGGACCACGGCCCTTCGGCGCTGGACCTGCTGCGCCAGAGCCGGCACGAACTGGCGCGGGTGGGCGAGCACGAGGCGCGGCTGGCCGAGGTCGATGCGCTGGTGGACAGCGCCGCGATCCAGCTGGACGAGGCGCTGGCGCTGGTGGAACGCATCCGCGACGACCTCGATGCCGACCCGGCGCAGTTCGAGGAGGCCGAGCGCCGCCTGGGCCGATTGCACGACCTGGCGCGCAAGCACCGCACCACCCCGGCCCAGCTGGGCGGGCACCGCGATGCGCTGGAACAGGAGGTCGAGCAGCTGCAGGGCGCCAGCGTGCGGCTGGAACGGCTGGATGCGGAGATAGCCCAGGCCGATGCGCACTGGACGCGGGCCGCGGAGGCCCTGAGCGCGACCCGCCGCGAGGCGGCGGCGGCGCTGTCGGACCAGACCAGCCGGATCATCGGCGAACTGGGCATGGGCGGCGGCCAGTTCCGGGTGGAGCTGGAGCCGCAGCCGGGCGGCCGCCCCGATCCCAACGGCGCCGAGCGCGTCGAGTTCCTAGTCGCCGCCAACGCCGGCCAGCCGCCGCGCCCGCTGCGCAAGGTCGCCTCCGGCGGCGAACTGTCGCGCATCTCGCTGGCGATCGAGGTGGCCGCGCTGGGCGTGGACGCGGTGCCGACGATGGTGTTCGACGAGGTCGACTCGGGCATCGGCGGCGCGGTGGCCGACATCGTCGGGCAGAAGCTGCGGGCGCTGGGCGAGCGCTGCCAGGTGCTGTGCGTGACCCACCTGCCGCAGGTGGCCGCCAAGGGCCACGCCCACTACCGGGTCAGCAAGGCGCCGGTTGACGGCATGACCCAGAGCGCGGTGGAACTGCTCGACCCGCGCCAGCGCCAGGAGGAACTGGCGCGCATGCTCGGCGGCGTGGAGGTCAGCAAGGAAGCCCGCGCGGCGGCGCGCAAGTTACTGCAGGACAGCCGGGATTAGGGATTCGGGATTGGGGATTCGTAAAAGCGGGACCGCTGCGCTTTGCCAATCCCCAATCCCGAATCCCCAATCCCAGCTTTTCAGCGCCGCTTCTTGCGCACGTACAGCACCAGCGAGTGCTCTTCCAGCTCGTAGCCGTGGGCGGCGGCGATCTTGCGCTGCAGCTCCTCGATCTCGTGGCTCTCGAACTCGGTGATCTTGCCGGTGTCCACGTCCACCATGTGGTCGTGGTGGCCGCCGCGGTCCAGCTCGTAGACCGCCTGGCCGCTTTCGAAGTTGTGCTTGAGCACCAGCCCCGCCGCCTCGAACTGGGTCAGCACCCGGTACACCGTGGCCAGGCCGATCTCGTCGCCGCGCTCCATGAGGTGGCGATAGATGTCCTCGGCGGTCATGTGGTGCTGCGGCGTCTTGCTTTCCAGCAGCTCCAGGATGCGCATCCGCGGATGCGTGACCTTCAGTCCGACTTTGCGCAGGTCGTGGGATTCCATGCCTTCTCCGTTCATTGGCGGTTTAGCGCCAGCTGCCAGGGGGTGGGTCGCGGCGGCGGTCGGGAGTGTATCATCGCCGTGATTTTCTCTAACCACTCCCTGGTCCCAATGCGCAATCTCCTGCTGCTCGCCGCTGTCGTCCTGTCCACCGCCGGCTGCGGCATCATCTACAAGCAGCCCATCTACCAGGGCAACCTGATCAAGCAGGGCGCGGTCGAGCAGCTGCAGGTGGGCCAGAGCAAGCAGCAGGTCATGGCGCTGCTGGGGACGCCGTCGATCGCCGACCCGTTCCACGACCAGCGCTGGGACTACACCTCCACCCAGCGCACCAACCGCGTCGGCACCGTCGAGAAGAAGAACTTCACCGTGTTCTTCGAGAACGACGTGGTGACGCGCTGGGAAGGCGACTACTTCGCCGGCCAGGACGAGCAGCTGGCCAGGAACGCGCGCAAGCAGTTCGGCCCGAACCTGGCCAAGGACAAGAAGAACCAGCGCGGCCGCTGAGCGGCCAGGGCCCGGCCCCTCAGCCCGGACCCGACTGCGCGCGCCGCCGCCGGGCCTGCTTGGGATCGATCGACAACGGCCTGAGCAGTTCCACCCGGTCCCCGTCCAGCAGGCGCTGCCCGCCGCTGGCGTTGACCCCGTGGACGGCATAGCCGACCACGCCCTGCATGTCCGGCAGCGCCGCCGCGGCCACCGCCTGCGCCACGGTGGCACCCTCGGGCAGGTCGAGCCGGGCGCTGCGGAAATGGTCCGGCCAGGCCATCACCACCTCGACGCGCACCGGTTCAGCCTTCGCCGCGGTCGGCGACGCGCACGAAATCGTTGACCATGCGGTCGGCCAGCGCCTGCAGCCCCAGCGCGAGCGCAGGTCCCAGCAGGCGGGTCTTGGACTCGAAATCCAGGCTCAGGCTGACCTTGCAGGCATCGGCGCCCAGCGACTGGAACTGCCAGCGCCCCTGCAGGCGCTTGAAAGGCCCGTCGCGCAGTTGCATATCGATGCCGTGCGGCGGGTCGAGCAGGTTCTCGGTAGTGAACCACGTGCTGAACGAGCCCACGCCCAGGTCAAGGCGCGCCACCATGCGCCGCGGCCCCTGCTCGATCACCTCGGCCGCCTCGCACCAGCTGAAGCGGCGCGGATAGGCGGAGACGTCGTTGACCAGGTCGAACATGTACTGGGCACCGTGTTCGACCAGTGCGCTGCGGCGGATGATGGGCATTGAGCGTGTACGAAAGAGCGGAAAGATCGTTCGGGAAGCCCGAATCGGAGACAATGGCGCAATGAGCAAGAAACCCGGCAAGGATAAAGCAAACGGCGCGACGGCCCACAAGACCATCGCGCTGAACAAGCGTGCGCGCCACGAGTACCACCTGGAGGACCGCTACGAGGCCGGCCTGGCGCTGCAGGGCTGGGAGGTCAAGGCGATCCGCGCCGGCCGTGCCAACATCGGCGAGAGCTATGCCTTCGTGCGCCAGGGCGAGCTGTTCCTGTTCGGGGCGCAGATCACCCCGCTGATCCAGGCCTCCACCCACGTGGTGGCCGACGACCGCCGCACCCGCAAGCTGCTGCTGCACAAGCACGAGATCGACAAGCTGATCGGCCGGGTCGAGCGCGACGGCTATACCGTGGTGCCCACCGCGATGTACTGGAGCAAGAACCACATCAAGCTGGAGATCGCCCTGGCCAAGGGCAAGCAGGACCACGACAAGCGCGACGCGGCCAGGGATCGCGACTGGGCGCGCGACAAGCAGCGCATCATGCGCCGCCACAACCGGGATGCTTGAGGGGCAGGGATTCGGGATTGGGGATTCGGGATTGGGAAAGCCGTGCGGGAAACCGCTCTTGCGAATCCCCAATCCCGAATCCCCGCCCCCTACTCACGTCGCCCCGAGCATGCGCATCAGGTTGGGTAGGCCGTTGCCCTGGAAGTAGGCATCGCGCCGCAGGTCGATGCAGTGCTCCGCCAGCAGCTGCTTGACCCGGTCCGGGAAGCCGATGAACTCGCGCCGCACCGACAGGAAGCCGGCGATCAGCCCGGACACGTGCGGGGCGGCCATGCTGGTGCCGCTCATCTCCACCATCCAGCTGGACGGATCGTCCGGGCGGTAGCGGTAGTGCGCCGAGACGATCTTCTCGCCCGGCGCCACCACGTCGGGCTTGCGCCGGCCGTCGGCGGTGGGACCGCGCGAGGAGAAGTAGGACACGCCGTAGCTGTGCGGGTTGCTCTTGTGCACCGAGCCGACGGCGATGGCCTCCTCCAGGTTGGCCGGGTCGCCGATGCTCAGGTCCATGCTCATCGGATAGGCCTCGCCGTCGCCCTGCACGATCCACGCCTGGCCCTCGTTGCCGGCCGCCAGCACCACCACCACGCCCTGCCGCCACAGCCGGCGCAGCTCGTTGCACAGCGGGGTGAAGCCGCAGCCGTAGCTCTCCGGGTCGAACCAGCCGCCCAGGCTCAGGTTGATGCCGTGGATCGCCAGTCCGCCGGCGCGCTCGTTGATCTCGGCGACCTGCTGGATGCCCTTGATGATCCACGAGTCGCGGCCGTTGCCTTCGTCGTCGAGCACCTTGAACCCGTACAGCTGCGCCTGCGGCGCCATGCCCGAGAACTCCACCGCCTCGCCGGCGGCACCCGGCAGCGGCGCGCGGCACTGGCCGGCGATGATGCCGGCCACGTGGGTGCCGTGGCCGTTGCCGTCCATGCGCTCGAAACGTTCGCCGTCGGCGCGCACGAAGCGCCGGGGCGCGCCCCGTTCGGTGCAGTCCCACTGCGCGGCGACGACGTCGCGCCCCTCGCCCAGGAAGTGCGGATGCGAGGCGGCGATGCCGGTATCGAGCACCGCCCAGCCGATGCGCTGGCCGAGCGCGCGGTAGGACACCTGCGCCGCGTCGACCTGGATCGCGCTGCGCGACTGGGCGATCAGCGCGCGCTTGCCGGCATCGCGCCATAGCCGCCGCAGCCCCAGCGCCGCGTACTGGCTGCGCAGCGATTCGATCTCGTAGCGCGTCAGCCGTGCGGAGACGTAGCGCTGCAGGCCGTCCTCCAGCTCGATGGCGGCATCGAGCGGCTCGCCGCGCAGCCCGGTGGAGGCGCCCGCCAGTTGGCGCAGCCTTGCGACCAGCGCCTGCCGCACGGGCGTCGCGTCCTGCCCTTCGCCCAGCTTGCCCAGCTCGATCAGCACCTCGTGCCGGTAGCCGGCATCGCGCGCCTCCAGCTGGTCGGACAGGTCCTTTAGCAGCACGGTATTGGAGACCGGCTGGTCGAAGCCGGCGCCGACGCAGGCGCGTACCTGTTCGTGTACCTGCGCGATCGACAGGTAGCCCGAGCCGGAATGAGGATTGCTGCGCCAGTCCGGGTTGATGCGATCGCCGGCGATGTTGTGGAAGCGCCCCTTCGCATCCTTGATGTCGTCGCCCAGGTCCGGGTCCAGCGCCACCGGGTCGCGCCGCTCGGCGACGTTGAGCCAGCGCCGCACGCACGGCGGGAACGGCAGCTTGCCGGTACCGGTCCACTGCTTGAACATGCTGCGCACCGCAGGCAGACCGAGCGGCGAGCCGAGGGTCACGAACAGCGGGATGTCGAACTCGGCCGGATCCAGGCCGCGCAGCACGTCGTAGGCGATCATCGAGCCCTGGCTGTGGCCGATCACCACGAACGGCCCGCCGCCGGCGCGCAGCCGCTGCAGCAGGCTCTCGCGCATGGCCTCGGCGCGCGCCGGCACATGGAAGAAGTCGTGCACGTCCTGCAGCAGCGCGGCCGAGACCAGCTTCAGCAGCATGCGGTTGATGGCATCCAGCGGCCCCTTGGCCTGCAGTTGTCCCGGCGCCGGCGCGGCCCGCTCCAGTTCCTCGAGCAGGCGTTGCAGCTGCAGGCGCTGTTCCGGGGTGCTCGCCAGGGTGTCGGCCAGCGCATGCAGGTCGGCCATCGTCGGCGGCACGCCCATCGCGTTGAGGATGCGCTGCTCGGCCTGGTTCAGCGCCGGCCCCTGGTCGCGATCGCCGCAGGTCCCCGGCTCGGGCGAGGGATAGCGTTCGCGGTTGACCCAGTAGGCCAGGCGCGTGCGCTCGCCCATCGCCCGGCCGAACAGCGCCCGGTCCCACTGGCAGCGCAGCACTTCCGGCGTCGGCTTGTTGCCGATGCCGTGGACGTAGACCACGGTCAGCGCCTTGCCCTGCGCGGGGGTATCGGCCGGTGCGGCTGCCTGCGCCTTCGCCGCGGCCGGCCGGGTCCTGGCCGGCCCGGACCCGGCAGCCGTGGTCCGGCCCTTGTTCGCGGCCGGGCGGCTCGTGCCGCCGACGCCGCCACGCTTCTTGGTTGCCATCGCCCATCCTCCTTGGTTCTGCCGACAACGAGTCCCGCAGCCCGGCCCGGCCGCACGGTTCCGATGAAGCCAGGCTAAGCCGCGCCGGTCTCAACGCTTGTGACCGGCGCGGGCGGCCCCTACACTGCATGGGTCAGCGTAAAGCTTTCCCCGGGGCTGCACTGGTTTCGACGGGGGTTGTGAAGTCGCTTGGCGCATGCCGAGGGGGCAGCTTTCCTCGTAAATCCAGCCGCAAACTTATAGTTGCCAACGACGACAACTACGCACTGGCCGCTTAAGGCCTAGCCCCGAAATCGCTTGTGTCCGTGCTCGCGACGTAGGGTCATTATCACGGAATCGCCGGTGGTGGCTGCCTGTCAGCCATAGGCTAAATAAAGCAGGCTGGCCCCTGGATGCGCTTCGCACATCGTGCTGTCCAGGGGTGAGATCCAACGATGAGCTAAGCATGTAGTGCCGGGGATGGAGTGCCTTCGGACGCGGGTTCGATTCCCGCCAGCTCCACCAAAAAACGTCCCGTAAGGGGCACGAAAAAGCCGGAACCGCAGGGTTCCGGCTTTTTCGTGCCCGCTTCCGTGATGACGCGCCCCGCCCGTCGTAGAGCCGAGGTCGGCCGCACGACGAGCTTGGCCGCTTCCTCTGACAAGATTGCCCGCAAGGTATGCGCATGCAGGGCTGCCGATGCCTTCCTCAACGGCTCAGCGGCGCGCCCTCCTGCACGTCAAGGCCGGCAACCGCAGCCTGCGGCGCCTGCCCCAACCCGCCCAGTGCCTTGTACACCGCGACCACGCCGACGTTGACCGAGGCCTCGGCCTGGGCCAGCGCATCGTCGGCGGCCAGCTGGGTGCGCTGGGCATCGAGCAATGTCAGGAAATCCTCCGAGCCCTCGCGGTAGCGGATCTGCGCCAGCGCCTCGGCGCGGCGGGCGGCGGTGGCCTGCTCGGCCACGATCGCCAGCCGCGACTGCTGCTTGGCGTAGGCGGTCAGTGCGTTCTCGGTGTCTTCCAGCGCCAGCAGCACCGTCTTCTCGTACTCGGCCAGGCTGCCGTCGGCCTGCGCCTTGCTGGCGCGCAGGCGCGCCCGCACGCTGCCGAAGTCGAACGCCGCCCAGCTGATCGAGGGCGTCAGCGACCAGGCCTTGCTGGCGCCGTCGAACAGGCCGCCGGAATCGCCGGAGAGGAAGCCGACGAAGCCGCTCAGGCTGACCCGCGGGAACAGGTCCGCAGTGGCCACGCCGACCCGGGCGGTGGCCGCGGCCAGGCGCCGTTCGGCGATGCGCACGTCCGCGCGCTGCCGCAGCAGTCCACCCACGTCGCCCAGCGGCAGCGGCTTGGCGTAGGTAGGCGTGGCGCGTGCCGCCAGCAGCGAGTCCAGCGCCTGCGGCCGCTGCCCCAGCAGCACCGCCAGGCGATGGCGCGCGCGCGCCTCGTCCACCTCCAGCAGCGGGATGTCGGCCTCGATCGCCTTCAGCCGGGCACGGCTGCTCTGCACGTCCAGCTCGCTGCCCGCGCCCAGCTCCCAGCGCGTCTGCGTGAGCTGCTGGGTATCGCGCAGGTTGCGCAGGGTCTGTCGCGCGACTTCCAGCTGCTTCTGCGCGCCGCGCAACTCGAAGTAGTTGCGCGCCACCTCGGCCGCCACGGTGACCTGGGCGTCGGCCAGCCCGGCCTGTTCGGCCTCCAGGTCGGCACGCGCGGCTTCGGCGGCACGCCGCTGGCGGCCGAACAGGTCCAGTTCCCAGCCCGCGTCGAATCCCAGGCTGTAGCTTTCGCTGGTCACCCGCTCGCCACCGACCTCCAGGTCCGGCTGGCGGCGACGGTCGTAGTCGCCGCCGGCGGTGACGTGCGGGGCCTGGTCGAGGCGGCGCTCGACGAACACCGCGCGCGCCTGCGCCACCCGCGACAGGGCGATGCGCAGGTCGTGGTTGGCCGACAGCGACTGCGCCACCAGCTGCTCCAGCACCGGATCGCCGAACTGCGACCACCAGGCCCCGACCGGCGACTGCGTACTGAAGACGGCATCGCCGGCCCCAGCCACCTGTACCGGCCCCGGCTCGGGCGCGGCGTAGTTCGGGCCTACGGTGACGCAGCCGGCGAGCAATACCGGCACCAGCGCCGCGGCGAGCAGGTTCCTCACCATGGCAGCACCTGCCCGTTCGTGGTGCGAGAAGGATTCGTGCCGTCGCTGCCCGTCGGCTGCGACGGTGCGGTGGTGACGACGGCGGTCGCGGAAGGATCGTGCATTGGATTCTCCAGATTGGGCACGCGCTCAGGCGTGCACGCCGGCGGCGCCGGGAGAGGATTGGTGGTTGACCAGCGGCCGCCGCGCCAGCTTGCGCAGCGCCACGTAGAACACCGGGGTGAGGAACAGGCCGAACAGGGTCACGCCGACCATGCCGGCGAACACGGTGACGCCGGTGACCGCGCGCACCTCGGCGCCGGCGCCATGGCCGAGCAGCAGCGGCACGGTGCCGGCGATGAAGGCGATGGAGGTCATCACGATCGGGCGCAGGCGCAGCCGGCACGCTTCCAGCGCCGCGGCGATCGTGCTCTTGCCCTGCAGTTCCAGTTCGCGGGCGAACTCGACGATCAGGATCGCGTTCTTGCACGCCAGGCCCATCAGCACCACCAGGCCGACCTGCACGAACACGTTGTTGTCGCCGCCGGTCAGCCACACTCCGAGCAGCGCCGACAGCAGCGTCATCGGCACGATCAGGATCACCGCCAGCGGCAGCGTCCAGCTCTCGTACAGCGCGGCCAGCACCAGGAACGCCAGCAGCACCGCCATCGGGAACACAATCAGCGCCGCGTTGCCCTGGGTGGACTGCTGGTAGCTCAGGTCGGTCCACTCGATGCTCATGCCGTTGGGCAGCACCTGTGGCGCCAGCGCCGCCAGCGACTGCATCGCCTGGGTTGAGGACAGCAGGCGCGGGTCGGCCTCGCCCACCAGGTCGGCGGCCGGATAGCCGTTGTAGCGGATCACCGGGTCCGGGCCGTAGGTCTGGCCCATGGTGACCATGCTGCCGATCGGCACCATCTCGCCATTGGCGTTGCGGGTGCGCAGGTTGCCGATGTCCTCGACGCTGTCGCGGAAGCGGCCGTCGGCCTGGGCGATCACCTGGTAGGTGCGGCCGAAGCGGTTGAAGTCGTTGACGTAGGTCGAGCCCAGGTAGGTCTGCAGGGTGTCGAAGAGGTTGCCCAGCGGCACCCCTTGCGCCTTGGCCTTGTCGCGGTCGACCTGGGCGTCGAGCTGCGGCACGTTGGCCTGGTAGGTGCCGATCGGGAACTGCATGCCCGGGGTCTGCGCGATCGCGCCGGAGAAGGCGTTGACCGCGTCCTGCAGTTGCCCGTAGCCCAGCCCGGCGCGGTCCTGCACGTACAGCGAGTAGCCCGAGCCCTGCCCCAGGCCGAGGATCGGCGGCGGCATGATCGCGAACGCGAAGCCCTCGCGGATCTGCCCGATGCGGGCGTTGATCTCGGCGTTGATCTCCTCGGCACTGCGCTTGCGTTCGCCGAACGGCTTGAGGGTCAGGAACACGGTGCCGGTGTTGGGGGTGTTGGTGAACTGCAGCGGGTTCAGCCCCGGGAACGCGATGGCATGGTCCACGCCCTCGGTCTGCAGGGCAATCGTGCTGATCTTGCGGATCACCGCGTCGGTGCGCTCCAGCGAGGCGCCCTCGGGCAGCTTGGCGCCGGCGATCAGATACAGCTTGTCCTGGGTGGGGATGAAGCCGCCCGGCACCGCCTTGAACATCAGCCCGGTGGCCAGCAGCAGCAGCGCATACACCGCGAACACCGCGCCGCGGCGGCCGAGGATGCGCGAGACCGCGCCCTGGTAGCGGTGCGAGCTGGCGCCGAAGAAGCGGTTGAACGGCCGGAACAGCCAGCCGAACAGGCGCTCGATCAGCCGCGTCGGCCCGTCCTTGGGCGCGTCGCCGGACTTGAGCAGCATCGCCGCCAATGCCGGCGACAGGGTCAGCGAATTGATCGCCGAGATCACCGTGGAGATGGCGATGGTCACCGCGAACTGCTTGTAGAACTGCCCGGTCACCCCGGACAGGAACGCCATCGGCACGAACACCGCACACAGTACCAGGGCGATGGCGATGATCGGCCCGGACACCTCGCGCATGGCCTGGTGCGCGGCGGCCAGTGGCGCCAGCCCCTCCTCGATGTTGCGCTCGACGTTCTCCACCACCACGATCGCGTCGTCGACCACGATGCCGATCGCCAGCACCAGGCCGAACAGCGTCAGCGTGTTGATCGAGAAGCCCAGCAGGTACAGCGCGGCGAAGGTACCCACCACCGACACCGGCACCGCCAGCAGCGGGATGATCGAGGCGCGCCAGGTCTGCAGGAACAGGATCACCACCAGCACCACCAGCAGCACCGCCTCGAGCAGGGTCTGCACCACCGCCTTGATCGAGTCGCGCACGAACACGGTCGGGTCGTACGGCGCGGTCCAGCTCACGCCCTCGGGGAACTGCTGCTGCAGCTCGGCCATCTTCGCGCGCACCGAGTTGGACAGGTCGATGGCGTTGGCGCCGGGCGCCTGGAACACGCCCATGCCCACCGCGTTCTTGTTGTCCAGCTGCGAGCGCAGCGTGTAGTTGCCGGCGCCCAGCTCCAGCCGCGCCACGTCGGACAGGCGCACGATCTCGCCGTCGTCGCCGCTCTTGACGATGATGTTGCCGAACTCGGCCTCGCTGGCGAGCCGGCCCTGGGCGTTGATCGACAGCAGGAAGTCGCTGGCGCTGGGCATCGGCTCGGCGCCGAGCTGGCCGGCCGAGACCTGCACGTTCTGCTCGCGCACCGCGGCGACCACGTCGGCGGCGGTGAGCCCGCGCGCGGCGACCTTGTCCGGGTCCAGCCAGATGCGCATGGCGTAGTCGCCGGCGCCGAAGATGTTGATCTGGCCCACGCCGGGCAGGCGCGACAGTTCGTCCTTGATCTTCAAGGTGGCGTAGTTGCTCAGGTACAGCGAATCGTACTTGCCGTTAGGCGAGGTCAGGTGCACCACCATGGTCAGCGTCGGCGACTGCTTCTGCGTGGTCACGCCCTGCCGGCGCACGTCCTCGGGCAGGCGCGCCTCGGCCTGGCTGACGCGGTTCTGCACCTGCACCTGCGCCTGGTCCGGGTCGGTGCCGGGCTTGAAGGTCACGGTGACGATCAACACGCCGTCCGAGCCGGCCACCGATTTCATGTACATCATGTCCTCGACGCCGTTGATCGCCTCCTCCAGCGGCGTGGCGACGGTCTCGGCGATGACCTTGGGGTTGGCGCCCGGATACACCGCCCGCACCTGCACGCTGGGCGGCACCACCTCGGGGTACTCGCTGACCGGCAGCAGCGGGATCGAGATCAGGCCGGCGGCGAAGATGACGATCGACAGCACCGCGGCGAAGATCGGCCGGTCGATGAAGAAACGCGAAAAGTCCATGGGGTGGATTTCCTGGAAGGTAATCAAAAAAAAAACAAAGCCTCTCCCTTCCCCCGTTCACGGGGGAAGGTGCCGAAGGCGGATGGGGGAAGTGTCAGACGGCAGCCAAGCCTGGCCTCCCGGAGCGCCCCCATCCGGCGCTGCGCGCCACCTTCCCCCGCAAGCGGGGGAAGGGAATGACGGGGCGGTCAGTTCAACGCCGCGCTCTCGCGGCCGGGCGGCGGCGATGCCTGCGCCAGCGGCCTGGCATCGACCGCCATGCCCGGCATGAAGATCTTCTGCACGCCGTCCACCACCACCCGGTCGCCCGCCGCCAGGCCCTGCTCGACGATGCGCAGGCCCTCGGCGCTGCGGCCGAGGCGCACGTCGCGGCGCTGCGCCTTGCCGTCCTTGTCCACGACATAGACGTACTTGCGGTCCTGGTCGGTCAGCACCGCCTTGTCGTCCACCAGCACCGCGTCGAAGCGGCCGCTGCCGAGCAGTTGCACGCGTGCGAACAGGCCGGGCGTGAACAGCCGCTCGCGGTTGTCCAGCAGCGCGCGCACGCGGATGGTGCCGGTGCTGCGGGCGACCTGGTTGTCGAGGAAATCGACCTTGCCCTGGTGCGGGTAGCCCTGCTCGCCGACCAGGCCGATGCGCACCGGCAGCGCGCCGCCGCGCTCGCTCGGCCGCGAGCCGTCGCGCGCCATCTGCGCATAGCGCAGGAAGGTGCCCTCGTCGGCGTCGAAGTACACGAACACCGTGTCCTGCGACACCAGCGTGGTCAGCACGCTGGCGCTGTCGCCGGCGCTGACCAGGTTGCCGGCGGTGACCATGGCGCGGCCGGCGCGGCCGTCGATCGGCGCGCGCACCTGGGTGAACTCCAGGTTGAGCCGGGCGCTGTCCACCGCGGCCTGCGCCGCCTGCATGTCGGCGACCGCCTGGTCGGCGGCGGCGCGGCGCTGCTCCCAGCTCTCGGTGGAGATGGCCTGCTGCTCGGCCAGCTTCTTCGCCCGCGCCGCCTCGCTGCGGCCGAGTTCGGCCTGGGTGCGGGCGCGGGCCAGCTCGGCATTGGCGCGCGCCAGCTCGGCGCGGTAGCTGCGCGCATCGATGGTGAACAGCACGTCGCCCTTCTTCACCTCCTGGCCCTCGACATAGTTCACCTGGTCGATGTAGCCGGATACGCGCGGGCGCAGCTCGACGTTCTGCACCGCCTCGATGCGACCGCTGAACTCATCCCACTGGCTGACTTCGCGCTGCAGCGCCGGGGCGACGCCGACCTGCGGCGCGGGCGGGGCCTGCTCGGCCGCCTGCGAACCGCAGCCGGCCAGCGCCACTGCCAGCACGGTGGGCGCCAGCACGCGCGGCCAGCGCAGGCGGATGTTGGAAAGAATGGGATTCATCGGGAAACCTCGAAGGGGTGAAGGGGGAAGGGAATCGGGTTCATCAGACCGGCGACGGGGTGCGAGGCGAGCTGCCGGTCGGCGGCCACCAGCGCCTTGCCGGGCACCCCGCGGCCGGCGATCAGCCGTACCGCGGCGCGTCCCACCGCCAGCGCGCTGATCCACTCCGGGCAGGCATCGGCGATGTGGTCCGGATCGCTGACCGGCTGCTCGACCGAAAGCGACTGCACGCGCACGCCCAGCGACTGCGCTTCCTCGTGCAGTACCTGCGCCAGCATCCGGGTGGCCGCGGCGGCGACCGAGCGGGCGCCGTGCCCGGACCAGGCACGCAGCGCGCACGGGCTGCCGATCATCACGTAGCGCCCGCCGAGGTCGGCTTCCACCAGCAGCGGCAGCAGGTGGCGGACCGCATGCAGGTGCGGCAGCAGGTCGTGCTCCAGCATCCGCTGCAGCGCCGCGCCGCCGCGGTCCAGCAGGCGGCCACGCTCGGACGGGCCCTGCAGGTGGGCGACCACCGCCGCCAGCGGCCGCGGCCGCTGCGCCACCCGGGCGGCCAGGGCCAGTGCGGCCTGTTCGTCGGCGACCGATCCGCACAGCGTGGCGAAGGCCGGTTCGGCCGCGTACTCGGCCTGCATCCTGGCCAGCGCCTGCGGGTCGCGGTCGACCACCAGCACCGGGCTGCCGGCCTCCAGCAGCGCGCTGACCACGCCGCAGGTCACCACGTGGCCGCTGCCCAGCACCAGGACCTCCGGCTGCAGCATCCCGCTCATGGGACTTTTACTCCCGGTGACGGGATAATCCCGAAAATCGGTCGCCACGCAATGAGCCCGGATTGCATGCCCGCCGGCCGTGCAGCCAGGTGCCGAGCCGACGATACGAGCCCACGCAAAGCCCGGCAATGCAAGGCAGTGGACGGCAAAGAGATGCCATCCACCTTGAAGTCGCCAGGAAAGACTTGGGATTCGAGCTCCTCGTGCAAAACACGCCTGAGCATGGCCGGGCACCTGCAGGATCGGAATGACGCCACGTTAGGCCGCAAACCCGCACTTGATTAGTCCTGATTTAGGGGAATAATCGTCCCGTCCCCGGTCCAATCCCCAGGAGCCCCTCCCCATGGCCCACGATCTCAACGACAGCCTGATCTTCGTCAAGGTGGTCGAACAGGGCAGCTTCATCGCCGCCGCCCATGCCCTCGGCCTGCCCAAGACCACCGTCAGCCGCAAGGTGCAGGAGCTGGAACAGCGCCTGGGCGCACGCCTGCTGCACCGGACCACCCGCCGCATCGGCCTGACCGAGGCCGGCACGATCTACCACGAGCACTGCCAGCGCATCGCCCGCGAGCTGGACGAGGCAGAAAGCGCGGTAGGCCAGCTGCAGTCGGGACCGCGCGGCTGGCTGCGCTTCACCGTGCCCTATTCCATCGGCATCACCTGGATCGCGCCGCTGCTCGGCGACTTCCATGCGCAGTACCCGGAGATCCAGCTGGACATGCACCTGGGCAACGAGAAGCTGGACCTGATCGCGGGCGAGGCGGACCTGGCGCTGCGTGTCGGCTCGCTGCCCGATTCCAACCTGGTGGCGCGCAAGCTCGGCAGCCTGCGCAGCCAGGTGTTCGCCAGCCCGGCCTACATCGAGCGCTACGGCGAGCCGCTGCATCCGGACGAACTGCAGTTCCACCGCACCCTGGCCATGCGCAAGACCCGCACCGGCGGGGCCGGCAACCAGCGCTTCCACTGGTCGCTGACCGATGGCAGCGAGCTGCGCGATTTCCCGGTCAACCCGTTGATGGTGGCCAACGACCCGACCGCCCTGAACGGGGCGATGCTGTGCGGCGAAGGACTGATGCTCACCGGCGACGTGATGGCCAAGCCGTTCGTGCAGACCGGCCTGGTGCGGCGCGTGCTGGCCGGCTGGACCGGGCCGGACTACGACTTCAACGCGGTGTTCGCCGGCGGCCGGCTGGTCTCGCCCAAGGTGCGCGCGTTCGTCGACTTCCTGGTGGAGAAGCTGAATTTCGACGCCAACTACATGCTGGCGCAGTGCCCGGCGGCGCGGGCCGAGGCCAGCCTGATCGCGGAGGGCAAGCGCATCCTCGAAAGCGCCACGGCGCAGTAGCCGGCGCGCGCGTCGCGTCCATTGCAACGCACAACCGGGTTTTTGTAGGAGCGACTTCAGTCGCGATGGGGATTTACCGGTAAATCCCCATCGCGACTGAAGTCGCTCCTACGAGTTGTCGAGCTGCGCCTTCGCATTGAACTTAGTTCGGGATATGACCGATGGGGAACCGGACACGACAAAGGCCGCCCGGAGGCGGCCTTCGTTCGGTCCTGCGGGCAGCGTGCCGCAGGCTCAGTTCATGCCGGTGGCGCTGCCATCGTTGGTCAGCGGCACCACGCGGATCTCCACGCGGCGGTTCTGCGCGCGACCGGCCTCGGTGCCGTTGTCCGCGATCGGATAGGCCTTGCCCGCGCCCAGGGTCTGGATGCGCACCTGCTGCACGCCCTGCGCTTCCAGGTAGGCCGCCACGGCATCGGCGCGCTGCTTGGACAGGCGCAGGTTGACCTCGTCGCTGCCGATGCTGTCGGTGTGCCCCACCACCTCGATCATGGTCTGGTTGTACTCGCGCAGGGTGCTGGCCACGCCGTTGAGCGAGGTATAGAACTGCGGCTTGAGCGTGGCCTTGTTGAAGTCGAAGGTGATGCCGTCGGGCAGGTTCAGGGTGATGTTGTCGCCCTGGCGCTGCACGTCGATGCCGGTATTGGCGGTGCGCTCGCGCAGTGCGCGCTCCTGGCGATCCTGGTAGTTGCCGATGGCCGCACCCGACAGCGCGCCGATACCGGCGCCGACCATCGCGTGCTGGCGGCGCTCGGTGGCGCTGTCGCCGCTGAGCAGGCCCGCCGCCACGCCGATGGCGGTGCCGATCAGCGCACCACGGCCGGTGCGGTTCTGTTGCTCGCTCTGGTTGCCGTACTGGTCCTGCTGCACGTACGAGCCGCCGGTGGCGCAGGCCGAGAGCACCAGCGCGCTGGCCAGTGCGAGGGTGGTTGCCTTGATTGCGGTCGGTGACATGGTCTGCTCTCCTTGGACGCCGGATGCGCCTGAACGGGGGCAGAGAATAAACGCCGCGGCGCGATACCAGGATGATGAAGCGCTGAACACCAGCCGACCCGGAAGGTCCCTATTCAGGAAACCGGCACAGCCTTGCCCAGGCGGCCGTATGCCGCCAGCGCCTGTTCCCTGCCCGTCGCCAGGTCGACACAGGGCTGCAGCGGGTATCCGGTCTCGGCCAACGCGGCCAGATGCTGGGGGAACTGCCATGGCGCGAACCGGGCCGGCAGCGGCAGCACGGCCAGTTCCGGCACCCAGCGGCCGATGTAGCCGGCCTGCGGGTCGAACTTGCGCGCCTGCGTCACCGGGTTGAACACGCGGAAGTACGGCGCCGCATCGGCACCGGTGCCGGCCACCCACTGCCAGCCCAGCGTGTTGTTGGCCAGGTCCGCATCCACCAGCGTGTCCCAGAACCAGCGCGCGCCTTCGCGCCAGTGCATGCGCAGGTGCTTGCACAGGAAGCTGGCCACGATCATGCGCACGCGGTTGTGCATGAAGCCGGTGTGCCACAGCTCGCGCATGCCGGCATCGACGATCGGCACGCCGGTGCGGCCATGGCGCCAGCGATCGAGCAGCGCCGGCTCCGGCGCCGCCCAGGCGAAGCGGTCGAAGCGCGCGTTGAGGTTGCGATCGGCTGTGTGCGGGAAGTGGTACAGCAGATGATGCGCGAACTCGCGCCAGCCCAGCTCGCGCACATAGCCGTCGATGTCGGCGGCATTGGCGGCGCGGCGGTGGCGCTGCAGCCCGGCCACGATCCGCCATGGCGCGATCTCGCCGAAGTGCAGGTGCGGCGACAGCTGCGAGGTGCCGACGCGGTCGGGACGGTCGCGCTGCTGCCGGTAGTCCTGCAGCGCGCCTTCGGCGAAGACCTGCAGCGCCTCCTGTGCGCCGGCCTCGCCCGGTTGCCAGCGTTCCCAGAAGCCCGAGTCCCATGCCGGGCTCGGCTGCAGCCCGAGTGCAGCGATTTCCACGCCCTGCAGCGCATCCGGCGGGGATGGCAACGACGCCGGCGCAGGCAGCGGCGGCGGCAACGACAGGCGCGTCAGCGCGTTGCGCCAGAACGGGGTGAACACCTTGTACGGCGTGCCCTGCCCGGTCGCCAGCGCCCACGGCTCCAGCAGCAGCGAGCCGTTGAAACTGTGCGCCTCGACGCCGGCTTCGCGCAGCGAACGCTTGATCCCGGTATCGCGCGCCTGTGCGGCCGGGGTGTAGTCGCGGTTCCAGTACACCGCCGCCGCGCCGCTGCCGGCGGCCAGTTCGTGCAGCCGCTGCGCGCTCGGGCCGGCCAGCACCAGCAGCCGCGACCCGCGCTGGCGCAGCGATGCATCGAGGGCCAGCAGCGAACGCCGCAGCCAGGCCCGCGAAGCCGCCCCCGGCGCCCACTCGCCCTCTTCCTCCGGCGCATGGATGTACACGGGGATCGGCCTGTGGCCGGCGGCGAGCGCCGCGTGCAGGGCCGGATTGTCGTCCAGGCGCAGGTCGCGCCGGAACCATACGAGAGCTTGACTCATGCACGGACACGGGTTGGAACGGCCGCGCATCATAGGCCGGCCATCGTGCAAGCCATGCATGCGCCCCGCGCGGCGGCCCAGCCCCGCCGCCGGGTGCGACCATTTGCCCTCGCCGATCGGCACATGCTAAAGACGGACTCCCCCCACGTCATCGACATTGCCATGAACGGCCTGAACTTTCGCTACCTGTACGAGTCGTACCGGCTTGGCTCGATGCGCGCCGCTGCGGACAAGCTGGGCGTGGCGGTTTCCTCGATCAGCCGGCAGATCGCGCAGCTGGAGGCCGAGGCCGGAGTGACGATGATCGAGCACGGCCGCCGCAACATCATCCTGACCGAAGCCGGCGAACTGGGCATGCGCTACTACCAGGAGCAGATGAGCCATAGCGAAGCCTTCGAGGCCCAGCTCGCCGACCTGAAGTCGCTGCGCTCCGGGCGCATCAAGCTCGCGCTCGGCGAGGGCTTCATCGGCAAGGGACTGACCGAGGTGATTGCTGCCTTCAGCCGCAAGCATGGCGGCATCACCCTGAGCGTGCAGATGGTCGTCTCGTCCAACGAGGTCACGCGCATGGTGGCCGAGGACGAGGCCCATCTCGGCCTGGTCTACGGCCCGGTCGAGGACCCGCGCATCCGCGTACAGGTGTCGGTCCCGCAACCGCTGCGGGTGGTGATGAAGCACAACCATCCCCTCGCCGGCCGCGAGAGCCTCAAGCTGGCCGACCTCGGCGCCTACAACCTGTGTCTGCCCGAGCCGTCCAACCGCACCCGCCAGCTGCTGCGCCAGGGCGAGGCGGCCGAGCAGATCACGCTGGAGCCCAGTGTCACCTCCAACTCGATCAACATGATCCGCGACCTGCTGCATTCCGGGCAGTTCATCACCCTGTTCTCGGTATTGGCCGCGTCCAAGGAACTGTCGAAGGGCCAGTTCGTCGCGATCCCACTGGACAACCCGGCGTTCCGCGAAAGCACCTCGGTATCGGTGATCCGCCGGATCGGCCGCCGGCTGCCGCCGGGCCCGTCGCTGTTGATGACCACTCTGGACGCCTACCTGCGCGGCCTGCCGCCGTTGGACAAGGCGCGCCACACCTGACGGCACCCCCGACCGTTGCGGCGGCGGCAACTAAGTCATCCCCCAATGCCAACCCAATTCCACGATGCTTCTGCGGCATCGCATCCTCCCGGAACCGACATCGGCGCGCCGGCGGCGGCGATCCGTCCCCAAGGAGCAACCGATACCCGTGGCTGCAGAACAGAACGACAGCTTTGAACTCTACGACCTCAGGGTCGAGGCCGTGGCGCCACCGGGCGCGAAGGTCTACAGCGGCGCCCGCCCGGGCGACTACTTCGAACTGCGCGGCGAGATGCTGTACCTGCCGCCGGGCCAGGGATTCTCCATCTACTCGCTCGCCGCAGTGCTGCCGCTGCTGGCGGCCAAGCAGCGCGAGACCGACGTGCTGGACTGGATGAGCTCCGACGAGGAAATCGCCAACCCGGACCCGAACTGCCCCGTGCGCCTGAGGATCACCCGCACCGGCAAGCGCCGCTTCAACCGCTCCGAGACCACTGCGGTGGCGCTGCCAGAGTCCGCGCCGGCTTCGATCCCGCAGACCACACTGGCACCGGGCTACCGGATCTCGCGCCTGATCAAGGGTGGCTGGCACCTGTCCGGCGACCACGGCGCGATCGACCGGGGACAGGCCCTGCGCGACATGGCCAGCTTCGTCGAGGCTGGCATCACCACCTTCGACTGCGCCGACATCTACACCGGCGTGGAGGAGATGATCGGCGACTTCCGCGCAGCCTATCCGGACCTGGCCCGCTCGGTCCGCGTACACACCAAGTTCGTGCCGGACCTGGCCGAACTGGCCTCGCTGGAGCGCAAGCGAGTGGAGGCCAGCATCGACCGCTCGCTGCGCCGCCTCAAGCAGGAAGCGCTGGATCTGGTGCAGTTCCACTGGTGGAACTTCGAAATTCCCGGCTACGTCGAGGCGGCCTTGGAACTGCAGCGCCTGCAGCAGGCCGGCAAAATCCTCCACATCGGCACGACCAACTTCGACCTCGCCCACCTGCGCGAACTGACTGACGCCGGCGTGCGCGTGCTCAGCCACCAGGTGCAGTACTCGGTGCTCGACGACCGGCCCGAGCACGGCATGGCGGATTTCTGCCAACGCCACGGTATCGCCCTGCTGTGCTACGGCACGGTCGCCGGCGGCTTCCTGTCCGAGCGCTGGCTGGGCCAGCCCGAGCCGGCCGCTCCCTTCGGCAACCGCTCGCTGACCAAGTACAAGCTGATCATCGAGGACTTCGGCGGCTGGACACTGTTCCAGGAGCTGCTGCGCGCGCTGGCGGCGATCGCCCATCGCCACGACTGCGACATCGCCACCGTCGCCAGCGCCGCGGTGCTGATGCGCCCCGCTGTCGCCGCCGCCATCGTCGGCGCCACCAGTGCCGCGCACCTGCCCGCGCACCGCCGCATCGGCGCGCTGGCGCTGGACGCGCAGGACCTGGCGGCGATCGAGGCGGTCACCTCGCGTCGCCGCGGTCCGCCCGGCGACGTCTACGTACTCGAACGCGACATCGAGGGCCGCCACGGCCGCATCATGAAGTACGACCTGCACAAGTGAGCCGATGAGCACCGCGACCGCCCCTCGTACCTGGTCCTCCAACCTGCTGTTCCTGATCGCGGCCATCGGCACCGAGGCCGGCATCGCCAACGTCTGGAAATTCAGCTACCTGGCGGGGGTCAACGGCGGCGGCCTGTTCGTCGCGCTGTACTTCATCGCGCTGCTGGTGCTGGCGATCCCGGCGCTGATGGCGGAGATGCTGCTCGGCCGCCTCGGCGGCCGCAGCGTGATGGGCAACATGCAGGTGCTGGTGGACCGCTACGGCATCGCCCGGGCCTGGAAAGGGTTCGGCTGGCTGGCCCTGACCTGCATCTTCCTGATCCTGAGCTTCTACTTCGTGGTGTGCGGCTGGATGCTGTACTACTTCGTGCTGTCCGTCACCCGCGGCTTCGCCGGGATGACCGCCGAGAGCGCCGCGCAGGTGCAGGCCACGATGATGGGCAACCCCGTGGCAATGCTGGCCTGCTCGGGCTTCTTCGTGGCCGTCACCGCCCTGGTCCTCGGCTTCGGCGTCAACAAGGGCATCGAGCGGGTGGCCGGCGTGCTGACGCCGCTGCGCTTCCTGATCCTGATCGGACTGCTGGTGTTCGCGCTCGCCTTCGCCGATGCAGGCGCCGCTGCGCGCTTCCTGTTCGTGCCGGACTTCTCGCAGATCAGCTGGCAGGTGGTGATCGCCGCGGTCGGCCAGGCGTTCTTCTCGCTGGGCATCGGTGTCGGCGTGATGATGACCATGGGCGCCTACATGAAGCCGGAATACTCCATCGCCAAGGCGGTGCTGACCGTGGCCTTCGCGCAGGGCCTGGTGGCGCTGCTGGCCGGCATGTCGATCTTCCCGCTGGTGTTCCACTTCCAGCTGGAACCGGCGCAGGGCCCCGGCCTGATCTTCGTCACCCTGCCGGTGGCCTTCGCGCAGATGCCCGGCGGTGCGGTGTTCGGCGCACTGCTGTTCATGCTGCTCTCCTTCGCCGCACTGACCGCCACCATCGTCATGCAGGAATCCATCGTGGCGTGGCTGGAGGAACGCTCGCGCCTGGGCCGCCGTGCACTGGTCTGGCTGTCGGGCCTGGCGATCTGGCTGGCCGGATTCGTCACGGTGTTCTCCTTCAACCGCTGGAAGGACGTGCATCCGCTGACCTGGATCGGCATCGACTCGCGCAGGACGCCGTTCGACCTGATCGACTACCTGGCATCCAACATCATGATGCCGCTCGGCGGGCTGATGGTGGCGTTGATCGCCGGCTGGGCGCTGTCCGGCGAGACGGTCGCGCGCGAGCTGCGCATGGGCAATGCCAGGCTGTTCAAGCTGTGGCGATTCGCGGTGCGCTACGTGGTGCCGGCCGGGGTGCTGGTCGTGTTCGTTTCGATCCAGGGGTAGCTTCCCGATGTCCCGGCACACCCGCGCCATCACGCACTCGTGTCCGTTCCACCACCGGAGGTTCCTGCCGATGTACAGAACCGCGCTCATCGCCAGTCTCCTGGCTCCGTCCATGCCATTGCAGGCAGCAGCGGCGTCCGCGATCCCCATCTCCGGAGCGCAGGCCAACGTGCTGACCGGCATGTTCGAATGGTGGAACGAGGCCATCCAGCACCCGGACGGCTTCACCGAGGCCGGTTTCGCCCGCTGGTTCACCGACGATGCGCGTCTCGTCATCAACGGCAAGCTCAGCGCACAGGGCATTCCCGCGCTGACCGCGCACTTCCGCCGGATCCAGGCACGGACCGACAGCGTCCGCATCGTGCTGCCGTTCCGCGACGGCTTCGTCTCCGCCGACGGCCGACGCATCTTCACCTACCACTTCATACGCAGCCTCTCGCCTAACGGCCCGGTATGCATGCGTGCGATGGGCTATGCCGATCTTCGCGACGGCAGGATCGCCACGATCCACCTCACCCGCGCCGAGGAGCCGGTGGGACCGGAAGGCGACCCGGCCTGCCGCGCATGACCGCGATCGACCGCCGAGGCTTCCTGCGCGCCGCCGGCAGTGCCGGACTGGCCTGGTGCCTGGCGCCTGCGGCGCGGGCGCAGACGGCCGAAGGCGTCACGCTCACGCCGCCCTGCGGTGCGCTCGCCGGCACCCGGACCGACGGCGTGCACCGCTTCCTCGGCATTCCCTTCGCACGGCCGCCGGTGGGGCCGCTGCGCTTCCGCCCTCCGCAGCCGTTGCCGCGCTGGCACGGCATGCGCGATGCCACCCGCTACGCCGCTTCGGCCATCCAGGCGCCGATCGGCCCCAGCCGCTACGTGCCATTCCCGGTCGACTATTCGGAGGACTGCCTGTACCTCAACGTGTGGGCGCCGGTGGCGACCGGCCCGCATCCGGTGCATGTATGGGTCCACGGCGGCGGCAACGTGGCGGGCACCACCCGCATGCCGGTGTTCGACGGGGCGTCGCTAGCGCGCGCCGGCATCGTCGCGGTGTCGGTGGGCTATCGCGTGGGCGCGCTGGGCTTTCTGGAACTGGGCGGCGCGCTCGGCGAGGACTTCCTCGGCAGCGGCAACAACGGGCTGCTGGACCAGGTCGCCGCCCTGGCCTGGGTGCGCGGCAACATCGCCGGCTTCGGCGGCGATCCGGACCGGGTGAGCGTCGCCGGACAGAGCGCGGGGGCCAAGAACGTGGTGTCGCTGCTGGCAATGCGGTCCGCGCGCGGACTGTTCCAGCGCGCCATCAGCCAGAGCGGCGGCGGCCAGACCGTGGCCGATCTCGACATGGCCCACGAATTGGCCGGACGCATGCTGGCCAGGCTCGGGTTGAACGCGGCCTCGGCTGGCCGCCTGCTCGAACTGCCCGCCGAGGCGATCCTGCAGGCGCAGCATGCCGTGATCCCCGACTATCCGTTCAAGTATCCGTTCCGCGCCGTGGTTGATGGGCGCCACCTGCTGCGCACGCCGTTGCAGGCCGTGGCCGAGGGCGCGGCACGTGATATCCCGTTGATCATCGGCAGCGCGCGCGACGAGGTTGCATTCTTCGGCCCCAACAAGACCCGCGATGGGACAGTGGTACGCAACGACCTGGCAAACCTGACGCCGGCACAGTTCGAACCGATCTATGCACGCTATGCGGCGCTGTACCCGGACAAGAACGCGATCGACCTGCGCTACGCCGCACTGACCGCCGAGGAATACTGGATTCCCTCGATCCGGCTTTGCGAAGCGCAGGCCATGGCCGGTGGTGCGAGCTATGCCTATCGCTTCGACCTGCCGACACGCAATCCGCCACACGTCGGCTACTCGGTGCATGGCTCAGAACTGGCTTTCACCTTCGGCAACCTGGGCGACGGCACCGCCGATGCGCTGGGCCCCACGGGACCGCAGGCGGATCGGCTCTCCGGTCTGGTCGGCGCGTTGTGGCACGGTTTCATCCGCAACGGCGTACCGGATGCCGGCCCAGGCATCGCCCCGTTCTGGCCGACCTACGGCACGGCACGCGAGACCCTGCTGCTCGATACGCACAGCAGGGTGGTCGCAGACCCGGATGCGGCCGAACGAATGCTGTGGGACGGGGTACTCCGGGCATAGCGATCGCCCCGACCGTACGCTCCGTGGCACGGCCGCAGATCACATGATCACGGCCGCTGTAGCCACGCCACCAATGTTTTAGTTGCCGGGTGTTCCCTATCCGCCAGGCACAGGTGCGTGTCGAAGTGATCGGCCTCGGGAATGAAATGCCAGGCCACCTCGGCACCGCGTTCCTGCAGTTCGACGATCATCGCCAGGCTGGAGCGCTCGACACGTGCGCGCTGGCGCTCCTGCCCACCCCAGGCGAACAGCAGTGGGACCGATGTTCCGTACCGGCGCAACAGCTCCAGCGGCGAACCGGGATCGACCGGGAGCGGCCCTTCCGGCAAGACATAGCCGGCGCCAGCAGTACCGGTCAGCGCATAGCGATGCAGTGATCCACTGAAGACGAATACGCCATTCAAGGCGGCGCGTGCCGCCGTGGACAGTCGCTGCGGATTGACCGCCGCTTCGGCCACGATCGCCGCGCCGGCCGAATGTCCGCCCAGGTAGAGCGCGTCGGGATCGCCGCCGTACGGTGCGATCCGCGCACGGACCCACTCCAGCAGCGTGGCCGCATCAGCCAGTGGCGCATCGGCGAAAACGCCTCCTGCAGGCTGCAAGGTATAGCTGGCGCAGACCAGGATCGCCGGCACCTGCGCCAGCACCGGCGCGAGGAAGCCCGACCACGCCTTGTCGCCCTGCGTGAAGCCGCCACCGTGCAGGAACACGACCACTGGCAGCAGGCCGGCCGCCTCGGGTACGAACAGATCGAGCGTCTGCCGAACGCCATCGCCGTAACACAGGTCTCGCACGACACGCAGCGACGGGCACGCCGATTCGACCCTGCCGGACAGCTGCAGGCAACGCGCCGCATAGGCGTCGGCCTGCGGATTTGCCATGGCTGGGTCCGGCGTCACGCCGGATCCTCCAGCGCCTGGCCGGTGCGGTCGCGGCTGAAGGCCAGCGCGACGCTGCTGACCATCGCACCGGCCATCACGTAGAACGCCGGCGCCAGCGGATTGCCACTGACGGCGATCAGCCAGGTCACGATCAGCGGCCCGAACGAACCCAGGAGCAGCGTGGACAGGTTGTAGGCCACCGACAGGCCGATCGAGCGCGAGCGGGTCGGGAACAGCTCGGCCAGCAGTGCCGAGACCGGTGCGGTATAGCCGGCGATCATCACGCCCAGCACCGCCTGCACCACGACCAGCGTACCCAGGACCGGACTGCGGCCGAGCCAGGCCAGTAGCGGATAGATCGTCGCCAGCAGCCCCAGCGCCGAGAGCAGCATCGGCAGCCGCCTGCCGACGCGATCGGACCACCAGCCCACCAGCGGGCACAGCACGAACACCACCGCACCGCCGATCACGCTGGCCTGGAATGCGTCGGCCAGCGGGATGCCGAACTGGCGCTGGGCGAAGGTCGGCATGAAAAACAACAGGATGAAGGCGGCGATATTCCATAGGCAGCTCAGGCCGAAACCCACCGCGATCGCGCGCGCGTTGGAACCGATCGCCTTGCCCAGGCTTTCCTCCGGCGCGGCGGCGCGCTCCTTCAGGAATACCTCCGGGTCCGGCAGGTAGCGGCGGATGTACAGGCTCAAGGGCCCCAGCACCAGCGCCAGCAGGAACGGCAGACGCCAGCCATGCCCTTCGCCGCCACTGCCCAGCCGCGCCGACACGATCGCGGCGATGCCGGCCGACAGCAGGAACGAGCCCATCTGCGCGGCCTGCTGCCAGCTGGCGAAGAAACCGCGCCGGTGCGGCGGCGCCGACTCGGACAGGTAGGCGATGCTGCCGGCGGCCGCGCCGCCAGCGGAGAACCCCTGCACCAACCGTGCCAGCACCACCAGTACCGGCGCGGCCAGGCCGATCGTGCCGTAGGTCGGGACCAAGCCGATCGCGCCGGTACTCAGCGACATCAGCAGCACGGTCAATGCAAGCGCGGCCTTGCGGCCCTTGCGGTCGGCATAGCGGCCGAGCACCAGTCCGCCAAGCGGGCGCATCAGGTAGCCCACGCCCAGTGCCCCGACCGCCAGCAACAGCGAACTGGTCGGATCGTGCGTGGGAAAGAACGCCTCGGCCATGGTGCTGGCGAACAGGGCATAGATCGCCAGGTCGTAGCCCTCCAGTGCCACCGCGGCGGCAGCCACCAGCATCGGCTTGAGCCGCGACGGAGAAGCGGCCGTCGCCGCCGGTTGCGATGCAAGGCTCATCCGGCCCGCCTCCCGCTTCGATCGAGTGCGTCCAGGGCCTGTTCCAGCCGCGCACGCGCCGCGGCAGCGTCCAGGTCCGGCGCGCACAGCAGCCGTGCACCATGTGTGGACACCCCGGGAACGGCGGTCTCGAACAGTTCGCGGCGCACGGCAGGACGCACGCTGGCCGGCACGTCCAGCAGGGCGATGGCCATCCGCGTCATCAGCGCATCGTCGAACACCCGCTCCCAGGCATGACGGACCCTACCCAGCCGGACTTCCTCGCCTCGCTCGGGACGTCTCGCGCGCAGGGCGGCGGTGCCTTCGCCATCGACCTCCAGACCGTCGGCGGTCAGCGCCACGCCGTACTCCTCGCGAGCGGACTCCAGTGAGACCAGGCCGAGCCGCACGTCTTCGAACACGCGCTGCGGATCGCGGTCATGGGGATGGCCGTAGCCGCCACCGCCCGGGGTGACGATGGTCAGGGTATCGCCGGCCTTCAGTCGCAGGCGATCGAACTTGCCGATGTCGCGCGCCTCCGGCGTACCGGCATTGAGCCAGACCTGCGAGGGATTACCGGCGCCACCGCCGGCCACGCCCCAGGGCTGGAAATCGAAGCGTTCCAGGCCACGTCCCATGATTTCCATGCCCTCCTCCAGCATCCGCAGCGTGTACGCCACCCCGACGCCGCCGCGGAAACAGCCGGTGCCGCCGCTGTCGCGGCAAAGCGCGTACTGCTCCACACGCACCTTCAATTCCAGTTCGCTGCGCTCGCTGGGCGTGTTGTTGATGTTGGCCAGGCTGCGGTCGCGGCCATTGGCGCCGTCGCCGCGCCCGGTCGCGCCCGCGCCGCCGGCCAGTGCCTGGACCACCGCCACGCGCCGGCTGCCGCCGTCGGCACTGGTCTGCGAGACCACCAGCGGGATTACCGTGCCGCCGCTGGCGGCCGGCGCCATCCCGGCATCGGCCAGAGCCAGGCATCCCAGCACCGCGTCGTTGAAGCGGATCGCGCCGGCATGACGGATGCCGACCGCTGCCGGCATCTGCGGATTCATCACCGTACCAGCCGGCACGTTCACCGTGACGTTCTCGAAGATGCCGTAGTTGAGCGGCAGCCCCGGATCGTAGGTGAACAGCATGTGCATCAGCTTGCTGGTCAGGTAGGGATGGCGCACGCCGCCGGTGGGGACGTTGAACGGTGCCGCCAACTGCGGATCGGTGCCGGCCAGGTCCAGGTGGATCTTGCCGTCGCTGACTTCCATGCGACAGCGCAGGCGTACCGGGATGCGCGTGTTGTAGTCGTCGTCCATGTAGTCGTGGAACTCGTACACCCCGTCCGGCAGGTGCCGGCGCACCACCGCGCGGGCGCGCGACTTGCCGTACTCGACCAGGCCACGCTGCGCGGCCAGCACCGTGTGCAGTCCGTGCTGGGCGATCAGCTCGCGCACCCGGCGCTCGCCCACGGCCAGCGCGCTCAGCTGCGCACGCAGGTCGCCGGCGACGATGTCGGGGATACGGCTGTTGGCACGCAACAGCGCCATGAAGCCCTCATCGACGACCCCGCGCCGCGCCAGCTTCATCGGCGGGATCTGCAACCCCTCCTGGAACAGGGTGTCGAACGCAGGACTGATCGAGCTGGGAACGCCGCCGCCGATGTCGGCGCAGTGGGCGAAGCTCCAGCCGTAGCAGACCAGCCTGCCGTCGTAGAAGTACGGCTTGAGCAGGTTGATGTCGGGCAGATGGCTGCCCACGCCCGGCGCCAGGTACGGATGGTTGGTCACCAGTACGTCGCCTTCCTCGATCTCGCCGACAGCTGCGATGAAAGCGCTGCAATCCTGGTCGATGCCGAGGGCGATGCCGGTCTCCGCCGGATAGGCGAAGAAGCGCCCCTCCGGCGTGCACAGGGCAGTCGCGAAGTCGTGGGTCTCGCGCACGTAAGAACTGCACGCGGTCCGGCCCAGGGCGATGCCCATCTCCTCGGTGGTCGCCTTGAACTTGTGGTACATCAACTCCAGCGCGATGGTGTCGATGCTGGTGGAGCTCATGTTCATGCCGGCGCTCCTTCCGGAGCGCACCTGCGCATGGAGAGGCTGCCGCTGGCCAGCCAGGTCGCGCGCCAGAGAGGTGGCACCACCACGCTGGTGTCGGTCTGCTCGACGACCGCCGGCCCTTCCACCGCATCCCCGGCGACCAGTTCGCTGCGCTGGACCACCGCGCCATCGTGCCATCGCCCAGCGAAGAACAGCGGTCTTCTCGCGACTGCGAGCGGCCCGGACCGGTCGCGCCCGGCCGGTCCCGGCGAATCGGTGCGCTCGGTCGGGGCAATCAGCGAAAGCGATACCCGGCTCATCTCGATCGGTGCGGCCGGCTCGTTGAATCCGTACAGGCGCAGGTGGTCGGCATGGAAGCGTTCCAGCAGGGCGCGGGTCACGTCGCCCTCGAGGGACGCATCAGGCAATGTCACCGACAGATCGAAGGCCTGGTCGCGGTAGCGCATGTCGGCCGACAGGCTGTAGCGACGGACACGGTCGCCGGTGCCGGTCACGCCCGCCATCCAGGCATCGCCCTCCATGCGCAGTTCCCGCAGCACCGCGGCCAGACGCGCGACCTGGGTCTCATCCGGCACGTCACTGGCGAACGCCAGCCTGCAGCTGCGCACGAAATCGCGCCGCAAATCCGCCAGCGACGCGCCCAGTGCGCACAGCACGCCCGGACGGACCGGCACCAGGATGTGCTCCAGCGCGGCCTCATTGGCGAGCAGCGCGGCATGCGTGGCGCCGCCCCCGCCGTACGCGAGCAAAGTGAAGTCCGCCGGGTCGCAGCCCCGCCGTGCCAGCGTCTTGCGCACTTCGGTGCCCATCATCGAGCTGGCCACGCGCAGCGCGGCCTCTGCCGCGCGCACCGTGGCATCCGTACCCTGCAACCCCAGCGCCCGGGCGATACCTTCCAGCGCGCGCTCTGCCCGCTCGATGGAAAGCCGCATGCTGCCTCCCGCGAAGCCGTCCGCGGTGACGAAACCGCACAGCAGGTAGCAGTCGGTGATGGTCGGCTCATCTCCTCCCCTGTCGAAGCAGGCGGGTCCAGGCACCGCACCGGCGCTGCCCGGACCCACCTTGAGGAAGCCGGAATCGTCCACGCGGATGATGGAGCCGCCGCCGGCGCCGATGGCGTTGACGTTGACCACCGGCAGGATCACCGGGATCTCGCCCAGCATCACCTGTGTGGTGATCTCCGGCGCGTCGCCTTCGGCCAGAGCGATGTCGGCCGAGGTCCCACCCATGTCGAACGTGACGATCCGCTCCACGCCGGCCTCGCGTGCCACCGAGATCGCGGCGACGACGCCGGAGGCGGGTCCGGACAGGATGCTGTCGATGGGACGGGCATGGGCCGTGGCCAGGTCCACGCTGCCGCCGTTGCTGGTGGTGATGGTCAGCGGGCAAGCCAGCCCCTGCGAATTGAGGCGCTCGGCCAGCTGGCCGTAGTAGCGGTACATCAGCGGCCCGATGCCTGCGTTCATCACCGCCACCACCGCACGCTCATACTCGCGGATCTCGGGCCAGACCTCGGTCGAAGCCGCCACCGGGATCGCCAGTCGTCCACGCAGCGCGACCGCGACCTCCTGCTCGAAGGCCGGGTTGGCGCAGGCGTTGAGCAGGACCACCGCCACCGCGTCCGCCTGCGCGGCCACGATCCGCGCCTGCAGCTGCCGGTAGTCCGCTTCAGAGGGCGTCGCCACGACGCTCCCGTCCGCACCCAGGCGAGCCGGGAACTCGAACACCCGGTCGCGCCGCGCCAGCGGCTCCTCCGGCATCGCGAAGAACCCGTAGGGGTCGCTCATGCGTACCCGTGCGATCTCCAGGATGTCGCGGTTGCCCGGCGAGACAACCAGCGCCACCCGTGCGAATCGGCGCAGCAGGATCGCGTTCAACGACATGGTGGTGCCGTGCACCACCCTGTCGACCTGGTCGGCCCGCACCTGCGCGGCGGCCAGCAGCGGGCCGACCCCGGCGGCGATCGCCCGCGACGGATCGTCCGGCGTGCTGGGTTGCTTGTGATAGGCCAGCTTGCCGCTGCTGGAATCGGACAGCACGAAATCGGTGAAGGTGCCACCGACGTCGATCCCCACGCGCAGGCTCATCTTGCGGTTTCCTGTGGATGTTTCCGGGTTTGCCGGATCAATAGAAACGATACGACAGCTTCAGCCCGACCGAACGGTACGCCGGCTCGGCCTGCACCCCCGAGTAGAAAGCCTTCTCGTAGACGTTGGTGAAGTAGTGCTTGTCGAACAGGTTCTCGACGTAGGCGGTTACGGTCAGCTTGCCCGACTCGATGCCCAAGCGCAGGTTGGTATTGGTGTAGCTGGGCGCGACGAACGGATACTGGTCATAGCGCAGGCCGTACGAAGACGTCAGCGCCTGGTCGCGGAAGGACCATTCCCCGCGCACGAATCCTTCGTAGTTACCGGACACCGGGCGGCGGTACTCCAGCTGGGTGGATGCCGTCCAGCGCGGCGCATTGATCATCGGCATGCCACTGGCGCCGATGACCGCACCGTCGATCAGCGCGTTCTGATAGTTCAGGTACTTTGCGTTGAGGTAGCCGACCTGCAGCGAGGCGGTCAGGTCGCTGGTGATGCGCATGGTGGCGCTGCCGTCGAAGCCGAAGCTGCGGGCGCTGGCGGCGTTGTCGATGCCGGTCACGCTGACCAGGCTGCCGCTGGTGCTGATGTAGAAGCGGGTGGACTGCTGGACGTTCTTCCAGTCCATGTAGAAGGCCGAGGCATCCAGGCGCAGGCGGTGATCGAACAGATCCCACTTGCCGCCGATCTCGTAGCTCCACAGCGTCTCCGGATCGTAGGAATCCTTGAGCGAGGCTTGGGCGGTCTGCACGCCACCGGACTTGAATCCCCGCGAGATCGTGGCGTAGTACATCGTGTTCTCGCTCGCCTGCCAGGAAAGCGTGACCCTCGGCGAGAAATCGTTGAATGCCTTGCTGCGATCGCTGTCGCTGCTCACGGCTCCGTTGGAAGCGCGGATCTGGTGGTACTGGACTTTCTCGTAGGAGTAGCGCCCCCCCAGGATCAGCTTTGCGCGTTCGCTGAAATTCCAGGTCCCCTGGCCGAACACCGCCGCGTAGCGAGTGGAAGCATCGCCGTAGACGCCGGTGATGACATCGCCATCGTTCTTGCCGAAGGTGTTGTCGGTGCCGTAGTAGGTCTCCTGGAAAGTGCTGCCGCTGTCCTTGCCGCCCATCGCGCCCACGCTCCAGTCGATCAGCCGTTCGCCGCTGGATTGCAGGCGCAGCTCGCCGCTGGTGGAGCGGCGCGTCATGTTGTCGGTCTCGTAGAAATAGTCGTAGCTGCCGCCGTCGACATCTCCCCGGTTCCAGCTGTCGTTGTCCAGGTAGCCCGCTATCGCGGTCAAGGTGGCCGCATCGAAGTCATAGGTCAGGTGGCTGGTGGCGTACCACCAGCGCGTGCCCACGCTCTGGGGACGGTTGAAGTTCACCCGGTCGGTATTGTCCGGATAGAAACCCACGCCATCGTCGTCGGCGATGAATCCGGTGGCGCCGCCGTAGTACACCGAGCGCCAGGTGCTGGTCAGATAGCCGGTCGGCACGCCGGAACGCATGCCGACCTCCTCGGAGGTATAGCTGAGCGTGTTGTCCCAGGTCAGCCGGTCGCTGGGCGTCAACCGCGCGATGATGCGCGCGGTACTGTAGTCCGAATCGTTGCCGCCGCCGATCGGGTTGACGTTCTCGATGTAGCCATCGCTCTTCTCCTGCCGGGCCGACAGGCGCAGGTCGAACAGCCCCGGCGCCACCGGTATGTTGAGGATGGCGGTGGCGCTGCGGGTGTTGTGGCTGGCGTAGCTGAGATCGACCTGGCCGTACCAGCTGTCCTCGGGCTTGTGGGTGGTGATATTGATCGCGCCGCCGATGGCGTTGCGGCCGAAGTAGGTGCCCTGCGGGCCGCGCAGGACCTCGATGCGCTCCAGGTCCACCACTTCCGGGTTGGAGGTGGCCGAGGCCACGCTGAAGTCGTCGATGTAGAAGCCATAGGCGGAAGGGCGCACGTCGCTGTAGGGATCGAGCTGGTTGCTGATGCCGCGGACGCTGATCTCCTTGCGGTCGCGCGAGCCGTTACTGGCGAAGCTGACGTTGGGCGTCTGCGAAAGATAGCCCTCGATGCCGGTGATGTTGCTCTTCTCGATGTCCTGCCCGGTGATCGCGGTGACCGCCACCGGCACCTTCTGGATCGATTCGCTGCGGCGCTGCGCGGTGACCTCCACGTTGTCCAGTTGGACCGGCGCCTTGGAAGCCGGCTGCGCTTCCTCCTCGGCCGGTTCGTCCGCGGCCATGGCCGCCTGTGACCATGACAGCACCAGCCCCGCCAGCCCGAGCGAAACGGCGCGACCGAGCCTGGATGGCATAGGGTCCGAGGCAGGATGGCGACCCGGACAACGGATGGACTTCGGATTCATGGAGTACCCCGTGGAGGATGGAGCGGTTGGCTGATGCGCAATTGCGCAGTTAGCAAGACAGAACCCTGTGGCCGACCCCTGGCCTGAATAACCTGACAACTCCGGGCACGTCCCGCCCGAGGACGCCGCGCGGCGGATGCGACCATCTGTCGCGGCCACGGACCGATACTGGTTTCCGTATAGCGACACGTCGATAACAGCCGGCGGGAAGTTCGTTGCTTGCGGTGCAACTGCTATGAATGTCCGATTCCATCCACCGGCTTCGTTGCACGCACTATCGTGGTATGGGCCTCTCCCACCGAGCCAATACGTCGACGACAACGCTTTCCCGCGCAACTCCGGCCCGGCAGCGCTCAGTCGCGCACGAACTCCAGACCGGCGACCATGTCGGCGGACGAGGTGCCGACCTCGAGCCGGTAGCGCCCCGGCAGGTACTTCCAGGCCCTGCTTTCCACGTCCCACACCTGCCCGGCCGATGCCGCGACCGGGATGTCCAGCACCGCGCTGGCGCCGGCGTCCAGAGTGGCCTGGGCGAAGCCGACCAGTTGCCGCGGCGGCTCGCCAGCGTCTTCCGGCCAGGTCAGGTAGAGCTGCACGGTCTGCGTGCCGGTGCGTTCGCCGGTGTTCGTCACCCGCACCGTAGCCCCGGGCACGACCCGGCCGGCGCGCGGCACCAGTTGGAACCGGTCGAGCGCGAAGCGGGTGTAGGACAGGCCGAAGCCGAACGGAAATAGCGGCGTGTCGCCGGTGGCGTGGTAGCCGCGATAGCCGACCAGCAGGCCCTCGTCGTAGGCGGCCTCGTTACCGATCCCGGGAAAGCGCGCGGCAGGCAGCAGCAGCGGATGGTCCTCGCCACGCGGGAAGGTCAGCGGCAGGCGGCCGCGGGCATCGACGTCGCCGTAGAGCACCGCGGCGATGGCGTTGCCCGCCTGTTCGCCCGGGTACCAGCCCTGCACCACCCCAGCTACCTGCTCCAACCACGGCATCGCCACCGGGCCGACGGTGTTGAGCACCACCACCGTTCGCGGGTTGGCGCGCGCCACCGCCTCGATCAAGGCGTTCTGGTCGCCGGGCAGCGCCAGCGAGGTGCGGTCGGCGCCTTCGGACACGTGGTCGCCGACAAACACCAGGGCGACGTCGGCCTGGCGTGCGACCTCGACGGCGGCCGCGATCCGCGAATCCTGCGCACGCTGCCAGCCCAGGCGCACACCCGGATGCGCCAGTCCGGCAGCGCTGGCGTAGTCCAGCCGCAGCTGCACCGGCACGCCGGCCTGCAGCTCCGCCACGCCGTGGGCGGTGCCGCTGAAGCTCTGCTTCCAGGTCGTGGCGATCTCACGACCAGCGACGAACAGGCGGATATCGCTGCCGCCCGTGGCCGAGAACCGGTACAGGCCGGTGCTCTTCGGCACCAGCGTGGAGGTCCAGCGTGCCGACCACGGTGTCCCCAGGCCATCGGGCACCTTGTCGATGATGTCGATGCCCGGTTCGACGCGAGTGATCTTCGGCTCGCCGTGGAAGCCGCCGTTGTCGTAGTAGCGCGCGGTCCAGCCTGCTCCCGCCAGTTCCGACGCGTCCATCAATGGCAGGGGCGCGATGCCGGCGGTACCGGCCTCGTAGATGAGCCAGGTGGCCTTGGGCACGCGCCGCCGCAGCGCCTCCAGCGGAGTAACGATCCGCATGCCGGGATAGTTGACGAAGCCGCCGTAGCGCTGGGTGGCGCTGACGTTCGCACCGGCATCGTCGCCGATGACCGCCAGTGTCTTCAGCTCCGCCGACAGCGGCAGTACGCCGCCGGCGTTCTTGAGCAGCACCGTGCCCTGCTCGGCCAGCTCGCGCGCCAGCGCGCTGTGCGCCGGCGTGCGCACGTCGGCCTGCACGGTGTGCGGCAGCGGATGGTCCACCAGCCCCAGCCGGAACATCGGCGTGAGCACGTTCAGCGCCATCGCGTCGATCTCGTCGCCGGACACCGTGCCCTCACGCACGGCCCGGGCCAGCGGTTCGCCGTAGAAGTCTTCGAACCCGAACGGGTTTTTGCCGCCGGGCATCGAGATATCCATTCCGGCCCTGACCGCCGACAGCAGGCTGCGATGACCGAAGTACCAGTCGGCCACGATGAAGCCGTCGAAGCCCCAATCCTTGCGCAGCACGGCGAAGGTATCCGGCTGCTCGCAGGCGTAGCGGCCGTTGATGCGGTTGTAGGCGCACATCACCGAACCGACCTTGCCCTCCTGCACCGCAGCCTTGAACGCGGGAAAGTAGATCTGGTGTAGCGCCCGCTCGCCGACCTCGATGTTGACCGCGTCGTAGCCCGGCGCATCGCCGAAGCGGTCGGTCTCCTGGTTGTAGGCAGCGAAGTGCTTGGCGTCGGCCATGATCGGGTGCGACTGCACGCCCTGGATGATCGCGGTTCCCAGCGTCGAGGTCAGCAGCGGGTCCTCGCCGAGCGTCTCGGCCAGCCGGCCCCAGCGGACCGAGCGGGCGATGTTGATGGTCGGCGCCAGCACCACGTTGTGGCGCTTGGCGGCATGCTCGGCGCCGAGCGCCTCGCCGTAGCGGCGCATCAGCTCCGGGTTCCAGCTGGCCGCGCCCAGCAGTGGTGCCGGGAACACCGTGACACCGGTCATGCCGTTGCTCACGCCGGCCGGCCCGTCGGCCATGCACAGCTCGGGCAGGCCCAGGCGCGGGTTGGCCGCGATGTGGCCGATGCAGGGATTGACGCCGGTACCGATGTCGTCCAGTTCCACGTCGCCATTGAGGAGCTTGAGCTTCTCCTCCAGGCTCATCTGCGCCAGCACCGCGCGTGCACGCGCATCGGCCGGCAGGGTCGGATCCAACCACGGGCGGGGCTGGGCGACGGCGGCCAGGGGCAGCAAGAAGAGGATCAGGGCCAGGCACAGAGGGCGTCGGGTCATCGCGTTTTCTCTTGGTCGATCGGCAAGGCCTGCGAGGCTGCCGGTCGGCGGCCCCCCACAGGGCGGATCACAGCTTGTAGGAGAAGCTCAGGATGAAGGTACGCGGCCGGTTGACGTAGACATTCCACGGCGTGGCGCCATAGGCCACCGCGTCGTAGTTGATCGCGGTGTCCTCGTTGGTCAGGTTGGAAGCCGCCAGCGTGACCGTCCACGGCCCCTTGCCGACACTGACGTGCGCGCCCAGCAGCGAGTACGCGTCCAGTGGCAGGTAGGTATTGACGGTCGCGTTGAAGTCGGTCGCACGCGCGCCGGTATAGGAGTAGTCCACGCCGACACCACCCTCCAGGCCCTCGCTCCAGCCGGCCAGCGAGAAGGCGTAGTCGACGTTGGCCGAAGCGGTCCACCTGGGCACGTAGGGAAGGCGGTCGCCCTTGTCGCCGTCGCTCGGGGCCGGGTTGTCCTTGCTGAGCTTGGAGTCGCTGTAGCTGCCGGACACGCCCAGGGTCAGACCGTCCACCGGTTCGGCCTGCAACTGGAACTCGATGCCCTTCACCTCCGCGCCGCCGCCGTTGGCGGTGTAGGGAAACGAGGTGGTACCGGAGGTCGCCTGCGCGGTGACCTGGATGTCGCTCCAGTCGATGTAGTACAGCGCGGTGTTGAAGATCAGGCGCTCGTCGAGCCAGGAACTCTTGAAGCCGAGCTCGTAGTTGACCAGCGAGTCTGCGGAGTAGCCGGCGGGGATGGCGACGTTGGCCAGTTCCGCGGCGGTCTGGTCGTTGACGCCGCCGGGACGGAAGCCCTGCGCGACCTGCACGTAGCCCATTGCGTCGGAGGTGAACTTGTAGCTGGCGTTGAACCTGCCGATGAAGCCGTTGTCCGACGAGCTGCCTTTGAGGCCGTAGCCGCTGCCGCTGCCGCCCCCGGCGCCGACGATGCTGCGCGGCAGCGACTCCAGGTCGAACTTGTAGTAGCGGCCGCCGACCGTGAGGTTCAGCCTTTCGCTGACGTCCCAGGACAGTTCGGTGAACGCGGCCTGCTCCTCGAGGCCGGTCTGCAGGGTCCGCTCCAACAGGGAAGGTCCGTCGGTCTGCGCGTTGCCCTCGGCATCGGCATAGGGCCACACGCTGCGGAACTCGCGGTTCTGGTTCTGCTGGTACAGGCCGGCCAGCAGCTGCAGCGGGCCGTCGAAGGCGGAGGCGAAGCGTGCCTCGTAGGTGTTGACCGAGCGGCTGTTGGGCTGGCGCAGGCTGCTCAGGCCGTCGCTGTACGGGTCCAGGCCGAAGTACAGGCCGGCCACGTAGGAGGCATCGCGGCTGTACAGGGTCTGGCGGTCGTAGCGCGAAGCGGTTGCGGTGAAGGTGCCGTACGGTTGCCAGTATTCCACCTTGAAGTTGTACAGGTGGGTGTTCTCGTTCCAGGGGTTGCGGGTCAGGTCGGCTTGGCGGTAGTCGCTGCCGCCGGAGATCGTGTTGCCGGCATAGTCGGTGAGGTTGTAGTAGCTCTTGCCATCCTGATCGGTGCTCTGCTGCATCGCCATCGCAGTGATGCTCAGGTTGTCGCTGGGCTTCCACAGCGCGGAGATGCGGCCGGCCTTGCTGGTTTCGCCATTGACGTCCTGCTCGAACCTGCTGTCGATCCAGCCGGGCAACTCGCTGCCGTAGCCGGCGATGCGGATCGCGAACGTGTCCTTGACGACCGGGAGGTTGATCGCGAAGTCGCTCTGGTAGCCGAGCTCGGCGCCCTTGGTCGCGCGTACCGAGCTGTTGATCCTGCCGGAGAACCGGCTCAGGTCCGGCTGGGCGGTGAGGTAGCGGATGGTGCCGGCCAGCGAGCCGGAGCCGAAGGTGGTGCCCTGCGGCCCCTTCAGCACCTCGACGCGGTCCAGGTCGAACAGCTTGACGTCGGCCTGCTGGCCTCCGCCGTCCTGCTCGTTGGAGCCGGTGATGACCACGTCGTCCAGGTAGACGCCGACGGTGCCGGCTCCGTTGGAGGTGATGCCGCGGATGATGTAGCGCTTGTCGCCCGGGCCATTGTCTTGCACCGACAGCCCGTCGATCTGGTGGTAGAAGTCGGAGAAATCCAATGCGGCCTTGCGCTCGAAGTCCTCCTGGCCGATCGCCTGCACTGCGAGCGGGGTGTCCTGCACGGTGCTGGCGGCCGACATCTTGCTCGCCGTGACCGTGACGTTGCCCAGCGTGGTGGGCGCTTTGCCGGTGACGTCGCCGGCCGGTTCCGGCGTGTCGGGGGCGGCGACGGCCAGGGCCGGGAGCGACAGCGCGAAGGACGCCATGCCGTGCAGAATCGCTCGATGAAGGCACGAAACCTTCGGCAGGGAACAAGGCTGGCGATGGGAGGCTTGCGGATTCATGGGGTTCCTTGAGAGTGGGAACGACGGCGAAGCAGGCAAAAACAGGATGGACCGGTCGGCACCGGCCCATGAACCGGATCCAGCAATCCCTCCCCCAAGAACGCGGAGGCTGACGATGACCAGACCGCGGTGACGACGGGGCCGTCAAGCTCCCGTCCATCCGCATACTGTTTACGGCCCGTTGTCAGGTCGATAACACGTCGAGGGGAGATCGTTGCCCGCGGCGCAATCACCGCCGATTCGCACCGGAGCGCAGCAACCCGCACATTGCACGCACAATCCCGGTGCATGCACTCCGGAAGATGCGCTGCCCCTCACCAGTTCAGCCCGCCCCCGGACCCAGCGGATGGTAGCCACGATCGAACCACACCAGCCCGCCAGCCTGCTTGCTGGTTGCCACGCCGACGACCTCGCAAAAGAACACGCTGTGCGTGCCCACGTCGGTCACCTGGCCGACCCGGCAATCCAGGGAGGCGCCGGCATCGGCCAGCACCGGTGCGCCAGTGGTCAACACGGTCCAGCGATCATGTTCGAAGCGCGTGGCGGCCTCGGTCGCGTTGGCGAAGCGGTTGGACAGGGCCTGGTGGTGCGCGGCCAGCACGTTGACGCACAGCACGCCGTTGTCGCGGAACAGCCGGTACCTGCCGGATCCGCGGTTGATGCACACCAGCACCGTGGGCGGACTGTCGGTGACGCTGCACACCGCCGAGGCGGTGATGCCGTGGCGGCCGGCCGGGCCGTCGGTGGTGATCACGTTCACCGCCGCGCCTAGGAGCGACATCGCCTCCCGGAAGCGATCGCGGTCGAGCGGCTGGCCGGCATCCGGAACTCCCGCGGCCATCTCCGGAGCGCTCACAGGTCCAGCACCAGCCGCGAGCTGCGCGAGCGCGAGCAGCACAGCAGGATCTGGTCGTTCGCGGCCTTTTCCTCGTCGGTCAGGTAGACGTCGCGATGGTCGGGAATGCCGGCGAGCACGTCGGTCAGGCAGGTGCCGCACACGCCCTCCTCGCACGACACCTGCACGCGCGTGCCGGCGGCGGCCAGCGCGGCGGCGATGCTCTGGCCCGCGGCCACGGCCACCACCTTGCCGGACCGGGCCAGTTCGACCTCGAACGCTCCGCCGCCGCTGTCGACCTCGACCGAGAAGTACTCGCGGTGGATGCGTGCCGCGTCGTGGCCGGCCGCGCGCGCGGCATCGATGACCCAGTCCATGAATCCGGCCGGACCGCACACGTAGACGTGCACGTCCTTGGCCGGCTCCGGCAGCTGCGCGCGCGGGTCGAAACGGGCACCGCCCTCGTCGTGGTACAGCCGCGCCCGCGCGGCCAACGGTCCGTCACGCAGCTCGGCCAGGAACGCGGCCTGCGCAGGCGAGCGCGTGCAGTAGTGCAGTTCGAAGCCGCGCCCGGCCGCCTGCAGCGCATGCGCCATCGCGATCATCGGGGTGATGCCGATGCCGCCGCCGACCAGCACCGAGTAGCGCGCATCTGCTGCCAGCGGGAACAGGTTGCGCGGCGTGCCCACCGCCACGCCGGCGCCGGGAAGCAGGTCGCGGTGCACCGCGCGCGAGCCGCCGCGCGTGGCCGGGTCCAGCAGCACGCCGAGCCGGTAGCGGCTGCGGTCGGCGGGATCGCCGCACAGCGAGTACGGCCGCACCAGCCCGCCGCCCAGGTGCAGCTCGACATGGGCGCCGGCCTCGAACGGCGGCAGCGCGCGGCCATCGGCGGCGGCAAGCTCGAGCACCACGATCTGCGGGGTATGCAGTTCGCGGCGGACGACCTGGAGTTGCAGCGGGCTATCGGCCGTGGGCATGGCGGATCGGTCCGGCAGGTGGGGACGCCGCCGCAGGCAACGCCACGGCCGCATCGGGAACAAGAAACCCCGCGCGTCCTAGCGCAGGTAAAGGCCGCCGTTGATGTCCCAGGTGGCCCCGGTGACGAAGGCGGCGGCGGGAGAGAGCAGGTGGACGACGGTGCGGGCGACGAAGTCCGGCTCGCCCAGCGCACCGACCGGCACGTTGCGCAGGAAATCCTGCATGCGCTCGGCCGGCACGGTGCGATGCACCACCGGCAGGTCCAGCGGGCCAGGCGCGATCGCGTTGACGGTCACCCCCGCGCCGGCCAGCTCGCGCGCGAACACCTTGGTCAGGGTCAGGATCGCGCCCTTGGAGGCGGCGTAGTGCGCGCCGGTGGCGGTGCCGCCGTTCTGCCCGGCCAGCGAGGCCAGGTTGACGATGCGGCCGTAGCCGCGCGCGCTGAAGTAGCGGCCCAGCACCTGGCAGCCGGAGAACACGCCGCCGGCGTTGAGGCCGAGCACTCGCCGGAACTCCTCCGGCGCGATGTCCATCACCGGCGTGGCCACGGTGACCGCGGCATTGTTGACCAGGGCGTGCAGGTCGCCCCAGCGTGCCGTGATGCTTTCCAGCGCGGCCTGGAAATCCACGTGCCGATCGACGTCCAGCGCCAGCGCGCACGTGCTGGCGCCGCTGCCGTCCAGCTCGCCGGCCAGCGCCGCGGCGGCGTCCGCGTCGATGTCGCTGATCGCCACCTTCCAGCCCTCGGCGTGCAGGCGCCGGGCGATGCACGCGCCCAGCCCCTGCCCGGCTCCGGTGACCAGCGCGACCTGGGCGGGAGCGCTCACGGCAGGTAGCCCAGTGCATGCAGCGCGTCGGTCGACTCCAGCAGCCGCACCACCTTGCGGTCCAGCCGCAGGCCGTCGCCGTGCGCCAGCAGCCGGTACTCGACCTCGGCCGCGTAGATGCGCTGCAACTGCAGCCGCTGCTCCACCAGAACCTGTGCCGCGCGCAGTTCCAGCATGCCCGGTGCGCTTCGCAGCACGCGCAGGCGCGAGACCGTGCGCGCGGTGCGCGCGACCGGCGTGGCGGAGATGGTGAAACCGCCACTCAGGCGCTCGGTGCGCATGCGCCGCATCTGCGCATCGTCGTAGGCGATGTTGAGGGTGTTCTCGAAGTCGGTCTCGTCCGGGTCGATCGGGATCACGTAGTACCCGCCTTCGCTCCACAGCGCCAGCCAGGCCGGGTAGTCGCGATGGTCGAGCAGGTCGGCCTCGGTCCAGATGAACTCCGCGGCCTCGGCCAGGGAGATCGTGCGCGCCTGCGACGCGGTCATGGTCGCCGCGCTCATGCGCACATCATCCGCTTCCACTGCGCATACGAGGCGCGCATGCCGGTCTCGGCGCTGACGTCGCCCACCGGCCTGCCCAGCTCGGACGTGGTCTCCAGCCCCAGGCTGCGGTTGAGCAGGATCCACACGTCCTCGCCGCCGGCCTGCACGCCGCGCTGCACCCGCTGCCAGGCCTCGGCGTCGTCGGGACTGCCGAAGCCCATCGGCCCCTGGAAGTGCTCGTGCAGGCGCAGCCGCGCGCGGTTGGCCGCGGCCGGGCCGCCGTCCATGGTGATGACGATGTGGTTGATCTCGGTCTCGTCCACCGCGATCGGCCGCAGCTCGCGGAAGAACGCCATCGAGCAGGCGATGTTGGGGAACAGGTTGAGGTTGAAGCCGCTGCCGCCGACCGCGCGCACGATCCGCCGCACCTGCTCCGGGTCGTGTCCCTCCGCGGCCAGTTCGTCGGCCAGCGTCTGGAAGCGCTCGGGGATAGGCGCATCCAGGTCGGCTTCCAGGTCCACCAGTTCGGGGATCATCACCATCACGCTGTGGCCGTTGCCCAGGTCCTCGACGCAGCCCTTGCGGCCGACGAAGGTGAACAGTTCCTCGGTGTCGTCGTCGAGCGACTGCAGGAACGACTTGTGCACCACCGGGAAATGGTAGGCATCGGTGGTGTTCTCCATCTGGATCTTCCAGTTGCCGGGAAAGCGGAACTTGTGCTCGCCGCCGACCTTGATCGGGTAGCCGCCACCCTGCTTCATGAACAGGTCCATCCACTTCCGCGCCGGACCCAGGAAGTCCTGCAGCGGCTCGATGTCCTCACGGAAGGTGGCGAAGACCATGCCGGCGTACTGTTCCACCCGCAGCGCGCGCAGCGGGTACTGGCGCTTGTCGAAGTCGGCCGAATAGCCCTGCGGGTGCGACACCGCGCGCAGCGCGCCGTCCAGGCCGTAGCTCCAGCCGTGGTAGGGGCACACGAAGCTGCTGGTCCTGCCCTTGCGGAACTCGCATACGGTGGAGGCGCGGTGGCGGCAGCGGTTGAGCAGCACGCGCAGCTCGCCCTGGCGGTCGCGCACCACGATCACCGGGTGGCGGCCGACATGGGTGCTCTTGAAGCTGCCCGGCTGCGCGACCTCGCTGACGTGGGCCACCCACACCCAGGTGTTCTCGAAGATCCGCGACATCTCCTGCTCGAAGATGTCCGGGTCCTTGTACAGGGCGCTGTGCACGCGGTCGGGCTGGACCAGCCGATCCAGTTCGAGCAGCGGCGCTTCGGCGGCGGTTTGCATGCGGGGGATCTCCTGCCGGAAAGGTGGGGATGAGGGGGTGGGTTCAGTGCCGATCCGGCTCCGCGGCCGCAGCGTCGTCGTCCCAGGGATGCTCGCGGCGCTGGCTGAACAGGTTGGCGGTACTGAAGTGGGCGATGCGCCAGCGGCCGAAGTCGAGACGGAACTCGGCCTCGATGCGCGCGCTACGCAGCTGCGACTCGCCGCCGGCCAGCGTCGACACCTGCAGCATCGTCCAGCTGCCATGGGCCAGCCGCGCATCGGCGGCGTGGATCGTCTCCGACGCCAGGTAGTGCACGTTGAGCGCGAAGTGCGCCGGTGGGCCGCGGTAGCCACCCAGGAAGGCCACGATCGCATGGCGACCCTCGTGGCGCCCGAACGCGCTCCCATAGCGGCTGCCGCGTCCCTCCCAGACCGCGTCCTCGGTGAACAGATCGGCCAGTTCGTCCATCGGCGTGGACGCGTCCAGGCGGTCGCACAGCCGCATGTACTCGGTCATGACCCAGCGACAGGCGCTCTCCGCCTCCAGGGCGGCGATGCGCCGCTCGGCGCGGTCGAGCCGGTGCGCCAGCTCCTGCACGCCGGGCACGCGCAGGCGGCTGCGCCGGGGACGCACGGATCTCACGCCGGCACCGCCAGTTCGCGGCCCAGGCGCGCTTCCACGCGCAGGAACTTCCACAGCCGGTACTCGCCGACCGCGGTGGTGCGGAACAGGTTGCAGGCCGCCACCACCGCCTGCCGGTCGGCCGCCTCGACCAGCAGGTAGCAGGTCCATGGCCAGCCGCTGGGCGAGGTCCCGACCATCGTCTCGTCGTCGTCCAGGGTGCCAAGCAGGCGGATGCCCGGCAGCGTGTTCACACCCTTGAGCATTTCGCCCACCGCCTTCCACACGCCGCCGATCTCGCTTGCCGGCAGGTCGAAGAAGTTCTGGGTCACGGCGATGCACAGCAGGGCGCGCAGGGGATATCCGGAAGAAGACATGGCGGTTCTCGCGAAGGAATGGGATCAGGGATAGCCGGGCGACGTGGGCCGGCCCAGCAGCACGCTTCCGGCCTGCTGCCAGTTGCCCTCGGCCAGGAAGGCGTGCTGCACCACCACCAGCGCGTCGTGCAGGTAGCGCTGCATCGGCCCGGCGCGGAAGATGCCCGGCGTACCGGCCAGGGTGAACGCGGTGCGCGCCACGTCGGCGCCGGCGCGCGCGGCATGGGTGGCGGCCAGCCGCAGCAGGTTGCTCTGCGCGGGCGTGACCGCCTCGCCGGCCAGCACCTGCCGCCAGACCTCCTCGGTGCTCTCGTAGAAGAACGCCCGTGCCGAACGCAGCGCCGCCTCGGCGCGAGCGATCTCGATCTGCACGTAGGCGCGCTCGGCCAGTTTCGGCGCGCCGGTGATCGAGGCCCGGCCCGCGGCCGCGGCGGCGATCTCGTCCAGCGCCGCGCGCGCCACCCCCAGACCGACCACCGCCAGCACCTGCGCGGCCAGCGCGAGCGCCGGATAGCGGTACAGCGGCGAGGCCAGGTTGGCAGGGCCGCCGCGCACGAAGGTCCACTCCTCCGCGACCGAGGCCGCGTCCACCACCACGTCGTGGCTGCCGGTGCCCTGCATGCCGATGACGTCCCAGTCGTGCTCGATGCGCACCGCCGCGCGCGGCAGCACCGCCATCCGCGGCAGGCCCGGCGCCGGATCGTCCTCCAGCCGGATGCCGACCCCGACCAGGCTGGCGCCGGTGCAGCCGCTGCCGAACTTCCAGCGCCCGCGCACGTGGATGCCGTCCTCCCGGCGCTGCGCCGGCTGCGGTGGGAACAGCGCGCCGGCGAACACCACGTCGGGACCGTCGGCATAGACCTGCCTGAGCGTGGCCGGCGGCAGCGCCGCCAGGTACATCACCGATACGCCGAAGCTGGCCACCCAGCCGGCCGAGCCGTCGGCCTGGGCGATGCGCTCGACCAGCCGGCAGAACTGCGCCGGGGAGACCTCGTCGCCGCCCAGCTCGCGCGGCACCAGCGCGCGGTAGACGCCGACCTGGCGGAACTTCTGCACGATGTCCGGCGAGATGAAGGTCTGCCGCTCGAACTCGTCGCGGCGGGCACGGATCTCGGCCAGCAGCGCCTCCAGCGCGTCGTCCGCTGACGCGGACGTGGACACGATGCGGGGTTCGGCACGGCAGCGGCTCATGGATCGCCTCGGGATTGGATGACGTTCGGGATGCGTTCGGCCAGCCGCTCGGCGATGCGGCACAGCCTGGCGTCGTCGCCATGGCGGCCGACCAGTTGCAGGGCCACCGGTACCTGCGCCGGAACGGACAGCGGCACCGTGACCGCGGGATGCCCGCTGAGGTTGAACGGACGGACCAGTTGGGTGATGCCAACGGCCGTGCGCGCATCGCCGGCATCGGCCAGCCGCGGCGGGATGCTGGCCATGGTCGGCAGCACCAGCGCATCGACCTGCGCCAGCGCCGCGTCCACCTCCGAGGCGAAAGCCACCCGCACCGCTTCGGCGCACGCCAGCGCCGCGTCGGTGACAGAGGAAGCGCCCGCGAGCCGGCTGCGCACGTCCTCGCCCAGCAGCGGATGCGCGGCGACATGGCCGAACGCCTGCCAGTTCTCGCGGTTGATCACGATCAGCCCGGCATCGAAGGCATCGTTCAGCCGCGCCAGCGCGGCCGGCGCGACGGCGAAGCCGGACTGCGCCAATACCTCGTCAAGCGCATCGAGAATCGCCGCATCCGCATCGACCTCGACCCGGCCGAGCCTGACGCCGGCATCGGAATGATCGGGTTGGAACGTGGGATCGATGATCGACATGCCGCGCGCGAGCATCGCCGCGCTACCGGCGAGCACCCCGACGCAATCCAGCGTGCTTCGCGCCGGCAGCACGCCGCGGCGGCTGACGCGGCCGAACGTCGGCTTGATCCCGAACACCCCGCAGCACGCGGCCGGGATCCGCACCGATCCGCCGGTATCGGTCCCGAGCGCGAAATCGGCCAGGCCGGCGGCGACCGCCGCGGCCGAGCCGCTGGAGGATCCGCCCGGCACATGGTCGGGATAACGTGGATTGGGCGGCGTGCCGAAGCGCGGGTTGACGCCGGTGACGCCGAACGCCAGTTCGTGCAGGTGGGTCTTGCCGACGATGCGGCAGCCGCCGGCCAGCAGGCGCTCGACCACCTCGGCATGCGCCGCCGCCGGCGGCGCCGGGTCGAATACCGCCGAACCGGCGCGGGTGGGATGGCCGGCGATGTCGATGGTGTCCTTCACCGCCACCCGCAGCGCCCCCGCCCCCAGCGACAGCGCCTGCACGAACACGCGATCGAACACCTGCGGGCCGCCGTCCACCTTCAGCGTCCCTGTGCGTGGCGCATGCGGCGCACGGTGGCCGCGTAGACCAGGCGCGCGGCATCGGCGTTCTCGACCATGCGCCGGGCCGAGTCGACGCAGCGCCGGCGCACCGCCTCGGACAGCGCGATGTCCGGCCCGGCGATGGCGCCGGCCTGGCACTGCACCTCGGCGGCGCGTTGCACGATCCACAGCAGCATGAAGGTGGTCGGGATGTCGCGCTCGCACACCGCGATGCCGTGGTTGCGCAGGCACAGCACGTGCCTGTCGCCGAGGCTGGCGAGCATGCGCCCGCGCTCCTCGTCGAACAGGGTGATGCGCTCGAAGTCGTGGTAGCCGATGCGATCGGTGAGCTGGGCGCCGTAGAAGTTATCGTGGCTGAAGCCGGCCTGCTTCATCGCCACCCCGCAGATCGGCAGCGTATGGGTATGCGCCACGCACTGCACGTCGGCGCGAGCAGCGTGGATGGCGCCGTGCAGGGCGAATCCGGCGGGATTGGCCGGGTACTCGGACGCCTCCACCAGCTGGCCGTCGATGCCCACCTTGACCAGGTTCTCGGGGGTGATCTCGTAGTAGTTCAACCCGAACGGATTGACCAGGTAGTGATGCTCCGGCCCGGGGATGCGCACGGAGATGTGGTTGAAGATCAGTTCCCCCCAGCCCAGCCAGTCGACCAGGTGGTAGAAGTCGCACAGCTGCCTGCGCAACTGCGCCTCGGTGGCGTCGGCCGGCGGCGGCATGGCGGCGGACGCCGCGAGGACCGGCCGCTCCTGCGCCGGCTCGTTGATGACCTGGTCGTTCATTGCCTGGCTCCTTGATGGCGAGTCCGGGGAAGTGGAAATGGCGGGGATGCAGCGCGCCTTGTAGGCGGCCAGCGCGACGATGCCGCATGCCATCGGCATGGGCTGGCCGACATGGGCGGCCAGTTCCAGCACCGCCTCGCCGATGGCGCCGAGTTCGAGCGGCCGGCCGGCACGGTAGTCCTGCAGCATCGAGGTCTCGAAACGTCCGGCACGCAGGCCGGCAGCGATCATCTGTGCCAGGTCCATCGACGGTTGCACGCCGTAGCGCCGTGCCAGCGCCAGCGTCTCCTCCAGCACGGTGTCCACCACCACGCGCAGGTCGGCGCGCTGGAACAGCTCGGCCAGGTCGGCCTCGGCCACCACCGACAGTGGATTGGTGGCCAGGTTCAACGCCATCTTGCTCCACAGCGCAGCGCGGATGTCATCGCTGAGCACGACGTCGATGCCTGTCGCCTGCAACTGCGCGGCCAACGCACGTGTCCCCGCACCGACGCCGCCGAGCACCTCGCCCAGCACCAGCCGCGGCGCGGCGCCGGCGTGGGCGACACCGGCGCCGTCCAGCGACGCTGTGATGTAGACCACACTGCCGACGATGCATTCCGGCGGCAGCAGCCGCTGCGCTTTCGCTCCAGGATCCACGGTTTCGACATGCGACCGCGGGCGTGTGGATTGGCCGTTGAAGTACCACCACGGCACGCCGTTCACCAGCGGCACCACCAGCGTCCGTGGGCCGATCATCGGCAGCGCGGCGGACAGGGCCGCCGGCAATGCCTGCGATTTCACCGCCAGCACCACCACGTCCTGCACGCCGAAGCCGACCGGATCGTCCACCGTCACCGACACCGCCACCTGCTGCCGTTCGCCGAGGCGGTAGCGCAGGCCATCGCGTGCGATCGCGGCCCGGCGCGCGTCCCGCGCCACCACGCCGACCCGCGCGCCCGCAGTGGCCAGCAGGCCGGCCACGACCGAGCCGATCGCCCCGGCGCCGACCACGCAGATGCGCGGGCGCACGGCGTCGGTGTCGGCCGGGGCGATCGTCATGCCGCCACCGCCGTCTGCACCGTGCGCAGCGCGTCGCCGAAGCGCGCCACTGCGCCCATCGACAGGCCAGCGACGTTGATGCGCCCCGACCCCGCCATGTAGACGCCATGGTCGATGCGCAGCCGCTCGATCGCTGCCGCAGGCAGCGGCAACAGGGCGAACAGCCCGCGCTGCCGCGCCAGCGGCGACAGCTCGATGGCGCCCACCTGCCCGAGCGCCGCCAAGGCGCCGCGGATGCCGTTGACCCTTGCGGCCATGCCGCGCAATTCCTCGCTCCAGGCAGCCCGCAAGGACGCATCGCCGAGGATGGTCCGCACCACCGCGGCGCCATGGTCGGCGGGCATCGAATAGCTGGCGCGCGCATGCGCGGCCAGGTGGCTGGACGCCGCCGCGGCCGCAGCGCCGCTGGCGGCGACCACGTAGAGCGCGCCCACTCTTTCGCGATAGAGGCCGAAGTTCTTGTCGCACGAGTAGGCCACCAATGCCTGCGGCACGCACTCGACCAGTCTGCGCAGCGCCCACGCGTCGCTTTCCGGATCGCGGCCCAGGCCCTGGTAGGCGATATCCACCAGCGGCAGCAACCCGCGCCGCACGATGACCTCGATGACCTGCTCCCATTCCTCGGCGCTTGGATCGGCGCCGGTCGGGTTGTGGCAGCAGCCGTGCAACAGCACGAGATCGCCCGCCCCTGCCCGCTCCAGCGCCGCCAATGTGGCCGCAAGATCGAAGCCCTGCGCGGCCGCATCGAACTGGCGGTAGCTGCGCACGCGCAACCCGCTGGCGGCGAATACCGGCGTATGGTTCGGCCAGCTCGGCGTGCCCAGCCACAGCACATGCCCTGGCGAGGCACCAGCCACCAGATCCGCGGCCAGGCGCAAGGCCCCGGTACCGCCCACGGTCTGCACGCCGGTAAGGCGCGCGCCCAAGTCGGCGACCAGCGTGGCGCCGAACACCAGCGGCTGCAGCGCACGCACGAACTCGAGATCGCCTTCCGGGCCGAGATAGCTCTTGCTGCCCTGGGCCTGCAGCAGTTTCCATTCGGCCTGCTTGACCGCCGTCATCACCGGCGTGGCGCCGGCCTCGGTGCGATACACCCCCACGCCCAGATCGAGCTTGCTGCGACGGGTATCGGCCGCGTACAGCGACATCAGTGCCAACAGCCCATCGGCGGGATGTGGATTCAGGGCATCTAGCAGCACGGCAGACCTCGGAAAACCTGGGAGGAGCGGGCCGCACCCATGTCGGCGGCGGCGTCTTCGCTCTGTTTTCCAGCCTATCGGCTAGCTGTCCCAGTTCAATGATCGACGGTGCGAAGTTCGTTGCGTCGCGAGTAAACGCGGAACGGCAGCATGGGCGACAGTGGCGACGCGCCCGATTGGCACCGGGTTTTCCCGTGCCCGGCATGGTGCAGTCTCGCGATCACCAATCGGGAACAGCCAAGTTCCCTTCTCCCGCTTGCGGGGGAAGAACCTGCCCCCGCGAAGGCGGGGGTGCCCGAAGGACGGATGGGGGTTGCCTGGAGCATGGGAAAGCAACAGCAAAAGCGCCCCCATCCGGCGCTGCGCGCCACCTTCCCCCGCAAGCGGGAGAAGGAAACCTGGCTAGGGAACCTGGCTGTTGCTGTTTTGTGATCGAGAGACAGGACACAGTGCGGGACGCGACTGTCCCGCTACTCGAAGCTGCCGATCGAATCGTGTGCCAGGTTGTCGAAGCGGGTGTACTCGCCGAAGAACTTGAGCTTGATCGAGCCGGTCGGGCCGGAGCGCTGCTTGCCGATGATGATCTCGGCCAGGCCCTTGTCCGGCGAGTTTTCCTTGTTGTAGTAGTCGTCGCGGTAGATGAACACGATCATGTCCGCGTCCTGCTCGATGGCGCCGGACTCGCGCAGGTCGGCCATCACCGGGCGCTTGTCGGTGCGCGTCTCCAGCGAGCGGTTGAGCTGGGACAGCGCGATCACCGGCACGCCCAGTTCCTTGGCAAGGCCCTTGAGCGAGCGGCTGATCTCGGAGATCTCGGTGGCGCGGTTCTCGCTGTTGCCGGGCACCGCCATCAGCTGCAGGTAGTCGATCACGATCAGCCCCAGGTCGTGCTCGCGCTTGAGCCGGCGCGCCTTGGAGCGCAGCACGTCCGGCGACAGGCCCGGGGTATCGTCGATGAAGATCTTGGTCTGCTTGAGCATGGAGATGGCGCCGGTCACGCGGCTCCAGTCCTCGTCCTCGAGCTGGCCGGTGCGCAGGCGGGTGGCGTTGATGCGGCCGTTGGAGGAGATCAGGCGCATGGCCAGCTGCGAGGCCGACATTTCCATCGAGAACACCGCCACCGCCTTCTTCGACTTGATCGCCGCGTACTCGGCGATGTTCAGCGCGAAGGTGGTCTTGCCCATCGCCGGGCGCGCGGCCAGGATCACCAGGTCGGTCGGCTGCAGGCCGGCGGTCATGTTGTCGAACTCGGTGTAGCCGGTGGGCAGGCCGGTGACGCTGCCGCCGTTCTCGAAGCGGCTCTGCAGCACCTCGAACGCATCCTTGAGCGCGTTGTTCATGCCGACGAAGTCGGCACGCCCGCGGGCACCGGCCTCGGCGATCTTGAACACCTGCTGCTCGGCGTTGGACAGCAGCTCGGCGCTGTCGCGCCCCTCCGGCTGGAAGCCGTCGTTGACGATGTTGGTGCCGACCTCGATCAGCTGCCGCAGCACCGCCTTGTCGCGCACGATCTCGGCATAGGCGGCGATGTTGGCCGCCGACGGCGTGGTGCTGGCCAGCTCGACCAGGTAGGCACCGTCGCCGACCTGCTCCAGCTTGCCCTGCGACTCGAACCACTCGCCCAGGGTGACCGCGTCGAACGGACGGTCCTTCTCGGCCAGTTCGCGGATGGCGCGGTAGATCAGCCGGTGGTCGCCCCGGTAGAAGTCGTTCTCGGTGAGCTGGTCGTTGACCTTGTCGTAGGCATCGGGCGCCAGCATCAGCCCGCCCAGCACCGCCTGCTCGGCCTCCACCGAATGCGGCGGCACGCGCAGCTGGTCGATGCGCTGCTCGCTGCGGTCGCTATCGCGATCGCGGCCGCGGTTGCTTCGGGGGGCGGGACGGGCGGACATGGAGTGCGTACTCGATACAGCGGGACGGGGGCAGGAAGCATAGTCGGCAGCGGCCGCCGCGGCGATGCACAACTCTGTGGATAAGCCGTGCACAGGCGGTGCACGAGGCAGCCTGCGCCCGACCGGTCTCATATCCGGGGATTGCCGGCCTGCAGGCCGGGGCTACGGGCCATGGAGGACCGTGGCTGCAGTGGGAACTTTGCAAACCGCGGGAACCGTGGGAACTGTGGGAACTGTGGGAACTGTAGGAGCGACTTCAGTCGCGATGGGACTCTACCGGCAAGGCCCCATCGCGACTGAAGTCGCTCCTACAGCCGCCCCTACAGGCGCTCCTGCAGGCGCTCCTGCGGCCGTCCCTGCACGCCTGGACCCGGGCTCCTCAGCCCTTCTGCTTGCCGATCCAGGCGACGAAGGCGTCGACGAAGCCCTGCAGGAACTTGCGCGTGCCCTCGTTGGCCACGCTGCCGTCGTCGGCCACCAATCCATCGCTGAAGTGGATGAACGCCTCCGGCTGCGGCAGCACCGCCACATCCAGGTACGACAGCACGTTGCGCAGGTGCTGCTGCGCCAGCGCGGTGCCGATGGCGCCGACCGAGGCGCCGATCACCGCCGCCGGCTTGCCGGCGAAGGCGCTGTCGCCGTAGGGACGCGAGGCGGTGTCGATGGCGTTCTTGAGCACGCCCGGGATCGAGCGGTTGTACTCGGGGGTGACGAACAGCACCGCGTCGGCGGCACGGATCTGCTGCTTCAGGCGCGTGCCCTGCGCCGGGTAGTCGCCATCGCGGTCCTGGTCGTACAGCGGGATGTCGCCGATCTCCAGGTACTGGAAGTCGGCCTTGTCGCCGGCCAGCTTTTCCAGCGCCAGCGCCAGCTTGCGGTTGATCGATTGCTTGCGCAGGCTGCCGACCAGCACTGCCACCTTGTACTTGCCCATGGGGGGAACTCCTTGCTGAAGACCCGCCCAAAATAATCCCGCCGGCCGCGTTCCAAGGTGAAAGCCGGCTCAGGAAGCGGCGGCGTCCCCACGGGCACGGCGCCAGTGCGCCTGCCAGGCCAGGAACATCAGCACGTTCCACAGGTGCGTGTGCCACTTGCGCTGGCCGCGGCCGAAGGCCTCCCACACGCCGCGCACCGCGCCCGCGTCGAGCATGCCCTCGCGCGCCATCCGTGCCGGGTCGAGCAGGTCCTCGGCCCAGCCGCGCAGCTCGCCCCTGAGCCATTCGCCGACCGGCGCGCCGAAGCCGCGCTTGCCGCGGTAGACCATCGGCTCGGGCAGGTAGCGGCGCAGCACCCGCTTGAGCAGGTACTTGCTGGTGCCGTCGCGCAGCTTCATCGACATCGGTAGCGACCAGGCGAACTCGGCCACGCGCCAGTCCAGCAGCGGCGCGCGCGCCTCCAGGCTCACCGCCATCGTGGTGCGATCGACCTTGCACAGCAGGTCGTCCGGCAGGTAGCTGACGAAGTCGGCCAGCATCATCGCGTCGGCCGGCGTGCCGGCGCCGTGCAGCGGGTCGGCCAGGCTGTAGAAGCTGTCCGGCTCGTGCGACCCGGGCACCGCCGCGGCCGGATCGCGCCAGCGCGAGATACGGTTGCGGTAGACATCGCCGATGCCGCGCGCGCCGGCTTCAGCCAGCACCGCCGAAAGCCCGCCGGTGCGCGAGGACTCGCCGCGGCCGCGCGCCGCATGCGCCATCGCCGCGCGCAGCGGCGCCGGCACGTGCTGCAGCAGGCGCCAGTTGCGCAGCGCGCGCTGGTAGCGGGTATATCCGAAGAACAGCTCGTCGCCGCCGTCGCCGGACAGCGCCACGGTGACGCCGCCGCGCGCCAGCCGCGCCACCAGCGCGGTCGGCACCTGCGAGGCGTCGGCGAACGGCTCGTCGAACATCTCCGGCAGCTGCGGCACCACCGCCAGCGCGTCGGCCCCGGACACGTACAGCTCGGTGTGGTCGGTGCCCAGGTGGGTGGCGACCTCGCGCGCCAGCGGCGCCTCGTCGTGGTGCGAACCGGCGAAGCCGATGCTGAAGCTGTGCACCGGCTGCGCGCTCTGCGCCTGCATCATCGAGGCCACCAGCGAGGAGTCGGTGCCGCCGGACAGGAAAACCCCCACCGGCACGTCGGCGACCATGCGCAGCGCCACCGCGTCGCGCAGCAGGCCGTCCAGGCGCTCCTCGGCCGCCGCATCGTCGCCGCCGAACGGCTGCAGCAACGCCGCCTGCATCGCCTCGCGCGCGCTCCAGAACGGCCTCTGCGCCTGTTCCGGGCGGTGCGCCGCGGCGCCGGCCGCCACCGCCTGCGCATCCAGCCGCAGGATGCGCCCGGGCATCATCTTGAACGCGCGCTCGTGGATGCAGTACGGCGCCGGGATGTAGTCCAGCCGCAGCAGCAGGGTCAGCGCGTCGCGGTCCACGCCGTTGTCGAAATCCGGGTGCCGCCACAGCGCCTTCAGTTCGGAGCCGAACACCAGCGCCTGCCCGGCCCAGCCGTAGTACAGCGGCTTCTTGCCGACGCGGTCGCGCGCCAGCCACAGGCACTGCTCGCGCCGGTCCCACAGGGCGATGGCGAACATGCCGTTGCAGCGCACCAGGGCATCCTCCAGCCCCCACTCGACCACTGCGGCCAGCAGCACCTCGGTATCGGAATGGCCGCGGAAGCGGTGCCCCAGCGCCGCCAGTGCCGCACGCAGCTGGGCGAAGTTGTAGATCTCGCCGTTGTAGGCCAACACGTAGCGGCCGTCGGCCGAGGCCATCGGCTGGTGGCCGAGCGGCGACAGGTCGAGGATGCTCAGGCGCCGGTGCGCCAGCGCGATGCCGGCCTGCGCGTCGACCCAGGTGCCGTCGTCGTCCGGCCCGCGGTGGCCCAGTGCCGCGCCCATCGACTGCGCCAGCGCGCCCAGTTCCTCGCCATGCAGCTGCGGCCCGGCCAGCAGCAGTCCCGCCAATCCGCACATCTACGCGTTTCTCCCGGGGATTCGATGCGGTGCCGGGCAGCGCCGGCCGGCCATGCTCATGCGCATGGCGCCGGCGCCGCGGCCATCGGCACGAACCCCGGCATCGCCTCCACCCGCGCCAGCCAGGCCTGGATGGCCGGCCAGCGCGCGAGCTCGAAGCCGCCATCGCCGGCGCAGTGGGTGTAGGCGAAAAGGGCGATATCGGCGATGCCGTAGTGCGGGCCGGTGAACCAGGCATGCGCGGCCAGGTGCTGCTCCATCACCGCCAGCGCGGCCTCGCCCCGCTGCAGCAGTTCCGGCAGCTGGCCGCGGCGCGGCGAGTCGGGCGCGGTCCAGGTGCGGATGAAGCGCGCCACCGCGACATAGGGCTCGTGGCTGTACTGCTCGAAGAACATCCAGCTCAGCGCCTGCGCGCGCTGCCAGCCGTCGGCCGGCAGGTACGGGGTGCCCTCGGCCAGCCAGAACAGGATGGCGTTGGACTCGACCAGCACGCGGCCGTCGTCGCGCTCGACCATCGGCACCTTGCCGTTGGGATTGAGCGCCAGGTACTCGGGCGTGCGGGTCTGGCCGTGGACGCTGTCCACCTCGATCCAGCGATACGGGCTGCCGAGCTGCTCGAGCAGCAACTTGACCTTGTAGCAGTTGCCCGACAGCGACATGCCATGGACGGTGAGCGGTACGTTGTGCTGCGGCATCGCGAGGGATCCGGTGGAAACCCCGCTAGTCTGGCGGCAAAGCCGGGCCGGGTGAAGCGCCGCGTAAGGGCGGCGCCAGCAACCGGCACAGGAACGGCGCGGAGGGCAGAAAAGCGAAGGGCCGGCATCGGCGCCGGCCCTTCGCACGAACCAGGGGCAACCGCGCCTACTGCCTGGCGGCGGTGCTGTCCAGCGCAGCGGTCTGGGTCACCAGCTGGCCGTCGATCACCGGCAGGCGGTCGCCCTGCGGCTTCTCGTCCAGGCGCACCTGCTTCTCCTGCCCATCCAGGCGGTAGGTGACGTCGTAGCCGATCACTTTGTCGCTGTTGCCCAGGGCGATGCGGCTGCCCGGCTTGCTGTCCATGCGCAGGGTGCCGGTGCTGCCGTCGTCCTTGCGGTAGGTGACGTTGTAGCCGGTCACCCGCGAGGACTCGGAAGTGCGCTGCTCGGTGTGGCACTGGCGCTCGGTGCGGTTCACCACGCGGCCGCCGACATGGTTGCGGTCCACCCGGTTGCCGACCACGCCGCCGGCCACCGCACCGGCGGCGGTGGCGACCTTGCGCCCGCTGCCGCCACCGACCTGGTTGCCGAGCAGGCCGCCGATCACGGCGCCGGCCACGGTGCCGCCGACGTTGCCGTCGCGCTCGGGCAGCCGCTCCTGCACCACCACGTCCTGGCAGACCTCGTGCGGTACCGACGTGGTGCTGGTCTCGCGCACCGGCTCGGTACCGATCACCGTGGCGTACAGCTTCTCCTTCTCGCTCACCGGCTCGACCTTGACCACGTCGGCATACTGCAGCGCCGCGCCGCCGCGCAGCGAATCGTCCGCGGCATCGTCGCCGGTAGCGGCGAGCGGCGGCTGGTTCTGCTCGGTCGGGGTCACGAACGCAGCCGGCTCGCTGCGGTTGTTCATGAAGGCCGCCGTGGCCACGCCACCCACCAGCAACGCTCCAGCAGCGACCAGTATCGTTGTCGTATTGCTTTTCATCACCAGGCTCCTTGCGGACCATCCGCGCTCGGTACGACGCAATTCGAGCACGACGAAGCTGAATAGACGGCGACAATTTCCCGACACAGGCTTAACAGACGCCCACCTCGCCACCATATCCATCGTGATAGCGTTTTCACCCCCAGCGAGGAATTCCCGATGCCCAATCCCCTTGTCCTGCCCCTGCTGAACTGGGCGCGGAAGCTGCGCTACCCGACCTTGTTCAAGATCACCGCGGCCCTGTTCGCCATCAGCGTGCTGGTGCCGGATCCGATCCCCTTCGTCGACGAGATCGTGTTCGGCCTGGGCACGCTGCTGCTGGCCAACTGGAAGACGCGCAAGCCGCCGCTGCCGCAGGGATCGCCGCAGCGACGCTGATGGCCCTGGTGCCGCGTCAACGCCCCATGCCGGCCCTGCGCCTGCCGCCGAACCGCAACGTCGCGTCGCGGACCTTGCCAGGACCACCGGTCTCGGCGGCGGTCGGTGCCTTCCGCAAGCCGATGGCGGCGCGCACGACTTACACGAGGGTGCAGACGTGACACTGGTCGACAGCCACTGCCACCTGGACGCCGGCGAGTTCGATGCCGACCGCGCCCAGGTGGTCGCCCGCGCCCACGTCGCCGGGGTCGCCGTGCAGGTGGTCCCGGCCGTCGCCGCGGCCGCCTGGCCCAAGCTGCGCGACGTCTGCAATGCCGATCCGGGACTGCATGCCGCCTACGGGCTGCATCCGATGTTCCTGGCCGAGCACCGGCCCGGGCACCTGCAGCTGCTGCGCGAATGGATCGAGCGCGAACGCCCGTGCGCGATCGGGGAATGCGGGCTGGACTTCTTCGTCCCCGACCTGGATCGGCAGGCGCAGCAGTTCTATTTCGAGGGCCAGCTGGCGCTGGCGCGCGAGTTCGACCTGCCGGTGATCGTGCATGCGCGGCGCGCGGTGGAGGCGGTCATCGTCGCCTTGCGCTCGACCGGCGGACTGCGCGGCGTCGTCCACAGCTTCTCCGGCAGCCCCGAGCAGGCGCGCCAGCTGTGGCAGTCCGGCTTCCTGATCGGCCTGGGCGGTCCGGTCACCTACGAACGCGCGCAGCGGCTGCGCCGGCTGGTGAGCGAAATGCCGCTGGACTACCTGCTGCTGGAGACCGATGCCCCGGACCAGCCCGACGCGGCCATCCGCGGCCAGCGCAACGAGCCGGCGCGGCTGGCGGCCATCGCCGAAACGATCGCGCGGCTGCGCGGCGAACCGGTCCAGGCCATCGCCGCCCGCACCAGCGCCAATGCCGAGCGCCTGTTCGGCCTGCGGCGGCACTGACAGGCCTGCGGGTCGACGAGGCAAGGCCCCGATGGCCTTCCCGGGGATGCAAGCTCGCGCGAGGCTCCGCCCCTGCCCCGTCCGCCCCTCCGAGGCACCTTCTGCCGATGGGACAACGCTGCCGGTGGCGGAAGGGACTACCGCGCCTGAAGCGCCCAACGAAACCCGTCATCCCCGCGCCGGCGGGGGTCCAGTGCCTTGCCCTTCCCGAGCGCAAGTCGCCGGGGCTCCTCCTCAGGGCGATGGCCGAGATCATGGGGTGGGCCTCGGCCCACCGCGTCGGACTCTGCCGTGACCACTGGCGGCATCGGCGGCACGCAAGCAACGATCAAGAGGCCGGTTGCGTGTGCCCGGCGCCGCGGGCGCCGTGTGACGGTCCCGCCCTGTGCAATCGTGGCTCTACGGCCTGCCATTGCCGCGATCGGCATGTGCCGTATCCAGCCTGAGATGGTGGACAGCTTACTGGCGCCCATCGGGTCGCGGGAAGGCTTCTTGCGGCTTACACCCCGAAGAGGCAGGCGCCGCCGCAGCCGTGGTGCCCGGTCACGGCTGCTGCTTGGCCTTGAGCAGCATCTCCAGCGCCTTGCCGACCGCCACGAAGGCGAACGTGCCGGTCACGTGCGTGGCCGCTCCCAGGCCGGCGCCGCAGTCCAGCCGCAGCGCCGCGTCCTCGCCCAGTTGCGGGCGCAGGCCGCAGACGCTGCCGTCGGCCTGCGGGTACTTGACGTTCTCCAGCGAGTACACCGCCGGCACGCCGAAGTAGCGCTGCCGGTTCTTGGGGAAGTTGAACTCGCCGCGCAGCTTGCGCCGGATCAGCGCCAGCATGGCGTCGTGCTCGGTGCGCGACAGGTCGCGCACGCGCACCAGGGTCGGGTCGGTGCGCCCGCCGGCGGCGCCGACGGTCAGCAGCGGCAGCTTGCGGCGACGGCACCAGGCGATCGCCTCCACCTTCACCCGGAAGCTGTCGCAGGCATCGACGACCAGGTCGAAGCCCTGGTCGAGCAGCTCGGGCATGTTGCCGGTGGTGAGGAAGGCCTCGACCGCCACCGCGTCGATCTCCGGGTTGATCGCCCGGCAGCGCTCGGCCATGGCCTGGGCCTTGTTGCGGCCGAACATGCCCGCCAGCGCCGGCAGCTGGCGGTTGCTGTTGGACACGCAGATGTCGTCGGCATCGATCAGGGTCAGGTGCCCGACCGCGGTGCGCGCCAGCGCCTCCACCACCCACGAGCCGACGCCGCCCAGTCCGACCACCGCCACCCGGCACTGCGCCAGGCGCTCGACCGTACCCGTCCCATAGAGCCGGTCGATGCCGGAAAAGCGTTCACGCCATTGTTCGTTCATGCCGCCATTTTACGATGCGCCATCCCATACTCGGTCTTTTGCCGGGAGCGGAATCGATGCGCCAGCCGAGTTCGTCGCCTTCCCTGATGCGCTACCTGTCGGTGCTCGTCGCCGGGGTGATCCTCGGCACGCTGGCGACGTTGGTGCTGGTGCGCGCGCTGCAGGCCCGCGTGGATCCCTTCCCACGGGCGCTGATGCAGGTGATGGAGCGGCAGCTGCAGCAGTTCGGGCAGGGGCCGGCGGCGGATCGCTGCGATCCGGCCGATGCCATATCGCGCCTGCAGTCGCTGCGGGTGCTGGCCGGCGGGATCGAGACCGCCTTCCCCGGGCTGGCCTCCGACCGCCGCTTCGCCGCACAGGCCTCGCGCCTGCGCGCGACGCTGGATGCCGAGCTGGCATCGCCATCCGCGTGCGGCCAGGCGCCGCGGATCGCCGACGACATCCAGGCCGCCTGCCGCGGCTGCCACCAGGACTTCCGCTGACGGGCGGCCGGCACCTCCCCATTCAGGAAGACCGGGCACAGTTGGCGCTGTGTTCACGTTGCCTTAGACACGATCTGCCACACATCAACACAAACGCGGCGACATCGCCGACAGAGGACCACCCATGAACATTCGACTGATCGCGATCGGTGCCGCCGCTTCCCTCGCCCTGGCCGGTTGTGCCACCTCGCCCGGCTACGGCGGCGGCTACAACAGCGGCTACGGCAACGCGGGCTACAACCAGGGCCGCTGCGCCGACTGCGGCATCGTCACCCGCATAGACACGGTGGCCTCCAACCGCACCGCTCCGGCCGCCACCGGGGCGATCCTCGGAGGTATCGTCGGCGCGATCGCCGGCCACGAGATCTCCGACCACACCGGCGGCAGCAAGGGCAACCAGAACGTCGCCGCCGTCGCCGGCGCGGCGGGCGGCGCGCTGGCGGGCAACCGCATCCAGCAGAACGTCACCGGCGACAGCTACGACATCCAGGTCAAGATGGACGACGGCCGCGTGATCGTGGTCAACCAGAAGGACCTGGGCGGCGTGCGCGAGAACACCTACGTGCGCGTGGTCAACGGCCGCGTGGTCGTGCGCTGAAGCCGGCCACCCCGGGCAGTAAACGAGACAGGGCCCGCATCGCGGGCCCTGTCCTTGTCCGTCGCTGGCGTCGCGCCGGCTGCGTCAGATCGGCTGCACCGCATCGGCCTGCAGGCCCTTCTGGCCCTGGACGACGGTGAAACTGACCTTCTGCCCTTCCTTCAGGCTCTTGAAGCCCTGGGTCTGGATGGCGCGGAAGTGCACGAACACATCCTCGCCGTTCTCGCGGCTGATGAAGCCAAAGCCCTTGGCATCGTTGAACCACTTCACGGTTCCGGTTTCGCGTTCAGACATCTCGGCTGACTCCTCGATCACTGGGGTAATGGTTACGCCAGGAGGTTTCCGGCGGCTGGTTGCAAGGAGGAAGCGAGGTGCAACGATGTAGCGGATCGGGGATCTACCGCATCAGGCCACGATTCACGGTGACCTTGCCAAGCGCAGCGGCTGCAACTTAACCCGGGCAAAATGAAATTGCAATCATCAAGAACAGCCATTCTGTCAACCCCAAAATACCAACCCCGGGAGTCCAAGTGGAGCTTTCGTTCATCTTCTACCTGATCGCCGCCCTGCTGGTGCTGGTGGGGCTGGCCGGCATCGTGCTGCCGGCGCTGCCGGGCCTGCCGCTGGTGTTCGCCGGCCTGCTGGCGGCGGCCTGGGCCAATGGCTTCGAACGGGTCGGCTGGCTGCCGCTGGTCGTGCTGGGAGTGATGGCCGCGCTGTCGCTGCTGATCGACTTCGCCGCCACCGCGTTCGGCGCCCAGCGCGTGGGCGCCAGCGCCAAGGCGCTGTGGGGCTCGGTGATCGGCACGTTCGCCGGACTGTTCTTCCTGCCGTTCGGCATCCTGGTCGGCCCCTTCGTCGGCGCATGGCTGGGCGAGTACTGGCACAGTCGCCAGGCCGGCAAGGCGACCGCGGTCGGCCTGGGCACGTGGCTGGGCATCGTGCTCGGCACCGCATCCAAGATCGCGCTCGGCATCGCCATGCTGGGCGTGTTCGCCATCGCCTGGTATTTCTGACTACATTCCCGACTTGGCCCTCACGTCGGCATCGCCGCCATTTCTGGCAACATTCCACGCCGACCGCCTTCCTCCTCCCGCGCCGCCTGCGAGAAAAACCGATGTCCAATCTGCAAAAACCGCTGATGCTGATCGCCTGCGCGTCCGCCTCCTTCCACGCATCGGCGCAGGAAGCGGCCCCCGCCCCCGCCACGCCGCAGGCGTGCGTGGCCATCACCTCCGATTCCGCGCGCCTGGCATGCTACGACCAGGCGCTGGGGCACTCGCCGATCGATACCCGCGATGCCGACGCGGCTGCCAGGTCGGCGGCGCAGTCCAGGAAGCAGCTGGACCAGACCGTCGACGCCGAGCCGCCGTCCAAGCGCAAGGACGAGCAGCAGCTGTTCCGCGAGGACTACTACGACTCCACCATCGCCAATGCCGGACGCGGCTCGCTGCTGGACAGCCGCTGGGAGCTGGCCAGGGACTCCAAGCTCGGCACCTTCCAGTTGCGTGCCTACAAGCCGGTGTACCTGCTGCCCGGGTTCTGGACCAGCGACAAGAACGAGATGCCGTCCTCGCCCAACCCGGACAATACGGTCACCACGGCGCAGCCGCTGGACAGCACCGAGCTCAAGTTCCAGCTCAGCTTCAAGACCAAGGTCTGGGAGAACATCTTCGGCGACAACGGCGACCTGTGGGCCGGCTACACCCAGAGCTCGCGCTGGCAGGCCTACAACTCCGAGCAGTCGCGCCCGTTCCGCGAGACCAACTACGAGCCGGAGCTGATCCTGGCCTTCCGCAACAACTACAGCCTGTTCGGCTGGCACGGGCGCATGGCCGCGCTGCAGCTCAACCACCAGTCCAACGGCCGCGGCGACCCGCTCTCGCGCAGCTGGAACCGGGTGATCCTCAACGTCGGCCTGGACCGCGAGAACTGGGCGCTGGTGCTGCGCCCCTGGTACCGCCTGCCCGAGAGCCGCAGCGACGACAACAACCCGGACATCGAGGACTACATGGGCCGCGGCGACGCCACCCTGACCTGGAACCGCAACGGCCACGAGGTATCGCTGATGGCACGCCATTCGCTGCGCAGCGGCGACCGCTCGCACGGCGCGCTGCAGCTGGACTGGGGCTTCCCGATCAGCCGCCTGCTGCGCGGCCACATCCAGGTGTTCGACGGCTACGGCGAGAGCATGATCGACTACAACCACAAGGCCACCTACGTCGGCGTGGGCCTGTCGCTGCTGGAATGGTACTGATGGCGGACGCGGCGGTCGTCATCTGGCACAACCCGCGCTGCGGCAGCTCGCGCAAGGCGCTGGAGCTGATCCGGCAGGCAGGGATCGAACCGGAGATCGTCGAGTACCTGAAGACGCCGCCGGCCCCGGCGACGCTGCGCGCGCTGGTCGCGCGCATGGGCATCGCCACGCGCGAACTGCTGCGCAGCAAGGAGGCGGTCCATGCCGAGCTGGGCCTGGACGATCCGGCGCTGGACGAGGAAGCGCTGGTCGCGGCAATGGTCGCGCACCCGATCCTGATCAACCGCCCGGTCGTGCAGACCCCGCGCGGCGCGGCGCTGTGCCGGCCGCCGGAGAAGGTGCTGGAACTGCTGCCGTAGCTCCTGCCGGAGCGGCTTGCGGGCGGCTCGTGGGATGACTTGCAGGGCGACTTGTAGGAGCGACTTCAGTCGCGATGGGGCTTTCCCGTTTTGGATCCCCCGCACATGGATGTGCGCGCTTTTGCAGAAGGACCTGCATAAAGCCCCATCGCGACTGAAGTCGCTCCTACGATTTCGTGCGGCTTGCGGTGTCACTTCCCGCCGGGCTGCGGATACTCGATGCCCAGTTGCTGCAGGTAGCTGTCGTAGCGGGCGGGGTCGTAGTACAGCGGCTCCATCTTCGGCCGCATCCGCTCCATCAACTCGCCGTTGAGGTGGATCGCAGGGGTATCAGCGGCGGTCAGTACCGGATCGTAGCTGGCGTCCTTGAGCTGCACGTTGCGGAAGTAGCCCTTGGCCGCGGCGACCAGTTCCGGCGTGGTCATCAGGTCCAGCACGGTGGACGCCAGCACCTTCGCCCCGGTCACCACGCCCTTGTGCGCGATCGGCGTGGCCATCGCCATCGCCGCGGTGACGTTGTGGCCGATGGTATTGGGGATGTTGGACGGGAAGCGGATGGTGATCGTGGGCACGGTCCACATCACATCGCCGATATCGTCCGAGCCGCCGCCCATCGACGAGCCGCGCGAGTCCGGGGTCGACAGCGGCGCCAGTTCGGTGGCCAGCGGCTGCAGTTCGAAGCCGTTCTGCTGTTGCACTGCCTGCGCGAATGCCTGGTCGGCCGCGCTCCACTGCGGCATGCCGATCGCCTTCATGTTGGCGTAGGCCGCCTCGGCCAGCGGCTTGTTGCCGAAGTTGGGCGCGGCATAGCCGAGCAGGCGCCGGGTCACGGTGGTGCCGGTGGCCTTGGCCGCGGCCTCGGCGATCTCGTTGCCGGTCTCGTAGAGCTCGCGGATGCTGGCGAAGGTCTGCTCGCGGAAGTAGTACCAGACCGAGGCCTTGCCGGGCACCACGTTCGGCTGCTCGCCGCCGTCGGTGATGACGTAGTGCGAGCGCTGGGTGACCGGCAGGTGCTCACGGCGCATGTTCCAGGCCACGTTCATCAGTTCCACCGCGTCCAGCGCGCTGCGGCCGGCCCAGGGTGCGCCGGCCGAGTGCGCGGTCTTGCCGTGGAAGGTGTACTCGACCGAGACCATGCCGTTGTTGCCGGACGGTCCCCACGAGGTACTCATGTCCTTGCTCACGTGGGTGAAGATAGATGCGTCCACGCCGTCGAACAGCCCGTCGCGCACGTAGAACGCCTTGGTCGCCAGCAGTTCCTCGGCCACGCCCGGCCAGATCAGCAGCCGCCCGGGAATCCCGTTCTTCTGCATCGTCTCCTTCGCCGCCAGCGCTGCCACCACCACCAGCGGCATGCCCGAGTTGTGGCCCTCGCCGTGTCCCGGCGCACCTTCCACCTGCGGCTTTGGAGTGGGAATGCCCGGCACCTGCGACAGCCCCAGCAATGCGTCGATGTCGCTGCCCAGCGCGACCAGCGGGCCGCCGCTGCCCCACTCGGCCTTCCAGGCCGTTGGAATCCCGGCCACGCCGCGAGTGATCCTGAAACCGTTCTTCTCCAGGATCCCGGTGATGTATTCCGAGGTGCGGAACTCCTGGAAGCCCGGCTCGGCGAAACTGAAGATCGAGTCGGTCATCTGCTGCGCCAGCCTGGCGCGCTGCTCGACCCCGGCGATGGCCTGTTGCTTCAAGGCCTCGCCGGCGGCCGCCAGCGCCGTGCAGGCCAGGCTCATGCCGAAGAGCAGACCCAGCAGCGATGCGGTCCTGATGCGCTTGCCGATATTCATGGGATTCTCCTGTAGCGAAAGGTAGCGGAGTACCGAGCGGCCATCGCGGCCGCGTCCAGTCAGAACTCGAGACGCAGGCCGACGCGGAAGGTGCGGCCGAGGGTGTCGTACAGATTGCGATTGGTCTGCGGGTAGCCGGGCATGTTCTCCGAGCCGCTGCTTTCGGGATTGGAAACCAGCACCGGATCGGTGTTGAGCACGTTGCCTATGTTGAAATACGCTTCCGCGCCGGCCGAACCGATCCGGAACCGGCGGCTGAGGCCGACATCGAGATAGACCTCCCCGTCCACGCGGTTGTCGTTGATCGTGTAGTAGGGCGCAGTCAGGGTCGGGCACGAATGGGTGCACGTGGTGTAGGCGTTGCTGATCACGCCGCTGCTCACTCCGCGTGCGGTCGCGTGGAAGCGCCAATCGTCCACGTCGTACATCGCGCTGAGCCGGTAGAGCCAGTCGGGGGTGGAACTGGTGTTCTCTCCGGCTTCGTTGATCGCGGTGACGCCGTTGTCGGTGGTGTTCTCGATGTAGTGGGTGAACATGCCGCGCAGGGTCAGTTCACCCGGACCGGCGGCCCGCCTGTACGAGAGCTCGATGTCCAGCCCGCGCGAACGCATGGTGTTGAAGTTCTGCGGGTAGATGTTGACCGTCGTCAGGTTTCCGTTGGCGTCCTTGAAGATGTTGTTGCAGTAGTACTCCTGGTCGTTGTCGAAGCAGTACCTGACGGTGTCGTCCACGCTGATGGTTGCGATCACGCCGCTGATCTCGATGTCGTAGTAGTCCACCGAGGCGGCGAACCCGGGCAGGAATCCGGGCTTGAAGACCACGCCGACGCCATGGGCATCGGCCTCTTCCGGCACAAGGTCCGGATTGCCGATCTGGTTCTGCAGGAAGGTCTGGCTGCCGGCGGCATAGCCCTTGTCGTTCACCGGGATGGTGGCATTGTTGGTGCGCGCGGTACCGGCGGCGAACATCTCCTCCATGTTGGGTGCACGGATGTCGCGCGAAACCGTCGCACGGAACGCAATATCCTCGATCGGCGCGTACACCAGGCCGGCTTTCCAGGTGGTCACCTGGCCGGATTCGCTGTAATCGGTGTAGCGCACCGCGCCGTTGAAATCCATGCCTGCGAACAGCGGGACCACGGTCTCGACATAGGCTTCGGAAACGTCGTATTCGCCCGAAGTCACCAGGAAATTCCCGTACTTCCAGCCGCTGCGCCATTGCTCGTCGACATGGCCGGACATTTTCTCGGTACGGTGCTCGGCGCCGAAGGCCAGCGAGATCGGGCCGGCCCAGCCGGGGATCTCGTTGGTGTTGAAGTTCACCGCCAACACCTGCTGCTCGAAGCGTTGGTCGCGGCGCGGTGCGCCCAGCACCCACGCCAGCGCGTCCGGATCGGCCACGCCGATGCCCAGGCGGTTCAGCGGCAGGCAGCCGTTGCCCGGATCGACGAGCGTGGAGCGGCATGCGACGCCGCCGTCCGGGTCCACCACCGCGTCGGTGGCCAGCGCCAGGCGCGCGGTATTGAAGGTATCGGTGAGTTGCTCCCGGCTCTCGGTCTTGCCGTACTGGTAGTAGGCATCCCAGTTCCAGGCCTTGCCGAACCAGTCGAAGCTGCCTTCGCCGCCGACCACGAAGCGCTGGGTCTCGCGCTTCATCCTGCTGCCGGAGGCGGGCATGTCGGCATTGCTGGTGCCGATGGTCAGCGAGCCCAGGCCCAGTTCGTCCATCTGCGTCTTCACCGACTGCGGCAGGTAGGCGTTGTCGGCCTGGATGGTGACACCGGTCTGGGTCGGCTGGATGTAGTAGCTCAGGCCCTCGTACCTGGCGTACGAGGCCTGCGCGAACACCTCGAAGGCATCCGTCACCCAGAAACTGGCGCGGCCGAACACGCTGTCGCGATCGTCGTCGGCCGCCAGCGAGTTGCTGCCGACCATGTTGCCCAGTGTCGTCTGCCAGTCGCCGCCGACCATCCACGGGCTGGTGAGTTCTTCGCCGTAGGCCAGCTGGTTGACGCTGCCGCCGACGCCGAAATAGGTGCCGCGCAGCGGCCCCGAGGTCACCAGGCCGCCGGGCGTATAGGTGGTCGGCCCCATGTCGTCGCCGGTGACGTAGGTCGGTCCGCCGGCGGCGATGTTGGCCGCGCTGTTCCGCGCGGCGAAATGGCCCTTCTTCGCCCAGTCGCGATCGAGGCTATGGATGCCGTCGGAGCGCACCGTCTCCGCACTCAGCAGCAGGTGGCCGCGGCCGTCGCCGAAGCTCCAGCCGCCGGTCAGGTTGAACTTGTTGCCGTTGTTGTCGCCGTAGGTGGTCTGGCTATATTCGGCCGTGCCCTTGATGCCGGTGTAGTAGCGGTCGAGGATGAAGTTGACCACGCCGCCGATGGCGTCCGAACCGTAGGCCGAGGAGGCGCCGCCGGTGACCACTTCGACCTGCCTGATCAGCGATTGAGGAAAGGTATTGGTATCGACCAGGCCGGTGCCGGAAGACGGCACCGAGCGTTGCCCGTCCAACAGCACCAGGGTGCGCCCCGCTCCCAGCCCGCGCAGGCTCAACGCGCTGATGCCGGCCAGGCCGCTGCTCAGGCTGCCGGAATTGCTGGTGGAATTCTGGCTGCCGGTCACCGATGGCAGCGTATTGACGAAGGTGGCGATGTCGGCCGGTGCCTGCGCCTTGATCTCTTCTGTCGACAGCACATTGGTCGGCGTTGGTGCGCTGAATCCGTCGCGTGCCACGCGCGAGCCGGTGACCGGCGCGCTCACCTTAACCGCCTCCATCTCGGTCGGCCTGGAATCCGCCTCCTGCTGTCCCGCACCCACGTCCTGTGCCGATGTCCTGAAAGGAATCAAGCAGGCGGCGATCGCCGAAACGAGCACACTCGCCACCATGGCTTCATGGTTCTTTCTCATGCTCACGCTCTCCGTCATCACAGGGATTGGTCGGTTACGTCTGTTGCGCTGGCACGACTCCGGCGGTGCTGCCGCAGGCGGCAACACCCAATCGACGGCCGCGACCGAATCGCGGCCAGGCTTTCCCATCGGCAGCCGATGCAGGCATCGGCACCCCACAGCAAGAAAAACGCCCACGGCAATGCCGTGGGCGGACTATTTCCCGATCGCGGAACTAGAGAAGAATGCAGAATGCATGCACATGGCGCCCTATCCGTTCAAGACGATGAAAGGCGCCCCATCTGTATGTCTGCCTGAGAGCATTACCCCTTGGGCGGCCCGGATGTTCGCACCGGGCTCTTTCCAGATTTTGTTGCCATGCCGGCCACGGTTTCCGGCAATCGCCGGAAAACCGCCTGCCGACATCGGTACGTGCCGACTCATGCACGACCCGTCGTCACCCCATGGTCCTTTTGCCTGAGAGTTTCCGGGGCGGTTGCTCCTTCGGCGCCGGCTTTCGCCGGTCTCTCCCACAGGTGACGCGATTGCGAATCCGCCGGCATATGTGTCGTCTCCCGACATTGCCGACAGCTACACCCTCCATGGCAGGCGCACATCCGGTCAATAGGGGGAGCGGGTAGGTATCCACGCCGCGGGTAGGTCCGCCCGCTACCCGCGTGCCCAGCCAGGACAGGACCGATCGCCACCGCCGGGCGCGCGGCTGCCTCCAGACCGAAGGCCGGCGTTCCCGAAGCCGATGCCGCCGCCGGCGCCGCGAACGGCCGAGCGTGCGCGGTCGTCCCACCTTCGGCACCGGCGGCGGCCGAACGGGCACGGGGTTGCGGTGCCGCCGCGAACCGCTACGTCCAGTCCTCGATGCCCTCGCGGCGGTAGGTCTGCTTGAACGCCGGCCGCGACTTCATGCGCCCGGCGTATGCCCTCAGCGCCGGCCAGTCGTCGCTCGGGCGCGGCATGTTGCGCGACCAGCGCATCAGCATGGTGAGCATGAAATCGGCCGCCGACAGCTGCGCGCCGAGCAGGTAGGGACCGTTGGCCTGCAGATGTTCGGCCACGCGCTGCCATGCGCTCTCCAGGCGGATGCGCGCCTGTTCCTTCGCCGCCTCGACGTTCTGCGCGCCCGCCGGCTCGTCGGGATAGAACCAGGCGCGATAGGCCGGCTGCAGCGTATTGGCGCAGAAGAACATCCACTTGTAGTACTCGGCCCGCGCCGGCGTCCCCGGTGCGGGCGCCAGCCCCGCCTCGGGATGCAGGTCCGCCAGGTGCATGGCGATCGCCGCCGCTTCCGTCAGCACCTGGCCATCGAGCACCAGCGTGGGCACGACGCCGGCCGGGTTCAGCGCCAGGTACTCGGGCGACTTCTGCTCGCGCCGGTCGAAATCCAGCGCGTGCAGCACGTGCGGGACCTCCAGTTCGATCAGCAGCCAGTGCACCACCAGCGCGGCGGTGCTGGGCGAGTAGTAGAGCGTTGCGGTCATCGATCTCGGCCTGTGACATGGGGAAAGGCGAAGATACGCCAGTCCTTCCGCCGCCGGAATCGTCCCGGGCTCAGTCGCGGCCGCTCGCTCCGGTCGCCTCGGCGATGGCATCGAACAGGCCCTGCAATCCGTCCGCGTCGTCGTAGCGCTGGCCATTGACGAAGAAGCACGGGGTGCCGTTGACGCCGCTGCGGACGCCGCCTTCGAAATCGTGCTGGATGCGCTGCCCGTACTCGCCGGACCGCAATGCCTGGCGCAGCCCGGAAACCGGCAGCCCGGCTTCGGCGACGATCGCCTCGTACAGGCCCTCGCCCAGTTGGTCCTGGTTGGCGTACAGCGCGTCGTGCGCGTCCCAGAAGCGCCCGTTCGCGCCGGCATACTCGGCCGTCATCGCCGCAGGCACGGCCTCCGGGTGCGCATCGGCCAGCGGGAAGTTGCGGAACACGAAGCACAGCGCGTCGCCGAACTGCTGCCGCAACTGCTCGATCGCCGGCACCGCCTGGGCGCAGAACGGGCACTGGTAGTCGCCGTATTCCACCAGCACGGCGGCCGCGTCCGGATTGCCGCGGACGTGGTCCTGGGGGCCGACCGGGATTCTGAGCGTACTCATTCGGGCAGCTTCTCCAGCGCGTCGAGGATGCCGTCGGCACCGGGATTGACGGCCGTCGGCGACAGGTAGCTCCAGGCGATCGTGCCGTCCTTGTCGATCACGAACAGCGCGCGCTTGCAGTAGCCGTGCTCGGCATCGTAGGCGCCGTAGGCACGGGCGACCGCGCCCTTGGGCTCGAAGTCGGCCAGCAGGTCGAAATGCAGCGAGCGCGCCTGGATGAAGGCCTGGTGGCACCAGGCGCTGTCCACCGAGATGCCCAGCAAGGTGGCGCCATGCTCCTTGAACATCGGCAGGGTCTGGTTGAACAGTGTCAGCTCGTCGCCGCACACCGCGCTCCAGTCGGCCGGATAGAACGCCAGGATCACCGGTTTGCCGCGCAGTTCGTGCAACGACAGGGTCTGGTCGGGGGTGGCCTTGAGGGTGAAATCGGGAGCCGGCTGGCCGGCGGCGAGAAGCTCCTCCGCCACGACCGGGGATACACCGGAAACAGGCATGTTCGACGTCCTCGATGGCAACGGCCGCAATGCTAGCGCCGCATGCAGTGAAGCCGATGGCACGATGCCGGCCGCGGGCCGCACGCACCGGGGCCGGCTTCAGTTGCCACACGTGCGCAGGCAACGGCTGCGCTGCGACTGGCAGACGTCGGTCGCGCCACGGATGCTGCAGTCCTGGACCTGCGCGAAACAGGCATTGCGCCTGGCCGGATCCCCGATGGATCCGCAGCCGCCGCGCGCGATGCCGGTTGGCACCGCGCCAGGTCATGCGGCTGGTTCTGGCAGGTGGCCTAGGTCGCCTGGCATTGCGCCAGGCAGCGGTCCGCCGCGGTGGCGCCGGGCGCGTCCTCCGGCACGATCGCAGGCACATCGGGCCGATCCGGCAACGGCTCGGGAAACGCCGACTTCGACGGCGCCGGCACGTAGTCCGGGGACGGGAACAGCACCTTCGAGGACTGCGCCACCACCGGCCAGGCCATGCCCGCGCCTGCACAGCCCAGGACACAGCCAAGCAGCAGGGTCTTCCAGCGCGGAGGCATCGCCGCTGTCCCGATACGAGAAAGGCCGAGCATAACCCGGCCCTCCTTCGCACGCCGCGGCGCCGCGGCGTTACTCCACCAGTACCGGGATCTTGCCGATCTTCGCCTGCCACTCGCGCGGGCCGGTCTTGTGCACCGAGGTGCCCTGCGCGTCCACGGCCACGGTCACCGGCATGTCCTTGACCTCGAACTCGTAGATCGCCTCCATGCCCAGCTCCGCGAACGCCACCACCCGGCTGGCCTTGATCGCCTTGGACACCAGGTAGGCCGCGCCGCCGACCGCCATCAGGTAAACCGCCTTGTTGTCGGCGATCGCCTCGATCGCCGCCGGGCCGCGCTCGGACTTGCCGACCATGCCCAGCAGGCCGGTCTGCTCGAGCATCTGCCGGGTGAACTTGTCCATGCGCGTGGCGGTGGTCGGGCCGGCCGGGCCGACCACCTCGTCGCGCACCGGATCGACCGGGCCGACGTAGTAGATGAAGCGGTCGGTGAAATCGACCGGCAGCGTCTCGCCCTTGTTGAGCATGTCGACCATGCGCTTGTGCGCGGCATCGCGGCCGGTCAGCAGCTTGCCGTTGAGCAGCAGCACCTCGCCCGGCCTGAACTCGGCCACCTGCTCGCGGGTGATCGTGTCCAGGTCCACCCGGCGCGCGTTGCGCGGGTCGTAGGTGAGCTTGGGCCAGTCCTCCAGCGACGGCGGGTCGAGCGTGACCGGGCCGCTGCCGTCGAGCACGAAGTGGGCGTGGCGGGTGGCCGCGCAGTTGGGGATCATCGCCACCGGCAGGTTGGCGGCATGGGTCGGGTAGTCCTTGATCTTGATGTCGAGCACCGTGGTCAGCCCGCCCAGGCCCTGCGCGCCGATGCCCAGTGCGTTGACCTTCTCGTACAGTTCCAGGCGCAGCTCCTCGGCGCGGCTGGACGGCCCGCGCGCGACCAGCTCCTGGATGTCGATCGGCTCCATCAACGCCTCCTTGGCCATCAGCATCGCCTTCTCGGCGGTACCGCCGATGCCGATGCCGAGCATGCCCGGCGGGCACCAGCCGGCGCCCATGGTCGGCACGGTCTTGAGCACCCAGTCGACGATCGAGTCGGACGGGTTGAGCATGGCGAACTTGCTCTTGGCTTCCGAGCCGCCGCCCTTGGCGGCGACGATCACCTCGACGGTGTTGCCCGGCACGATGCTGACGTTGACCACCGCGGGGGTGTTGTCGCGGGTGTTCTGGCGCTTGCCGGCCGGGTCGGCCAGTACCGAGGCGCGCAGCTTGTTGTCCGGGTCGAGGTAGGCGCGGCGCACGCCCGCGTTGACCATGTCCTCCACGCCCATGGTGGCGTCGTCCCAGCGCACGTCCATGCCGATCTTCAGGAACACGGTGACGATGCCGGTGTCCTGGCAGATCGGGCGATGGCCCTCGGCGCACATGCGCGAGTTGATCAGGATCTGCGCCATCGCGTCCTTGGCCGCCGGCGACTGTTCGCGCTCGTAGGCGGCGGTCAGGTTCTTGATGTAGTCGACCGGGTGGTAGTAGCTGATGTACTGCAGTGCGTCTGCAACGCTCTGGACGAGGTCTTCCTGTCTGATCGATGTCATCACGGCTGGCTCTTTGGCTGGCGGAATCCCGGCCATTTTAGGGCAAAGCGGCGGTCCCGCCGGCTGTCGCGGCGACATGCGCTGTTTCGTCCCAGTCGGCATGGACAGTGGCGAACCCGTCCAGGCGCACCGGTCCCTGGCCGCCCGCGCCGACGGATCGCACCGAAGCCGGACCCGGCCGACCGCCACGCAAGGCCGATGCACGGCGATGGCGGTGACCGATGCCTGCAACCGGCCCGGCATCGGGCTTGCAGCCCGCGCTTCCGCTACATCGCCGCGCGACGGAAACATCGCCGCAACACCGGCCGCTTAGCGTCTGCCCATCCCCACCTGGAGAACGGCGATGAACGGCCACCACGACAGCGGCATCTGGACTGCCGAGGCGCCACCGGCGAACGATGCCCTGGCACATGCATCGCCGGCGGCGGAGCGCCGCGGCACCCCGCTGCACCGCCTGCTGATGTGCCCTCCCGGCCACTTCGCGGTCGAGTACGTCATCAACCCATGGATGGAGGGCCAGGTGCATCGCGCCGACCGCCACCGCGCGACGGCGCAGTGGCAGGCGCTGCACGACGCCCTGGGCGCCGCCGGCGCCGTCATCGAGCAGGTGCCGCCGGGCGCCGGCCTGCCGGACATGCCGTTCTCGGCCAACGCCGGGCTGGTGCTCGGCAACGACTTCGTGCCCAGCCGCTTCCGCCATCCCGAGCGGCGCGGCGAGGAAGCGCTGTTCATCGACTGGTTCGAGCGCGCCGGCTTCCGCATCCGCCGCTTGCCCGGAGCGATCTTCTTCGAGGGCGCCGGCGACGCCCTGCTCGACCGCGGCGAGCGCCGCCTGTGGATGGGCCACGGCCACCGCAGCGACCTGGCCGCGGCCGCCGAGCTGGAGCGCATGCTCGACCTGCCGGTGGTGCCGCTGCGCCTGGTCGATCCGCGCTTCTACCACCTGGACACCTGCTTCTGCCCGCTGCGCGGCGGCCGCCTGCTGTACTTCCCGGCCGCCTTCGATGCCGCCTCGCGCCAGGCGATCGAGGCGCGGGTGCCGCCGCACCTGCGGATCGCCGTCGGCGAGGCCGATGCGCTCGATTTCGCCTGCAACGCCGTCGACCTCGACGAGGCGGTGGCGATGCACCGGGCCAGCCCGGCGCTGCAGCGGGCGCTGGCCGGCTTCGGCTACCGGGTGGTGCAGACGGCGCTGGACGAGTTCCTGCGCGCGGGCGGCTCGGCCAAGTGCCTGACCCTGCGCCTGGACGAGTGAGGATGTTGGCGCGGCGCTAACGCGCGCGGGCAGATAGTGCCGGCTCCCGAAGGATTGGAGCCTGCCATGCCCACCGCCCGCACCGACGGCCTGATCGCCGACGAGGTCATCCGCACCCTGGCCGATGCCGATGGCATCGACGCCGGCGAGATCCTGGTCGGCCTCGACCAGGGCGTGGTGACGCTCAGCGGCGACGTCCCCAGCCGCCAGACGAAGCTCGACGCCGGCCGCCTGGTCGAAGCGGTCGAGGGCGTGCGCGAGGTCCGCAACCTGCTCAACATCGACGACGGCAGCCGTTCGTTCGGCAAGCCGGGGCAGGCGGTGCGCGGCGCCGACCACCAGGGCGGGCCCGACTCGACCGCCGAGCTCGACCTGGACGAGAACGGCTGATCCCCCAGCCCGGCGCCCTCGCGGCCGCCGGCGGGCGGCATCACCGATGCCACCGCCGGGCGCGATGGGCCACAATCGCCCCATGCCTCCCCCCTTCCCCGCCGCCTCCGGCCAGCGCCCCAGCCTGCGCGAACGCTTCAAGGCCATGCGCAACCTGCCGCCGTTCCTGCGGCAGATCTGGCAGACCAGCCCCTGGCTGACCGCCGCCAGCCTCGGCCTGCGCCTGGTGCGCGCGCTGATGCCGGTGGCCACGCTGTACATCGGCAAGCTGATCATCGACGAGGTGGTGCGGCTGGCCGGTGCCGGGGCAAGCTTCGAATCGCTCGGCGCCGCGCTGGCCAGCGGCCAGCTGCACCGGCTGCTGGAACTGCTGGCGCTGGAACTGGCGCTGGCGGTCGGCTCGGACCTGTTCGGGCGCATGGTCAGCTACGCCGACACGCTGCTGTCGGAGCTGTTCACCAACGCCACCAGCGTGCGGCTGATGGAACACGCCGCGACGCTGGACCTCGAGGACTTCGAGGACCCGGACCTGCAGGACAAGCTGGAACGGGCGCGGCGCCAGACCATGGGCCGCATGAACCTGATGAGCCAGCTGTTCGGCCAGGTGCAGGACGCGGTCACCGTGGCCAGCCTGGCGGTGGGCCTGCTGGTCTACGCGCCATGGTTGATCGCGCTGCTGGCGCTGGCGCTGGTGCCGGCCTTCATCGGCGAGTCGCACTTCAACGCCCAGGGCTATTCGCTCAACTTCCAGTGGACGCCGGAGCGGCGCGAGCTGGAGTACCTGCGCCAGGTCGGCGCCAGCGTGGAAACGGCCAAGGAGGTGAAGATCTTCAACCTCCACCGCTTCCTGGTCGATCGCTACCGCACGCTGGCCGAGCGGCTGTTCGCGGCCAACCGTGCGCTGGCCCGCCGCCGCGCGCTGTGGGGCACGCTGCTGGCGGCGCTGGGCACGCTGGGCTACTACGCGGCCTACGGCTACATCGCCTGGCGTACCGTCCACGGCGACTTCAGCATCGGCGACCTCACCTTCCTGGCCGCCAGCTTCCTGCGCCTGCGCCAGCTGCTCGAGGGCCTGCTGGTCGGCTTCTCGCAGGTGGCCGGGCAGGCGCTGTACCTGGACGACCTGTTCTCCTTCTTCGAGATCGAGCCGGAGATCGCCTCGCGCCCGGATGCAGTGCCGGTACCGCGGCCGATCGCCCGCGGCTTCGTGTTCGAGGACGTCGGCTTCCGCTACCCCGACAGCGAGCGCTGGGCGGTGCGCCACCTCGATTTCGAGCTGCGCGCCGGCGAGGTGCTGGCGCTGGTCGGCGAGAACGGCGCCGGCAAGACCACCCTGGTCAAGCTGCTGGCGCGCCTGTACGACCCGGACGAGGGCCGCATCCTGCTCGACGGCCGCGACCTGCGCGACTACGACCTGGACGACCTGCGCGCCAACATCGGCGTCATCTTCCAGGATTTCGTGCGCTACCACCTCAGTGCCGGGGAGAACATCGGCGTCGGCCGCATCGAGGCGATGGACGACGCGCCGCGCATCCGCGACGCCGCGCACCGGGCGCTGGCCGACGAGGTGATCGAGTCGCTGCCGCACGGCTACGAGCAGCTGATCGGGCGCCGCTTCAAGACCGGCGTGGACCTGTCCGGCGGCCAGTGGCAGAAGCTGGCGATCGCCCGCGCCTACATGCGCGACGCGCAAGTGATGATCCTCGACGAGCCGACCGCGGCGCTGGACGCGCGCGCCGAGTACGAGGTGTTCCAGCGCTTCAAGGAGCTGTCGGACAACCGCACCGCGGTGCTGATCTCGCACCGCTTCTCCAGCGTGCGCATGGCCGACCGCATCCTGGTGCTGGCCGACGGCCGCATCGAAGCCAGCGGCACCCACGAGCAGCTGATGGCCGAAGGCGGCCGCTACGCCGAGCTGTTCGAGCTGCAGGCGGCGGGCTACCGCTGAACGGCGGCAACCGGCCGCAGGCGGGCGGCCGGGCCATGCACTAGAATTGCCGGCATTGCCCGGCCCGTTAATGAGAGCGCCTCTCATCCAGGCTAGAATGCCGGGGTTCACTCCTCCGACGATCAACCGCATGTCTTCTGCTTTCGGCACCGAAACGGTGCTTGAGGTCCGCCACTGGACCGACGCCTACTTCAGCTTCCGCACCACGCGCAGCGACGGCTTCCGCTTCGACAACGGCCAGTTCGTGATGATCGGGCTGGAGACCGAGACCCGCCCGCTGCTGCGCGCCTACTCCATCGCCAGCGCCAACTGGGAGGAGCAGCTCGAGTTCTTCAGCATCAAGGTGCCCAACGGCCCGCTGACCTCGCGCCTGCAGCACATCCAGCCCGGCGACCAGGTGCTGGTCGGCAAGAAGCCCACCGGCACGCTGCTGATCAGCGACCTGCATCCGGGCCGCCACCTGTACCTGCTGGGCACCGGCACCGGCATGGCGCCGTGGCTGTCGGTGATCAAGGACCCGGAGACCTACGAGCGCTTCGACAAGGTGATCCTCACCCACGGCGTGCGCTACGAGCAGGACCTGGCCTACCGCGACTATTTCGAGAACGAGCTGCCGCAGCACGAGTTCCTCGGCGAGATCATCCGCGAGAAGCTGCTGTACTACCCGGCGGTGACCCGCGAGCCGTTCCGCAACCAGGGCCGCCTGACCGCGCTGCTGGAAAGCGGCGAGATGCAGCGCAGCCTGGGCCTGCCGACGCTGGACCCGGCCAACGACCGCGCGATGATCTGCGGCAGCCCGCAGATGCTGGCCGACCTGCGCACCCTGCTCGATGCGCGCGGCTTCACCGCCTCGATGCGCATCGGCAGCCCCGGCGACTACGTGTTCGAGCGCGCCTTCGTCGAGAAGTAGCGGCCCATGGGCCGCTACGCGTAGAGCCGAGCCTGTGCTTGCATCCCCTTTTCGGGGGCTCGGCCGCTCTTTGGCCAAATCGCGGGAAAAGCCCCGGCCGAGCAAGCTCGGCTCTACCCGGCCCGGGCAACATGGCTTTAGTCACGGGCTGGCGGGCGCCGGATCGGTTAGCCTCGGGGGCTGACACCAACGGAGGAAACCGCCTTGACCACCCGCCTTGCCGTCGCGCTGGCCGCGACCCTGGGACTCGCCATGCCCGCCTACTCCATCGCCGCGCCCGCCGCCGCAGGCCAGGCCGCCGTCCAGGCCAATCCGTTCTTCGCCGAGAGCCCGCTGCCGCTGCACTATCCGCAGTTCGACAAGATCAAGGACAGCGATTTCGCGCCCGCCTTCGATGCCGGCATGGCCGAGCAGCTGAAGGAAGTGGAGGCCATCGCCAACAATCCGGCCGCGCCCACCTTCGACAACACCCTGATCGCGCTGGAGAACAGCGGGCAGGTGCTGGACCGCGCCACCACCGTGTTCTTCAACCTGGTCGGCACCGACACCAACGACACCCGCAAGAAGCTGCAGGCCGACTACTCGGCCAGGTTCGCCGCCCACCGCGACGCGATCTCGCTCAACGGCAAGCTGTTCGCCCGCATCAAGAAGCTGTACGACACCCGCAGCCAGCTCGGCCTGGACGCCGAGGGCCTGCGCCTGGTGGAGAAGTACCACGACGACTTCGTGCGCGCCGGCGCGCAGCTGTCCGATGCCGACAAGGCCAAGCTCAAGGACATGAACGCCGAGCTGGCCAGGCTCGGCACCCAGTTCAGCCAGAACGTGCTCAACGAGGTCAACGCCTCGGCGGTCGTGGTCGAGGACAAGGCCCAGCTCGCCGGCCTGTCCGACGCGCAGGTCTCCGCCGCCGCCGAGGCCGCCAAGTCGCGCAAGCTGGACGGCAAGTACGTGATCGCGCTGCTCAACACCACCGGCCAGCCGCCGCTGACCAACCTCCAGGACCGCGCGCTGCGGCAGAAGATCTACGAGGCGTCCATCAACCGCGGCAGCCGCGGCGGCGAGTACGACAACACCGCGCTGGTGTCGCGGATCATGACCCTGCGCGCCAACAAGGCCAGGCTGCTCGGTTTCCCGACCTTCGCCGCCTACTCGCTGCAGAACCAGACCGCCAAGACCCCCGAGGCGGTCAACGCCATGCTCGGCCAGCTGGCGCCGCCGGCGGTGGCCAACGCCAGGCGCGAGGCCGCCGAACTGCAGGCGATGATCGATGCCGAGCAGAAGGCCGCCGGCAAGCCGACCTTCCAGCTGCAGGCATGGGACTGGGCCTACTACAGCGAGAAGGTGCGCCAGGCCAAGTACGCCTTCGACGAATCGCAGCTCAAGCCGTACTTCGAGATGAAGAACGTGCTGGAGAACGGCGTGTTCTACGCCGCCAACCAGGAGTACGGGCTGACCTTCAAGGAACGCCACGACCTGCCCAAGTACCGCGACGACACCTTCGTCTACGACGTGATCGACGCCGACGGCAGCCAGCTGGCGATCTTCATCTTCGACCCGTACGCGCGCGACTCCAAGCGCGGCGGCGCGTGGATGAACTCCTACGTCTCCCAGTCCGGCCTGACCGGCGACAAGCCGGTGGTCGCCAACCACCTCAACGTCCCCAAGCCGCCGGCCGGCCAGCCGACGCTGCTGACCTGGGACGAGGTCACCACCGCCTTCCACGAGTTCGGCCACGCCCTGCACGGCATGTTCTCGAACGTGAAGTACCCCTACTTCTCCGGCACCAGCGTGCCGCGCGACTTCGTCGAGTTCCCCTCGCAGGTCAACGAGATGTGGGCCGACTGGCCGTCGATCCTGAAGAACTACGCCAAGCACTACCAGACCGGCGCGGCGATGCCGCAGGAACTGCTGGACAAGGTGGTGGCCGCGGCCAAGTTCAACCAGGGCTTCGCCACCACCGAGTACCTGGGCGCGGCGATGCTGGACCAGAACTGGCACCAGATCGGCGCCGAGCAGGTGCCGGCCGGCGGCGGCGTCATGGACTTCGAGGCCAAGGCGCTGGCCAAGGACGGGATCGCCTACCCGCCGGTGCCGCCGCGCTACCGCACTCCCTACTTCAGCCACATCATGGGCGGCTACGCGGCCGGCTACTACGCCTACATCTGGTCGGAAGTGCTGGACGCCAACACCCAGCAGTGGTTCCGCCAGAACGGCGGCCTGAGCCGCGCCAACGGCGACCGCTTCCGCGCCACGCTGCTGTCCAAGGGCGGCAGCGTCGATGCGATGCAGCTGTTCCGCGACTTCGCCGGCCACGAGCCGCAGATCGAGCCGCTGCTGGAGAAGCGGGGCCTGACCGCCGGCGGCAACTGAGCCGCCACCGCGATCCTGCGGGCATGGCGCCGCCCGGACCCCGGGCGGCGCTTTTCGTTGCGGGGCCGTGACGCAGCCCGGTTCGGTAGCCCGGGTAAGCGATGCGTACCCGGGACACCGGCCATCCCGGGTGCGCCTCGCTTACCCGTGCTACGGGCGTCGACATGACCGCACCACGAAGACTTCGCAGGTCGGCCCTACGCAGTCGCCGCAGCGATGTCCGGGTCGCTTCATGCACGCCGGGAACGTGGCCCGACCTGTGCCGCCGTGCCAAGCGTTCCCCGCGCGGACGCGGCAAGGCGATCGGCGAGCCGCGGTTTTCCACAGCGGCAGTGGATGAAAGCGCCACAAACGTGTGGATAACTCCGCGCAGCCCTTGCGTCGCGGTCGCCTGCCTTGCGTTGGTCAAAATTTGGCCAGCACGATGTACGCCGCCAGCGCTTCGCGCACGCGGGTCAGCGCGGGGCGACGTAGCCGCCCGGCACCCCGTGCGGCGACAGCACCAGTTGCCACAGCTGCGCATGGCGGCAGCGGAAGGTGGCCATCGAACCGGACAGGTAGAAACGCCACATGCGACGGAAGCGCTCGTCGTAGCGGGAATCGAGCAGGTCCCAGCGCGCCTCGACGTTGCTGCGCCATGCCTGCAGCGTGCGGTCGTAGTCCGGGCCGAAGTTGTGCCAGTCCTCCATCACGAACAGGCCTTCGCTGGCCGTGGCGACCTGTGCGGCCGAGGGCAGCATCGAGTTGGGGAAGATGTAGCGCGCGATCCACGGATCGGTGCGATGCCGGCTGACGTTGGTGCCGATGCTGTGCAGCAGGAACAGCCCATCGTCGCGCAGGCAGCGCCGAGCCGTCTCGAAATAGGTGCGGTAGTTCTTGTCGCCGACATGCTCGAACATGCCGATCGAGAGGATGGCATCGAACCGCTCGTCCAGCTCGCGGTAGTCCTGCAGCCGGATCTCCACCGGCAGCCCGGCGCACAGCTGGCGCGCGTACTCGGCCTGCTGTGCGGAAATGGTCACGCCGACGCCGCTCACACCGTAGCGCTCGCAGGCGTACTTCAGCGCCTCGCCCCAGCCGCAGCCGATGTCCAGCACCCGCTGGCCGGGCTTGAGCCCCAGCTTGCGGCACACCAGGTCGAGCTTGGCCAGCTGGGCATCGTCGAGGTTGTCGGCATGGCGCCAGTAGCCGCAGCTGTAGACCATGCGGCTGCCCAGCATCGCGCGGTAGAGATCGTTGCCGAGGTCGTAGTGGCGCTTGCCGACCTCGTAGCTTCCGCGTCCGGCCTGCAGGTTGAACACCCGCGCCCGCAGGGCATCCCAGATCTCGCTCCAGCCATGCACGCGCTCGTCCAGGCCGGCGCTCATCAGCTGGCACAGGAACGCATCCAGCGAATTGGCGTCCCAGCCACCTTCCATGTAGCTCTCGCCCAGGCCCAGCGATCCCTGCGCCAGCACCCGCGCGTAGAAGCGCGGGTCGTGCACGGCGATGTCCTGCGGACGGTTGCCGCCCACCTGTACATCCGCTTCGGCCAGCAGGCCCTCGACGCGATGTTGCAGATGTGCGGTCACGACGCCGTCTCCTGGCAGCTAGTTGGCGAAAAGCCCCGCGTAGTCGGGCGCCACGTGCGGAAGCAGCACCGAGGCAGGCACTTCGACCCACTGGGTGCCGTCCGAGTATGGACCCACCTGGTACGGAGGGAAAACGAACCTCAGCGCGGTGATCCTGCCGGCGCCGTCCACCACCGGCTCGAACTGGCTGAAATTGTCCGGATCGGCCGCGGTCCCCTCGGCGATCATCTTCTCCGAGCCGCTGACCAGCGCCTGCCGGTCTTCCGGCGACAGCTGCTCGCTGTCGGCGCGCGCCTCCACCTTCGCGCGCAACTGCGCCGCCGCATAGCCGCCGACCGCGCGCCAGCCGTCGGCCGAGGTGATCAGCTCGCGCGCCTCGAGCATGCGCTGCTGCTGCGGCAACCACACGAAGCGCGCCACCAGCGGCTCGCCGTGGGCGCCGCCGGTATAGCGGCTGCCGTCGGCGGCCACCGCGACCAGCGAGGGCGTGTCGAGCCTCTGCTCGAAGCTCAGCGACAGTTCGTACGGCGCGGTGGGCCTGTCGTTGCCCAGCCCTTCCACCGCCTGCATCAATTCGGCGCGCGCGGCCTCGGCGTAGGCATGCAGTGCCTGCGCCAGCCCGGGGTACTTGGCCGCCACCGGCGGATAGCTGATGCCCACCACGTAGCTCGGAGTGTTCTCGATGACGTCCTTGAGTTCGGCCGGGTCGTCGGACACGGCTTCGTCCACCGGGGCCGGCTGCGCAGCCGTGGCGGTATCGGCCGGCGCGGCGGCCGGCTCGCGCTTGCATGCCGCCAGCGCCAGCATCGTCGCCAGTGCCAGGACCGACAGCGCGGTCCCCTTCCCTAACCTGTACATCTCGCGCTCCATGGATTTGCGTGAAAGTCTATGCCTGTACGGATGCGATGGCCAAAGTCACGCCAGCAGGTCGGCGTACTGGGGATGCCGCCGCATGAAGGCCGCCGCATAGGAGCAGGCCGGTACCACCTTGATCCGCTCGTCTCGGGCGAACTCCAGCAACGCCGTCATCAGCGCCGCGGCGATGCCGCGCCCGCCGATGGCCTCGGGAACCCCGGTGTGGGTGACCACCAGCCGGCCCGCCCCCGTGTCGAGGTCGTAGTCCAGCCGTGCGGTGTTGCCGTCGACCTCGGTCAGGAAACAGCCGTTGGCGCGATCGTGGTGGATGTCGGCTGAAGTGCCGGCCATGGCCGATTCCCCGTATTGAACGCGGCGGATTGTGCCCCAGGCCGGTGCAGTGGCGGTGTGAAACCGGATTGCGACGAGGCCCGCCGTTGGATGCCGGAGTGAGGCCTCAAGCCTGCCGCGCGGCTGCCGATAGTCCCGATCGAGGGATCCTGGAAACCGGCACGACCCCGCGCCGGCAAGCCGGACCCGACCCGCCGACACCGCTCCGGAGACCCGCCCATGAAGCCACTCGATCCCGCCAGCATGGACACCGATCCGGACGGCGCGGCGCTGCTCGAAGGCCTGCTGCAACTTGCGATCGCCGGCCACACCGAAGGCCCCGAGTTCGAACAGCTGGACGGCGAGGTCTACCGCCGCCTGTACGCCAGCTACGGCGTGCAGACCAAGCTCGCCGGCGTGCAGCTGCGCGGCAGCGAGCCGGCAAAAGCGGCCTGACGCCCCGGGCGCGATGCCCGGACAAGCCGTAGGCCGCTCCTACGCTCACTGCTACAGGCCGCTGCCGCACGGGCTTGCGGGCCCCGCCCCGCTCCCTCAGCCGAAGCGCGGGTTCATCAGTTGCTCCAGGAACACCTGCAGCACCCGCGGCTCCATCATCAGCATGAACATCACGCCGAACGCGGCACCGGCCAGGTGCGCGCTGTGGTTGATGCGATCGCCGCCGCGGCGGTCCATCCAGATGCTGTAGCCGACGTAGAACACCGCATAGACGATCGCCGGCGCCGGGATGAAGAACACCAGGATGATGGTCCACGGCGCCAGCAGGATGTAGGCGAACAGCACCGCCGAGACCGCGCCCGAGGCGCCCAGGCTCAGGTAGTTGGGGTTCTTCTGGTTCTTGATGTAGCTGGGCAGGATCGAGACCACCAGCGCCGCCAGGTAGAACAGCGGATAGGTCAGCGCGCTGCCGGTCACCTGCCCCATCACCTGCTCGATCGGCCGCCCGAAGAAGAACAGCGTGATCATGTTGAACAGCAGGTGCGGGAGGTCGGCGTGGATGAAGCCGTAGGTCACCAGGCGGTCATACTGGCGATTGCGCGACAGCGCCGGCGGCCACAGGATCAGCCGGTCGGCCAGCTTGCGGTTGTTGAACGCCATCCACGACACCACGGCGGTGATGGCGATCAGGATCAGGGTGATCATCCAGCGGTTTCCTCAGGCAGTACGGTAGTTGTCGACCATGCGATAGGTGCGGGCATACAGGCCGAAGGCCAGCGCCGCCAGGAACGCGAAGCCGGCGAAGAAGAACATCAGGAAGGCGGCCTCGCTCAGCCCGGTGTCGGCGATGCGCCCGGTCACCACGTCGTTGCGCACCGCCGCGTTGGACAGCAGCACCCACAGGTTGCCGACCGTGGTGGTCAGGTTCCAGAAGCTCATCACCACGCCCTTCATCTGCGCCGGCGCCTGGCTGTAGGCGAACTCCAGGCCGGTGGCCGAGACCAGCACCTCGCCGAAGGTCAGCAGCGCGTACGGCAGGATCTGCCAGGCGATGGACACCGGGTCGCCGCCATCGATCGCCAGTTGCAGCGAGCCCACCACCACCCAGGCCAGGCCGCTGAAGGCGATGCCGGCGGTCATCCTGCGCAGCGCGGTCGGCTCCCAGCCCAGCCTGCGCAGCAGCGGGTACAGCACCAGGTTGTTGAACGGGATCAGGATCATCACCAGCGCCGGGTTCAGCGCCTGCATCTGCGAGGCGGTGAACCAGCTCGGCATCGTCATCTGCTGGCCCTGCAGCACCCAGGTCGAGGCCTTCTGGTCGAACAGCGAGAAGAACGGCGTGGTCAGGGCGAAGATCACCAGCACCCGCAGTACCGTGCGCACGCCGTCCACCGCCGCGTCCGGATGCAGCGCGCGGGCGCGTTCGAGCTGCCACCAGGTGCCGCCGCCGACGCCGGCCAGCAGGATCACCAGCGCCAGGCACAGCGCGATCACGATGCCCAGGGTGGCCGACAGCAGCAGGCTGGCCAGCGCCGCCAGCACGCCCAGGACCGCCAGCACCAGGCCCGGCCGGCCCTGCCCCGGCGCCTGCGCCAGCAGCGCGGTGCGCGCCACGTTGGCGAACGAATGCGGGTCCTTGGGCGGCAGCGGCACGCGCACGTAGCGGTGGCGGCCGAGCCAGAACACCAGCGTGGCCACGAACATCAGGATGCCGGGGATGCCGAACGCCCACTGCGGCCCGAGGTTCTTCAGCGCCAGCGGGATCAGCAGCGAGGCGAACAGCGAGCCGAAGTTGATGATCCAGTAGAACGCGTCGAACACCACCCGCGCCAGGTGCTTGTTGCCCTGGTCGAACTGGTCGCCCATGAACGAGGCCACCAGCGGCTTGATGCCGCCCGCGCCCAGCGCGATCAGCCCCAGGCCGAGGAAGAACCCGCCGCGGCTGCCCTCGAACAGCGCCAGGCAGGCGTGGCCGGCGCAGTACACCAGCGAGAACCACAGGATGGTGTGGTACTTGCCGAAGAAGCGGTCGGCCAGCCAGCCGCCAAGCAGCGGGAAGAAGTACACGCCGATCATGAAGCTGTGCATGATGTGCTTGGCCTCGGCCTCGCGGCCGGGCGCGGTGATCTCCTGCAGCAGCAGCGAGGTGATCAGGAACTGCACCAGGATGTTGCGCATCCCGTAGAAGCTGAAGCGCTCGCAGGCCTCGTTGCCGATGATGAAGGGGATCTGCCGCGGCAAGCGCGCGGCGGCGGCGTTCGGTGTCGTCGTCAAGGCCTGGTCCGGTCGGGCAAAGCCGCAAGCCTACCGTATCGGCGGCCGGCGCCACCACGCCCCGGATCAACGCACTTTGCTGCACCGCGCATTGGCCCGCGCCGGGCAGGCGCCTACAGTGGCCCCCGCCACGGCCAGCGGGCGCGGGCGGGCGCGACCATTTGCCACCGCCGCGGCACCCGCCGGACCGTTACCGTGGACGCCCCTGGCCGCCTGCGCGGGGCCGGCCCGGCGCAGGCATGCCGGCCGGCCCGCGACGCTGCCGGCCATCCGCTCCCACCCTCTCCCACCACACCGCAACCGGAGAAAGCACGCCATGTCACGCCCCGAGATGGAACCGATTACAGCGTGGCACCGGCGCCCCATCGCGCTGCTGCTGGCGGCCGCGGCCGCGATCATCGCCGTCCCCGCCGCCGCGCAAGCCCCGGCCTGGATGGATGCGCGGCTGGACCCTGACCGGCGCGCCGGACTGCTGCTGGCGCAGATGAGCGAGGACGAGAAGTTCACGATGCTGCGCAGCTACTTCGGCCTGGGCACGGACAAGATCTCGCGCCCCGCCGGCGCGCTGGGTTCGGCCGGCTACGTGCCCGGCATCGAGCGGTTGCATGTCCCGCCCCAGCAGCTGGCCGACGCCGGACTGGGCGTCACCAACCCCGGCGGCATCCGCCCCGGCGACTTCGCCACCGCGATGCCCTCCGGCACCGCCACCGCCTCGACCTGGAACCGTGCGCTGGCGTTCGAGGGCGGCCGCACCATGGGCCGCGAGTCGTGGCAGCTTGGCTTCAACGTGCTGCTGGCCGGCAGCGTCAACCTGCAGCGCGACCCGCGCAACGGCCGCAACTTCGAGTACGCCGGCGAGGACCCGCTGCTGGCCGGCGTCATGGTCGGCGAGTCGATCCGCGGCGTGCAGAGCGAGCACGTCATCTCCACGATCAAGCACTACGCGCTCAACGACATGGAGACCCGGCGCAACTTCCACAGCGCGCAGATCGGCGTGCAGGCGATGCACGAGTCGGACCTGCTGGCGTTCGAGATCGCGCTGGGCATCGGCCGGCCCGGCTCGGTGATGTGCTCCTACAACAGGATCAATGGCGTCTACGGCTGCGAGCACGACTACCTGCTCAACCAGGTGCTCAAGCAGCAGTGGAAGTTCCCCGGCTACGTCATGTCCGACTGGGGCGGCGTGCACAGCGGCTCCAGGGCCGCGCTGGCCGGGCTGGACCAGCAGTCGGCCGGCGAGGTGTTCGACGACGCCGTGTTCTTCGACGTGCCGCTGCGCATGGCGGTGTCGGCGGGCGTGGTGCCGCGCGCGCGGCTGGACGACATGGTCCGGCGCATCCTGCGCAGCATGTTCGCGTACGGCGCGTTCGACCATCCGCCGCAGCGCGGCGCCATCGACGCCGAGGCCGGGACGCTGGCCGCCCGCCGCGTGAGCCAGGAGGGCAGCGTGCTGCTGCGCAACCAGGGCGACCTGCTGCCGCTGCCCGCCGACACCGCCCGCCTGCTGGTGGTCGGCGGGCATGCCGACAAGGGCGTGCTCGCCGGCGGCGGCTCCTCGCGGGTGGACTACACCGCGCGGGGCGGCAACGCGGTGCCCGGCCTGGCCCCGACCAGCTGGCCGGGCCCGGTGGTGTTCCACCCGTCCTCGCCGCTGCAGGCCCTGCGCGCGGCACTGCCGCGCACGCGCATCGACTACGTGGACGGCAGCGACCCGGCCGCCGCCGCACGCGCCGCGCGCGCCGCCGACGCGGCGATCGTGTTCGCCACGCAGTGGGCGGCCGAATCGGTGGACCTGCCGGACATGCGCCTGCCCGACGGCCAGGACGCGCTGGTCGCCGCCGTCGCCGCGGCCAATCCCAGGACCGTGGTGGTGCTGGAGACCAACGGCCCGGTGCGCCTGCCCTGGCTGGCGCAGGTGCCGGCGCTGCTGCAGGCGTGGTACCCCGGCATCGGTGGCGGCAAGGCCATCGCCGACCTGCTGACCGGCGCGGTCAATCCCTCAGGCCATCTGCCGGTGACCTGGCCGGTCGACGAATCGCAGCTGCCGCGGCCGTCGATCCCGGGGCTGGGCTTCGCACCCGCGCAACCGGGCGGGGACAGCATCGACTACGACATCGAGGGCGCCAACGTCGGCTACAAGTGGTTCGCCGCGCGCGGTCTCGTCCCCGCCTTCGCCTTCGGCCACGGCCTGTCCTACACCAGCTTCGCCTTCGAGGACCTGCAAGCCACGGTCGACGGCAGCCGCCTGGTCGCCAGCGTCGAGGTCGCCAACACCGGCGCGCGCGCCGGCGCGGCGGTACCGCAGCTGTATCTGCGCATGCCGCAGGGGCATGCGACGCCGATCCGCCTGGCGGGCTGGGAGAAGGTCGCACTGGCACCGGGCGAGCGCCGCCGGGTCGAGATCGTGGCCGAGCCCCGGGTGCTGGCCGACTACGATCCGCAGGCACGGCAATGGAAGATCGCCGCCGGCCGCTACCGGCTGGAACTGGCACGCTCGGCGATCGAGCCGGTGCTGCAGGCCGAGGTCGAGTTGCCTGCCAGCGTGCTGCAGTGAAGCGGCGGGAATCGGGAATCGGGAATGGAGAATCGCAAAGGCAGGGCCACACGGGACGGGAAGTCCAGAGAGCCTGCAGCGACGGCACGAGCTCGCGGGAAACCGCTCTTGCCGATTCTCCATTCCCGATTCCCGATTCCCGCCCCACAGATTCCCGATTCCCCACTCACGCAAAAGGCCGGGACATGCCCGGCCTTCTGCGCGATGCGGATAGCCCCGTGCGGGGCTGCGATCAGGCGATCGCGTCCTTGTAGCGGCGCTCCACCTCGTCCCAGTTGACGACGTTGTAGAAGGCGCCGATGTACTCGGGGCGGCGGTTCTGGTACTTCAGGTAGTAGGCGTGTTCCCACACATCCAGGCCCAGCACCGGGACCTCGCCGTCGGTCAGCGGGCTGTCCTGGTTGGCGCTGCTGGTGACCTTGAGCTTCTTGTCCGGGGTGACCACCAGCCACGCCCAGCCGGAGCCGAAGCGGCTCACCGCGGCCTTGGTGAAGGCTTCCTTGAACTTCTCGAACCCGCCCAGGTCGGCCTCGATAGCCTTGGCGACTTCGCCCTTGGGCTCGCCGCCGCCGTTGGGCGAGAGCCACTGCCAGAACAGCGAGTGGTTGTAGTGGCCGCCACCGTTGTTGCGGACCGCGGTCTGCAGGTTCTCCGGCAGCGTCTTGATCTTGGCCACCAGTTCCTCGACCGGCAGGTCGGCGTACTCGGTGCCTTCCAGCGCGGCGTTGACGTTGTTGATGTAGGTCTGGTGGTGCTTGGTGTAGTGGATCTCCATCGTCTTCGCGTCGATGTTCGGCTCGAGCGCGTCGTAGGCGTAGGGCAGCTTCGGAAGGGTATAGGCCATGAGGGTCTCCTGGACTCGTCGCCCGGCGGGGGCCGGGCGTTGCGTGGTGAATGGTAGGGACGAAGCGCGCGCTTACCAAGCAGGGCGGGGAAATACTCCATTCCACCGGGCTGCCGAAAGCACTGCGGCGACTTCGCCGGCACACCGCATACCATGCACCGCACCCCGGTTATTCCAGCGTGAACCGGCACGCCGCGGGCGCCTCGTTCAACCTGGCAACAGCCAGGCGCGGCCATACTGCATGCGTCTTTCGCCACCGCAGCGTTTCCCGATGCGCAAGCCTGTACTGCTGATCGTCGCCATCGTCCTGCTGGTCGGCGGCCTGTGGGGCATCCGCTCCCTGCAACACGCGCCGCCGCCGGACTTCGCACCACCGTCGCTGCCGGCCCCGGCACAGCCGAGCCCTGTCGAAGCGGCACGCGACCAGCCCGGCGACGATGCCGCGCTGCCCGCGTTCCTGCCGGCCGAGGCGCGGCAGACCATCGCCCTGATCCAGCGTGGCGGCCCCTACCCGCACGCGCAGGACGGCAGCGTATTCGGCAACCGCGAGGGCCGCCTGCCGCAGCGTCCGCGCGGCTATTACCGCGAGTACACGGTCGACACGCCCGGCCTGTCGCATCGTGGCGCGCGCCGCATCGTCACCGGCGGCGACCCGCCGCAGGCGTGGTACTACAGCGAGGACCACTACGAGAACTTCCTCAGTTTCGAGGTCCCGGCACGGGTGCAGCCATGAGCAACGACTTCGACCTCGCCCTGGGCGATGCCGCCTCCTCGGGCGTCTACCAGGTCGCCCCCGGCGACCTCGACGCGCTGGCGGCGCTGGCGCGCGATGCCGGCCTGCGCATCTGCCGCATCGACCTGCGCGGCTGCCGCGACAAGCGCACGCTGCTGCTGCGGCTGTCGGCGCAACTGGATTTCCCGCCGGGGTTCGGCCGCAACTGGGACGCGCTGTCCGATGCCCTGCGCGACCTGTCGTGGCTGCCCGCTCCCGGCGGCTATGCGCTGCTGTTCGAGGATGCCGCGGAACTGCAGGCGCAGGCCCAGCCCGACTTCGCCACCCTGCTCGACATCCTCGACGAGGCCGCGCAGCGCTGGGCCGGCGAGCGCCTGCCGTTCGTGTGTTTTCTCGACCTGCCCGGGAGCGCGGCTGCCTAGGCGGCGGGGATTGGGGATTGGGGATTGGGGATTGGCGAAAGCCAAGCCCAGCCCTTGCGAATCCCCAATCCCCAATCCCCAATCCCCAATCCCCGCCCCTCACCCATCCAGTTCGGCCCAGCGCGCGTAGGCCGCGTCCAGTTCGGCCTGGACGGCGGCCAGTGCGTCGTTGTCGGCGGCGATCGCGGCGGCCTCGCGCTGGTAGAAGGCGGGCTCGTTCATCGCCGCGGTCATCGCCGCGACCCGGCCTTCCAGCGTCTCGATGCGGCCCGGCAACTGCTCCAGCTCGCGTGCGTCCTTGTAGCTGAGCTTGCGCCTGGCCGGCGCCGCCCCGGCCGCGGCGGGCGTGTCCTGCGCCGGCGCCGCGGCCGGCACAACCACGGTGGCTTCGGCCGGGACGGCACGCTGCCGCAGCCACGACTGGCTGCCCTGGCGCGTCCAGTCGCTGTAGCCGCCGACGTACTCGCCGATGCGGCCGTCGCCCTCCATCACCATGGTCGAGGTGACCACGTTGTCGATGAAGTCGCGGTCGTGGCTGACCAGCAGCAACGTACCGGCGTAGTCGCCCAGCAGTTCCTCCAGCAGCTCCAGCGTCTCCACGTCGAGGTCGTTGGTGGGTTCGTCCATCACCAGCAGGTTGGACGGCTGCGCGAACAGCCGCGCCAGCAGCAGCCGGTTGCGCTCGCCGCCGGACAGGCGGGTGATCGGCGCGCGCGCGCGCTCGGGTGTGAACAGGAAATCCTGCAGGTAGGACAGCACGTGCTTGCGCTTGCCGCCGACCTCGACGAAGTCCGCGCCCTCGGCCACGTTCTCGATCGCGTTCCAGTCCTCGCGCAAGGTGGCGCGGTACTGGTCGAAGTAGGCCACCTGCAGGTTGGTGCCCTGGCGGATCTCGCCGGACTGCGGCTGCAGTTCGCCCAGCAGCAGCTTGAGCAGGGTGGTCTTGCCGCTGCCGTTGGGGCCGATCAGGCCGATGCGGTCGCCGCGCAGGATCACGGTGGAGAAATCGCGCACCATCACCCGCTCGCCGTACGCGAACGTCACCTCCTTGGCCTCGATCACCTTCTTGCCGGACGACTCGCCCTGCGCCGCGGCCATCCTGACGTTGCCGCCCAGCTCGCGCCGCTGCGAGCGCTCGCTGCGCATCGCCTTGAGCCGGCGCACGCGGCCCTCGTCGCGGGTGCGGCGGGCCTTGATGCCCTGGCGGATCCACGCCTCCTCCTGCGCCAGCAGCTTGTCGAAGCGGGCGTTCTCCTGCGCCTGCGCGTTGAGCCGTTCCTCGCGGCGGCGCTCGTAGTTGGCCCAGTCGCCCGGCCAGCTGGTCACCTGGCCGCGATCGATCTCGACGATGCGGGTGGCCAGCGCGCGCAGGAAGCGGCGGTCGTGGGTGACGAACACCACGCTGCCGTTCCAGCCCTTGAGGAAGACCTCGAGCCAGTCGATCGCCTCGATGTCCAGGTGGTTGGTCGGCTCGTCCAGCAGCAGCACGTCCGGCGCCGACACCAGCGCGCGCGCCAGCAGCACCCGCCGCTTCATGCCGCCGGACAGCCGCGCGAACTGCGCGCCGCCGTCCAGCTCCAGCTTGGTCAGGGTCTCGTCCACGCGCTGCTCCAGCGCCCAGCCCTGCGCGCCGTCGATCTTCGCCTGCACCTTGCCCAGCGCGTCGCCGTCGAACACCTCGGCATGGCTGAGGCGATGGAACTCGGCCAGCCACTGGCCCAGCTCGCCCAGGCCGTCGGCGACCACGTCGAACACGCTGCCGGCGGCGCCGTGCGGCACTTCCTGTTCCAGCCGGGCGATGCGCACGCCCTGCTGCACGCGCACCTCGCCGTCGTCGGGCTTCAGCTCGCCGGCGATGAGCTTCATCAGCGTGGACTTGCCGGCGCCGTTGCGGCCGATCAGGGCGATACGCTCGCCCGGCTCGATGGCCAACTCGACTTTTTCCAGCAACAACGGGCCGCCGACGCTGTAGTCGACGTTCTGCAAGGTGATCAGGGGCATGGGGGGATTGTACGGGAGGCCGGGATTGGGGATTGGGGATTGGGGATTGGGGATTGGGGATTGGGGATTGGGGATTGGGGATTCGGGATTCGGGATTCGGGATTCGGGATTCGCAAGAGCGTGTCACGGACAGGCCGTTGTGATGGCGGGCGAGCGGTCTCCATGCATCAGTGAATGTCGGGGCCGAAGCAAAGCCGCTCTTGCCAATCCCTAATCCCCAATCCCCAATCCCCAATCCCGGCCTCCCCTACAATGCCGCATGACCGACTTCGCCTCCCTGCCCCTGTCGCCGTCGCTGCTGCCCGGCATCGACGCTCTCGGCTATACCGCCCTCACCCCGATCCAGGCGCAGAGCCTGCCGCCGATCCTCGATGGCCGCGACGTCATCGCGCAGGCGCCGACCGGCAGCGGCAAGACCGCCGCCTTCGGCCTGGGCCTGCTGCACCGGCTCGACCCGGCGCTGGTGCGTGCGCAGGCACTGGTGCTGTGCCCGACCCGCGAACTGGCCGACCAGGTCGGCAAGCAGCTGCGCAAGCTGGCCACCGGCATCCCCAACCTCAAGCTGCTGGTACTGACCGGCGGGATGCCGCTGGGCCCTCAGCTGGCCTCGCTGGAGGCGCACGACCCGCAGGTGGTGGTGGGCACGCCCGGGCGCATCCAGGAGCTGGCGCGCAAGCGCGCGCTGCACCTGGGCGGGGTGAAGACGCTGGTGCTGGACGAGGCCGACCGCATGCTCGACATGGGCTTCGAGGAACCGATCCGCGAGATCGCCGGGCGCACGTCCAAGGATCGCCAGAGCCTGCTGTTCTCGGCCACCTTTCCCGAGCCGATCCGCGAACTGGCGCGGCAGTTGCTGCACGAGCCGGTGGAAGTCACCGTCGAAGGCGGCGACAGCGCGCCGGTGATCGAGCAGCTGTTCTTCGAGGTGGAACCGGCGCACCGGCAGAAGGCGGTGGCCGGGCTGCTGCTGCGGCACGCGCCGGAATCGGCGGTGGTGTTCTGCAACACCCGCAAGGACGTGGACGAGGTGGCCAACTCGCTGCAGCAGTTCGGCTTCTCCGCCCTCGCCCTGCACGGCGACATGGAGCAGCGCGACCGCGACGAGGTGCTGCTGCGCCTGGCCAACCGCAGCTGCAACGTGCTGGTGGCCAGCGACGTGGCCGCGCGCGGGCTGGACGTGGCCGACCTGGCCGCGGTGGTGAACTACGAGCTGCCCACCGACGCGCAGACCTACCGCCACCGCATCGGACGCACCGGCCGCGCCGGCAAGCCCGGGCTGGCGCTGAGCCTGGCCACGCCACGCGAGATGCCGCGCGCGCAGGCGATCGAGGACGAACTGGGGCATGCACCGGCCTGGTCGCGCTCGCCGCTGGCCACCGGCAGGCCGCCGCAGCTGCCGCAGGCGTCGATGACCACGCTGCGCATCGACGGCGGCAAGACCGACAAGCTGCGTGCCGGCGACATCCTCGGCGCGCTCACCGGCGAGGCCGGCCTGCCCGGCAAGGCCATCGGCCGGATCGACATCTTCGCCACCCGCTCCTACGTGGCGGTGGCGCGGGCGCAGGCGGACAAGGCGCTGCAGCGGCTGGAGGCCGGCAGGATCAAGGGCCGGCGCTTCCGCGTGCGCAGGCTCTGAGCGCCAGCCCTACGGTCAAGCCTGCGGGAACAGGAAACGGCGGCCGTGCGCGTCGATGACAACCGCGCGCGAATCGGCGATGCGCCGCGCATGGCCCAGCGCGAACAGGCGCTGCAGCACCGCGGCGCCGAGGCTTCCGGCGAGATGGTCGCGGCGTTCGCTCCAGTCCAGGCAGCCCCGGCACAGCGGCCGCCGCGCCTGGCGCAACGCCGCCACGTCGATGCCGGCATTGCCGCACCAGGCCAGCCCGGCCTCGGTCAGCGCCAGTTCCTGGCCGATGGCGGCCTGCAGGCAGCCGCTCGCGCGCATCGCCTCCAGCCACTCCACCGCCAGCTCGCCGGCCAGGTGGTCGTAGCAGACCCGCGCCCGCCGCAACGCCGCGTCCGCCGGCCCGGTGCGCCGTGCGGCGGGGGCCGCAACCGCGCCGAGCAGGGTCTCCAGCATCGCGGCCACCTCCGCCCCGGCCAGGCGGAAGTAGCGGTGGCGGCCCTGCCTGACCACCTGCAGCAATCCGGCCTCGGTCAGCCGCGCCAGATGGCTGCTGGCCGTCGATGCGGAGACATCGGCATCCAGCGCCAGTTCGCTGGCGGTGCGCGCCTGCCCGCCCAGCAGCGCCAGCAACATGCGGCTGCGGGAGGGATCGCCGATCAGCGAGGCGATGCGGGAAAGGCTGGCGGCGTCGGACATGCTTCGATGCTAGTCGAAGCATCGCCGCCAGGCGATGGCTAGCCTTCGTCCTCCACAAGCGAAGGAAACACGATGAGCCACGCCCTGCACCACTACGGCCTGCGGATCGTCTGGGACGGCGACGCCGGCGGCGGCACCCGCCGCTACGACGGCTACCGCCGCGACTACCGCATCCTGGCCGACGGCAAGCCCGAGCTGGCCGGCAGCGCCGATCCGGCCTTCCTCGGCGATGCCTCCCGGCACAACCCGGAGGAACTGCTGCTGGCCGCCGCCTCGGCCTGCCACATGCTGTCCTATCTCTCGCTGTGCGCACGCGAAGGCGTGTGCGTGCTGGCCTACGCCGACGCCGCCATGACCACGCTCGACACCCGCGGCGGCACCGGCATCGGCGCGATCGAGCTCAACCCGCAGGTCGTGGTGAGCGCCGACAGCGATGCCGCGCTGGCGCAGGAACTGCACCGGCGCGCGCACCAGAACTGCTTCATCGCCAACGCCTGCCGTGTGCCGGTAAGGCACAGCGCGCACGTCGCCCTTGCGGGCGCCACGCACGGGGCGGACGCATGAAGGACCTGTCCATCCTGCTGCCCGACCGCCCCGGGAGCCTGGCGGCCATGGCCAAGGCGCTGGGCGAGGCCGGCATCAGCATCGAGGGCGGTGGCGCCTGGGTCGCCGACGGCGGCGGACTGGCGCATTTCCTGTTCCGTTCCGACGATCCCGCCTCGCAGGTACTGGAGGCGCACGGGTTCAACGTCGTCGCCGAACGCGAGGCGATCCTGCTGCGCCTGGACCAGGACCGCCCCGGCCAACTGGCGGAACTGTGCGGACGCATGGCGCAGGCCGGCGTCAACATCCAGGTGCAGTACAGCGACCACGACCACCAGCTGGTACTGGTGGTGGACAGGCCCGAGGCAGGGCATGCCGTGGCCCGCGACTGGATGCAGGAGCGGGAAAGGCGGCCGGGCCCGGCCTGATCCCTGCACCGGCGCGATAGCGACATCCCTCTCGTCGCCGGCATGCAAGCATGTCGCTCCCGCACAGCGGCTCGGTACTGCGCAACGTCCCCATCGTCTCTGCCGCGATGCGGACCGCAGGCATGCAGTCCCGGTCCGCGCACTGCCGGCCGGGGGGAACTTCGCCCTGCGACGCCCAACGTCTGGCACGCGGAGCTGCGGGCGTGCCTGGGCAGCATCGAAACCGGGATGGAGGCTTGCCGGCCGGACCTTGGCTCTCGTCATCGCCGCGCAAGCGGGAATCGCTTCACCGCGGCCCGAGGCGCTTCACCACGACCGAACGGCCGGCCGGGGCCGATCATCCAGGGACGTTCGCGCAGGTCGCGGCAACGTCCATGGGCTGCCGCCTACGCCGGAGCGACGATCGCCTACTTCCACGGACATGGGGGGACGACGACTCTCCATTGCCTCCGTCGCCCGCGGGCTGGAAAGCACTGTCGCCCCGGCATCGACCGTGCGTGAACGTCGTTGCGTCCACAATCGCGGTCGCGGACGCATGCCGCGACGGCGCGGGCTCCCGGCCCGCCGCCCGGACGCCGGCATGCCCGCGACCCCACACAGGAGGCATCATGTCCACTTCTTCTTCCCTCGCCGCGCGCTCGGGCCAGTTCCTGATCGGCGGCGACCTGCAGGTCAACCGCCTCGGCTTCGGCGCCATGCGCGTCACCGGACCCGGCATCTGGGGCGATCCGTCCGACCGCGACGAGGCGCTGCGCACGCTGAAGCGCCTGCCCGAGCTCGGCATCGACTTCATCGACACCGCCGACGCCTACGGCCCGGACGTGTCCGAGCCGCTGATCCGCGAGGCGCTGCATCCCTACGGCAACGTCGTGGTCGCCACCAAGGGCGGCCTCACCCGCACCGGTCCCGACGTGTGGATCCCGGTGGGCCGGCCCGAATACCTGATCCAGCAGGCCTACAAGAGCCTGCGCCACCTCGGCGTGGAACGCATCGACCTGTGGCAGCTGCACCGCATCGACTCCAAGGTGCCGCGCGCCGAGCAGTTCGATGCGATCAAGCTGCTGCTGGACAAGGGCATCATCCGCCACGCCGGCCTGAGCGAGGTCTCGGTGGAGGATATCGAGGCGGCGGCCAAGGTGTTCCCGGTGGCCACGGTGCAGAACCGCTACAACCTGGTCGATCGCACCAGCGAGGACGTACTGGACCACTGCGCCGCCCACGGCATCGGCTTCATCCCCTGGTTCCCGCTGGCCGCCGGCGAGCTGGCCAAGCCGGGCTCGCTGCTGGACAGCATCGCCAAGGCGCACGACGCCGCGCCCGGCCAGGTGGCGCTGGCCTGGGTGCTCAAGCGCAGCCCGGTGATGCTGCCGATCCCCGGCACCGGCAAGGTCGCGCACCTGGAACAGAACATGGCCGCCGTCGATATCGCACTATCGGACGAGGAATTCGCCGCGCTCGACAAGGAAGGCCGCGCCGAGTTCGCGCGCAAGGCGGCCGAGGCCGGCGCCGCGAAGGAATAAGCGGGCTCGCCCGTCGTCCCGGCCTGCCACCGCGGGCCGGCACGACTGCGCCACGCTGGCCGTCAGCGCCGGGCTCCCGACGTATCCACGATTTCCGCACGGCAGCGGCGCTGCCACCGCTCGCTGCCGGCATTACGGGCGGATAGTCCCCAGGGCCTGATCTGGAGATGGGTACACGGTCGCAGTGGCTGACAAGCAGGAGCGGCTCCTGTTGCGACGGGCTCCACCGGGAAGGCAATCGCGACTGAAGTCGCTCCTACAGGAGATCGTGGACAGGTTCTCAGTAGCCCAGCGTCGCCAGCAGCGGCAACTGCGCGTCCCAGCGCCTGCGCCCGTCCAGGGCCTCCAGCTCCACCAGCACTGCCGCGCCCACCACCTCGGCCTGCAATTGCCTGGCCAGCGACAGCGCCGCATCCAGGGTGCCGCCGGTGGCGAGCACGTCGTCGACGATCAGTACCCGCGCACCCGGCGCCAGCGCGTCGGCATGCACTTCGAGCACGTTGCTGCCGTACTCCAGCGCATACTCCTGCCGCAGCGTATGGCCCGGCAGCTTGCCCGGCTTGCGCACCGGCACGAATCCGGTACGCAGCTCGTGGGCCAGCGCGGCGCCGAGGATGAAGCCGCGCGATTCGATGCCCATCACCGCGTTCAGCGGCGTCTGCCGCCACGGCTTGGCCATCGCATCGATGGCCGAGGCGAAGTCCGGGCCGTCGGCCAGCAGCGGGGTGATGTCCTTGAACAGGATGCCCGGCTTCGGGAAGTCGGCGATGTCGCGGATGCGCGCCGACCAGTCGGCGGGGGAGCGGTCGAGGCCGCAGGCGCTGCAGGAGGATTCGGTCATGTCCGGATCATTCATGGAAGAGGGGGAGGTTGGCAAGGCGGGCCGGCTCAGGAGCTGCACGAAAGCATCGAGCAGCCCGCACGCTCGCGCGCCCAGTCCGGGCGGCGGGCGGCATACGCCTCGCGTCCGGGCTGGTCGTCATAGGGGTGGCGCAGCACCTCGAGCAGTTCGCCGATGCCGGCCTCGTCCCCCTGTTCGGCGCGGTCGATGACCTGCTGCAGCAGGTAGTTGCGCGGCACGTAGCGGGGGTTGGCCAGGCGCATGCGCTGGCGCCGCACGGCGGGATCGAGCGGGTCCTCGCGCAGGCGCGCGGCGTAGCGCAGCCACCAGCCGTCGAGCACCGGCAGCGCCGCCTCGCGCCTGCCCGGATCGTAGAAGGCGGCATCGAGCGCGGCGAAATCCGGCCGTTCGGGATCGATGTCCATCAGCGCGCGGAACAGCAGCGTCATGTCCACCTGCGCCACGTGCATCCACGATTGCAGTTCGGCCATCAGCGCGACGTCGGCATCGCCGGCCTGCGCCAGCCCGAGCTTGCCGGCCACGACCTCGCGCTCGGCCCGCGCATAGGCGGCAAGATAGCGCTCCAGGCCGGCGCGCAGCGGCTGCACGTCGCCGAACAGCGGCGCCAGCGCCTGCGCCAGCCGGCCCAGGTTCCAGTGCGCCACCTGCGGCTGCCAGCCGAAGCGGTAGCGGCGGCGCTGCGCATCGGTGGTGTTGGGGGTCCAGTCCGGATCGTAGTCGTCGATCCAGCCGTAGGGGCCGTAGTCCAGCGTCAGCCCCAGGATCGACATGTTGTCGGTGTTCATCACCCCGTGCACGAAGCCCACCCGCATCCACTGCGCCACCATCGACGCGGTGCGCTCGCACACCTGCGCGAACCAGTCGGCGTACAGCGACTCGCCCTGCCCGCGCAGTTCGGGGAAGTCGCGGGCGATGGTGAAGTCGGCCAGCTGCCGCAGCAGCGCCACGTCGCCGCGCGAGGTCGGCAGCTCGAAGCTGCCGAAACGCACGAACGAAGGCGCGACCCGGCACACCACCGCGCCCGGCTCGGCCCGCGGATGGCCGTCGTAGAACATGTCGCGCACCACCGGCTCGCCGCTGCCGACCAGGCACAGCGCGCGCGTGGTCGGCACGCCCAGGTGGTGCATGGCCTCGCTGCAGACGAATTCGCGGATCGACGAGCGCAGCACCGCGCGTCCATCGGCGCCACGCGAGTACGGGGTGGTGCCGGCGCCCTTGAGCTGCAGCTCCCAGCGCCGGCCGTCGGCCGCGACCACCTCCCCCAGCGAGATCGCGCGGCCGTCGCCCAGCTGTCCGGCCCACTGCCCGAACTGGTGGCCGCCGTAGTTCGCCGCCCACGGCTGCATGCCCGGGTACAGCGCGTTGCCGGCGAACACCTGCGCGAACAGCGGATCGGCGATGTCGGCGGCATCGAATCCCAGCGCGTCGGCCATTTCCGCCGAATACGCGACCAGCCGCGGCGCGGCCACCGGCGTCGGTGCCACCGGCGACCACAACGCGCCCTCGACCGCATGCGGCTGCAGGCCGCCATCGCGCTCCCCCGGCAGTTCGGCAACGAAGTGGTTGTCGAACCGCGGCGCCGTCATCGGGCCCCGCCGGCGAGCAGTTCGAACGGCCCGCCCTGCTGCAGCGCACGCCGGTAGGCGTCGCGCCGCTCGATGCGCTGCAGGAAATCGGCCAGGTTGGGATGGCGCTCCAGGCCGCCGCCGCGAGCGGCCGCGGCCTGCACCGGGAAGCTCATCTGGATGTCGGCGGCGGTGAAGCGCTCGCCGGCGAACCAGCCGGTCGCCGCCAGCTCGCGCTCCATCCAGTCCAGGTGCAGCTGCAGCTGCGGGCCGACGAACGCCTGCATCGCCTTGTCGACGATGGCGCGGGCGATCGGCCGGGCGAAGAACGGCATCGGCGCCGAACGGATGCGCCCGAACACCAGCGTCATCAGCAGCGGCGGCATCGCCGAACCCTCGGCGTAGTGCAGCCAGTAGCGGAACTTCAGCCGCTCGGGTGCCTGCACCGGCTGCGGCGTGGGCGAGAAGCGGCGCTCGCTGTCGTAGCGGTCGCACAGGTAATCGATGATGGCGCCAGACTCGGCCAGCACGTGGCCGTCATCGACCAGTACCGGCGACTTGCCCAGCGGGTGAACCGCGCGCAGTTGCGGCGGTGCCAGCAGCGTGGCCGGATCGCGCGCATAGCGCAGCAGGCTGTAGGGCAGCTGCAGTTCCTCCAACAGCCACAGCACGCGCTGCGAACGGGAGTTTTCCAGGTGATGGACGGTGATCATGACACGCGGCGATTGCTGGGAGGCCGACCATGGTAACGGCCGGCGATGAACGGGCCGCACGCGGGGGACTATGGGGCCGGGATTAGGGATTAGGGATTAGGGATTGGGGATTGGGGATTGGGGATTGGGGATTGGGGATTGGGGATTGGGGATTGGGGATTGGGGATTCGGACAAGCAGGAGCAAGGCTTTTGCCAATCCCTAATCCCGAATCCCCAATCCCGGCCCCAAAAAGAAAAACGCCGGAAGCTTGCGCTCCCGGCGTTTCGGGCCATCTTGCGACGGCCGCGGCAATTAAACCGGCTGAACCTGGTCAGCCTGCATGCCCTTCTGGCCCTGGACGGCGACGAAGGTCACCTTCTGGCCTTCCTGCAGCGACTTGAAGCCGGTGCCCTGGATCGCGCGGAAATGCACGAACAGGTCGGGGCCGCTTTCCGGGGTGATGAAGCCGAAGCCCTTGGCGTCGTTGAACCACTTGACGGTACCGGTCTGGCGATCAGACATTTTTACTAACTCCTGAAACAAAGGTTGGGATATCGCAGCCGCCGCACACGCGGGGCCGGACTGAGTTGCAGGCGTTGGTAAAGCGGAACGATGAAGCGGATCAAACGATCTGCTGCACCAGGCCACGATTCACGGTGACCCTAGCAAACACAGTGGGCCGCACATTACGCGGGTTGGCGGCAAAAAGCGAACATTTTTTGTTTACGTTCACTGAACAGCGAACACCCCATTCATCTAAGGCCCGCCGTCCGTTGCCGGGCGGGCCGCGTCCGCCCCCGGAACACTTATGATGGCGGCCCCCCGCACACCCTACGCCAATGGCCCTGACCGCCACGATCCGCAAGGCGGATCTGCAGATCAGCGACATGGACCGCGGCTACTACGCCGCCCATGCGCTCACCCTCGCCCAGCATCCTTCCGAGACCGACCAGCGGCTGATGGTGCGCCTGCTCGCCTTCGCGCTGGAGGCCGACGAACGCCTGGAATTCGGCAAGGGCCTGAGCAGCGACGACGAGCCGGACCTGTGGCGGCGCGACTACACCGGCGCGATCGAGCAGTGGATCGAGGTCGGCCAGCCGGACGAGGCGCGCATCCGCAAGGCCTGCGGCCGTGCCCGCCACGTCCTGGTGGTCAACTACGGCGGCCGCGCCGCCGACCTGTGGTGGGACAGGAACCGCCCGGCGCTGTCGCGGCTGAAGCCGTTGAAGGTGATCGACCTGCCGGCCGAGACGGTGACCGCGCTGGGCGAACTGGCCGCGCGCAGCATGCGCCTGGACGTGATGGTGCAGGACGGCGAGGTGCAGGTGCTCGGCGACGACTCCGCCCTGGCCTTCGTGCCGGTGGTCCGCTACGACGGCGGCGCATGACCGAAGGCTGCGACGTACTGGTGATCGGCGCCGGCGCCGCCGGGCTGATGTGCGCGGCCACCGCCGGCCAGCGCGGGCGCCGGGTACAGGTGGTCGACCATGCCAACAAGGTCGGCAAGAAGATCCTGATGTCCGGCGGTGGCCGCTGCAACTTCACCAACACCGGCACCGGACCGGGCAACTTCCTCTCGGCCAATCCGCACTTCTGCAAGTCGGCGCTGGCGCGCTACACCCCGGCCGATTTCCTCGCGCTGGTAGAGCGCCACGGCATCGCCTGGCACGAGAAGGAACTGGGCCAGCTGTTCTGCGACATCTCCTCCAAGCTGATCGTGCGCATGCTGCTGGACGAATGCCAGGCCGCCGGCGTGCAGATCCGCACCCACTGCGACATCCAGGCCGTCGAGCGCGGCGCCGACGGCTTTACCGTGCAGACCTCGCTGGGCCGGTTGCAGGCGCAGTCGCTGGTGGTCGCCAGCGGCGGGCTGTCGATCCCGAGCATGGGCGCCAGCGGCTTCGGCTACGAACTGGCGCGCCGCTTCGGCCACGAGGTGCTGCCCACCCGCGCCGGGCTGGTGCCGCTCACCCTCAGCGGCAAACACCAGCAGCGCCTGCAGGACCTGGCCGGCGTCGCCCTGCCGGTGGAGGCGCGCTGCAACGGCGCCAGCTTCCGCAACTCCATGCTGATCACCCACCGTGGCGTCAGCGGACCGGCGATCCTGCAGATCTCCTCGTACTGGCAGCCCGGCGACGACCTGCGCCTGGACCTGCTGCCCGGTTGCGATGCGCTGGCCTGGCTGCAGCGGCACAAGCGCGAGCGCGGCGCCGCGGAACTGCGCACCGTGCTGTCCGAAGCGATGCCGCGCCGCCTCGCGCTGCGCCTGTGCGAGCACTGGCTGCCGGACAAGCCACTGCGCCAGCTCGACGAGCGCGAGCTGCGGCAGGCGGCGGCGACGCTGTCGGACTGGCCGCTGGTGGCCAGCGGCAGCGAGGGCTACCGCACCGCCGAAGTCACCCTGGGCGGGGTCTCCACCGACCAGGTCTCGTCCTCGACCATGGAGTCGCGCAAGCTGCCCGGCCTCTATTTCGTCGGCGAGGTGCTCGACGTCACCGGCTGGCTGGGCGGCTACAACTTCCAGTGGGCCTGGGCCTCGGGCCACGCCGCCGGCCAGGCCGCCTGAACTCCATTGCCCTTGCCGATTCCCCAGCCGTCGCATCCAGGCCGGGACAGGCGCCAAAGCTGCGACCGCGCTCCCGTCCCGCGGCCGCGGCCGTGGACGCCGCCTGCGGCCTTCCTGTATTAAACGGCGGACCCCGGGGAGCCGCGAATGCACAACGACATAACCATCCGCCTGATGATCGTGGACGACAGCGCGGGCGATGCCGAGGCCATGGTCAGCACGCTGCGCAACGGCGGCATCGCGGTCAGGCCGTCGCGGCCGCAGAATCCGCAGGAAATGGCCTCGATGCTGGCAGGCCAGGCCATCGACCTGGTGCTCGCCGCGCATTCGCCCAGCCTGCCGCTGGCGCTGGTGATGCAGTCGGTCAGCGCCAGCGGCAAGGACATCCCGGTGGTCCTGGTGACCGATGCCATCGACGAACGGGTCTGGGCCGACGCCCTCGCCAATGGCGTGCGCCGCATCGCGCTGCGCCAGCGCCCGGACCTGCTGCCGGCGATCGCCGCCGCCGAGTGGACCGACCTGGAGGCACGCCGCGGCCTGCGCCGCATCGAGGCGCAGATGCGCGAGGTCGAGCGCCGCTGCGATGCGCTGATCGCCTCCTCGCGCGACCCCATCGCCTACATCCACGAGGGCATGCACATCCGCGCCAACGACGCCTACCTGGAGATGTTCGGGTTCGAGTCGTTCGAGGACGTGGAAGGCCTGTCGCTGCTCGACCTGATCGCGCCGCAGCACGTGGAAGGCTTCAAGCAGCTGCTCAAGTCGCTGGGCAAGGGCGAGGCGCCGCCGCCGCAGTACCAGGTGGACGCACGCGGCCCCGAGGGCGGTTCGTTCGCGGCGACCATGGAGTTCGCCACCGCCAGCTACGAGGGCGAGTCGTGCGTGCAGGTGGTGTTCCGCCGCCGCGAGGAGTTCGATCCCGAGCTGGCCAGGGAGGTCGAGGACCTGCGCCAGCGCGACCAGGTCACCGGGCTGCTCAACCGGCCGACCTTCATGGCCTCGCTGGAAGCGTCGGTGGCCCAGGCCGGGCGCAGCGAAGGCCAGTTCGGCCTCTTGCTGATCGAGCCGGACCACTATGCCCGGCTGCTGCCCGACATCGGCCTGGATTCGGCCGACGCGCTGATCGCGGCGATGGCCGGCTACCTGGCGCAGCTCATCGGCGACGGCCCCAGGGTCGCGCGCTTCGGCGAGAACAGCTTCGCGGTGCTGCTGCCGGCCCAGCACGCGCAGACCCTGGCGCTGGCCGAGCGCATCCGTGCCGGCTTCGCCTCGCACGTGTTCAGCATCGGCGAGCGTTCGGCCACGGTCACGACCAGCATCGGCGGCGTGCAGGTCGGCGAGAAGATCGCCAGCGTCGGCCAGGTGCTGGCGCGCGCCAGCGAGAGCCTGCAGTCGGCGCTCGAGCTGGGCGGCAACAGCGTGCACGTGTTCGATCCCGGCGCCGCCGATCGCGCCGAGGAGGAACGCATCCGCCACTGGCTGGGACGCATCCGCGAGGCATTGGCCGGCGAGGGGTTCGCCCTGCACTTCCAGCCGGTGATGACCCTGGCCGGCGAAGCCCGCGAGCTGTACGAGACCTACCTGCGCATGGACGGCAACGGCGAGGCGATCGCCACGGCGACGCTGATGGGCATCGCCCAGGACCATGGCCTGCTGCCGGAGATCGACCGCTGGGTGGTCGCCCATGCGATCGAGACGCTGGGCCAGCGCCAACGCGCCGGCCACGCCACCAGCGTGCTGGTGAAGATCAGCCCGGAGTCGTTCAACGATCCGGCGCTGATCGCGCTGATCCGCAACGAACTGGCCGCGCGCGGCGTGCCCGGCGAGCGCCTGTGGCTGCAGGCGCCGGAGGCCAAGGTGTTCACCCACCTGCGCAACGCCCAGCAGTTCCTGGCCGACACCTCGGCGCTGGGATGCAGGATGGGGCTGGAGCAGTTCGGCTCGGGCCTGGATTCGTTCCAGTTGCTGGCCCACTTCCGGCCGGCCTTCCTCAAGCTCGACCGCGGCTTCACCAGCGAACTGGCGCTGGCCAGGGAACACCAGGCCAAGATCCAGGAGATCACCCGCCGCGCGCACGAATCGGGCATCGGCGTGATCGCCGAGTTCGTCAGCGATGCGGCGACGATGAGCCTGCTGTTCAGCGCCGGCGTGGACTACGTGGAGGGCGAGTTCGTCGGCCTGGCCGCAGCGGCGATGGACTTCGAGTTCTGATCCCGGCATCCGCCCCGGCTTCTGCCGCCGCGTAGCCCGGGCAAGCGAAGCGCCCCCCGGGGTCATCGACCTGCCGACACGCCTCGCCTGTCGGGCCATGGGTCCGGTGCATGCGCCGGCGCGAAAAGAAACAGGCCCGCCTTGCGGCGGGCCTGGGTGGGGCGGGAAACGATCGCGCGACGCGTCAGACGACGGTCGAATTGGCCGCGCGCAGCGCGGCGATGCGCTCGGGCAGCGGCGGATGGCTCAGGAACAGCTTGCGCAGCCCCTCGCCCACGCCGCCGGCGATGCCGAAGGCCGCGACCTGGGTCGGCAGGGTGCTCTGCCCGTGGTTGAGCTGCAGCCGCTCCAGCGCGGCGATCATCTTGTTGCGCCCGGCCAGGCGCGCGCCGCCGGCGTCGGCGCGGAACTCGCGATGGCGCGAGAACCACATCGCGATCATGGTCGCGAACAGGCCGAACACCATCTCCAGCACGAACACGATGATGTAGTAGGCGAAGCCGCGGCCGCCGGCGTTGTCGCGGTTGCCCGACAGGTAGCTGTCGATCACCCCGCCGACCAGCCGCGCCAGCACGATCACGAAGGTATTGAGCACGCCCTGCAGCAGCGCCATGGTCACCATGTCGCCATTGGCGACGTGGGCGATCTCGTGGCCCAGCACCGCCTCGGCCTCGTCCTCGCTCATGTTCTGCAGCAGGCCGGTGGACACCGCCACCAGCGCGTTGTTGCGGTTGGCGCCGGTGGCGAACGCGTTGATCTCCGGACCGTCGTAGACCGCCACCTCGGGCATGCCGATGCCGGCCATGCGCGCCTGTCGCTCCACCGTGGCCAGCAGCCAGCGCTCGGTCTGGTTGCGCGGCTCGGTGATGACCTGCGCGCCGGTGGCACGCTTGGCCATGAACTTGGACAGCAGCAGCGAGATCAGCGAACCGCCGAAGCCGAAGATCGCCGCCATCACCAGCAGGCCACTCATCTGCGAGGGATTGACCCCCAGCAGCGACATCACGATTCCCGCCAGGATCAGCACGGCGAAGTTGGTGACCAGGAACAGGAAAATGCGGTTGAACATGGGGAGGATCTTCTCCGTGGAAGACTGACAGATTGCCATCAATCTGGCGTGCGGACAGGTTGAATTCAAGTTGCAACCTGACCGACGATTCAGCCATCCATGGATACCTCGCATTACCGCGGGCGCTTCGCGCCCTCGCCCACCGGCCCGCTGCACTTCGGCTCGCTGCTGGCCGCGCTCGGCAGCTGGCTGCTGGCGCGCCACGCCGGCGGCCGCTGGCTGGTCCGCATCGAGGACGTGGACCGTGGCCGCGAGGTGGCCGGCGCCGCGCGCGACCAGCTCGATACCCTGGCCGCGTTCGGCCTGCATCCGGACGAGCCGGTGCTGTGGCAGAGCAGCCGCGGCGAGCGCTACCGGGAACTGCTGCAGCGCCTGCTGCATCAGGGCCTGGCCTTCGAATGCAGCTGCAGCCGCAGCGAACTGGCCGCCGCCGGCGGCATCCATCACCGCTGCGTGGTGGCCGCGCCGCGTCCACGCCCCGCGGTGCGGCTGAAGGTAGCGGCCGGTGCCGTGCTGGCCTTCGACGACCTGCTGCGCGGACCGCAGCGCCAGGACGTACATGCCGAGGTCGGCGACTTCGTCCTGCTGCGCGCCGATGGCTGCTGGGCCTACCAGCTGGCGGTGGTGGCCGACGACGCCGACCAGGGCATCACCCACGTGGTCCGCGGCGCCGACCTGCTGGACTCCACCGCGCGCCAGATCCTGCTGCAGCGCGCACTCGGCCTGCCGACGCCGCGCTACCTGCACCTGCCGCTGGTGCTCGATGCCGATGGCCACAAGCTGTCCAAGTCGATGGCGGCGCTGCCGCTGGATCGCGGCGATCCCCTGCCCGCGCTGGCGCTGGCGTGGAAGGCGCTGGGCCAGCCGGCGCTGCCCGCCGCCGGCAGGCGCACGCCCGATGCCATGCTGCACGCCATGCTGCAGCGCTTCGATCCGGCGCGCCTGCCCCGCTGCAACATTGCGTTTGCTTCACTGCGGGGGCCGAACCTGTAGCATGGCGTGCCCATCCATTCGGCCGCTGGCCATCGACTCCCGGAGCAAGCGCCCATGACCCCTCGCGTCGCACTGGTCACCGGCGGTACCGGCGGCATCGGCACCGCGATCTGCCGGCGCCTGGCCGGCCTGGGCCATCGGGTGGCGACCAACTTCCGCAACGGCGACCACGCCCAGGAATGGCAGCAGCGCATGCGCCAGGACGGTTTCGAGGTCGCCCTGTTCCCCGGCGACGTGGCCGACACCGCCTCGGCCGCAGCCCTGGTGGGCGCGGTCGAGGGCTCGCTCGGGCCGGTGGAGATCCTGGTCAACAATGCCGGCATCACCCGCGACACCACCTTCCACCGCATGACCGCGGAACAGTGGCACGAGGTGGTCAACACCAATCTCAACTCGGTGTTCAACGTCACCCGGCCGGCGATCGAGGCGATGCGCCGGCGGCGCTGGGGACGCATCATCCAGATCAGTTCGATCAACGGCCTCCGGGGCCAGTACGGCCAGGCCAACTACGCCGCGGCCAAGGCCGGCATGCACGGCTTCACCATTTCGCTGGCGCGCGAGAACGCCGGCTTCGGCATCACCGTCAACACCATCTCCCCCGGCTACGTCGCCACCGACATGGTCATGGCCGTGCCCGAGGAGGTGCGCGCCAAGATCGTCGCCGACATCCCCACCGGGCGCCTGGGCCGGCCCGACGAGATCGCCTACGCGGTGGCGTTCCTGGTCGCCGAGGAAGCCGCGTGGATCACCGGCTCCAACCTGGACATCAACGGCGGCCACCACATGGGCTGGTGAGGCCCCTCCGGGCACGTCCGTTCCCGAACGGGTCGCGTTGGAACTGCAGGGGCCGGCCGGGTGCGGTGTTGCCTGGCGCCGCATCCCGGCTGGCCACCGGAGCCAGCCTCCGCCAGATGCTTTCCACGGCCGAAGGGCTGGTCAAACGGGAGCAGGCCGCACGGCTCGGGATGGCAGCGCTGCCGTCAAATACGGGGACCTGAGTTGGCGTCGAGTGCCAGCCCCTGCATTTCTGGCGGACGTCATCCCGCCAGTGCGGCGATCCGGTGCCTTGCCGCGGCGCGGGCTCGCGTCGCTGGGGCCCCGCTTTGCCAGCCATTGGGCTGTGCAAAGACACTTCGCGTGGACGACGGTCGATCGGGCACGACAACTGGCAGTCAGCGCCAATCCGGATCCGCGAAGGCCGTTTCCGCGCGATCTGCCGGGGAACGGACGAAGCGCGCGGGGCTGAACCATACAGTTTTGCTGCAGCCGTGCGCGATCGCCCGCAATCCCATGCTGCGCAGCATTTTGGGGTCCGCAAACGCCTGGAAATTGGACCTTAGTCCTGTTGCAAGGCCTGTTGCGCTGCGCCATCCTCCGCCCACTCCGTACCGAGCATCCACGCCATGGCCGATGTCCGCGTCATCAAGAAATATCCCAACCGGCGTCTGTACGACACCGAGATCTCCAGCTACATCACCATCGAGGATGTGCGCCAGTTGATCATCGACGGCGAGGAATTCGAGGTGCGCGACGCCAAGAGCGGCGAGGACCTGACCCGTTCGGTCCTGCTGCAGATCATCTCCGACCAGGAGCGCGACGGCGAACCGCTGCTGTCCACGCAGATGCTCAGCCAGATGATCCGCTTCTACGGCGACTCGCTGCAGGGCTTCATGGGCAACTACCTGGAGCGCAGCATGCAGGTGTTCCTGGACCAGCAGCAGCAGTTCCGCCAGCAGATGGGCAACCTGCTCGGGCAGACCCCGTGGACGATGATGAACCAGCTCACAGAGCGCAACCTGCAGCTGTGGCAGGAGTTCCAGCGCAACTTCGGCGCCGGCTTCGGCCAGGGCGGCAAGGAAGGCGGCGAGTCGTCCGGCCCGTCGGCGCCCGGCAGCGGCGGCAAGGCGCGCCCGCGCTGACCGTCGACGCGCCCTGGGGCGGTTCTTGCCCCAGGTGTCTTACGGATCCGTCCTGCTTCCCGCCCTTCCTGTAGGAACGACTTCAGTCGCGATGGGGCTTCCCGGTAGAGCCCCATCGCGACTGAAGTCGCTCCTACATCGCTCCTACATCGCTCCTGCCGGTGGTTGCGGCGGTTGTCCGGCGCAGCCACTGCAGACGCGGGCGACGCGATAGCCCTTCGCGCGCAGGCGCTCCACCAGGCCATCGGCGCCCAGCAGGTGCATGGCGCCCACCACCACCAGCGTCCGCCCCTGGCCGGGCTGCAGCCATCGCTGCAACTGCAGCAGCCAGGCGCTGTTGCGGTCGACGTTCATGCGCCGATACAGCTGCGGATACTCCGCGCGCATCTGCTCGACGGTCAGCTTCCGCAGCAACTCGGCATCGCCACGCCGCCAGGCGTCATGCAGTTCGCGCGCCTGGCCGGAGTCGGGCCGCGCCTGTTCCAGCGCATCGGCCAGCAGCTGGCGCTGTTCCAGCAGGCTCATGCCGTCGAGCAGCGCGATCTGCGACGCCGCGCTTTCCAGGCCGGATACCGGTTTGCCGGCGCTGCCCGCCTGCTGCATGAAATGGCGGTCCAGGCCGAGGTCGGGATCCAGCCCCTGCCGGGTCATCGACGCCATCCCCACGCTCAGGCCGACGAACCATGTCTTGAACCCGGACATGCGCGCCAGGTCCAGCCCCTGCGCCCGCGCGAAATCCTGCAGCTGCCGCCAGGTGGCCGCATCCAGGTCGTCCTGCAGGCGGCTGCCGTCGCGGCGGGTGGCGGCCTGCAGCATCGCCGCGCCGAGCGTGGCCGGCTCCATCTCCGCCGGCGCCAGCTCGAACGCGATCCGGTCGGACTGGCGGAAGGCATCCTGCACCTCGGGCGCGGACGGGTAGTCGCCCGGCTGCAGCAGGTGGAAGGAACCGAGCAGGTACACCGCCGCATCGCCCTGCCCCTGCGACACCTTCCACAGCAGCGGCAGCGGCGGCTGCGCCGCGACCGCCGGCAACGCCGCCATCCACAGCAGCAGCCATGTCAGGCACGCCCACGTCCAGTAGCCATGGCGTGCGCGAGTGGTCAATGCGGCTTCCGGTAGTTCTTCTCGCCGGCGTCGACCCGCAGGTCCAGCCGGTTCTCCGGCGGCGGCAGCGGGCAGGTGGCGAACGGGGTGAACGCGCACGGCGGGTTGTAGGCGCGGTTGAAGTCGATCGTCACCTCGCCGTTGGCGTCCGGTGCCGGCAGGTCGATGTAGCGCCCGGCCGGATAGCTGCCGTGGCCGCTGGTGCGGTCGGCGAAGATCACGAACAGCTCCTGCCCCGGCTCGCCGATGGCCTGCAGCCTCCACGCATGGCCATCGCGCTCGAACTCGACCGCCCCGGCGTTGGCCATCTCGGTGGTGATGCCGACGATGTCTACGATCGGCAGGGTCTTGCCGGCGGCGTTGGGCACGAAGCGCGCCTTGATCCGCCAGGATTCGTCCAGCGGCCAGTAGTCCAGCCCGGTGAATCCCGTGCGCGAGGGCGCATCGGCATGCTTGAGCCGCAGCGCATGGCGGTCGCCGCGGCGGATCAGCGTCAGCAGGCCCTTGCCGTCGTCGAAGCCGATCGTGGTGGGCTGCGGGTCGCGGTCGCTGTGGAAGCGGATGCGGCCGACCAGCGGCCGGCCGTCCACGGTCAGTGCAACGCCGGGCTCGGGCGTGAACCAGACCTCGTCGCCGTCGCTGGAGGCCAGCGTCGCGTCGCCGCTCGACTGGCGGCGGTGCGCGCCGCCATCGGCTTGCGGCGCAACGCGCAGGCCGCCGCCAGGACTGGCCGTCCTGGCAAGGCCTGCACCGCCGCGATGCGAGTCCGGGGCAAGCGCAGGGCCGGCATTCGAGCGTCGACGCGACACCAGGCCCATCTTGGCCGGTCCTACCGCCAGGCGGATGCCGCTGTCGGCGCCGGAGCCGATGTAGTGCGCCTTGAGCGAGAGCCAGTGCAGCCCGACCAGGCTGGTCCAGCCGTCCGGCCGGGTCAGCTCCTGGTAGCGCTGCACCCGCCACGCCTGGTTGTCGGCCGCGAAGGCCGGATCCGGCTGCACCACGGCTGCATCCTGGCCGGACTTCCTGTCGCCGCAGCCGGCCAGCGCGGCGGCGGCCAGCCCCAATCCGAGCCATCTCCCCATCCTGCCCATCAACGCCCCCGCAGAAACCAGCGATCGATCTCGCCCAGGCCGAAGTGGGCCCAGGTCGGACGGCCATGATTGCATTGGCCGGAGCGCTCGGTCGCCTCCATGTCGCGCAACAGTGCGTTCATCTCCGGGATCGTCAGCCGCCGGTTGGCGCGCACCGCGCCGTGGCAGGCCATGGTCGAGAGCAGTTCGTCGCGGGCGCTGGCGATGCGCCGGGTCTGGCCGTGCTCGCGCAGATCGCCGAGCACGTCGCGCAGCAGCGATTCCGGCTCGGCGTGGGCCAGCAGCGCGGGGATGCTGCGCACGTGCAGCGACTGCGGGCCGCCGCGGGTGACCTCGAAGCCGAGGCTGGCCAGGGTCTCGGCCTCGCGCTCGGCGATGTCGGCGTCGCGTTCGCCCACCGCCAGGGTGATCGGCACCAGCAGCGGCTGCGCCTTCAGGCCGATGCCGTCGTGGGCGGTCTTGAGCCGCTCGTAGCCGATGCGCTCGTGCGCGGCATGCATGTCCACCACGATCAGCCCGTCCGCGCACTCGGCCAGGATGTAGATGCCGTGCAACTGGGCAACGGCGTAGCCCAGCGGCGGCACGCCGCTGTCCTCGCGCACGGGAGGCAGGCCCGGCTGCATCGCCGGCGACGGCATCGCCTCGTCGCTGCGCTGCGCGGGAGCGGCGTACAGCGCGGCGTAGGCGCCGGGCGCCTCGTCCACGCGCAGGCCCAGCGGCGACTGCGCCGGCCGCCAGTTCGGCGAGCCGTAGCCGGTCCCTGCATTGGGCGCGCCGGCGGGCGCTGCCGCGGACGCGGTCGGCGGCAGCGACACGTAACCGCCACCGTCGCCACCGCCCGCCGCGGCCATCGCGCCGGGGGTCATCCCGGCCTTGGTCTGCGCCAGCGCATCCTGCAGGGTGCGGTAGACGAAATCGTGGATCAGGCGGGCATCGCGGAAGCGCACCTCGTGCTTGGCCGGGTGCACGTTGACGTCCACCCGCGCCGGATCCAGTTCCAGGAACAGCACGTAGGCCGGCTGGCGGCCGTGGTAGAGCACGTCGCCGTAGGCCATCTTCACCGCATGGGCGACGCTGCGGTCGCGCACCGAGCGGCCGTTGACGTACAGGTACTGCTGGTCGGCGCTGGCGCGCGAATAGTGCGGCTGCGCGATCCAGCCGTGCAGGCGCAGGCCGGCGCCGCTGTGGTCCACCCGCAGCGCCTGGCGGGCGAAGTCCTCGCCCAGGGTCTCGCCCAGGCGCGCATCGGAATACAGGTCGCCGGGCTTGTAGCGGCGCGAGGGCTTGCCGTTGTGCGATACGCGCAGTTCCACGTCCGGCCGCGCCAGCGCCAGCGAGCGCAGCCATTCCTCGATGTGGCCGAGTTCGGTGCGCTCGGCGCGCAGGAACTTGCGCCGCGCCGGCACGTTGTAGAACAGCTCGCGCACCTCGACCGTGGTGCCCGGCGCCTGCGCGCGCGGCATCACCTCGCCGACCTTGCCGCCTTCGACCTGCAGCGCCGAGCCACGCTCGGCATCGGGCTGGCGCGAGGCCAGGGTGAAGCGGCTGACCGAGGCGATCGACGGCAGCGCCTCGCCGCGGAAGCCCAGCGTGGCCACCGACTCCAGGTCGTCCAGCGAGGCGATCTTGCTGGTGGCGTGGCGCGACACCGCCAGCGGCAGTTCCTCCGGGGCGATGCCGGCGCCGTTGTCGCGGATGCGGATCAGGCGCACGCCGCCTTCCTCCAGGTCGATGTCGACCCGGCTGGCACCGGCGTCGAGCGCGTTCTCCACCAGTTCCTTGACCACCGAGGCCGGGCGCTCGACCACCTCGCCGGCGGCGATCTGGTTGATCAGGATCTCGGGCAACTGGCGGATGCTCATGCCGGCACTCCCGCGGACGAGGCGATACGGCATGGCGTCATGGGGCAGGCAAACGACACGGCAGGCTGCACGAAAGAGGGACCGTTGATGATAGCCGACGCTGCGGGTGTCGCCGCCGCCGGCGAAGTCGTGGTTGCTGCGCCCCGCCCCCTGACAGTGAATTCGTCGTTTCCGCGCAGGCGCAGACCCAGCGACTTTCGCGGCAAGCAACGGAATCTCACGTCCAATTCTTCAAGACACAGGCACCGGGTTCCCGCCTTTGCCTGTCTCTTCACCAAGAAACAGGGACACACAGTTCCCTTCTCCCGCTTGCGGGGGAAGGTGCCCGAAGGGCGGATGGGGGCTGGCTGGCGCATGGGAAAGCGACAGCAAAAGCTCCCCCATCCGGCGCTGCGCGCCACCTTCCCCCGCAAGCGGGAGAAGGGAACTGCCTGTTGCCATCTGTGATGACGAGGCAGGCTTTCAGGAGCCGCCGTGTCTCCGACTGCGCGGAAACGACGACTTCACTCTCCCGGGCATGGGCCGCGGGCTATACGGGCTACGGGCTGCCGCCGGCGACGGTGCCGGCGGCCGCGTCGGCCTCGGCCTGGGCGCGGGCGGCGTACAGCGTGCCCGGCGGCGGCTGGCGGGTGAAGAAGGTGTCGACTCCGTCGAGCACGGCGCTGGCCAGGCGCCGCTGGAACGCCGGGTCGATCAGCCGCCGCTCCTCGGCCGGATTGGAGATGAAGGCCGTCTCCACCAGCATCGCCGGCATGTCCGAGGTGCGCAGCACGGCGAAGTTGGCGCGCTCCAGGCTCGGCTTGTGGTTGTTGCCGATGCGCTTGAGCCCGCCCAGCACGTGCCCGGCGGCATCCTCGGAGGCCTTCATGTGGCCGCTCTGGGCCAGGTCCAGCAATACGTTGGCCAGCGTGGTCTCGGTCTTCTGCAGGCGCACGCCGCCGACTAGGTCGGCCGCGTTCTCCTTGTCGGCCAGCCAGCGCGCGCGCTGCGAGGACGCGCCCTTGGTGGACAGCACGTACACCGACGAGCCGGCCGCGTTGCGGTTCTCCGCCGCGTCGGCATGGATCGAGATGAAGATGTCGGCCTTGGCCGCACGGGCCTTCTGCGCGCGCATCGGCAACGGGATGAAGACGTCGCTGTCGCGGGTCAGGAAGGCCTTCAGGCCCGGCGTGGAGTTGATCTGGCGCGCCAGTTCGCGGGCGATGGCCAGGGTCACGTCCTTCTCGCGCTTGCCGCTGGGGCCGATGGCCCCGGGATCCTGGCCGCCGTGGCCCGGATCGATCGCCACCACCAGCGGCCGCATGCCGGACTGCATGCGGATGCGCGAGGACGCGCTCGGCATCGTCGGGCGGACCTCGGTGGGCACCGCCGGCGCAGGCGCAGGGGTGGCCGCGGCGACCGGCTCGGCGCTCGCCGGCGCGGCCGGGACGACCGTGGTCGCAACCGTGCCATTGAGGATGGCGGCCGGGCTGGGCCGGCTGCCGGAGGCGACGCTGGTAGCGGCCACCGGGGCAGCGGCGGGCACCCCCGCCTGCGCAGGTGCCGGTTGCGGCGTGGAAGAAGTCGGAGTCGGAGTCGGGGCAGGCGCCGGCGCCCGGGCCTGGCTGACCACCGCGGCGGTCAGCGCGGCGGTGGCGCGGGCCGCCTCCTCCCTGGTCCTGGCCGGGTCCGCGCTCGCGGCGGGGGTCGACTCGGCGGCGGCCGGCGGCGGCGTGGCGGCAGCCACCGGAGTGGCCGGTGCCGGCGCCGGCGATGCCGTTGCGCTGGCCGGCGCGTCCCCGGGCCACTCGATCACCAGCCGCGACTTGCCGCCCACGTTGTCCATCCGCGGCTTGAACGCCGCCACCGCGGTGGCCAGGTCGAACACCACGCGAAAGGTGCCCGGTGTCGGCTGGCCGGTACGCACCGCGGTCACCACGCCCGCGGGCGCAGGAAGCTTGAGGCCACGGATGGCGCTGGAGTCCGGGAAATCGACGACCAGCCGGTTCGGGTCGGCCAGCGAGATGGTCTTGTAGGCGCCCGAGCCCTCCAGCTGGATCTCGGCACGGGTGCCGGTGGCGCCGGTATCGACGGAAACCTGCCGGATCTCGCCCGCCCAAGCGTGAAAAGCCGCCAGGCAGAGGCCGGCGGCGGCTGTCAAAAATACGAGCGGGCGTTTACCCAGGGGCATGGAGCAGGATTCAAGCACCGCTCATCTTCAAAAGCAAGACGATTTTCCTTAATAATCCGTAACCTGCCGAACGTTCCTAGTGTTGATCGGAAGCTATGGCGGCCAAGTCGTAGCTTTCCAGCGCGCGGGCGGCCCACTCCGTACCCGCTGCGCTGGCCGGCTGCAGCACCGCCTCTCGCCCGTTCCCGTCCACCGCCAGCGCCACGGTCAGGTCCACCGGCGGCAGGGTGCCGCGGCCGCGTTCGGGCCATTCCACCAGCCACAGGCGGGCGGCGCCGTCGTCCAGGCCGAGGAAGTCCAGCTCGCCGGGATCGCCGATGCGGTACAGGTCCAGGTGCCAGGCCTCGCCGCCGTCGATCGGATAGCGCTCGACCAGGGTGTAGGTGGGGCTGCGGATGGTGCCGGCCACGCCCAGCGCGCGCAGCAGCGCCCGCGCCAGGGTGGACTTGCCGGCACCGAGGTCGCCCTGCAGGTGCATCATCGCCTGCGCCGGCCGGGTGGCCGCCAGGGCCTGGCCGAGGCGCTGGGTGGCCGCCTCGTCCGCCAGCAGGCGCCGCATCACGCGGCCTGCGCGGGATTGGCCAGGCGCCGCAGGTGCGGCAGCAGGTCCAGCGGCAACAGTCCGCGCTCGCCGCCGTCCACCGCCGCGTCGCCGGCGGCCGCGTGCAGCAGCGCGCCGACGCTGGCGGCGTCGAACGGTTCCAGCTTCTGCCCGCGCATCGCCGCGACCACGCCGGTCAGCAGGTCGCCCATGCCGCCGACCGCCATGCCGGGATTGCCGGCGGCGATGACCCGCGGCGTCCGCCCGGGACTGGCGACGATGCTGCCGGCCCCCTTCAGGACGACGGCGGCGTCGTAGCGGTGCGCCAGCGCCTCGGCGGCGCCGAAGCGGTCGCGCTGGATCTCGGCGGTGCCCACGCCCAGCAGCCGCCCGGCCTCGCCCGGATGCGGGGTGAGCACGGTGCCCGGCGGCAGGGGCTGCGGCGCCGCGGCCAGCAGGTTGAGCGCGTCGGCATCGACCACCAGTGCCTTGCCCGAGGCCAGCGCCAGCTGCCACATGCCGTGCGACCAGTCGTCCTGGCCCAGCCCGGGGCCGATCGCGACCACCTCGGCCTTGTCCAGCAGCGGCTTGAGCGCATCGCCGTCCTCGACCGCGTGCGTCATCGCTTCCGGGCGCCGGGTCAGCAGCGCGGCGACGTGCGCGGCGCGCGTGGCCACCGACACCAGCCCGGCGCCGCTGCGCAGCGCCGCCTCGGTGGACATCATGATCGCGCCGCCGCTGCCGAGGTTGCCGCCCACGCACAGCACGCGGCCGGACTCGCCCTTGTGGGTGTTCAGGCGCCGCGGCGGCAGGTAGTCGGCCAGGGCCTCGGCGCTCCAGCGCTGCGCCCGCGGCCGGAGCCCGTCCAGCGCCGAGGACGGCACGTCCAGGCCGGCAACCACCTTCTCGCCCACGTGCTCGAGCGCGTCGTCGGTATACAGCCCCGCGTGCGGCACGATGCACTGCACGGTCAGCTGCGCGCGCACCGCGGCACCGGGCACGCTGCCGTGCTCGGCATCCACGCCGCTGGGCACGTCGATCGCCAGCACCGGCCGGCCGCTGCGATTGATCGCCTCGACGAACGCGGCGGTGTCGGGATCGGGAGCCCGGTTCAGGCCGATGCCGAACAGCGCATCGACCACCACGTCGGCCTGCTCGAACGGATACGGGAACAGCTCGACGCGGCCGCCGGCGCCGAGGTAGTCGGTGCAGGCGCGCTGCGCCAGTTCGGAGGCCGGGCCGTGCTCGGGCAGGTGCACCACCACCACCTTGCGCCCGGATTGCTGCGCCAGCCGCGCCAGCACGTAGCCGTCGCCGCCGTTGTTGCCGGTGCCGCAGGCCACGGCGATGCGCTGCGCCTGCGGCCAGCGCGCCAGCAGCCATTGCCAGGCCGCCTGCCCGGCGCGCTGCATCAGCACGTAGGCGTCGCCGTCGAGTTGCGCCGTGGCCTTGGCGTCGATCATGCGGGCCGAGGCGGTGTCGTAGAGATCAAGAGGCTTGAACATGCCTGGATTCTATACTTCCCGCATGTCCGCGGTTCCCCTCGCCCTCGATCCCGCCTACGCCGCCGTGCGCATCCGCGCGCTGGCGCGCGAGCTCGGCTTCCAGCGCTGCGGCATCGCCGGCATCGAGCTGGGCGAGGACGAGGCGCACCTGCGCGACTGGCTGGCGCAGGGCCTGTACGGAACCATGCACTGGATGGCCCAGCACGGCAGCAAGCGCACGCGCCCGGCCGAGCTGGTCCCGGGCACGCTGCGGGTGGTCTCGGTGGGGCTGGACTACGGCCGCAAGGACGACGCCCAGGCCTGGGGCACCCTGGCCGACGGCGAGCGCGCCTACGTCGCCCGCTACGCGCTCGGCCGCGACTACCACAAGCTGATGCGCAACCGCCTGCAGAAGCTGGCCGAGCGCGTGCAGGCCGAGGTCGGCCCGTTCGGCCATCGCGTGTTCGTCGATTCGGCGCCGGTGCTGGAACGCGCTCTGGCGCGCAACGCCGGGCTGGGCTGGATCGGCAAGCACACCTGCCTGATCGACAGGGACGGCGGCTCGTGGTTCTTCCTCGGCGAGATCTACCTGGACCTGCCGCTGCCGATCGACGCCCCGGCCAGCGCGCATTGCGGTAGCTGCACCCGCTGCATCGACGTCTGTCCCACCGCCGCCATCGTCGCCCCGCACCGGCTCGACGCGCGGCGCTGCATCGCCTATCTCACCATCGAGCACGATGGCCCGATTCCCGAGCAACTGCGCCCGGCCATCGGCAACCGCATCTTCGGCTGCGACGACTGCCAGCTGGTGTGCCCCTGGAACAAGTTCGCCCGCCGCACCGACGAGCCGGACTTCCGTGCGCGCAACGACCTCGACCGGGCAACGCTGGCCGAGCTGTTTGCCTGGGAGGAGGACGAGTTCCTGCGCCGCACCGAGGGCAGCCCGATCCGCCGCAGCGGCCATGAACGCTGGCTGCGCAACCTCGCCGTGGCGCTGGGCAACGCCCCGACCACGCCGGCGGTGCTGGCGGCGCTGGCCTCGCGCCGCGAGCACGCCTCGCCGCTGGTGCGCGAGCACGTGCAATGGGCGCTGGCGCGGCACGCCGCAAACGAACACTGCTGAATCGTCCCCCTCCCTTGCGCGCAGCGCAGGGGAGGGTTGGGGAGGGTTGCCGATGCTTGTGATCCATCACAGCCGCGATGCAGAACAGATGGCGGGATGCGGAACCGCCGCTTCCAGAAGCAAAGCCAAAGCACCCCCTCCCCGGCCCTCCCCTGCGCTGCGCGCAAGGGAGGTAGGCGATAATCGCGCCATGAGCGAGCGCGACGACCGGATACTCACCCCCAGCCAGCTCAACACGCTGGCGCGCGACCTGCTGGAAGGCGCGTTCCCGCTGGTCTGGGTGGAGGGCGAACTGGGCAATGTCACCCGGCCCGCCTCCGGGCACCTGTACTTCACCCTGAAGGACGCCCGCGCGCAGGTGCGCTGCGCGATGTTCCGGCCCAAGAGCCAGTGGCTGAAGTTCCAGCCGCGCGAGGGCCTGCGCGTGCTCGCGCGCGGGCGGCTGACGCTGTACGAGGCGCGCGGCGACTACCAGATGGTGCTCGACCACCTGGAGGAAGCCGGCGAAGGCGCGCTGCGGCGCGCGTTCGAGCAACTCAAGGCGCGACTGGCCGCCGAGGGCCTGTTCGCCAGCGAACGCAAGCGCCCGTTGCCGGCGCACGTGCGCCGGCTGGCGGTGATCACCTCGCCCACCGGCGCGGCGGTGCGCGACGTGCTCAGCGTGCTGGGCCGGCGCTTCCCGCTGCTGGAAGTCGACCTGCTGCCGACCCTGGTGCAGGGCGACAGCGCCGCGGCGCAGATCGTGTCGCTGCTGCGCCGCGCCGACGCCAGTGGCCGCTACGACGCCATCCTGCTGACCCGCGGCGGCGGCTCGCTGGAGGACCTGTGGGCCTTCAACGACGAGACGCTGGCGCGCGCCATCGCCGCGGCGACGGTGCCGGTGGTGTCGGCGGTGGGGCACGAGACCGACTTCACCCTGGCCGACTTCGCCGCCGACCTGCGCGCGCCCACGCCCTCGGCCGCGGCCGAGCTGCTGGTGCCCGAGCGCCGCGACCTGGCCGTGCGCCTGCGCCACCTACGCCAGCGGCTGGTGCAGTTGCAGGCGCAGCGCCTGGCGCAGGCGATGCAGCGCCTGGACCGCGCCGCGCTGCAGCTCAACGCGCACAGCCCGCAGGCCCGGCTGCAGCTGTTGCGCCAGCGCCAGCACGAGGCCGGCCGGCGCCTGCTGGCGCAGTGGCGGCGCACGCTGGAACTGCGCCGCCAGCGGGTGCAGCACGCCGGCACCGGACTGCGCATGCAGGCCCCGGCGAGCCGGCTGGCGGCGTTGCGGCTGCGGCTGCAGTCGCTGCGTCCGCATGCGGCGATGGCACGGGCACTGCAGCGCGAGCAACTGCGCCTGCGCGCACTGGCGCGCTCGCTGGAAACGGTGAGTCCGCTGGCGACGGTCGCGCGCGGCTACGCCATCCTCACCCGCCGCACCGACGGCGCGCTGGTGCGCTCCTCGGCGCAGGTGCAGACGGGCGAACTGCTCGACGCGCGGCTGGCCGAAGGCGCGCTGGAACTGAAGGTGGAAAAGCGCGAGGGCTGAGCCACGAAGAGCCCTCCCTTCTCCCGCCTGCGGGAGAAGGTGCCCGAAGGGCGGATGAGGGTTGCCTGGAGCATGGGAAAGCCACAGCAAAAGCGCCCCTATCCGGCGCTGCGCGCCACTTCCCCGCAGGCGGGAGAAGGGAATGCCGTCTCTCGTCAATCCGTCTCGGTGCGGCGAAGATTGCGTTCACCGCACAGCGCCGGCGCCTGCCGCCAACCATCCTCGACGTACCTGGCCAGTGCCTTCGCGTCGCCGTCGAAATGATGCCCGCCCTCGGCGGTGACCACCGCCACGCCCAGCGCGCGCAACTGCGGGCACAGGCTGCCGCGTTCCTTCCTGCCATGGATGCATTGCAGTCGTGCGGCCGGCATGCGCTCGACCTGCGGCAGCACCGGCAGCTCGTCGCTGCGGCCCAGGCCCAGCCAGCCACCGGCCTTGGCATGGAAGTCGGCCTGCGGGGCCAGCCCGAGCAGGGAGACGAAACGCACCGCCGAGCGCTGCTCCGGCGGCAGGCGGTTGTAGAGGAACGGCATCGCGTCGGCGCCGAACGAGTACCCCACCAGCGCCACCTCGCGCACCTGCCAGCGCTGCCGGTAGGCCTCGATCGTCCGCGCCAGGTCGGCCGCCGCCTGTTCCGGGGTCTTGCGGCGCCAGAAGTAGCGCAGGCTGTTCCAGCCCAGCACCGAGACTCCCTGGCGGTTGAACTCGGCCGACATGCCCTTGACCAGCGCGCGCCAGCCGCCGTCGCCGGACATCAGGATCACCAGGCGCTCGCTGCCGGGCACCGGCATCTCCAGCAGCGGCAGTTCGGCGCCCGCGCGCGGCGACACCGGCTGCGCCGGCCCGATGCCACCGGCCGCCAGCAGCAGCGGCAACAGCAGCCAGGCCCTGGCGCCTTTCCCGCTCATTGCCTGCGATCCTCCTTCGCGGCCGCCGCCAGCACGGCCACCAGTCCACGCACCTCGGCCTCGTGGCTCTCGCTCCAGTCCGCGGCCAAGCCGGCCAGGTGCGGATTGAGATGGCGCATGGCCGTTGCATGCGGCCTCTTGGCCGAGGCATGCACCTCGGCCACCCCGGTCGCCGCCGCCAGCGCCACGGCATTGAGCGGGGTCACCCCGGCCCCGGCCATCACACGGATGCGCCCCCGCGCCTGCCGCACCAGTTGCGCGATCGCTTCGCGGCCGCTCCAGGCGTCGGCCCGGCCACCGGAGGTCAGCACCCGCTCGCAGCCGAGCGCGATCACCTCCTCCAGCGACTGCGCCAGGTCGCGCGAGGCATCGAAGGCGCGGTGGAAGGTGACCCCGAGCGTGCCCGCCGCCGACACCAGCTTGTGGCACAGCGGCAGGTCCGGCGTGCCGTCGGCGTGCAGCGCACCGATCACCACGCCGTCGCAGCCCAGTTGCACGCAGGTCTCGATGTCGCGCAGCATGGCCTCGGCCTCGTCGTGCGAATAGAGGAAATCGCCCGCGCGCGGGCGGATCAGCACGTACAGCGGGATCTTCAGCCGGTCGCGGGCGATGGCCAGGGTGCCGTACGAGGGCGTGGTGCCGCCCTCGCCGAGGTTGTCGCACAGCTCCACCCGGTCGGCACCGCCGGCCTGCGCCGCCAGTGCCGAGGCCAGCGAGCCGGCGGCCACTTCCAGCAGCGGCCGCGCCGGGCCGTTCATGCTTGCTCGCGGTCGTAGACGGAGGCCGAGTCGCGCAGCTCGTCCTGCCGCTGCGCATCGCATACGGCGTAGACGAAGCCGCGGTGCAGCGCGTAGGCGCCGACCTCGCCGGCGGTGTTCATCGCCAGGAAGCACACCTGCAGCGTCTTGCTGGCCTCAGGACGCTTGCGCACCACCCGCGCGATCGCCTCGCGGCAGGCCTGCGCCGGCGAGCGGCCCTGCCGCATCAGCTCCACCACCAGGAAGCTGGCGGCGTTGCGGATCATCTCCTCGCCCACGCCCGAGGCGGTGGCCGCGCCGACCTCGTTGTCCACGTACAGGCCGGCGCCGACGATCGGGCTGTCGCCGACGCGGCCGTGCAGCTTCCACGCCATGCCGCTGGTGGTGCAGGCACCGGCCAGCCGCCCCCGTGCGTCGATGGCGATCATGCCCAGGGTGTCATGGTTCTGGCTGTTGCCGGGGATGCCGCGGCGCTCGGCGTTGATCTGCGGGGCGTATTGCGAGGTCTCGAGCCATTCGCGCCAGGCCGCGCGCGCGTCGTCGGTGAGCAGCGGGGTCCGGCGGAAGCCCTGCTGCAGCGCGAACTGCTGCGCCCCCTGCCCCACCAGCAGCACGTGCGGGCTCTTCTCCATCACCGCGCGCGCCACCGAGATCGGGTGGTCGATGTCCTCGATCGCCGCCACCGCGCCGCAGCGGCCGTCGCCGTCCATGATGCTGGCGTCCAGCGTCAGCACGCCGTCGCGGTCGGGATAGCCGCAGCGGCCGACGGTGCTGTTGCACAGTTCCGATTCGGCCCAGCGCGCGCCCTGCTCGACCGCATCGAGCGCGCTGCCGCCGCCGGCCAGTACCTTCCATGCCGCCTGGTTGGCCGCCACGCCGAAGTCCCAGGTCGAGGCCACGCGTGCGCCACCTGGCGCGGACCGGGCGATGGCCGTGGGCAGCGCGGCCGCGCCGGCCGTCAACAACGATGTCTGGAGGAAACGGCGACGGCTGCGGCTCATGCGTGGTCCTGCGAACGGTGATCGGGAAGGAGGCCGGCCGTCAGCGCGCGGCCTGGCGACGATGGTGCCACGCCGCCGCGCCGAGCACCGCCAGTTCGCCGTGTTCGACCCGCCACACCGGCACCTGCGCCACGGCAGGCGCCAGCACGCCCTTGTTGCGGTAGCGCCGCTCGAACTCGCCCTCGGCCAGCCAACGGTGGATATGCCCGGAAATGCCGCCGGCCAGGTAGACCGAGCGCGCGCCGAAGGTCACCGCCATGTCGCCGACCGCGCTGCCCAGCCACGCACAGAAGCGGCGCAGCGTCTCGGCGGCGAGCGCGTCCTGCCCGCTGTCGGCGGCCTGCACCAGCGCCGCGGCGGACGTCCATGCCGGCACCGCGCCGCGGATCTCGCACATGCAGCGGTACAGGTTGAGCAGCCCGGTGCCGGACAGCACGCGCTCGTTGTCCACGTGCGGCCAGCGCTGCAGCAGCCGGCCCAGCACCTCCAGTTCGAACGTGTCGCCCGCCGCCAGCGCGGCGTGGCCGACCTCGCTGGCCAGCACCGGGCGCTCACCGTCGCCGAAGCGCAGCGCCGCCCCCAGCCCGGTGCCAGGACCCAGCACCAGCGCCGGCCAGCGCAAACCCGGCGCGGCGCTGCCCACCAGCGGCACCAGCGTGCCCAGATCGGCGAAGGCGATGCCGTAGGCCAGCGCCTCGAAATCGTTGACCAGTTCCAGTTCGGCCAGGCCGGCCTCGTCCAGGGTGCGCGAACGCGACACCGGCCACGGCAGGTTGGCGTTGATCCAGGTATCGCCATCGCCCACCCCGGCGATGGCCACCGTCGCCGCCAGCGCGCCGGCGGCGATGCGTTCGCGCGCAAGCTCGTCGACGAAATCGCGCAGGATCGCCCCCAGCCCCGGATGCCCGGCGCAGTCGTACCGGCGCAGGTGCCGCAGCCGCGGCCGGCCCTCGGGATCCATCCACACCCAGCCCAGGCGAGCATAGGTGCCGCCGACATCGGCGGCGACGATGCCGCTGCCGGCGACGGTGGACAGCCCGGTCATCTCCACCCCTCCAAGCCTCACCGGCACGAGGCTCGCGCACGCAGCGGCATCATGGACGCGCCTGCTCGCAGTAACGGGCGCGGTACTCCATCGCCTTGGGCATCAGCGCCTGCAGGTTCTGGATGCGCGTGCCCGGGTCGGGATGGGTGGAGGCGAACTCGGACGTGGTGCGCCCGCCGCTGGCCGCTTCCATGCGCTGCCACAGTGGGATCGCCTGCTGCGGATCGAAGCAGGCCGCGGCGGCCAGCATCAGCCCGACCTCGTCGGCCTGGGTCTCGTGGCTGCGCGCGTACGGCAGCAGGTAGCCGTAGCCCATCGCCGCCATCATCATCTGCTGTTGCTGCACGTCCATGCCGCTGGCGGCGCCGGCGATCTGCCCGATCTGGGTCAGCTTCTGCTGCGCCATGCGCTGGGCGCCGTGGCGCAGCAGCGCATGGGCGATCTCGTGGCCCATCACCACCGCCATGGCATCGGCGTTCTGCGCCACCGGGAACAGGCCGGTATAGACCGCCATCTTGCCGCCGGGCAGGCAGAAGGCATTGGCCTGGTCGGACTGGATGACATTGACGTCCCAGTCGAAATCGCGCGCGTAGTGCCGGGGCTGGGTGCCGTGCTCGGCGGCCAGCGCGTCCTCCACCACCTCGGTCTTGGCGATCAGGCGCTGGGCGATCGCGCGCACCTGCTGCGCGGCCTGCGAGTTCGGATCGACCGGGCGTTCCTGCGCCAGGATCTCCTGGTAGGCCTGCAGGCCCAGCGCCTTCTCCTGCTCCACGTCCAGCGAACTGTCGATCAGCACCTTCTGCCCGGTGTACGGATCCTCGCTGCGGTTGGAGAACCAGTAGAACGCCGCATAGACGGCGAAGCCCAGCAGCACCACCCAGCGGACGTTGCCGGACAACCCGGGCCGGCGCGTGCCGCCGCGCCCGCGCGAACCGCCCGCTGGATCGTTGCTCATGAATGCGGCTCCTTGCGCCTGCCGTGAGGGAGTCCATCGCCGATGGATGGGCGCATTCTGCCATCCCGGCGCGGCGCGCCGCAGGAGCGCGCGTTCAGATGCCGCGCGCCAGGCGGAAACCGATGCGTGCGCTGGTCATGTCCGAGTCCTGCGACAGCCGCCAGGCCGCGCGGGTCTGCTCGGGCGAGTTGGCCCAGCTGCCGCCGCGCACCACCCGCTGCCGGCACCCCGGGTTGTACCAGGCCGCGCCATCGGCAGGGGCGCGGCGATAGCTGGCGTGCCAGCAGTCGGCCACCCACTCGCTCAGGTTGCCGCCGATGTCGTGCAGCCCCCAGGCGTTGGGCCGGAAGCTGCCCGCCGGTGCCGGCCCCCAGTAGCCGTCGCCGTAGCCGGCGAAGGCATTGCTCCAGCGGCGGCCGCTGGGCGAGGCGTCCTCGCTGCCGGTGTAGTTGCCCGACCGCGGCGGCGGCACCGCGGCGTCGCCCCAGGGGTAACGCCCGTCGCTGCTGGCGCGCAGCGCGTACTCGAACTCGGCCTCGCTGGGCAGGTGGTAGTGGCGCCCGGTCTGCTCGGACAGCCAGGCCGCGTACGCCTCGGCGTCGCGCACGCTGACGTGCATCACCGGATCGTCGGGCGCGGCCCTGGCGCCGTTGTAGCCGGATTGCCAGTCCACGCCGCTGCGGCGGATGAAGTTGCCGCTGCGCTCGTCGTAGACCGTGGAGTGGCCGCGCCGGGTCGCGCGCGGGCGCGCACCGGCGGCCTCGACGAAGCGGCGGAACTGCTCCACCGTCACCTCGGTAATCGACAGCGCGAAGCCGCGCTCGAAGCGGACATAGTGCGCCGGACGCTCGGCATCCTTGGCACCGGATTCGTCGTCGGCCGCGCCCATGGTGAACGCGCCGTGCGGCACCACGATCATCTGCGGGCCGCGGCCGCCATCGCGCATGCCGTCGGTGAACACCTGGCCGGGGCGGAAGCTGCCGTAGTGGGTCGCCAGCTCCACGCGCTCGCGCAGCTGCGCGGCCACCGGGTCGCCCGGATCGGCGATGCGCAGCACCTCGGCCAGCTTCTCGCGCGCGGCGCGCAGCCCTGCCGGCGTGGTCAGGTCGCGCAGGCCGCCGTCGCGCAGGGCGGCGATCTGCGCGCGGCGGATCGCCTCGACGCGCACGCGTGCCTCGGCAACCGCCGGCGCGTCCTCGCGCACCCCGGCCGCTTCGGCCAGCCGGCGCCGGGCCGTATCGAAATCCGCGGCGTGGGCAGCGGCCTCGGCGCGTGCGATCAGGGCGCTCTCCGCCGCCGCCAGTCCCTGCCGCGCCCGCGCGTCCTGCGGCAGCAGCGCCAGCGCATCGCGGAAGTTCGGCAATGCGCCGTCGCCGTCCTCGCCCAGCCGTCCCTCGCGCAGGTCCTCCTCGCCGGCGCGATTGAACGCCAGCACGCGCTGCGCGGTTTCCACCCGCTGCTGCAGGGCGCGCACGGCCTCGTCGTCCGGCGCCAGCGACACCGCCACCAGCGCCAGCATGGCCGCCTGCTGCAGCACCTCGCCGGTGATTTCCCGCCGCAGCAGCGCATCGCCGCGCTCGACCAGCCTCCTGCGCGCCTGCTGCAACCCGCGGCGCGCGCCGGCGTCGTCCGGATGCAGCCGCCGGATCCCCAGGTACAGCGGTATGGCCGCGTCGGCGTCCTCGAACAGGCGATCGCCGGCCAGCGCCTGCGCCGCGCGCCGGCGCGCCTGCGGCACCTCCGCCTGGTCCAGTTCGACCTGTGGCGGCTGCCAGCTCTGCACCGTCTCGGCCGCGTCCTGGCCGCCGATGGTGACGCTGGGCAGAACCGGCGAACCGCGGCGCGGCACGGCCGACGCCCCCTCGCCGGCGTCATCGCCGCCGGCCGCGGGCGGCCGCGAGCAGGCGCACAGCAGCAGCGCCAGCAGGGCTGCCGCCCACGCCTCCAGGGTCCGGTGGCCAGTCGCGCGCAAGAATCTTTCCTCCTCGGCCGGCACTCACGGGCGCCGGGCCGGGCCGACGTTAGGCTATTCTCGCCTGCCCACGCAAACCTGCCGCAACCGGAAACCAAGTGCCTTACTGGATCACCCAACCCGCCGAACTCGAACAGCGCCTGCAGCAGCGCCCCGCCCGCATCGGCCTGGATACCGAATTCATCCGCGAACGCACCTACTGGCCGCAACTGGCGCTGGTGCAGATGGCGGTCGGCGACGAAATCCTGCTGATCGACCCGCTGATCCCCGGCATGGCCGACGCGCTGCGGCCGTGGCTGACCGACGAGGGCATCGTCAAGGTGATGCACAGCGCCAGCGAAGACCTGGTGGCGTTCAAGTGCACCTGCGGCGCGCTGCCGCGTCCGCTGTTCGACACCCAGATCGCCGCCGCGCTGGCCGGCATCGCCGGCGGCATGAGCTACCAGAAGCTGGTGATGGAGATCACCGGCGTGCACTTGGAAAAGGGCGAGACCCGCTCGGACTGGATGCGCCGTCCGCTGTCGCCGGCCCAGCTGAAGTACGCCGCCGACGACGTGGTCCACCTGTTCGAGCTGCACGACGAGCTGAGCCGGCGCCTGGCTGCGCTCGGCCGCCTGGAATGGCTGCAGGAAGACTGCGAGCGCCTGGTCGCCGGCGTGGACAACGACGAGGGCGAACGCTGGCCGCACCTGGGCATGCGTGCCGGCCAGTACATGGAACCGGACGCGCAGCGCCGGCTGCTGCGGCTGCTGCGCTGGCGCGACCAGCAGGCGCGCCACAGCGACAGGCCGCGCAGCTGGATCCTCGACAACGAACTGGCCGCGCAGCTGGCGCGCACGCCGCCGGCCGACCCCGACGCCCTGCTGCGCCTGTTCGACCGCTTCCCCAAGGCCCCGCGCAAGCTCGCCGACGCCGTGTGGAAGGCGCTGCAGACCCCGCTCGCCGACGAGGCCGACGCGCCGCTGGCGCTGCCCGCCAGCGACGAGAACAAGGCCGCGCTCAAGCGCCTGCAGCAGACCGTGTCGCAGTGCAGCCACGACCTGGAGCTTCCCGACGGCCTGCTCGCCTCGCGCCGGCACCTGGAGGCGATGCTCGAAAGCGGCCGCTGGCCGCCGGCGCTGGGGCAGTGGCGACGCGAACTGCTGGAACCGAAGCTGCAGCCGCTGCTGGCGCCGGTCGCCGCCGGCTGAACCCGCGCTCGGCGAGCGGCTGCCCCAACGGCTCATGAATGCCCTGCCAACAGGCCGCCAAATCCGCGCGCATGCGGCGATGATGGGCGGTTCTACCGCCCCCGAAGAGGCGGCCGAACCCCGATTTCCTGTAAATTCCCACGGTTCGAGCGGCATCGCGGCAGACACCTCCGCCTGCAAGTATTCGCCATCGCAAGAACCCGACTTCCCATCCCAAGGAAACACCAACGACATGAATGCATTGAACCTGGATGCCATCGCCGAAGCCAAGTCGAAGCTGGCCGCCGAACTGCGCAAGCTCGAAGAACAGGAGGCCGAGCTGCGCCAGCATCAAGCCACCGATGCCTTCACGCAGGTCATGAAGCTGCTGCACGACTTCGGCCAGCACTTCAGCGCCAAGCAGAAGGCCGAGATCGCCGCCGTCATCGGCGAGGGCAAGCCCAGGAAGGCCGCGGCCACCGGCGACGCCCGCCGCGAGGTCGCTCCCAAGTACTGGCTGCCGCACTCCGGCGAGACCTGGACCGGGCGCGGCCGCACCCCCAAGGCCTTCGCCGCCTGGGAAGGCACCGCTGCCTACAAGGAGTGGAAGTCCAAGCATCCGGACCAGAAGTTCCCGGCGTTCCCGGGCTGAGCCGGCGGCGGCGCCGGCCTCTTGGCACCGGCGCCCGCATGCGCGTAGAATGCGCGGCTCGCGGCGGACGGCACTGCCTTCCCCGCGATCGCCCTGCGGTCCAGCACCGCCCGTGCGAGATCCATGCAGTACCCGTGGGGCCATAGCTCAGCTGGGAGAGCGCGTCGTTCGCAATGACGAGGTCGGGAGTTCGATCCTCCCTGGCTCCACCAAATACCAAGGCCCGGAAACCTCAGGTTTCCGGGCTTTTTTGTTGCCTCGGAGTACCGGGGGCAAGATGCCGCGATGGGGGGCCAGGGCTCATCCAGTCGAGCCGGAGACGGACGGGCATCGCCGCGGCATTCGCCAGCCGATCACGCAATCACGCAGCCCGGGCGAGCGCGGCGCATCCGGGGCTGGCTGGCCCGGGCGGCTGCGCTCGCCCGGGCTACCGGCGGGACCTGGCCGAGGCCGTGGGGAATGCGTGCGCGGCGACATCCGACAGCGCCTGCCGCGCCCGCTCCTGCTCGCCGGCATCGAGTTCCACCAGCGGCTGGAAGCGCTCGGCCACGCGGCAGGCGATCGGCAGGCCGTCGCGGTACAGCACGCGGTTGCCCGGCACCCGCGCGATGCGCTCGCCGGCCAGCACGGTGCCGAGCAGGTTGGCCGGGTCGGTGGCGGCCACGCCGAGCAGACGGCCGTCGTGCGGCCTGCGGCGGGTCTCGCGCAGCAGGCCGATGGCTTCCGGGAGGGCGAACTGTTCGCCGGACAGCCCTTCGACGAAGCGCCCGCCGCGGATCTCGCCGCGTGCCTCCAGGCGGTGGTAGATGCGCGACAGTTCGCGCCATGGCGGCAGCCACGCCGCCTCGCGCTCGAGGATGCGCCAGCCGACCACGCCATAGCGACGCAGCAGCACCCGGGCGACGTGCTCCACCGCCTCGCGGCGCTGGGCTGCGGCCTGCTCCGGAGCCACCAGCGGCGGCTCGCGCAGCAATGCCCAGCGGCCGGCGTCGCGGATGCCGTACAGCGGCAGCCGCCCACGCCGCCGCGACTGCGCCGTCGGCCGCTTCGAGGCCGGCACCAGCAGCGCCCGCAGGCCGCTGTAGCTGTCGCAATGGATGCGGCCGCGGCCGACCAGTTCGGCCAGCGCGTCCTCCAGTTCGGTCGCCAGCAGCCGGGTGCCGTCGGCGATCTCGTCGAAGAAACAGGCGCCGTTGGCGGCCAGGTAGTCGAGCACCTTGCGCGCGCGCGACCCCGGTTGCGCGTCCCCGCTGCCGGCATCGTCCCTCGCCGCCAGGCGCGTCCACGCGCCGGCGCTGCGCCGCGGCAGCAGCAGGATCGGCGTGGAGCGCAGCGAGCCCTGGGCACCGCCACTGCCGGCCGCCGGCCGCAGGCGTGTCCACAGCGTACGCCCCGCGGTGCATTCCTCGTCCAGCCAGGTCGGCAGGTAGTCGCGCACGCGTGCGGCCAGCAGTTCCGATTCCCAGGCGATGGCAGGTGCCTCGTAGCCCTCCAGCTGGCCCAGCACGCTGCCCAGCGCCTCGGCGCCGCTGCAGCGGCTGTCCTCGTCCAGCCGCTGCCAGGCGAACAGGAAGCGCGCATAGTCGCGCGCGCTGACCGGCTCGATCTCGCGCCGCAGCCGGCCCAGGGTGTAGCGGTGGATGCGCGCCAGCAGGTGGCGCTCGCACCATTCGTCCTGCACCGCATCGGCGCTGAAGCGGCCCTGCATCACGTAGCCCTGCTGCTGCAGCGCCAGCAGCGCAGCGCCGATCTCGTCCAGAGGCAACTGCAGCGATGCGGCCAGTGCTTGCTGGGTGGTCGGCCCCAGGCCGGACAGGCGTGCGCGCAGCAGCTCGCGCACGGCCTCGTCGCGCTGCCAGTCCGCCACCGCGCAGTCGGCCGGCGCCTGGATCGGCGGCCGCAGGCTGCGCCGCGGGTACAGCGGCGCGAACTGCTCCAGCCGTTCGGACGCGATCCACAGGCCGTCCTGGCCGGCCTCGACCAGGCAGGCCGCACGCCGGTCCGTGGCCAGTTGCGCTAGCCATTGCGGCCAGTCCGCGGCATGCGCGGCCTCGCCGGCGGCGACCAGCCCCAGTCCGGACAACGCCTCGTGCATCTCGTCGGCATCGCGCACCTGCGGCCACGCCTGCTCGCGCACCGCCGCGATGGCGTCCGGGTCCAGGCGGCCGAGATCGTCGGCGCTTTGCGGATCGGCATATCGCCCCTGCACCGCCTGGGTGCGGCGCTCCTCCAGCGGGGCGTCGTCGAGGAAGGCATAGGGCCGCGCCTGCAGCGCCTCGGCCGCCAGCGCCGACGGCCCGGCCAGGTCGCGCGCCTCCACCCGCACCTCGCCGGACTCGATGCCGCGCAGCAGCCGCAGCCAGCCCTGGGTATCCATCGCCTCGTCCAGGCAGTCGCGCAGCGTCTGCGCCACCAGCGGATGGTCGGGCACCTCGCGCTCGCCGACGATGTTCTCCAGGCATGCCACCTGCTCGGGGAACACGCTGGCCAGCAGGTCCTCGGACCTCATCCGCTGCAGCTGCGGGGCGACCTTGTGGCCGCCGGAGAAGCGCGGCAGCGCCAGCGCATTGGTGACGTTCCAGCGCCAGCGCACGCCGAACAGCGGCGCATCCAGCAGCGCCTGCACCAGCACCTCGCGGGCCGAGGACGAATGCAGGTAGCGGCCCACCTCCTGCAGCGGGAAGCTGTGGCTAGTGGACAGCGACAGCACGATGGCGTCCTCGGTCGCCGCCGCCTGCAGCTCGAAGTTGAACGTGCGGCAGAAGCGCTTGCGCAGCGCCAGCCCCCAGGCGCGGTTGAGGCGGCTGCCGCAGGGACTGTGGATCACCAGCTGCATGCCGCCGCTGGCATCGAAGAACCGCTCCAGCACGATGCACCGCTGGGTCGGCATGGCGCCGAGTTCGGCGGCGCCGCGCAGCAGGTGGTCGAGCAGCTGGCGCGAGGACTCCTGGTCCAGCCCGAGCACGCCGGTCAGCCAGGCATCCGCGCCGTCGCGGCTCTCGGCCTGCGCCCGCGCCGCGACTTCCTCGCGCAGCCGCGACAGCCCGGCAGAAAGCGCATCGCTGCGCCCCGGCGCCTCGCCCATCCAGAACGGAATGTTGGGCGGCAGCCCCCTGGCATCCTCCACGCGCATGCGCCCGGCCTCGACCCGCAGGATGCGATAGCTGGCGTTGCCGAGCTGGAACACGTCGCCGGTGAGGCTCTCCACCGCGAAGTCCTCGTTGACCGTGCCGATCGTCTCGGCCTGCGGCTCCAGCACCACGCTGTAGTCGCCGGTCTCGGGGATGGTGCCGCCGGAGGTGAGCGCGGCCATGCGTGCGCCGCGGCGCGCGCGCAGCCGCCGGTGCACCGCATCGCGATGCAGGAAGCCGGCACGCTGGCCGTGGCGGGTGGCGAAGCCCTCGGACAGCATCTTCACCACCGCGTCGAACTCGGCCCGCGGCAGCCGCGCGTAGGGCCAGGCGCGGCGCACCAGCTCGTACAGCGCGTCCTCGTCCCACTCCTGGCAGGCGACCTCGGCCACGATCTGCTGCGCCAGCACGTCGACGGGCGCCTCGGGGACGTGCAGCACGTCCAGTTCGCCGCGGCGCACGCAGTCGAGCAGCGCCGCGCATTCGACCAGCTCGTCGCGGGTCTGCGGGAACAGCCGCGCCCTGGGCACGCCGCCGACATGGTGGCCGGCACGGCCGGCACGCTGCAGGAACGCCGAGATCGAGCGCGGCGAACCGAGCTGGCACACCAGGTCGACCTCGCCGATGTCCAGGCCCAGCTCCAGCGACGCGGTGGCCACCAGCACCTTCAGCTCGCCGGCCTTGAGCCGCTGCTCGGCCAGCAGCCGCGCATCGCGCGCCAGGCTGCCGTGGTGGGCGGCCACCGTGTCCTTGCCCAGCAGCTCGCCCAGGTGCCGCGCCGCACGCTCGGCCATGCGCCGGGTGTTGACGAACACCAGCGTGGTGCGGTGCCCGCGCACCAGCGCGGCGACCTGCTCGTACACCTGCTGCCACTGGTCGTTGGACATCACCACGCCCAGCGGCGTCGGCGGCAGCACCAGCGCCAGGTCGCGACGCCCCTGCAGCGGCACGTCGACGATCTCGCAATCGGGCATGCCGTCGCGTACCGCCGGTGCGCCGACCAGGAAGCGCGCCACCTCCTCGATCGGCTGCTGCGTGGCCGACAGCCCGATGCGGGTGACGGGCTGCCCGGCCAGCTGCTGCAGCCGCTCCAGCGAAAGCGCCAGGTGGCTGCCGCGCTTGTTGCCGGCCACCGCATGGATCTCGTCGACGATCACCGTGCGCACATGGCGCAGCGACTCGCGCCCGGATTCGGAGCCCAGCAGCACGTACAGCGATTCGGGCGTGGTCACCAGGATGTGCGGCGGCCGCCGGCGCGCCTGCGCGCGTTCGCGCTGCGGCGTGTCGCCGGTGCGCACGGCGGTGCGGATCTCGACATCGGCCAGGCCCAGCGCCGCCAGCTCGGCGCGGATGCCGGCCAGCGGCGTCTCCAGGTTGAGGCGGATGTCGTTGGACAGCGCCTTCAGCGGCGAGACGTAGACCACCTCGGTACGGTCCGGCAGCCCGCCCTCGGCCACGCCGCGCCGCACCAGCGCGTCGATCGCGCTGAGGAAGGCGGTCAGGGTCTTGCCCGAGCCGGTCGGCGCGGCCACCAGCGCGTGGCGGCCGCGGCCGATCGCCGGCCACGCCGCCGCCTGCGCCGCGGTGGGCGCCGCGAACGCACGCGCGAACCAGCCCGCCACCGCGGGGTGGAAGCGTTCCAGCACGGCGGGCAACGTCGGAGAGGACCTGGGCACCCGAAGAAAATGGGGGTGGGAGGCAGGCCAGGCAATGCGCCCGAGCGACGGCGAACGCCCCCGCGGCGATGAACCGTTCACCACGCGGACACCGGCGTGAAGGAAACCGCCGCTCGCATTGGCAGCGCATTTACGTTGCCGCCCTTAGGGTCGGAACGGTCGGGTTCCGTCCGTCCACCGGCCTGGGCCCGGCCTTCCATCCCGCGTCCGGAGAAGATCATGCCCGAGAAGAAGACTGTCGAACGTGCCCAACGCGACCGGCGCCAAGGCAAGGCCGCCAGCACCCAGGCCGGCGAGTTCGTGCACGAGGAAATCGAGCACGTGCGGGAAGGCAAGCACGGCGCCAAGTCGACCAGGCAGGCCATCGCCATCGGCCTGTCGAAGGCGCGCCGCGCCGGCGTGAAGGTTCCCGCCTCCAAGACGGCATCGCCCGAGACCAAGCGCAAGGCGGCCCAGGACAGCGAGGCCGGCAAGCAGCCCGCCAAGAAGACCTCGGCGACTCGCTCCAAGGCGGTGAAGAAGACCTTGAAGAAGGCCAGCACGTCCACTGCCTCGAAGTCGGCGCTGTCCAGCCAGACCAAGCAGGCCGCGAGCAAGCGCAGCACCGCCGACCGCTCGGCAGCGGCCACGAAGGCCGCCCGCACCAAGGGCGCGGCGGGCCGTTCGGCGGCGGCGCGCAAGGCCGCACATACCCGCCAGGCGCACGCCCAGCACTGATTTGGCGCGTGGGCCGGGGTCACGCCCCCGGTACCCAGTCGCGGACCAGATTTCCCTGGGTCGACCTCGCGCGGCCGCCCCATCTCCGCCATTCCGACGATACGAGGAGGCAACCCGATGACGACAGGACAGGCCAAGGCCGGCGGCAAGCGCCAACCGGCGCGCTGGTCGCAGCACGTCACCGAGACCAGCGACGCGATGGACCTGGTACCCGGAGTATTCGAACGCGACGATCCGCGCTCGATCGCCCGCTCGCTCAAGCGCTCGGCCGAGCACAGCTCGCGGCGCAAGGCCGAGCCGTACCGCTCGGCGATGTCGATGCTGACCTTCTACATCAATCGGGCCGGCCGCCACCTGGATGCGCAGCGCCGGCAGGTACTGGAACGCGCCAAGGACGAACTGCGCAAGCTGTACGGGCGTCCGCCGCGCCGGCACTGACGCGGCCGCCTGTCACAGGCGTCGGTTTCCCCGCATCTCCGTAGCCCGGGCAGGCGCAGCGCACCCAGGGCATCGCCCCTCCCGCATGCGCTGCGCTTGCAGGGGCCACACAGCCGGCCGGCGCTGCCACCGGCACTTCCCCTCATCGCCGGCACCACGCACAAAAAGAAAGCGGGCCGAAGCCCGCTTTCCTCCACGACCGCGATGCGGTGGCCGGCCGATTACTCGGCGGCGACCACGCCGGCGGCGGCGTCTTCTTCCACGGCCTTGATCGACAGGCGGATGCGGCCCTGCTTGTCCACTTCCAGCACCTTGACCTTGACCAGGTCGCCTTCCTTCAGCTTGTCGGACACCTTCTCCACGCGCTCGCTGGAGATCTGCGAGACGTGCACCAGGCCGTCCTTGCCCGGCAGGATGGTCACGAACGCGCCGAAGTCCATGATCTTGGCGACCTTGCCCTCGTAGATCCGGCCCGGCTCGACGTCCGAGGTGATCTGCTCGATGCGCGACTTGGCCGCCTGCGCGGCGATCGCGTTGACCGAGGCGATGACGATGGTGCCGTCGTCCTGGATGTCGATCTGGGTGCCGGTCTCCTTGGTGATGGCCTGGATGGTCGAGCCGCCCTTGCCGATCACTTCGCGGATCTTGTCCGGGTGGATCTTGATGGTCAGCAGGCGCGGCGCGTAGTCGGACAGCTCCGAGCGCGGCGTGGTCAGCGCCTTGGACATCTCGCCGAGGATGTGCAGACGGCCGGCCTTGGCCTGCTCCAGCGCCTGCTTCATGATCTCCTCGGTGATGCCCTCGATCTTGATGTCCATCTGCAGCGCGGACACGCCCTCGGCGGTACCGGCGACCTTGAAGTCCATGTCGCCGAGGTGATCCTCGTCGCCCAGGATGTCGCTCAGCACGACGAAGCGATCGTCTTCCTTCACCAGGCCCATGGCGATGCCGGCCACCGGCGCCTTCACCGGCACGCCGGCGTCCATCAGCGACAGCGACGAGCCGCACACCGAGGCCATCGACGAGGAACCGTTGGACTCGGTGATCTCCGAGACCACGCGGATCGTGTACGGGAACTCCTCCATGCTCGGCATCACCGCCAGCACGCCGCGCTTGGCCAGGCGGCCGTGGCCGATCTCGCGGCGCTTGGGCGCGCCGAAGCGGCCGCACTCGCCCACCGAGTAGGGGGGGAAGTTGTAATGGAACAGGAAGTTTTCCTTGTACTCGCCGGAGACCGCGTCGATCACCTGGCCGTCGCGGGCGGTGCCCAGCGTGGTGACCACGATCGCCTGGGTCTCGCCGCGGGTGAACAGCGCCGAGCCGTGGGTGCGCGGCAGCACGCCGGCCTTCACGCTGATCGGGCGCACGGTGTCCAGCGCACGGCCGTCGATGCGGACCTTGGTCTCCAGCACCGAGTCGCGCATGGTGTGGTATTCCAGCTCGCCGAACTCCTTGGCCAGGTCGGCCGGGTTCCAGCCCTCGGCCTCGACGCGGCCGGCGAGCGCCTCGACGGCGTCCTTCTTGATCGCGGCGATGGCATCGCGGCGCTGCAGCTTGTCGCGCACCTGGAAGGCCTCGGCCAGCTTGCTGCCGACGGTTTCCTTCAGCGCGGCGATCAAGGCCTCGTTCTTGGCCGGGGCGACCCACTCGGACGGCTTGGTGCCGGCTTCCACGGTCAGCTCGTTGATCGCGTTGATGACCTTCTGCATCTCGCGATGGCCGAAGGTCACCGCGCCCAGCATCACTTCCTCGGACAGCAGCGCCGCCTCGGACTCCACCATCAGCACCGCGTTGGCGGTACCGGCCACGACCAGCTCCAGCTGCGATTCCTTCAGCTCGGCGGCGGTCGGGTTGAGGATGTACTCGCCGTTCCTGTAGCCGACCTTGGCCGCGCCGATCGGGCCCTTGAACGGGGTGCCGGCCAGCGACAGCGCCGCCGAGGCGCCGATCAGGGCCGGGATGTCGCCGTCGATTTCAGGATTCAGCGACATCACCGTGGCGATGATCTGGATCTCGTTCTTGTAGTCCTCCGGGAACAGCGGACGGATCGGACGATCGATCAGGCGCGAGATCAGCGTCTCCTTCTCGGTCGCACGGCCTTCGCGCTTGAAGAAGCCGCCCGGGATCCGGCCGCCGGCGTAGAACTTCTCCTGGTAATCCACGGTCAGCGGGAAGAAGTCCTGGCCCTCGCGCGCGCTCTTGGCGGCGACAGCGGTGACCAGCAGTACGGTGTCGTCCATCTTGACGATGACGGCGCCGCTGGCCTGACGGGCGACCTCGCCCGTCTCCAGAGTGACGGTGTGCTTGCCGTACTGGAAGGTTTTGGTGATTTTTGCCACGGGGGTTTCCTTGGATGATGCTTTCTGCGATGGACCGTTCTCGACCCTTGCCGAGGACGGGTGGCCGAGCGGGTCCGGCCGGCGGTAGTACGGATTACGAACAGCCAAAATGAAGCCGCGGCGCATCGCTGCGCCGCGGCGGATGGTTCGGTTAGCGGCGCAGGCCGAGTTTCTCGATCAGTGCCTTGTAGCGGTCGGCGTCCTTGCCCTTCAGGTAGTCGAGCAGGCTGCGGCGGCGGTTGACCATCTGCAGCAGGCCGCGGCGGCTGTGATGATCCTTCTTGTGGGTCTTGAAGTGCTCGGTCAGCAGCTCGATGCGGGCGGTCAGCAGGGCGACCTGCACCTCCGGCGAACCGGTATCGTTGCCGCTGCGCTTGTTGTCTTCAATGACTTTCTGGGTGTCGATGGACATGGAATTTTCTCGGAAGATGCGTGGCCCGCAGGAACGTGTCTGGACGCACCGCGTGACTCGCCGTTGGCTTGGGATGCGCACTGGGCGCGAGATGCCGTAAAAGGCCGCGAAATTGTACCGGCGTTGGGGGCGGCGGACAAGGCGCCTCAAGGCTCCCGGGCGAGATTGAACAGCCGCTGCGGCGACAACAAACCTGAATGATCGATCCGGCCGAGTCCGACCGGCTGTCCGCCGGCGTCGAACACCGCCACCTCCCCTGCGGCAAACCCGGCATCGCGCTGCCGCTGCCCCATGCGGAAACGCCGTACCCGCTCGCCGTCGAGCTCGATGCGCGGATGGCCGGCCAGGCCCGCGGCCAGTGGCAGCAGCCACGGCCCCGCGGCGTCCTCGTCGGCGGCGAGCGCATCGCGCAGTTCGTCCAGGGTGACCATCCGCGGCTGCCTGAACGGGTCGACCCACAGCCGTCGCAGCGCGGCGATGTGCGCGCCGCAGCCCAGCGCCTCGCCCAGGTCGCGCGCCAGGCTGCGGATGTAGGTGCCCGATCCGCAGGTGACGCGCAGTCGCAGGCGTTCGCCCGCGTGCTCCAGCACCTCGATGGCATGCACCTGCACCTCGCGCTCGGGCGCCTCGATCGCCTCGCCGCGCCGGGCCTTGGCGTACAGCGGCTCGCCGCCCTGCTTGAGCGCCGAGTAGATCGGCGCGCGCTGGCGGATGCGCCCGCGCAGCGGCGCCAGCGCCGCCTCCAGCGTGGCCGGGCCGATCGCCGGCACCTCGCGCACGCGCAGCACCGCGCCGTCGGCATCGTCGGTGTCGGTGGTGATGCCGAGCACGATCTCGGCGTCGTAGGCCTTGTCCGCCCCCAGCAGCTGGCCGGCGATCTTGGTGGCTTCGCCCAGGCACAGCGGCAGCAGGCCGGTGGCCAGGGGATCCAGGCTGCCGGTATGGCCGCCCTTCTCGGCGCGCAGCAGGCGCCGCACCGCCTGCAGCGCCTGGTTGGAACTCATGCCGGACGGCTTGTCCAGCAGCAGGATGCCGTCGACACGGCGGAACGGGATTCGGGGCATCGCGGTTGATCGTTTGATGGGCCTGGACAGCGCCGATCCGCGGCAGGCAGGACCACGCGCCGGATCACGCCCGGCCCGATGGCTGGACCGTGGGAACGCCGGCTCGTCCGGGACTGGACGGCCGTCGCCGACGATGCCCGCGCCGGCCCGGGAAGCGACTCAGCGCCCGCTGTCGCCGTCGCTGCCCGTGTCGGGCAGTTCGCGCAGCAGGTTCTCGATGCGCTCGCCGCGGTCCACCGAATCGTCGTAGTGGAAGTGCAGCTCGGGCACGTGGCGCAGCTTCATCGCATGGGCCAGCTGCATGCGCAGCTCGTAGCCGATGTCCTTCAGGCCCTTCATCGCCTCGGCCGAACGCTCCGGCTGCAACGCCGTGACGAACACCTTGGCATGGGCCAGGTCGCGGGTGACCTCGACGTCGGACACGCTGATCGACGGCAGGCCATGCTCGCGCACGGCGGCGTGCACCAGCGTGCCCAGTTCGCGGCGCAGCTGGGCCGACACGCGGTCGGTACGGTGGAACGATTTGGTTGGCATGGTGCAATCCTCCATACGGGCATCCGGATCGGCTGCCGCCCCGGAAGGAGCGGCAGCGTCGTCGCGGACCGTGCCCGGTTACAGCGTGCGCTGGACCTCGATGCGCTCGAAGCACTCGATCTGGTCGCCGGGCTTGACGTCGTTGTAGGCCTTCACGCCGATGCCGCACTCGGTACCGCTGCGGACCTCCTCGACGTTCTCCTTGAAGCGGCGCAGCGACTCCAGCTCGCCCTCGAACACGACCACGCTGTCGCGCAGCACGCGGATCGGCTTGTTGCGCTTGACCACGCCCTCCACGACCATGCAGCCGGCGACCGCGCCGAACTTGGAGCTGCGGAACACGTCGCGGACCTCGGCGATGCCGATGATCTCCTCGCGGATCTCCACGCCCAGCAGGCCGGACGCCACCTGCTTCACCTGGTCGATCACGTCGTAGATGATCGAGAAGTAGCGCAGGTCCACGCCGTTGGCCTCGATGATGCGCCGCGCCGAGGCGTCGGCACGCACGTTGAAGCCGATCACCGTGGCCTTGGAGGCCACCGCCGAGTTGGCGTCGGACTCGGTGATGCCGCCCACGCCGGAGTGGATCACGTTGATGCGGATCTCGTTGTTGGACAGCGCCACCAGCGCCTGCTTGAGCGCCTCCACCGAGCCCTGGACATCGGCCTTGACCACCAGGTTGAGCACCTGCTGGCCTTCGCCCTTGCCCATCTGCGCCATGATGTCTTCCATGCGGCTGCCGGCGGACTGCACCAGGCGCGACTCGCGGCGCTTGGTCTCGCGCTGCTGCGCCACGTCCTTGGCCAGGCGCTCGTCGTCGACCACGACGAAGTCGTCGCCGGCGTCGGGCACGCCCGACAGGCCCAGCACCTGCACCGGGATCGACGGCCCCGCCTGCTCGGGCTGGGCGCCGGTCTCGTCGAACAGCGCGCGCACGCGGCCGTACTGGGTGCCGCACACCAGGTAGTCGCCCTTCTTCAGGCTGCCCTGCTGCACCAGCACCGTCGCCACCGGGCCGCGGCCCTTGTCCAGCGAGGACTCGATGACCACGCCGCTGGCGCGGCCTTCCGGCGAGGCCTTGAGCTCGAGCACTTCGGCCTGCAGCGAGATCGCGTCGAGCAGCTCGTCCACGCCCTGCCCGGTCTTGGCCGAAAGCTCGACGAACTGGGTGTCGCCGCCGAATTCCTCGGCCACTACGTCCTCGGCCAGCAGTTCGTTCTTCACCCGCTGCGGGTCGGCATCGGACTTGTCGATCTTGTTGATCGCGATGATCAGCGGCACGCCGGCCGCCTTGGCATGCTGCACGCCCTCCTTGGTCTGCGGCATCACGCCGTCGTCGGCCGCCACCACCAGCACCACGATGTCGGTGATCTTGGCGCCACGCGCGCGCATCGAGGTGAAGGCGGCATGGCCGGGGGTGTCGAGGAAGCTGATGACGCCCTTGCCGGTCTGCACGTGGTACGCGCCGATGTGCTGGGTGATGCCGCCGGCCTCGCCCGAGGCGACCTTGGTGCGGCGGATGTAGTCCAGCAGCGAGGTCTTGCCGTGGTCGACGTGGCCCATGATGGTCACCACCGGCGGACGCGGGCGCTGCTCGCCCTGCGTCTCCTCGGTCTGCGCCAGCAGCACCTCTTCGACGTCGTCGGTCCCGGCACGCACGACCTTGTGGCCCAGTTCCTCGGTCACCAGTGCGGCGGTATCGAAATCGATGGTCTGGGTGATGGTGGCCATCACGCCCATCTTGAACAGCGCCTTGACCACCTCGCCGCCCTTGAGCGCGAGCTTCTGCGCCAGGTCGGCCACGGTGATGGAGTCGCCGATCGCCACCTCGCGCACCACCGGTGCGGTGGGACGCTCGAAGCCGTGGCTGCCGCCGCCGTTGCGCGACTGGTCGCCCTGCCGGCGCGAACCCGGCCTGGGCTTGCCGCGCACGTTGCTGCGACGGGCACGGTCGGCCGCGGACAGGTGCAGCTTGCCGCCGAAACGACTGGCGGCGTCGTCTTCCTCGCCGCTGCGCGGCTTGTGCTTGCGATCGTCGGCGGCACGCGGCGGTGCCTTCGGCGCGGCCGCAGCAGGCTGGCGCACCGGCCTGGATGCCGGCGCCTCCTCCGGACCGCCAGCAACAACCTTGGCGGCGGCTTCGGCCGCCTTGCGCTCGTCCTCGACGCGCTGGCGCTCGGCCTCTTCCTGCTTGCGCTTGCGCTCGGCCTCCTCGGCACGCTGGCGATCGATCTCGGCCAGGCGCTGCTGTTCTGCCAGGTTGCGCTGCTTGGATTCCTCCAGCTTGCGCAGGATCTCGGCGCGCTCGTCATCCACCGGCCCGGTCGTCGCCGCCGGCCTGCGCGCCTCGCTCTCGGCCGCCGCCTTGACGTAGGTGCGCTTCTGCCGCACCTCGACGTTGACGGTGGTCTTGCTGCGCCCGGCACTGACCGTGACTTCCTGCAGCTTGCGGCGATTGAGCGTGATCTTCTTCGGCGCGGCCTCGGCGGCCTCCGCCGGCGCTTCGCTCTTGCCGTGGGTGCGGCGCAGGAAGCCAAGCAACTTCATCTTCTCGGTACTGGTCACGGCCTGGTCGGGACCGCTGAACTTCATGCCGGCCTCGGCCAGCTGTTCCAGCAGTTTCTCGACCGGCGTATTGACCAGCTCGGCAAGCTTGCGGATGGTGGTGGTTTGCTGCGACATTCGGATCCTATGATCTAGTTGGCGCCCCCTCGCATGCGAAGGAAGCGCGGATTTTAAGCCCTGATCGGGTCAGGGCGGTGTTCATCGCCGGCTCATTCGCCGCGCTCCAGGCGAGCGATCTCCTCGGCACGAGCGGCCAGGATCAGCGCCGCGGCGCGCTCCTGGTCCAATCCCTCGATGCCGAACTCGGCGATCTCGTCGGCCGCCAGGTCGGACAGCTCCTCGCTGGTGCGCACGCCATGCGCGGCCAGCGCGTGGGCGGTGTCCTCGTCCATGCCTTCCAGCGCCAGCAGGTCCTCGGCGGGCTGGTCGTCGCCATGCTCCTCCTCGGCCGCCAGCGCCTCGTTGAGCAGCGCATCGCGGGCGCGGGCGCGCAGTTCCTCGACGATGTCCTCGTCGAAGCCCTCCACCGCCAGCAGCTCGCCGACCGGCACGTAGGCCACTTCCTCGACGGTGTTGAAGCCCTCCGACACCAGGATGCCGGCGATCTCCTCGTCCACTTCCAGCTTCTCCATGAACAGCTGGCGGGCCACGGCCTGCTCGGCCTCGCTCTTGGCCTGCACCTGGTCGGCGGTCATCACGTTGAGCTGCCAGCCGGTCAGGCGGCTGGCCAGGCGCACGTTCTGGCCGCCCTTGCCGATGGCCTGCGCCAGCCGGTCCTCGGCCACCGCCAGGTCCATCGAGTGCTTCTCCTCGTCGACGATGATCGACTGCACCTCGGCCGGCGCCATCGCGTTGATGACGAAGTTGGCCGGGTTCTCGTTCCACAGCACGATGTCCACGCGCTCGCCGTTGAGCTCGTTGGACACCGCCTGCACGCGCGAACCGCGCATGCCGATGCAGGCGCCGATCGGGTCGGTGCGGTTGTCGTGGGCGAGCACGGCGATCTTGGCGCGGTCGCCGGGATCGCGCGCGCAGGCCTTGATCTCGACCAGGCCCTGGCCCACTTCCGGCACTTCCAGCTTGAACAGCTCGATCATGAACTCCGGCGCGGCGCGGCTGATGAACAGCTGCGGGCCGCGCGGCTCGGAGCGGACCTCGGCCAGGTAGCCACGGATGCGGTCGCCGGCGCGCACGACGTCGCGCGGGATGCCCTTGTCCTTGGGAATGAAGCCTTCGGCATTGCCGCCCAGGTCGACGTAGACGCTGCCGCGCTCCACGCGCTTGACCACGCCGGTGATCAGCTCGCCGACACGGTCCTTCCACGCGTCGACCACCTGCTGGCGCTCGGCCTCGCGCACGCGTTGCACGATCACCTGCTTGGCGGCCTGCGCGGCGATGCGGCCGAAGTCCGGGTTCTCGATCTGCTCCTCGATGTAGTCGCCGACCTCCACGCCGTCGGCCTCGTCGACCGCGTCCATCATGCGGATCTGGCGGTCCGGGGACTCCATCACCACGTCGTCGGGGACCACTTCCCAGCGGCGGAAGGTCTCGTAGCTGCCGTCCTTGCGGTCGATCGACACGCGCGCCAGCACGTCCTGGTCGGGATAGCGCTTCTTCGCCGCCGAGGCCAGCGCGGCCTCGATGGCTTCGAAGATCACTTCGCGCGGCACGCCTTTCTCGTTGGCGACCGCGTCCACTACCAGCAAAAGTTCCTTGCTCATTTGGTTACTCCGGGCGCGGCTTTTGGGCCGCTGGCTCGTTGGATGGTTTCTTGTTCGGCTTGCCCGCCTTGCCGGCGGCGGGCCTGCCTGGTTTGCGTGGAGCGAGACCCAGCGCTTCCCAGTCGGGAACGATGCGGGCCTTGTCGATATTGTCGAACGCGACGACGAACTCGGTGCCGTCCACCTCGAACGTGATCGATCCGTCGTCCTCCACCCTGGCGATCCGCCCCTGCAGCCGGCGGCGACCGTCCTGCGGCAGCTTCAGCCCGACCTTGGCCGACTCGCCGACATGGCGCAGGAACTGCGCCGCGGCGAACAGCGGCCGGTCCACCCCGGGAGAAGACACCTCCAGAGTGTAGTTGCCGCTGATCGGGTCCTCCACATCGAGCTGCGCGGAAACCTCGCGGCTCACGCGCTCGCAGTCGTCGACATTGACCACGCGCCCGGGCTGCTCGGCCACGGGAACGTCGATGTAGAGGCGCAGCGTTGCACTGCCCGGTGCCGGAAGATATTCCGCACCCAGCAGTTCCAGCCCCAGCGCATGCACGGTGGGAGCCAGCAGATTCGCGATTTCCGTTGCCTTGTCGCTCACGGCCTGCCTTGTTGGTGATTGGTGGATCCCTTGCCAACCTGCCCCGAGGCGTTTCCCGAACTCCGGAAACGACAAAGGGCCCGTTGGGCCCCTTGTCCGGTACGACTCCGGTCACGCTGGATTCCGGTTGCAAAGACGGGAACATGCGTCTTCGCGAAGCCCGAGCTTTTCGAAAAACCGGGACCAAAACATCTTGATCCCGGCATTCGCAAAACTTGGTAGCGGGGGCAGGATTTGAACCTGCGACCTTCGGGTTATGAGCCCGACGAGCTGCCAGACTGCTCCACCCCGCAGCAGAGAAAGAGATTATGACGATTCCGCCCCGGGATTGCAAGCCCGAAATCGTCTTTTGTCATTGGATCACGTCAATTGCGAGAAAGCCTGCTGGCACCAGGCGATGATGCTGTTGAGGAACAGTGGCGACACCAGCAGCAACAGCGCGTTGACGCTCAGCACGAGGCCCAGCACGCGGTCGTTGTTGGCGGGCAGCGGCTCGCCCACCGGCTCGTCGAAATACATCACCTTGACCACGCGCAGGTAGTAGAACGCGCCGATCACCGCGCACACCACGCCCAGGATCGCCAGCCACAGCATGCCGCCGTTGATGGCCGCGCCCAGCACCGCCAGCTTGGTCCAGAAACCCAGGAACGGCGGCACGCCCGCGAGCGACATCATGATCAGCAGCACCAGCCCCGCCATCCACGGGTTGCGCGCGTTCAGGCCCTTGAAGTCGTCGATGTTCTCGGCCTCGAAGCCGCCGCGCGACAGTGCGATGATCGCGCCGAACGAGGCGGTGGACATCAGCGCGTAGCCGATGGCGTAGAACAGCGAGGCGGAGAAACCCTCCTGCCCGCCGCCGGCCACGCCCAGCAGCAGGAAGCCGATGTGCGAAACGGTCGAGTACGCCAGCATGCGCTTGAGGTTGCCCTGCGCCACCGCCATCAGGTTGCCGACCACCAGCGACAGCGCCGCCAGGCCGCCGATCAGCCAGTGCCACTGCTCCGACAGCGGGCCCACGCCCACTTCCAGCAACCGGTAGGCCATGCCGAACGCGGCCAGCTTGGGCGCGGAACTGATGAACAGCGCGATCGGCGCCGGCGCGCCCTGGTACACGTCCGGCAGCCACATGTGGAACGGCGCCGCGCCCAGCTTGAAGGCCACGCCGGCGATCATGAAGATCGTGCCGGTCAGCAGCAGCGTGCGCTCGGACGAATCGGCGATGGCATCGTGGATGCCGGCCAGGCCGAGCGTGCCGGTGGCGCCGTAGATCAGCGACATGCCGTACAGCAGCAGGCCCGAGGCCAGCGAACCGAGCACGATGTACTTCATCGCCGCCTCGGTCGCCAGGCGGTTGTCGCGGTTGCAGGCCACCAGCGCGTACGAGCACAGCGCCAGCAGCTCCAGCCCCAGGTAGGCCATCAGCAGGTTGCCGGCCGAGACCAGCACCATCATGCCGGCGGTGGCGAACAGCACCAGCACCGGGATCTCGCCCTGGTAGAGGTCGCGCTCGCGCAGGTAGCTCCAGCCGTACACCAGGGTCAGCGCGCTGAGCAGCACGATCACCGTGTTCATCACGTCCGAGGCGGCGTCGCGCACGAACATGCCATGGAAGACCTCGCCCTGCCCGCCGGTGCCGGTGACGAGCAGCGCGAAGGCCGCGGCCAGGATCGCCACCGACAGGACGTGCGTCCAGATCTTCTGCTTCTGGCTGATGAACAGGTCCAGGATCAGCAGTACGAATGCACCGCCGATCACCACCAGCTCGGGCACGAGCGGTGCGATATCGGCGGCGGTCAACGGCAGGGACGTCGGCGTGGTCATCATCAAATCCTGGAAATCAGTACGTTCGCGGCGATCACAGCTTGCTGACCGCGATCTGCGAGACCAGCTTGGCGATCGACGGCTCCATCAGGTCGGTCAGCGGCTTGGGATAGAAGCCCAGCACCAGCACGCCGATGGCGAACACGCCCAGCACCAGCCACTCGCGCCCGTTGAGGTCCTTCAGCCCGGCGACGTGGGCGTTGGCCACCTCGCCGAAGAACACCCGCTTGTACAGCCACAGCGTGTAGGCCGCGCCGATGATCAGCGTGGTGGCCGCACCCAGCGCCACCAGCGGATGCTTCTGGAAGCTGGCCAGGATGATCATGAACTCGCCGACGAAGCCGCTGGTGCCCGGCAGGCCGGCGTTGGCCATGTAGAACAGCATGGCGAAGGTGGCGAACCACGGCATCACGTTGGCCACGCCGCCGTAGTCGGCGATGCGGCGGGTGTGCATGCGGTCGTACAGCACGCCGACGCAGGAGAACATCGCGCCGGAGACGAAGCCGTGCGAGATCATCTGCACCATCGCGCCCTGCAGGCCCAGGCGGGCGGCATCGATGCTGCCGTAGTCGCGCACCAGGGTGAAGGCGATGAAGCAGCCCAGGGTGACGAAGCCCATGTGCGCGATCGACGAATAGGCGATCAGCTTCTTCATGTCGCTCTGCACCAGCGCCACCAGGCCGACGTAGATCACCGCGATCAGCGACAGCGCGATCACCAGCCAGGCGAACTGGTGGCTGGCGTCGGGCACGATCGGCAGGTTGAAGCGCAGGAAGCCGTAGCCGCCGATCTTCAGCGCGATCGCCGCCAGGATCACCGAGCCGGCGGTCGGCGCCTCCACGTGCGCGTCCGGCAGCCAGGTGTGCACCGGGAACATCGGCACCTTGACCGCGAAGGCGATCAGGAAGGCGAAGAACAGCCAGGTCTGCTCGCGCGCGGTCAGCTGCAGCGCGTACAGGTCGGCCAGCTGGAAGCTGCCGCCCTTCAGGTACAGGTAGATCAGCCCGACCAGCATGAACAGCGAACCGAGGAAGGTGTAGAGGAAGAACTTCAGCGCCGCGTAGATGCGCCGCGGCCCGCCCCATACGCCGATGATCAGGAACATCGGCACCAGCATCGCTTCGAAGAACACGTAGAACAGCATCGCGTCGGTGGCGGCGAAGATGCCCACGGTCACGCCTTCCAGGATCAGGAACGAGGCCACGTACTGGTTGACCCGCTTCTGGATCGAGGTCCAGGCGCCGACCAGCGCCAGCACCGTGACCAGCGTGGTCAGCACGATCAGCGCCACCGCGATGCCGTCCACGCCCAGGTTGTAGCCGATCTTGAAGGCCGGGATCCACGCGTGCTGCTCGACGAACTGCAGCGCGTCGGTGCCACGGTCGAAGCCGGTCCACAGCGGCACGCTCAGCACGAAGGTCGCCAGGGCGACCGCCAGCGCCGCCCAGCGGGCGATGCGTGCGTCGCGCAACGCGAGGATCAGGATGCCGCCGAGGATCGGCAGCCAGATCAGGACACTCAGTAGGGGCCAGTTCGACACGTCTTCTTATTCCGTACAGGTCAACGCCAGAAATGCATCAGGACTGCCAACAGGGCAATCAGGCCGATGATCATCGCGAAGGCGTAGTGATAGAGGAAACCGGATTGCGTGCGACGCAACAGGTTGGCCGCCAGGTCGACCAGGCGTGCGGTGCCATTGACCGCCACGCCGTCGACGAGCTTGCCGTCGATGCCGTTGGCGACCCGCCCCAGGACGACACCGCCTCCGGCGAAACCATTGATCCACAGCTTGTCGAAACCGTACTTGTTCTCCAGCAGCCACACCACGGGCGCGAAGAACCTGCGCGCGCGCGGCGCCAGCGACGGCTTCCACAGGTACATCAGCGCCGCGAGCAGGAAGCCGGCCACGGTCAGCAGGAACGGCGCGGTGGTCATGCCATGCAGGGCGAAGGCGACCGGACCGTGGAACTCCTCGGCCAGTGCGCCGACGGTATCGCGCGCCGGATCGTGGAAATCGACGATGCCGGTGAAGAACGATACGGTCTGGCCCTTGATCGCCTCGGCGGCGTGGTGGCCGGCCCAGTCGGTGCCGAACAGCATCGGCCCGATGGTGAAGAAGCCGATCGCGATGGACGGGATCGCCAGCAGGATCAGCGGCACGGTCACCACCCACGGCGACTCGTGCGGCTCGTGCGCGCCATGGCCGTGGCCGTGGTCCTCGTCATGGGCGTGCACCTGTGCCTCGGCGTCGGCGTGCTCGGCGTCGGCATGCGCATGCGCGCCGTGGCCGTGGCCGTCGTCGCGGAAGCGCTCCTTGCCGTGGAAGGTCAGGAACAGCAGGCGGAAGCTGTAGAAGCTGGTCACCAGCACGCCGCCCAGCACCGCCCAGTAGCCGTAGGTGGCGATCCAGCCCGGCGCCTCATGGGCGTGGTGCGCGGCCGCCTCGATGATGCTGTCCTTGGAATAGAAGCCGGAGAAGAACGGCGTGCCGACCAGCGCCAGCGTGCCGATCCACATGGTGACGAAGGTGATCGGCATGTACTTGCGCAGCCCGCCCATCCTGCGCATGTCCTGCTCGTGGTGCATGGCGATGATGACCGAGCCGGCGCCCAGGAACAGCAGCGCCTTGAAGAAGGCGTGGGTCATCAGGTGGAACACCGCCGCCGAGTACGCCGACACGCCCAGCGCCACGGTCATGTAGCCCAGCTGCGACAGCGTGGAATAGGCGACCACGCGCTTGATGTCGCTCTGCACGATGCCGATCAGGCCGGTGAAGAACGCGGTGGTGGCGCCGATGAACAGCACGAAGTTCAGCGCGGTCTCGGACAGCTCGAACAGCGGCGACATGCGCGCCACCATGAAGATGCCGGCGGTGACCATGGTCGCGGCGTGGATCAGCGCCGAGATCGGGGTCGGGCCTTCCATCGAGTCAGGCAGCCACACGTGCAGCGGCACCTGCGCCGACTTGCCCATCGCGCCGATGAACAGGCAGATGCAGATCAGCGTGGTCACGCTCCACAGGTGGCCCTCGAACAGCTGCACCTGGGCACCGGCCAGCAGCGGCGCATTGGCGAACACGGTGGCGTAGTCGAGCGTGCCGAACCACAGCAGCACGCCGGCGATGCCGAGCAGGAAGCCGAAGTCGCCGACGCGGTTGACGATGAACGCCTTCATGTTGGCGAAGATCGCGGTCGGGCGCTTGAACCAGAAGCCGATCAGCAGGTACGACACCAGGCCCACCGCTTCCCAGCCGAAGAACAGCTGCAGGAAGTTGTTGCTCATCACCAGCGTGAGCATGGAGAAGGTGAACAGCGAGATGTAGCTGAAGAAGCGCTGGTAGCCGGGATCGTCGGCCATGTAGCCGACGGTGTAGATGTGCACCAGCAGCGACACGAAGGTCACCACCACCATCATCATCGCGGTCAGCCGGTCGACCATGAAGCCGACGTGCGCCGAGTAGCTGCCGACGTCGAAGAACGTGTACAGGTTCTCGTTGAACGGCGCCGCGCCCTGCCCCAGCAGCTGGTACAGCGTCCAGCACGACAGCGCGCAGCTGACCGCCACGCCGAGGATGGTGACGAACTGCGCGCCCTTGCGCCCGACCTGGCGGCCCAGCAGTCCGGCGACGATGCTGCCCAGCAGCGGCGCCAGCACCACCGCGATCAGCAGACCCTTGGAGAGAGTGGTTTCCATCTTCGGATCAGCCCTTCAGCGAATCGACTTCGGCCACATTGATCGTGCGGCGGGTACGGAACAGGGTCACCAGGATCGCCAGGCCGATCGCGGCCTCGGCGGCGGCCACGGTCAGGATGAAGAACACGAACAGCTGCCCGGCCGTGTCTCCCATCTCGCGCGAGAAGGCGATGAAGTTGATGTTGACCGACAGCAGCATCAGCTCGATCGACATCAGCAGCACGATGACGTTCTTGCGGTTGAGGAAGATGCCGGCGAGGCTGATGCAGAACAGCACCGCGCCCAGCGACAGCATGTGGCCCAGGGTGATCATGGCTTGGCCTCCGGGGAAGCGGGTTCGGCGGCCGGCGCGGCGCCGGGGCGCGCTTCGGCCTGCATCTTGACCATGCGCAGGCGGTCGCCGGCCTTGACCCGGGTCTGTGCGCCGATGTCCTGGCGCTTGACGCCCTCGCGCTTGCGCAGGGTCAGCATCACCGCCGCGACCACCGCCACGGTCAGGATGACCGCGGCGAACTCGAACGGCAGCAGGTACTCGGTGAACAGGCTACGCGCCAGCCAGGTGATGTTGGAGCTGTCGGCGGCCTGCGCGGCGGCGTTGTCGGCCGGGAACGGTGCCTGGCTGCGCGCCTTGACGCCGATCAGCACCAGCATCTGCACCAGCATCGCGATCGCCACGATCGCGCCGACCGGCAGGTAGCGCACCCAGCCTTCGCGCAGCTTGTCGGTGTCCAGGTCGAGCATCATCACCACGAACAGGAACAGCACCATCACCGCGCCCACGTACACCAGCACCAGCGCCACGCCGAGGAACTCGGCACCGACCAGCAGCCAGATGCAGGCCACGGAGAAGAACGTCAGGATCAGGCTCAACACGGCGTAGACCGAGTTGCGCACGCTGATCACCGCGCCGGCGGCGACCACCGCGACGGCGGAAAAGACGTAGAAGGCGATATTGACCCAGTCCATCATGACCTCAGCGGAAAGCGGAGTCGGCGGCGCGGCGCTCGGCGATCTCGGCTTCCAGCCGGTCCCCCAGTGCCAGCAGCTGCGGCTTGGTGACGACGTTCTCGCCGCGGTTCTCGAAGTGGTACTCGTGGATGTGGGTCTCCACGATCGAGTCCACCGGGCAGCTCTCCTCGCAGAACCCGCAGTAGATGCACTTGAACAGGTCGATCTCGTAGCGGGTGGTGCGGCGGCTGCCGTCCTCGCGCTTGGTCGAGTCGATGGTGATGGCCAGCGCCGGGCACACCGCCTCGCACAGCTTGCAGGCGATGCAGCGCTCCTCGCCGTTGGGATAGCGGCGCAGCGCGTGCAGGCCGCGGAAGCGCGGCGACTGCGGGAACTTCTCCATCGGGTACAGCACGGTGTACTTGGGCTTGAAGGTGTACTTGAGCGTCAGCCACAGGCCGCCGAGCAGCTCCAGCAGCATCAGACTCTTGAAATAGTGGGTAATCTTGTTCATCGCGTCAGACACCCTTCTGGATCACGCCGTAGAACACCATCAATGCCGTCACCGCGATCCATGCGATGGTCAGCGGAATGAACACCTTCCAGCCCAGGCGCATGATCTGGTCGTAGCGGTAGCGCGGGAAGCTGGCGCGGAACCAGATGTACGCGCTGGCGAAGAACAGCACCTTGAGCAGCAGCCACGGCCAGCCGCCGGTCCAGATCCAGTTCACCCACGGCGACACGTCGGCGGTGATCCAGCCCTGGATCGGGCTCAGCCAGCCGCCGAGGAAGAAGATCGAGATCAGGAAGCTGACCAGGATCATGTTGGCGTATTCGGCCAGGAAGAACAGCGCGAACGAGCCGCCGGAGTATTCGACCATGTGGCCGGCGACGATCTCCGACTCGCCCTCGACCACGTCGAACGGGGCGCGGTTGGTCTCGGCCACGCCGGACACCCAGTAGACGATGAACAGCGGGAACAGCGGGATCAGGAACCAGTCGAGGAAGCCGGAGTCGCCCTGCTGCGCCAGCACGATCTGGCTCAGGTTGAGGCTGCCGGCGGCGATCATCACGCCGACCAGGGCGAAGCCCATCGCGATCTCGTAGCTGACCACCTGCGCGGCCGAGCGCATCGCGCCCAGGAACGCGTACTTGGAGTTGGACGCCCAGCCGGCGAGGATGATGCCGTACACGCCCAGCGAGGTCATCGCCAGCAGGTACAGCAGGCCGGCGTTGGCGTTGGACAGCACGATCCTGTAGTCGAACGGCACCACAGCCCAGGCGGCGAACGACGGCGCCAGCACGATCAGCGGCGCCAGCAGGTAGATCAGCTTGTGCGAGCTGCTGGGCTGGATGATCTCCTTGGACAGCAGCTTGAACACGTCGGCGAAGGCCTGGAACACGCCCATGCCGACGTACATCGGCCCGTGGCGCACGTGCATCCAGCCGATCAGCTTGCGCTCCCAGACCACGTAGAAGGCCACCGCCACGATCACCGGCACGGCGATCAGCAGGATCTTCAGCACGATCCACAGCACCACGCCGATATCGCCCAGCCCCAGGAACCACTGGTGCAGCGGATCGACCGCGTTCAACAGCATCTCGTTCATGCGGACACCACCGTTACCCGACCGGCGCCCAGCGGCGCGGTCGCGCCATGGCCGGTTTCGATCCAGACCGTTCCCTGCGCCACCCGCCCATCGATCTCGACCGGCAGCGTGGCGGTGCCGGCGGCGGCGCCGACCTTGGCCATCTGCCCGGCCGCCAGCTGCAGGCGCTGCGCGTCGGCCAGCGCGACCACGATGCGCGGCGCGACATTCAACGGATGCGCCTGCAACGCGGCGGCGCGGCGCACTACCGCATCGGTGCGGTAGATGGCTGCGGTCGCGGCCACTTCCAGGCCCTCGTCGCCGACGACAGGCCTGGCCGAGGCGGCCACGGCCACCTGGCGCGGCGCCAGCGTGCCGCGCAGGCCCGCCAGGTCGGTGAAGTCGAAGCCCGGCAGCTGCAGTTCGCCGCCCAGCGCACGCAGCACGCGCCAGCCCTCGCGGGCCTCGCCCGGCAGCTTGCCGGCGGCCCTGGCCGCCTGGTCGCGGCCGTCGAGGTTGGTCAGCGTGGCCTCGATCTCGGGCAGCGCGCCGACCGGCAGGATCACGTCGGCCACGTCGCGGGTGGAGGCACAGGCGAACTGGCTGAACGCCACCACGCGGGCACCGGCCAGCGCCTTGCGCGCGGCGGCGGTGTCGGCGAAGTCCAGGCCCGGCTCGATGCCGTACAGCACGTAGGCCTTGCGCGGGTCGGCCAGCATCGCGGCCGCGTCGCGCGCGCCCGGCAGCACGCCACGGCGTGCCAGGCCCAGCGCGTTGGCGCCCTGCGGGATACGGCACAGCGCGGCCCCGGTGGCGTCGGCGAAGCGGCGCGCGGCGGCGCGCAGCGCGGCGGCCTGCGGGTGGTTCTCGACCAGCGCGCCGACGATCAGCACCGCGCGACCGGCGCCCTTGACCGCCTCCAGCAATGCGGCATCGTCCAGCGCCTCGGCGTAGCGCGACGGCGGCACGATCTGCTTGCCGGCCTGGGCGAACGCGAAGTCGAAATCGACCGGGTTGATCGAATGGATCCTCGCCCCGTTGCGGGTCTGCGCCTTACGCAGCCGCGCATGCAGCAGCGGCAGCTCGTGGCGCAGGTTGCTGCCGAGTACGACGATCACGTCGGCCTGCTCGATCTCGGCCAGCGGCAGCGCGAACGGCTCGGCGACGGCGGCATCGGAGAAGTCGCGGCCGAGGATGCGGTGGTCCAGGTTGCCGCTGTCCAGCCCGGCGGCCAGGCGCGCCAGCAGCTCGCCTTCCTCGTTGGAAGTGGCCGGATGCGCCAGGACGCCGAGGTCGTCGCCGCGGTTGTCGCGCAGGATCTGCGCGGCGGTGGCCAGCGCCTCGGTCCAGGAGACCTCCTGCCACTGCCCGTCCACCTTCTGCAGCGGCTTGACCGCGCGGTCGGCGCTGTACAGGCCCTGGTGCGAGTAGCGGTCGCGGTCGGACAGCCAGCACTCGTTGACCGCCTCGTTGTCGCGCGGCACCGCGCGCAGCACTTCGCCGCGGCGCACGTGCAGGAACAGGTTGCTGCCCATGGCGTCGTGGTAACCCAGCGACTCGCGCGCCTGCAGCTCCCACGGACGGGCGCGGAACTGGAACACCTTGTTGGTCAGCGCGCCGACCGGGCACACGTCGATGACGTTGCCCGACAGTTCGGTGGTCAGCGGCTTGCCGTCGTAGGTGCCGATCTGCAGGTTCTCGCCGCGGTACATGCCGCCCAGCTCGTAGGTGCCGGCCACGTCCGCGGTGAAACGGATGCAGCGCGTGCACTGGATGCAGCGGGTCATCTCGGTGGCGACCAGCGGGCCGATGTCCTCGTCGGGCACCACGCGCTTGCGCTCGTTGAAGCGGCTGACCGAGCGGCCGTAGCCGAGCGAGACGTCCTGCAGTTCGCACTCGCCGCCCTGGTCGCAGATCGGGCAGTCCAGCGGGTGGTTGATCAGCAGGAATTCCATCACCGAGCGCTGGTACTTGAGCGCCTTTTCGTTGCGGGTCTGGATCTTCATGCCGTCCATCACCGGCGTGGCGCAGGCCGGCGACGGCTTGGGCGACTTCTCGACATCGACCAGGCACATGCGGCAGTTGGCCGCGATCGGCAGCTTCTCGTGGTAGCAGAAGCGCGGGATCGGGATGCCGGCCTTGTCGGCTGCCTGGATGATCATCGAGCCCTTGGGCACGACCAGGCTCTGGCCGTCGATCTCGATGGTGACGTGGTCGGGCGGCACGTTGGGGTTCACCGGTTGGGCGCTCATGCGGCCGCTCCCAGTTGCGCGTCGACGATCGAACGACCGTTGACGATGTAGTACTCGAACTCGTCCCAGAACTGGCGCAGGAAGCCCTGGATCGGCCACGACGCCGCCTCGCCGAAGGCGCAGATGGTGTGGCCCTCGATCTGTCCGGCGATGTTCTTCAGCTGGTGCAGGTCCTCCATCGTCGCCTTGCCGGCGACGATGCGCTCGAGCACGCGGTGCATCCAGCCGGTACCCTCGCGGCACGGGGTGCACTGGCCGCACGATTCCTTGTGGAAGAACTGCGAGATGCGGCAGGCGAAGCGCACGCAGCACACGGTGTCGTCCAGCACCACGATCGCGCCCGAGCCCAGGCCGGTGCCGAGCGCGCGCAGGGTGTCGTAGTCCATCTGCAGCCCCTTGAGCTGCTCGGCCTTGAGCACCGGCATCGACACGCCGCCCGGGATCGCCGCCTTCAGCGTGCGGCCCGGACGCAGGCCGCCGGCCATTTCCAGCAGTTCGTCGAAGGTGGTGCCCAGCGGCACCTCGAAGTTGCCCCCCTTCTGTACGCAGCCGGAGACCGAGAAGATCTTCGGGCCGCCGTTGGCGGTCTTGCTCAGGCCCTTGAACCACTCCGGGCCGTTGCGGATGATCGCCGGCACCGATGCGTAGGTCTCGGTGTTGTTGATGGTGCTGGGCTTGCCGTACAGGCCGAAGTTGGCCGGGAACGGCGGCTTGTAGCGCGGCTGGCCCTTCTTGCCTTCCAGCGACTCCATCAGCGCGGTCTCTTCGCCGCAGATGTAGGCGCCGGCGCCCAGCGCGGCGTAGATATCGATGTCCACGCCGCTGCCAAGCACGTCCTTGCCCAGCCAGCCGTTGGCGTAGGCGTCACGCAGCGCCTGCTCGAAGTGCTCGAACGGCTCGTGGTGAAACTCGCCGCGCAGGTAGTTGTAGGCCGTCTTCGAACCGGTGGCATAGCAGGCGATCGCCATGCCCTCGACCACCGCATGCGGGTTGTAGCGCAGGATGTCGCGGTCCTTGCAGGTGCCCGGCTCGGATTCGTCCGAGTTGCACAGGATGTACTTGACCGGCGCGTCCTTGGGCATGAACGACCACTTCAGCCCGGTCGGGAAGCCCGCGCCGCCGCGACCGCGCAGGCCGGACTGCTTGACCATCTCGACCACGTCGGCCGGCGCGATCTTCTCCTCGAGGATCTTGCGCAGCGCGGCGTAGCCGCCGGTCTTGAGATAGTTCTCGTACGACCACGGGGTGTCGTAGTGCAGCGTGGTGTAGACCACCTGGTGCGGCTGCGGTGCCGGCCCGACCGGCCCCTTGGTTTCTTGGTGATGTGCCATGCCGTTACTCCAGCCCGTCCAGCAGCTCGTCGACCTTCTCGACGGTCAGGTGCTCGTGGTAATGGCCGTTGATGACCATCATCGGCGCACCGGCGCAGCCGGCCAGGCACTCTTCCTCGCGCTTGAGGTAGACGCGGCCGTCGGCGGTGGACTGGCCCAGCTTGCAGCCGAGCTTCTTCTCCGCATGCGCGACCAGGCCCTCGGCGCCGTTGAGCCAGCAGCTGATGTTGGTGCAGAAGGCGACGTTGTTGCGCCCCACCCGCTCGGTCTCGAACATCGAGTAGAAGCTGGCGACCTCGTAGGCCCACACCGGCGGCAGGTCCAGGTACTTGGCCACCGCGGCGATCAGCTCGTCGCTGAGCCAGCCCTGGTTCTGTTCCTGCGCCGCATGCAGGCCCTGCAGCACCGCCGAGCGCTTGCGCTCGGGCGGGAACTTGCTGGCCCAGTGGTCGATGTGGGCGCGCGTCTGATCGCTCAGCACCACCATCGGATCGACGTCGCGCGCCGCTTCGAAATTGCCTGTCGCCTTCATCGGTCGACCTCACCGAACACCAGATCATAAGTACCGATCATCGCCACCACGTCGGCCAGCAGGTGCCCGCGCACCGTGACGTCGATCGACGACAGGTGGGCGAAGCCGGGCGCGCGCAGGTGCACGCGGAACGGCTTGTTGGCGCCGTCGGACATCAGGTAGCAGCCGAACTCGCCCTTGGGCGCCTCCACCGCGGCGTAGGTCTCGCCGGCCGGCACGCAGTAGCCCTCGCTGAACAGCTTGAAGTGGTGGATCAGCGCTTCCATGTCGTCCTTCATGTCCTCGCGGCTGGGCGGGGCGACCTTGAAGTTCTTGACCATGACCGGGCCGGGGTTGGCCTTGAGCCACTGCACGCACTGCCGGATGATGCGGTTGGACTCGCGCATCTCGGCGATGCGCACCAGATAGCGGTCGTAGCAGTCGCCTTCGCGGCCGACCGGGATGTCGAAATCGACCGCGTCGTACTTGGCGTAGGGCTGCTTCTTGCGCAGGTCCCACTCGATGCCCGAACCGCGCAGCATGACACCGGTCATGCCCCAGGCCTTGGCCAGCTCCGGGCTGATCACGCCGATGCCGACGGTGCGCTGCTTCCAGATGCGGTTGTCGGTGAGCAGGGTCTCGTACTCGTCCACCCGCCCCGGGAAGGTGTTGGTGAAGTCCTCGAGGAAGTCGAGCATCGAGCCCTCGCGCGCCTGGTTCAGGCGCTTGAGCGCGTTGCCCTTGTGCCAGCGCGACTCCTTGTACCTGGGCATGCGGTCGGGCAGGTCGCGGTAGACGCCGCCGGGACGGTAGTAGGTGGCGTGCATGCGCGCGCCGCTGACCGCCTCGTAGCAGTCCATCAGCTCCTCGCGCTCGCGGAAGGCGTACAGCATCACCGCCATCGCGCCCAGGTCGAGCGCGTTGGAGCCGACCCACATCAGGTGGTTCAGGATGCGGGTGATCTCGTCGAACATGGTGCGGATGTACTGCGCCCGCACCGGCGCCTCGATCCCCATCAGGGTCTCGATCGCGCGCACGTAGGCGTGCTCGTTGCACATCATCGACACGTAGTCCAGGCGGTCCATGTAGCCGATCGACTGGTTGAACGGCTTGGACTCGGCCAGCTTCTCGGTGCCCCGGTGCAGCAGGCCGATGTGCGGGTCGGCGCGGACCACGGTCTCGCCGTCCATCTCCAGGATCAGGCGCAGCACGCCGTGCGCGGCCGGATGCTGGGGGCCGAAGTTCATCGTGTAGTTGCGGATCTCCTGCCGGGCCTCGGCGGGATTGCTCGCAAAGGCCTGCCGGGCCTGGTGGAAATCGTGGGCCTGTTGCGCCTCGCTCACTTGCTGGCCTCCGTCTGTGCCGCTTCGCCGGCCGCGGTCTGGTAGCGCGCGTCGTCGCGGATCACCCGCGGCACGCCCACGCGCGGCTCGACCGAGGTCACCGGCTCGTAGATCACCCGCTTCTTCTCCTCGTCGTAGCGCACCTCGACGTTGCCGATCAGCGGGAAGTCCTTGCGGAACGGATGGCCGACGAAGCCGTAGTCGGTGAGGATGCGGCGCAGGTCCGGATGGCCGGCGAAGACGATGCCGTACAGGTCGAACGCCTCGCGCTCGAACCAGTTCGCGCCCGGCCAGATGCCGGTGACCGAGGCCACCACCGGCAGTTCGTCGTGCGGCGCGTGGCAGCGCACGCGCAGGCGCTGGTTGTGCTGCAGCGACAGCAGCTGCGCGACCACCGCGAAGCGGCGCTGCGGCACCGGTACCGGCTGCGTGCCCTCGGAGGTCTCGCCGCTGGGGAATTCGCCCCAGGCGAAGCGGCCCACCGCCTTGCCCTCGACGCCGCGGCTGAAGCCCTGCGATGACACGTCGGCGGTGTCCCACTCGTCGCTGCCGTAGCCGAGGTAGTCGAGCCCGCACAGGTCGCTGAGCTGCTCGAAGCCGAATTCGTCGCGCAACGCCAGGCAGGTGGCATGCCACTCGTCGGCCGCCACTTCCAGCGTCGCCTCGCCGCGCGGTTCGACCACGAGGACCTGCGCGCTGGCGAAGCGCGTGCGGAGCCGGTCGATGAAGGATGCTTGCTCTGCCATGGGGCTTGGCGTGCTCTGGGGTTGTCGGGGGGTCAGCGCGCGATGGTCTGGGTTCGCCAGATCTTCTTCTGCAGCTGCAGGATGCCGTAGACCAGCGCCTCGGCCGTCGGCGGGCAGCCGGGGACGTAGACGTCGACCGGCACCACGCGGTCGCAGCCGCGCACCACCGAGTAGGAATAGTGGTAGTAGCCGCCGCCGTTGGCGCAGCTGCCCATCGAGATCACCCACTTCGGGTCGGGCATCTGGTCGTAGACCTTGCGCAGCGCCGGGGCCATCTTGTTGACCAGGGTGCCGGCCACGATCATCACGTCCGACTGGCGCGGCGACGGGCGGAACACCACGCCGTAGCGGTCCAGGTCCAGGCGCGAGGCGCCGGCGTGCATCATCTCGACCGCGCAGCAGGCCAGGCCGAAGGTCATCGGCCACATCGAGCCGGTGCTGGCCCAGTTCAGCAGCGCATCCACGCTGGTGGTGACGTAGCCCTTCTCCAGCAGCGGGTTCTCGCCCTGCGGACGCAGGATATCGTCCACCCGCCCTTCCGGGATCGGGTTGGTCATCAGGCGATCCAGGGTCTGAATCACTCCCATTCCAGCGCTCCCTTCTTCCAGACGTAGATGAATCCGAGGAACAGCATGCCGACGAACAGGCCCATCGTGACCAGCGAACGCGGGCCGATCTCCATGAACACCTGGGTCCACGGCACGATGAAGATGATTTCCAGGTCGAAGACGATGAACTGGATGGCGATCAGGTAGTAGCGCACGTCGAACTTCATGCGCGCATCTTCGAATGCCTCGAAGCCGCACTCGTAGGGCGAGAGCTTTGCCGAATCGGGGCGGTGCGGGCCGAGGAAACGCCCGATCACCATGAGCGCGATACCGATGCCGGTGGCGACGATCAGGAACAACAGAGTCGGCAGATATTCGGCCAGCACAGCGTTTCTCTCTTGCCTTTGCCCACTGGCACGAGTGCAGTCGGCATGGGGGTGAGGCGAATCCCGCGCATCGGCGATGCACTGCACGGGTTCCGCAGCCTAGCAATGGTGCCCAAGAGGGGACTCGAACCCCTACGACCTAAGTCGCTACCACCTCAAGGTAGTGCGTCTACCAATTCCGCCACCTGGGCTTGCGTCGCGCACCGGCATTCCAGTGCGCGGCGTATTGTAACCGCCTTCAGTCTTTCTGCGATGCCTCGGGAGACTTTTCTTGCGGCGGTGCGGCCTGCGCGGGCGCACTGGGAATCTGCGAAGCGTCCGCGGCCGGAGCCTGCGGCAGCTCGCCGGCCGGCGCGGCCGGGACCGGCGCGGCGGGCAGCGACATCACGCCGAGGTCGGCCTGCGTCGTGGGACGGGCGCTGTGGGTGGCGTACCAGGCCATGAACAGGCTGATGCCGAAGAACACCACCGCCAGCCACTTGGTGGACTTGGAGAGGAAGTTCGAAGCGCCGCGGGAGCCGAACACGGTGCCGGAGGCACCGGCGCCGAAGCCGGAACCGGCGGCCGCGCCGGCGCCGCGCTGCATCAGGATCAACGCGATCATCGCGATGGCGACGAGCACATAGATCACATTGAGGATGGTCATCAACATTGCTTATCCGTCCCCGGACATTAACTGTTTGGGTTAGCGGCTGGCCGCCGCACGCGCGATGGCCAGGAAATCGGCGGCCACCAGCGAGGCGCCGCCCACCAGCCCTCCATCGACATCCGGCTGCGAGAACAGTTCCGCGGCGTTGTCGGGCTTGACGCTTCCGCCATAAAGGATCGGCAGCGAATCGGCGATTCTAGCATCGCGTGCGCGCACTTCGCCACGGATGAATGCATGGACCGCCTGCGCCTGGGCCGGCGCGGCCGTCAGCCCGGTGCCGATGGCCCATACCGGCTCGTAGGCCACCACGGCCTCTTCCCACTCGCCGGGGCCGACCAGGTCCAGCACCGGCTTCAGTTGCCCGGCGATCACGCTCTGCGTCTGCCCGGCCTCGCGCTGCTGCAGCGTCTCACCCACGCAGAGAATCGGCCGCAAACCGGCATGCACCGCCGCGGCGAACTTGCGGGCGACCAGTTCGCTGCTTTCCTGGTGGTACTCGCGGCGCTCGGAGTGGCCGACCAGGGCGTAGCGGGCGCCGACGTCGGCCACCATCGTCGCCGACACCTCGCCGGTGTAGGCGCCCTTCTCGTTGCTGCTGATGTCCTGGCTGCCGAAGGCGATCGGCACGCCCTCGAAATCCTCGACCAGATCGCCCAGGTAGGGCATCGGCGGCAGCACCACCACCTCCACGCCCGCCAGCGGCAGCCCGTCGGCCACCTGCCTGACCAGCGCGGTGGCGAAATCACGGCTGCCGTGCAGCTTCCAGTTGCCGGCGACGATTCTGCGACGCATGGACACCCCTCCAGGACAAAGGTTGCAAGGATAACCGATCGATTGCGCACGCCGTTCCCGGCCGCGGGACGACCTCGCCGGAGCACGCGGCGACTGGCGGCTACTTCAGCTTGATCTCGCGCAGGCGCTGTTCCAGGTAGCCGTGCGCGGTGATCGGCTCGGGATAGCGGCTGGGGTTGTCCGCGCTCACGCACGAAGGCAGCACGTCGATCAGGAAGTCCGGGTTCGGGTGCAGGAAGAACGGCACCGAGTAGCGCGGCTGGCGCGCCTGCTCCCCCGGAGGGTTGACCACGCGATGGGTGGTCGAGGGATACACGTGGTTGGTCAGGCGCTGCAGCATGTCGCCGATGTTGACCACGATGGTGTCGGCGTCGGCGGTGAACGGCACCCACTCGCCCTCGTGCGAGCGCACTTCCAGGCCGGCTGCGCTGGCGCCGACCAGCAGGGTGATCAGGTTGATGTCCTCGTGCGCGCCGGCGCGCACGTTGGGGATGTCGTCGGCGGTGATCGGCGGGTAGTGGATCGGGCGCAGGATCGAGTTGCCGCTGTCGGTCTTGTCGGCGAACCAGTGCTCCGGCAGGCCGATGTGCAGGGCCAGCGCCGCCAGCACGCTGGAGCCGAGCTGGTCCAGCGCCTGGTACAGGCCGTAGCCGTGCTCGCGGAACGCCGGCACTTCCTCCGGCCACAGGTTCGGCGGCATCACCCCGCGGTACTCACTGTCGTCGGCGATCTCGCGGCCGATGTGCCAGAACTCCTTGAGATCGAAGTGCTTGGAGTCCTTGGCGGTCTCCACGCCGAAGGCGGTGTAGCCGCGCGCGCCGCCGCCGCCGGGGACGTGGTACTTGCGCTTGACCTCCTCCGGCAGTGCGAAGAAGGCCTTGAACGCGTCGTAGGCGGCGTCGATGCGCGCCTGCGGGATGCCGTGGTTGCGGATGCCGGCGAAGCCCCATTCGCGGTAGGCCGCCCCGAGTTCGGCGACGAAGGCGTCGCGATCGCTGTCACTGGCCGGATCGATGAAGCGGGCGATATCGAGGGTGGGGATGCGGCTCACCGGCAAGCTCCTGCGGGAAACGGTAGGGACGAGGGCGCGCATTCTCCCACAGGCGCCTGCGACCCGACGAGACGCAGTGCGCCACGGCGGGCGGGCCGCAACCGCCCCGCCCGCCGGAAGCCGTTCACGCCTTGCCGTAGCAGCGACTTCAGTCGCGATGGGGCCTTGCCGGCAAGGCCCCATCGCGACTGAAGTCGCTCCTGCGGGGCCTCGCCCATCGGCAGCCCGGCGGATGGCGGCCGGCCCTCAGGCGACGGCGCGCACGGCTCCGGCCAGGGCATCGAGGGTGGATTGCAGCAGCGCCTCGTCGTCGGCCTCCACCGTCACCCGCACCACCGGCTCGGTGCCGGAGGGACGCAGGAACGCGCGGCCGCGGCCGGCGACCGCCGCCTGCGCCTGCTGCAGCGCCCGCTGCACGCCGGCGTCCTCCAGCACCGCCCTGGCGTTCCTGTCCAGGCGCAGGTTCAGGGTCTTCTGCGGCACCTTGGCCAGGCCGGCCAGGGCCTGCCGCAGGGTCCTGCCCTCATGCCTGAGCGCCTCCAGCACCTGCAGCGCGCTGACGATGGCATCGCCGGTGGTGGCGCGGTCCAGGCACAGGATGTGCCCGGAGGTCTCGCCGCCGAGCACGCCCCGGCCTTCGACCAGCGCCTGGTGCACGTAGCGGTCGCCCACCTTGACGCGCAGGAACGGGATCTCCAGCGCCGCCAGGGCCTGCTCCAGGCCGTAGTTGGTCATCAGCGTGCCGACCACCGCGCCCTGCAGCCGCCCGCGGGCCTTCCAGTCGCGCGCCAGCACGTACAGCAGGTCGTCGCCGTCCACCGGCGCGCCCTGGTCGTCGGCCATCAGCACGCGGTCGCCGTCGCCGTCGAAGGCGATGCCCAGGTCGGCCCCGGCCTGGCGCACCTTGGCGGCGAGGTTGTCGATGTGCATCGAGCCGACGCCATCGTTGATGTTGAGCCCGTCCGGGGCGGCGCCGATGGCGACCACCTCGGCCCCCAGCTCGCGGAACAGCAGCGGCGCGATGTGGTAGGTGGCGCCATGCGCGCAGTCGAGCACCACCTTCAGCCCGCGCAGGTCGAAGCCGCGCGGCACGCTGGCCTTGCAGAACTCGATGTAGCGGCCGACCGCGTCGCGGGCACGCACGGCCTTGCCGAGCCGCTCCGATTCGACCGTGGCGAACGGCTCGTCGATGGCGGCCTCGATGGCGGCCTCGGTGGCGTCGTCGAGCTTCTCGCCGTGGGCGGAGAAGAACTTGATGCCGTTGTCGTAGTGCGGGTTGTGCGAGGCGCTGATGACGATGCCGGCATCGGCGCCCAGCGTGCGGGTCAGGAACGCCACCGCGGGCGTGGGCATCGGCCCCAGCAGTTGCACGTCGGCGCCGGCGGCGACCAGGCCGGCCTCCAGCGCGGACTCGAACATGTAGCCGGAGATGCGCGTGTCCTTGCCGATCACCACCACCGGGCGGTGGCCGCCGCGGGCCAGGGTCCGCCCCAGCGCGTTGCCGAGCTTGAGCACGAAGTCGGCCGATATCACCCCCTGCCCGACGCGGCCACGGATGCCGTCGGTGCCGAAGTACCTGCGCTCGCTCATGCCGCGTCGGCCGCGGCGGCGGTCGCGGCCGGTTTCGCCTGGCGCATCATCATCGCCAGCAGGTCGGCCAGGCGGTCGCGCAGCTCGCGACGGTCGCAGATCTGGTCGATGGCGCCGTGCTCGAGCAGGAACTCCGAGCGCTGGAACCCTTCCGGCAGCTTCTCGCGCACGGTCTGCTCGATCACCCGCGGGCCGGCGAAGCCGATCAGCGCGTGCGGCTCGGCGATGTTGATGTCGCCGAGCATGGCGAAGCTGGCCGACACGCCGCCGGTGGTCGGATGGGTCAGCACCGAGATGTACGGCAGCCCGGCCTCGCGCATGCGCCCGAGCGCGGCCGAGGTCTTGGCCATCTGCATCAGCGAGAACAGCCCTTCCTGCATGCGCGCGCCGCCGCTGGAGGAGAAGCACACGAACGGGCTGCCGATCTCCAGCGCCAGCTCGGCCGCGCGGGCGAAGCGCTCGCCCACCACCGAGCCCATCGAGCCGCCCATGAAGGCGAAGTCGAACGAGGCGGCGACCAGCGGCTGGCCCTTGAGCAGCCCGCGCATGGCCACCAGCGCGTCGTACTCGCCGGTGGCCTTCTGGCTGGCCTTGATGCGGTCGCCGTACTTCTTCTGGTCCTTGAACTTGAGCACGTCCACCGGACCGAGGTTGGCGGCGATCTCGGAGGTGCTGCCGGGATCGAACAGCGCCGCCAGCCGGGCGCGGGCGCGGATGGCCATGTGGTGGCCGCACTTGGGGCACACCTCCAGGTTCTCCTCCAGCTCGGGGCGGTACAGCGCGGCACCACAGTTGCTGCACTTCTCCCACAGCCCCTCGGGGACGTTGCGCTTGCGGGTAGGGGTATGGTCGGTGCGAATGCCCGACGGCATCAATTTGCTGAGCCAGCTCATGCGGGATGCAGTTCCGTTCGCGCGGCCCGGGGGCCGCAAAGGCAAGCATTCTAGCGAAACCGCGATAGTGCATCGCGGCGCGGCGGGTCGCCGCAGCCCCGGCCAGCGGCGGCGGGGCCGTTCCGGCCGCGTCGGCCGGCCCCATGCGGCCGACGCGCGGAGTCCGAGGCATGGTTCCGAACTGCGGCGGGGCGCAACGGCGCTGCCCGGCGTCACCCAGCCCCGCCTGCCCCGGCCAGCGGCTTGCGCAGCACGTGTTGCGGGCCGGCCGGGCCGCCCAGGTAGAGTTCGCCGGCATCGGCGAAGCCCGCGGCCAGGTAGCAGCGATAGGCGCCGGGGTTGCGGCGGTTCACGGTCAGGCACAGCCCGCGCCAGCCCTCCTCCAGCAATGGCCCGGGCAGGGCACGCGCGGCGGCCACGCCAAGGCCGCGGCGCTGCCGGGCCGCGTCGATCAGCAGGCCGCGCACGCCCAATTCGCCGGGCGCGGCGAAGGAATGGGACAGGTGGTAGCTCCGGTCGAGCACGAGGAACCCCACCACCTCGTCCCCGTGTTCGACCAGGCAGGGCACCAGGCCGGCCCCTGCCCCGCGCCACCGCGACGGCGCCGCGGTGAACTCCCGCTGTGCGTCGGGCAGGCGCAATGCCTCGGCAAGATCCCAGTCCCGCCTGCTCGCCAGCGCGCGCAGGCGGACCCAGGGAGCCGGCTCAGGCGGCATCCAGGGCCGTGCGCAGCGGCGCCAGGAACGCCTTCGCACGCTCGCGGACGGCGCGGGTGTCGTCGGCCCCCGCCAGCGCGGCGACCAGCGCGCTGCCGACCACCACGCCATCGGCATCGACGGCCATGGCGGCGGCACTGGCGGCGTCCTTGATGCCGAAGCCGGCCACCACCGGCACCTTCGACTGCCGCCGCAGCTGGCGCAGGCGCTCGCCGGCGGCGCCGGTGTCGAGGCGGTCGGCGCCGGTGACGCCGGCGAAGCTGACGTAGTACAGGTAGCCGCGGGCGTCGTCGCACAGCAGCGGCAGGCGCGCGTCGGTGGTGGTCGGCGCGGCCAGCACGATCAGTGCCAGCCCGGCGCGATCGAAGATGGCGCGGGTCTCGCCGGCCTCTTCCGGCGGCAGGTCGACCAGCAGCACGCCATCGACGCCGGCGGCCACCGCCTGCTCGGCGAAACGGGCCACGCCGTGGATCTCGATCGGGTTGAGATAGCCCATCAGCACCACCGGGGTGGCGGCGTCGTCGCGACGGAACTCGTGCACTGCCTCCAGCACGTAGGCCAGCCCCGCGCCGCGGGCCAGCGCGCGCTCGGAACTGCGCTGGATGGTCGGGCCGTCGGCCATCGGGTCGGAGAACGGCACGCCCAGCTCGATGATGTCGGCACCGGCCTCGACCAGCGCGTGCATCGCCGGCACGGTGGCCTCCAGCGAGGGATCGCCGGCGGTGATGAAGGGGATCAGCGCCTTGCGCGAGGAAGCCCGCAGGCGGTGGAAGGTGTCGTCGATACGGCCCATGGCATGGAATCCGGCAGTGGAAATCGAATGGCCGGCACGCGCCGGCCGGCTGCGAGCGTGCGGCTCAGACCTGCACGCCCTCGCGCGCGGCGATCGTATGCACGTCCTTGTCGCCGCGGCCGGACAGGTTGCACAGCACCAGCTTGTCCTTCGGCAGCTCGCGCGCCAGCTTGATCGCCTGCGCCACCGCGTGGCTGGACTCGAGCGCGGCAAGGATGCCCTCGGTCTGCGCCAGCACGTGGAAGGCGGCCAGCGCCTCGTCGTCGGTGATGCCCACGTAGGTGGCGCGGCCGGCATCGGCCAGGAACGCATGCTCGGGGCCGACGCCGGGATAGTCCAGGCCGGCCGAGACCGAGTGGGTCTCGGTGATCTGGCCGTCGTCGTCGCAGATCACGTAGGTGCGGTTGCCGTGCAGCACGCCCGGACGGCCGGCGGCGATCGAGGCGGCATGGCGCCCGGTGGCGATGCCGTCGCCGGCGGCCTCGGCGCCGTAGATCGCCACACCGGGATCGTTGAGGAAGGCGTGGAACAGGCCGATGGCGTTGCTGCCGCCGCCGACGCAGGCGGTGAGGGCGTCGGGCAGGCGGCCGTAGTCCTCCAGCATCTGCACCCGCGCCTCGCGGCCGACGATGGCGTTGAAGTCGCGCACCATGCGCGGATACGGGTCGGGGCCGGCGACGGTGCCGATGATGTAGAAGGTGTCGGCGACATTGGTCACCCAGTCGCGCATGGCCTCGTTGAGCGCGTCCTTCAGCGTGGCCGAGCCGCTGGTCACCGGCACCACCCGGGCGCCGAGCAGCTTCATCCGGTAGACGTTGATCTTCTGCCGCTCGATGTCGGTGGCGCCCATGTAGACCACGCATTCCAAGCCCAGCCGCGCGGCCACGGTGGCCGAGGCCACGCCGTGCTGGCCGGCGCCGGTCTCGGCGATGATGCGGGTCTTGCCCATGCGGCTGGCCAGCAGCGCCTGGCCGATGGTGTTGTTGATCTTGTGCGCGCCGGTGTGGTTGAGGTCCTCGCGCTTGAGCAGGATCTGCGCCCCGCCCACTTCCCGGCTCAGCCGCTCGGCGTGGTAGATCGGGCTGGGCCGGCCGACGTAGTGCTTGAGGTCCTTGTCGTAGGCGGCGATGAAGGCGGGATCGGCGCGCGCCGTGTCGTAGGCGGCGGCCAGTTCCTGCAACGGGCCGATCAGCGTCTCGGCGACGAAGCGGCCGCCGTAGCGGCCGAAGTGGCCGGAGGCGTCCGGATAGGCATAAAAGTCACTGATCTTGGGGGCGTTCATGGCCTGGGCTTCCATCGGGTTCGCCGGTAGCGGCGAAATGGCGACATTTTAACGCACCCGCAGGCGGTGCATAATCGACAATCGTTCGCCGACACGTGACTTAATCTCACACATGGCCGCCCTGCCCCCGCTCAACGCCCTGCGCGCCTTCGAGGCCGTCGCCCGGCTCGGCAGTCTCACCCGCGCCGCGGCCGAGCTGCACGTCACCCACGGCGCCATCAGCCGCCATCTGCGCACGCTGGAACAGTCGCTGGGCCGGGCGCTGCTGCTGCGGCAGGGGCGCGGCGTGGCGCTGACCGACGCCGGCGAACGCCTGCGCCATGTCGCCGGCGACGCCTTCGCCCAGCTGCGCGAAGGCTGGCAGGCGCTGCAGCGCGAGGGCACCGGGGCACCGCTGGTGCTGGGCTGCTCGGGCAGCGTGCTGGCGCGCTGGATGATCCCGCGGATGGCGGACCTGGAACGCCAGCTGCCGGGACTGCAACTGCACCTGGCCGCGCAGGAGGGCATGCCCGACGCGGCGCTGGCCGGGCTCGACGCCGCGCTGCTGCTGGCCGCCCCGCCCTGGCCCGGGGCATGGCGCGTGCACGAACTGGCCGGCGAGCGCATCGGCCCGGTGCTGGCGGCGGGTCATCCGCTGGCGGCGGGCCTGGCCGGCACCGCCCCGCAGGCATTGCTGGAGCTGCCGCTGCTGCAGGTGGCGTCGCGGCCGCAGGCGTGGCCGCAATGGTCGCAGCGCATGGGCGTGGACCTGGCGACGGCCGACGTCGCGGCCAGCTTCGACCACCTGTACTACCTGCTGGAAGCGGCCAACGCCGGCCTCGGCGTCGCCATCGCCCCGCAGCAGCTGGTGGCCGGCGACCTGGCCGCCGGGCGGCTGGTGGCGCCATGGGGCTTCATCGACACCGGCGGCCACTGGATCCTGGCAACGCCCGCGCGGGTTGCCGATCCCAGGACGGAACGGCTGGCCGCCTGGCTGCGCAGCGAGCTGCAGGCGGCCCCATCTGGAGCGCTGTAGGAGCGACTTCAGTCGCGATGGGGCTCTGCCGGGAAAGCCCCATCGCGACTGAAGTCGCTCCTACGGGTCCTGGCTACGGCATGCGCGTGACCCTAGGAAAGTTCGTGGCAATCGGCGCGCCGCACTTCCTCGACGAAGCGGCGCATCTTGTTGCCGTCCTTGATGCCCGGCTCGGCCTCGATGCCGCTGGACACGTCCACGCCCCACGGCAGGGTGGCGATGATCGCGTCGAACACGTTCTCGGCCTTGATCCCGCCGGCCAGCAGGAACGGCCGGTGCAGGCCGGTCGGCAGGCGCGACCAGTCGAAGGCCTGGCCGGTGCCGCCGCCCTCGCCCGGCGCGTGGCTGTCGAACAGGAAGCCGGCGGCGTTGGGATACTGCAGTTGCAGCGTGCGCGCGTTGATCTCCTCGCGCCCGCCCATCGGCACCGCCTTCAGGTACGGCAGGTTGAAGCTGCGGCAGAAGGCATCTTCCTCCTCGCCGTGGAACTGCAGCAGGGTCGGGCGCACCGCGCGCAGCACCTCGCGCACCTCCTCGCGGGAGTTGTCGCGGAACAGCGCCACCACGTCCACCATCGGCGCGATCGCCTGGCGCATCGCCCGCGCCTCGGCCGGGGCCAGCCGCCGCGGGCTGCCGGCGGCGAACACGAAGCCGACCGCATCCACGCCCAGTTCGCCGGCCAGCCGCACGTCGCCGGCGCGGGTCATGCCACAGAACTTGATGCGGGTGCGGTAGAGCGTACGGTTCATAGCGTGACCTCGGCAGGCAGCTGCCAGTTGGGTGGATACAGCGGACCGACGAACACCAGCCCCTGCGGCGGCGCGGTCGGTCCGGCCACGGTACGGTCCCGGCCGGCAAGCAGTTCCGCGATCCACGCGTGCGGCCGTTCGCCGGTGCCGACCATGATCAGCGAGCCAACGATATTGCGCACCATGTGATGGAGGAATGCATTGGCCTGCACCGCCACCTCCACCACCTCGCCCTCGCGCCGCACCGAGATCGACTGCAGCTCGCGGCGGGCGTGCAGCGCCTGGCACTGTACGCTGCGGAACGCGCTGAAGTCGTTCTCGCCCAGCAGCGCCTGCGCGGCCCGATGCATCGTCTCGGCATCGAGCGGGCGCCGTTCCCAGCTCAGCGTGTGCCGCTCCAGCGCCGGCCGCACCAGGCGATTGAGCAGGCGGTAGCGGTAGCGGCGCGCGCGCGCGCTGAAGCGCGCATGGAAGTCGTCGGCCACCGGCACGCACCAGCGCACGCACACCGATGGCGGCAGGCGCGCGGTGGTGCCCAGCACCCAGCCGCGCGGCGTGCGCGCCGCCTCGCTGTCGAAATGCACCACCTGGCACTGCCCGTGCACGCCGGCGTCGGTACGGCCGGCGCAGACCACGCTCACCGGCGCATCGGCCACCGACGACAGCGCCTGCTGCAGCGCCGCCTGCACGCTGGGGCCGCCGCTCTCGCCCAGTTGCTGCCAGCCCTGGAACGGGCTGCCGTCGTATTCCACGCCCAGCGCGTAGCGCATGCTTGTTCCCGATCCTGTGAAGCGGCGCGGCCGCATCGTGTCTGCCGGCGCGCGCGTCGCGGCGTCGCGCCGGCGTTGCGGCTCAGCCGAGCCGGTTGAGCAGTTCGATCGCCTCGACCCGTGCCTGCGGGTCGCCGCTGGCGGCCACCTCCTGCAGCAGGCTGCGCGCGGTCTCGTTGTCGCCCAGGTCCATGTAGGCCACCGCCAGCTCCAGCCGCTCGCGGCCCGCGGGTGCCGGATTCAGCGGTGCGATCGAAGCGCCCGCGTCGGCCGGAGCCGGCTGTGGGTTCCAGTCCGGGCCGGTCGCATTTCCATCGGCGACCGCGGTGGTATCTGCGGCATGGCCGGCGGTATCGACGGAGGGCTCGTCCCGCGCCATCCACGCCGGCGCCGGCTCCGCCGCGATGTCCTCGTCGGCCGCCGCCTGCTCCTCGCGCTCGTCCAGCGCGGGCAGTTCGGGCGCATCCACGGCACGATCCATCGCCGGGACCGCGGCGGCCAACGCGGAGGCATCGTACTCGCGCGGCAGCGGCGGCAACGGCGAAGGCTTGCGCCGCCGCGCCAGCAGCCAGGCGGCGATCCCGGCGACCACCAGCACCACGCCGCCCCACAGCCACGCCGGCGTCGCCGATGCGTCGGAGGTCTCGGCCAGCCGCTTCTGCGCCGCGGCCAGCTCGCTGTCCTTCATCGCCACCAGCGCCTGCTGCTGTTGCTGCAGCTTTTCCAGCTCGCCGACGCGCGCGCGCAGCTCCTGCAGCTCCGCGTCGCGGGTGGCCAGGTCTTCGCGCGCCTGGCGCAGTTCTTCGTTTGCCGCCATGTCTCCCTCGCCTCCGGCTGCGGTGCCGGACGTGGTTGCTGCATTGTCGCCATCGGCCGCCACGGCGGGTGCGATCTCCAGCCGCGCATCGGCCGGCGTGTTGGCCGCGTTGCCTGCGGCGGCCGGCGCGGATGCGACACCCGCCTCGGCCGGTTGCGGGATGGCGGCACGCGCCTGGCGCCACTGCGCGGTCTGCTCGCGCACCATCGCGGTGGCTTCGGCCGCTCCCACGCGGGCCAGTTCGTCCTGTGCCGGCGTGCGCAGGATCGCACCGGCGCGCAGGCGATTGACGTTGCCGCCGATGAAGGCTTCCGGGTTGGCCCGCAGCAACGCCAGCATCGTCTGGTTGAGGCTGTAGCTGCTGTCGCGCGACATCCGGGCGGCGATGTGCGACAGCGTCTCGCCGGCACGCACCGGTGCGAGGGCGTCGCCGGACTGCGGCCGCTCCGTCTGCAGCGCCGCGGCCGCGACGGGCCCAGGCGCCGACGCCGCCGGCGACGAGGACGGCGCGGGCGTCGCCTCGGGTGCCGCCTCGGCAAGCGGCCGCGGGCGCCCGATCGCGTCGGCGGGGACGGGCCGCGGCGACTGTAGCTGCGGAGCGGCCGCGGCCACCGCGGCGTTGGGCGCATCCACCAGCGCCGAATACTCGCGCACCAGCCGTCCCTGGCCCCAGTCGACCTCGATCAGGAAGCTCAGCGAAGGCGCGTCCACCGGAACCGTGCTGGTGACGCGGATCACCGCGCGTCCCTGGCTGTCCTGGCCCAGCGCGAAATGCAGGTCGTCGACCAGCCCCTGCGGACGCTCCAGGCCCACCCGCGCGAACGTTTCCGCGCTGGCCAGGGCGACGCGGACATCGTCCAGTTCGCCCGGTTCGTTGGAGATGACCGGGATCTCGGCGAGCAACGGCTGCCCGGGCCTGGACAGCACCCGGATGTCGCCCAGCCCCAGCGCCGATGCCACGCCGCTGGCCAGGACCAGCCCGAGCAGCGCGATGGCTTTGAACGGGCGTGCCATGCCCCTGTAGCGTGATTTCATGGCGGCAATATAGCCGGGGTTGCCGCTTTCGAATACCGCGGCACCGGCGCGACGACGCCGGCTGCCGGACTGGCTGCAGGCCGCCGGCATCCTTGCGCATCGCTCCGGGCTGGCGGCCGGGCGCAAGGGCCAGGCCCTGTCCGCACCTGATACCGGCGCGCCGGATTGCCGGCGCGAATACATGGTCCGGACGCCGAAGTCGCGGGGGTCCCCGCTCGCGCGAGGACGAAGGGGGCAGGCCCCACCGGCAAGGAGTGCGCCCCCGAGCGCGCGAGGAAGCGATGGCCGCCCGGGATCGCGCCCGCCTCAGCCCTCCTGCGCCACCAGCTCGGCCAGTTGCACCGCGTTGAGCGCGGCGCCCTTGCGGATGTTGTCCGAGACGATCCACAGGTTGAGGCCGTGCGGATGCGAGAAGTCCTCGCGGATGCGGCCGACGTACACCGCGTCGTTGCCCGAGGCATGGGTCACCGGCGTGGGATAGCCGCCGGCCTCGTGCGCATCCACCACCACCACGCCGGGCGCGCTCTCCAGCAGTTCGCGTGCCTGCGCCGGGGTGACCTTCTTCTTTGTCTCGATGTTCACCGCCTCGGAATGGCCGTAGAACACCGGCACCCGCACCGCGGTGGGGTTCACCTGGATGGCGTCGTCGCCGAGGATCTTGCGGGTCTCCCACACCAGCTTCATTTCCTCCTTGGTGTAGCCGTTGTCGAGGAACTCGTCGATGTGCGGGATCAGGTTGAAGGCGATCTGCACCGGGAAGCGCTGCGGCTCGATCTCCTGGAAGTTGAGCAGCTGGCCGGTCTGGCGGCCCAGTTCCTCCATCGCCGAACGGCCGCCGCCGGAGACCGATTGGTAGGTGGCGACGTTGATGCGCTCGATGCCGTAGGCGCGATGCAGCGGCGCCAGCGCCACCAGCATCTGCATGGTCGAGCAGTTGGGGTTGGCGATGATGCCGCGCGGACGGTTGGCCACCTGCTCCGGGTTGACCTCGGACACCACCAGCGGCACGTCGTCGTCGTAGCGGAACGCCGAGGAGTTGTCGATCACCACCGCACCGGCGGCGGCGAACTTCGGCGCGTACTCCTTGGAGACGCCGCCGCCGGCCGAGAACAGCGCGATGTCCACGCCGGCCGGGTCGAAGGTGGCCAGGTCCTGCACCTGGACCTGCTGGTCCTTGAATGCGACTTCGCCACCGGCCGAGCGCTCGGAAGCGAGCGCATGGAGGGTTGCGACCGGGAAGTCGCGCTCGGCCAGGATGCTGAGCATGGTCTCGCCGACGGCGCCGGTGGCACCGACGACGGCGACGTTGAAACGACGGTTCTGGGTGTTCATGTGGGTCTGGCTCTAGAGGGGAACGAGGGTAGGCAAACGGCGGGCCGGGTCCGGGGAACCTCCCCGTGACGCACGCGGAGGCTCCCTATCGTTTGTCGGCGATGATTTTCTTGCCGCCCACGGCGAAACCGGCGGCTTTGAGCGCCTCGGCATTGAGCGCGGACGGCGGCTCGCCGGCATGCGGGCCGGCGCCGAGCGCGGCGGTCAGGTTGTCCACCGCCAGCGCCACCATCGCCCGCCGCGTGGTCAGGCTGGCGCTGCCGATGTGCGGGGTCAGCACCACGTTGCGCAAGGCCAGCAGTTCCGGGCGCACCTGCGGCTCGCCCTCGAACACGTCCAGCCCGGCCGCGGCCAGGCGCCCGTGCGCCAGCGCATCGGCCAGCGCCAGTTCGTCGACGATGCCGCCGCGGGCGATGTTCACCAGCGTGGCGGTGGGCTTCATCTTCGCCAGCGCCTGCGCGTCGATCAGATGGTGCACGTCCGGCGAGTACGGCAGCATCAGCACCAGGTGGTCGGCCTGCTGCAGCAATGCATCGAACCCGACGTAGCGTGCGCCGAGGTCCCGCTCCACGTCCTGCGGCAGCCGGCTGCGGTTGTGGTAGACCACCTTCATGCCGAAGCCGTGCGCACCGCGGCGGGCGATGCCCTGGCCGATGCGGCCCATGCCGAGGATGCCCAGGGTGCTGCCGTGCACGTCCATGCCGAGCATGGTCTCGAACGACCATGGCCCCCAATGCCCTTCGCGCAGCCAGCGCTCGGCCTCGGTGACGCGCCGCGCGGCCGCCATCAGCAGCGCGAAGCCGAGGTCGGCGGTGGTCTCGGTGAGCACGTCCGGGGTGTTGGTGGCGACGATGCCGGCGCGGCTCAGCGCATCGACGTCCAGGTTGTTGTAGCCCACGCCGAGGTTGCAGACCGCGCGCAGCCGCGGCACGCCGGCGATCTCGGCGGCGCCGACCTTCTCGTTGAGCGAGACCAGGGCACCGTCCACCTGTGCCAGATGGTGTGCCACCTGCTCGGGCGTGTACTGCGTGATGTCGCTGGCGGCGACCACGTCGAAATGCTCGCCCAGCCGCGCGACGAGGTCGTCGAACAGCGGCTGGCTGACCCACACCCGTGGCCGCGGCTCAGTCATCGGCCTGTCCCGGGATGCGCGGGGCGACGTCGCCGACGTCGCCGCACTGGGCGCGATGGCGCAGCGCCTGGTCCATCAGCACCAGCGCCACCATCGCCTCGGCGATCGGGGTGGCGCGGATGCCGACGCAGGGATCGTGGCGGCCGGTGGTGACCACTTCCACCGCGTTGCCGTCCACGTCCACGCTGGCGCCCGGCAGGCGCAGGCTGGAGGTGGGCTTGAGCACGATGGACGCGGCGACCCGCTGGCCGGTGGAGATGCCGCCGAGGATGCCGCCGGCGTGGTTGGACAGAAATCCGTGCGGCGTCATCAGGTCGCGGTGCTCGGTGCCCTTCTGCGCCGCGGCGGCGAAGCCGTCGCCGATCTCCACCCCGCGCACGGCGTTGATGCTCATCAGCGCGGCCGCCAGTTCGCCGTCGAGCTTGCCGTAGATCGGCTCGCCCCAGCCCGGCGGCACGCCGTCGGCGACCACTTCCACGCGCGCGCCGACCGAGTCGCCGGACTTGCGCAACGCGTCCATGTAGGCCTCCAGCTCCGCCACCTGCGCCGCATGCGGCCAGAAGAACGGGTTGGTCTCCACCACGTCCCAGTCGAAGCCGGCCGGGCGGATCTCGCCAAGCTGCGACAGGTAGCCGCGCACGCTGACGCCGAAGCGCTGCGCCAGCCACTTCTTGGCGATCACGCCGGCGGCCACGCGCATGGTCGTCTCGCGCGCCGAGGAGCGGCCGCCGCCGCGCGGGTCGCGGATGCCGTACTTCTGCCAGTAGCTGTAGTCGGCATGGCCCGGCCGGAACTGGCGGGCGATGTCGCTGTAGTCCTTGCTGCGCTGGTCGGTGTTGCGGATCAGCAGCGCGATCGGGGTCCCGGTGGTGACGCCCTCGTAGACGCCGGAGAGGATCTCCACCGCATCGGCCTCGCGCCGGGCCGAGGTGTGGCGGCTCCTGCCGGTGGCGCGGCGGGCCAGGTCGTGGGCGAATTCCTCCGGCGCGATCTCCAGCCCGGGCGGGCAGCCGTCGAGCACGCAGCCGATGGCCGGGCCGTGGCTCTCGCCGAAGGTGGTGACCGACAGCAGCTTGCCGAAGGTATTCGAACTCACGATGCCTCCCCGCTGGCGGCGACGCCGTTCATGGGCGCAGGGCCGCCAGTTCGGCGATGCGCGCGTGGTGGGCGCGCAGCTCGGCCGCCTCGACCGCGAAGATGCCCATCTGCCCGACCTTGAACTCGACCCAGGCGAAATCCACCTGCGGCAGCAGCCTCACCAGGTGCCGCTCGGACTCGCCGACCTCGCAGATCAGCAGGCCGTCCTCGCTCAGGTGCGCCGGCGCGTCGCGCAGGATCTTCAGCACCAGGTCCAGGCCGTCGTCGCCGGCACGCAGGCCCAGCTCGGGCTCGTGGGAGTACTCCTGCGGCAGCGCGTCGGTCTCGTCGTTGGTGACGTACGGCGGGTTGGTGACGATCAGTTCGTAGCTGCGCCCGGCCAGGCCGGCGAACAGGTCGGACTTGACCAGCTCTACGTTGTGCGCGAACAGCCGCTCGAGGTTCTCGGCCGCCAGCGCCAGGGCGTCGTCGCTGATGTCCACCGCGTCGACCTGCCATTCCGGGTTGTAGTGCGCGGTGGCGATGGCGATGCAGCCCGAGCCGGTGCACAAGTCCAGCGCGCGCTGCACCGGGCGCCCGGCCAGCCACGGCTCGAAGCCGGCCTCGATCAGCTCGGCGATCGGCGAGCGCGGCACCAGCGCGCGCGCGTCGCTCTTGAAGCACAGCCCGGCGAACCAGGCCTCGCCGGTCAGGTAGGCGGCCGGGATGCGCTCGTCGATGCGGCGCTGGAACAGGGCCAGCACCTGCTCGCGCTCGTCCGCCAGCAGGCGGGCGTGGCCGTAGGCCGGGCCGAGGTCGTGCGGCAGGTGCAGCGCGTGCAGCACCAGCTGGGTGGCCTCGTCCAGCGCGTTGTCGTAGCTGTGGCCGAAGGTCAGCCCGGCGTGGTTGAAACGGCTGGCGCCGTAGCGGATCAGGTCGATGATCGTGTGGAGTTCGGCGGCCGCGGCGGCAGTCATGGCGCAAGCTTGGGGAAATCGGCCCCCGATTATAGGAGGTCGGCCGCTATCATGAGCGGCCGTTGCAACGGAAACCGAGGACTGTCCTTGTTCAACCGCAACACCATCATCGTGCTGGTCGTCGCCTTCGCCGCGGCGCTGGGCCTGTATGCGGGCAGCAAGCTGCTGGCCCCGGGCCACGACGCCCGCACGCCCGAACTGGCGGCCGTGTCGCTGTTCCCGCAGCCGCGCGCCCTGCCCGACTTCGACCTGCGCCAGTCCGACGGCACCCAGCTGGTGCCGGGCGAGCTCAAGGGCCACTGGACGCTGGTGTTCCTGGGCTTCGTCTCGTGCCCGGACGTGTGCCCGACCACGCTGACCGAGCTGGCGCAGGCGCAGCAGCAGTGGCAGTCGATCCCCGAATCGCTGCGGCCGCGGGTGCTGTTCGTCTCGGTCGATCCGGACCGCGACACCCCGGCGCGCACCGGCGAGTACGCCCGCGCCTTCCACCGCGACACCCTGGCCGCCACCGCCGACGTGCCGGCGCTGGAGCGTTTCGCCACCGCCCTGGGCTTCGTGTTCCAGAAGGTGCCCGGCCGGCAATTCGAACAGAACCCGAACGACTACAGCGTCGACCACTCGGCCGCCATCGCCGTGCTCGACCCCGAAGGCCGCCAGGCCGGCCTGATCCGCCCGCCGCTGCAACCGGCCGCGATCGCCCACGACCTGCAACTGCTGACCGAGACCACTGCTCCATGAGCCTGGCCACCACGCTGACCTACGCCCTGCCGCACCGCCTGCTGTCCTCCCTCGCCCGCAGGCTGGCCTACTCCGAGCGCCCCTGGCTCAGGCAATGGCTGATCGACACCGTCGTGCGCCGCTTCGGCGTGGACCTGGACGAGGCCGCCCAGCCCGATCCGCGCGCCTACCCGAGCTTCAATGCGTTCTTCACCCGCGCGCTCAGGGACGGCGCGCGCGCACCCGACCCGGACCCGATGACGCTGCTGATGCCGGCCGACGGCCGCATCAGCCAGCTCGGCCGGATCGAGCACGGGCGCATCTTCCAGGCCAAGGGCCAGGGGTTCACCGTCGCCGAGCTGCTCGGCGACGCCGCCGACGCGGTTCCCTTCGCCGACGGCCTGTTCGCCACCGTGTACCTGTCGCCGAAGGACTACCACCGCGTGCACATGCCCTGGACCGGCACCCTGCGCGAGACCGTGCACGTGCCCGGGCGGCTGTTCAGCGTCGGCCCCGGCGCGGTGCGCCACGTGCCGCGGCTGTTCGCGCGCAACGAGCGGCTGGCCTGCCATTTCGACACCGACTTCGGGCCGATGGTCTCGGTCATGGTCGGGGCGATGCTGGTGTCCGGGGTCGAGACGGTATGGAGCGGCGTGGAGATCCCGCGCTATGCCGACGCCATCACCCGCAAGGACTGGCGCGGCAAGGGCATCGTGCTGGAGCGGTTCGCCGAGATGGCGAGGTTCAACTACGGCTCCACCGTGATCGTGCTGCTGCCGCCGGGCGTGGCCGAACTGGCCGCAGGCCTGGGACCGGAAAGCCCGGTCAGACTGGGACAGGCGCTGGCCCGGCGGAGCTGAGGGGGGCGGGATTGGGGATTCGCAAAAGCGTTGCTCCGGCTTCTACGAATCCCCAATCCCGAATCCCCAATCCCCGCTACTTGCCGCAGCCCGCCAGCTTGAGCGCCTGCCCGGGCCGCAGGGCGTAGCCCGGGGCCTTGAGGCCATTGGCGCGCGCCAGCTGCCTGAGGTCGCACTGGTACCGCTGCGCGATGCGGCCGAGCGTATCGCCCTTGGCGACCTTGTAGCTGCGCACCTGTTCGGCCTTGGGCCTGGCCGGCGCCGGGCGCCCGGTGGCCACGGTGGTGGGCACGCCCATCGGCGCGGCGTCGCCGACCGAGACGCTGCCGGTGTAGACCGGATCGGGCGCGCGTACCAGCGCCGAATTCAGGTCGGCGGTGATCAGCGCGCGCGCCAGGTCGGCACGCGGCCCGTTGACGCAGTAGCGGTTGTACAGGCCGACGATGCGGGTGGTGGCGTTGATGGTGGTGCCCGCCGGGATCCAGCCGTCGGCCTCGTAGCGCGGGTTGAGGTTGCGCAGCACGCGCATGTAGCCGTCGCGGGTGCCGGCGCTGCCCAGGCAGATGGTCAGCTCGTAGATGGTGGTGGACTTGGCCAGCCTGAGCGTGGCCGGCTGCGCGCTGACCTTGGGGAACTCCACGCCGTACTGCTGCGGGTGCAGGAAGATCCAGGCCGCGGCGATCACCATGGGCACGTAGTCCTTGGTCTCGCCCGGGAACTGGCTGTAAACGCTCTCGTCCCAGAAGCCGCGCCCGCCGGACTGCGCGAACACGCGCCCGGCACGGCCCTCGCCGCCGTTGTAGGCGGCCAGCGACAGCTCGATGCTGCGGTTGAGCTGGCCCATGCGCTCGTTGAGGTAGGTGGCGCTGGCCTCGGCGGCGCTGCGCGCGTCGTAGCGGGTATCGAAGCCGGTGCCGTCCGGGCCCAGGCCGAAGCGGCGTGCGGTGGCCGGCATGAACTGCATCAGTCCGGCGGCGCCGGCGCGCGAAGTGGCGTGGACGCGGCCGTTGGATTCCTTGGCCATGATGCCGAACAGCAGCGCCTCGGGCAGCCCGCGCTTCTGCCACTCCGGCCACATGATCGCGCGCAGGTTCTGGTAGTTCTCGTAGCTGGTCAGCAACGCCGGGCGCATGTCGGTCAGCCAGCGGCGGATGCCGGCCTGCACCGCCGGGTTGTACTCGACCATGCGGTCGAAGTCGTGGCGGTTGTCGTTGAGCAGGCCGGCCGCGCGGGCGGCCTCGGGCACGTCGGCGGCCAGCGGCGCGGCGTGGTCGGGGTCGGCCTCGAGCAGGCCGTCGCCGGCATCGCCCTCGTCCTCGGCCTGGGCGTCGGCATTGGCCTTGAGCAGGCGCTTGTAGCCGGCCAGCATGGTGCTCACCTGGCAGCCGCGCTGCTTGATGCAGGCGTCGATGACGTCCTCCATGTCCTCCAGCGCGGCATCGCCCTCGGATGCGCCCTTGGGATCGCGGTTGGCCACCAGCAGCAGCGAGTCGGTGTAGCGCTTCTCGGCGGCGGCCATGCGCTGGTCGAGCGCCTCGATCTTCTCGCGGTCGCGCGCGGACACGCGCTGCGCCTGGGCCTGGGGGACAGCCAACAACAGCGCCGGGAGGGCCAGCAGGGGCCAGGCGCGGAACACGCGGGACGGGGACGGCATCGGGATCGGTTCGGGGGCTACAACGAAGGCAGGCAGGGTAGCCGCCGGAGCGATGGCCGGGCAAGAAGCCGTCCGCGGCGGGACAGGTGGCCGTTAGAATCCCCCCGTCCCCACCTAGGCGAATCAAGTCTGTCCATGGATCCGATCCTGCTCGGCAAAGGCGTCACCGACGACATCGCCGTCGTCCTCAACCCCCGCTTCGGCAACCGCCACGGGCTGGTGGCCGGCGCCACCGGCACCGGCAAGACGGTGACCCTGATGACCCTGGCCGAAGGCTTCTCGCGCATCGGCGTACCGGTGTTCATGGCCGACGTGAAGGGCGACGTGGCCGGGCTGGCGGTCGCCGGCGACGGCAAGGCCGCGCAGCGCGCCGCCGACATCGGCGTGGCCGACTACGCCCCGGCCGCCAGCCCGGTGGTGTTCTGGGACCTGTACGGCCAGCTCGGCCACCCGGTGCGCACCACCGTCAGCGAGATGGGCCCGACCCTGCTGGCGCGCATCCTGGAACTCAACGACACCCAGGCCGGCGTGCTCGACATCGTGTTCAAGCTGGCCGACGACCGCGGCCTGCTGCTGCTCGACCTGGACGACCTGCGCGCGCTGCTGGGCCTGGTGGCCGCCGAGCGCAAGGACGTCTCCACCCAGTACGGCCTGGTCAGCGCGCAGTCGGTGGCGGCGATCCAGCGCGCGCTGCTGCGGCTGTCGCAGGACGGCGGCGAAGGCTTCTTCGGCGAGCCTGCGCTGGAACTGGACGACATCATGCGGGTCAACCACGACGGCCGCGGCGTGATCGGCATCCTCGCCGCCGCGCAGCTGGTGCTCAAGCCGCGGCTGTACTCGACCTTCCTGCTGTGGCTGCTGTCGGAGCTGTTCGAGCGGCTGCCGGAAGTGGGCGACCTGGACAAGCCCAGGCTGGTGTTCGTGTTCGACGAGGCGCACCTGCTGTTCGACGACGCCCCGCCGGCGCTGGTGCAGCGCATCGAGCAGGTGGTGCGGCTGATCCGCTCCAAGGGCGTGGGCGTGTACTTCTGCTCGCAGTTCCCCGACGACGTGCCGTCCAACATCCTCGGCCAGCTCGGCAACCGCGTGCAGCACGCGCTGCGCGCCTACACCCCGCGCGACCAGAAGGCGGTCAGGACCGCGGCCGAGACCTTCGTCGCCAACCCCAGGCTCGACGTGGCCAAGGCGATCTCCAGCCTCGGCACCGGCGAGGCGCTGGTGTCCACGCTGCAGGACAAGGGCGTGCCGATGCCGGTGCAGCAGACCCTGATCGCCCCGCCGCGCTGCCGCATGGGCGCCATCACCGATGCCGAGCGCGCGCAGGTGCGCGCCGGCAGCCCGGTCGGCGGCAAGTACGACACCGCGGTCAACCGCGAGTCGGCGGCCGAACGCCTCGCCCAGCGCGCCACCGAGCAGGCCGGCCAGGTCGACGCGCCCAAGGCCCGCACCCGCGAGCAGGACGAGAGCGAGGGCAACGGCTTCGGCCAGGCGGTGAAGGACGCGATCTTCGGCACCGGGCGCCGCCAGGGCATGCTGGAGACGATGGCCAAGCAGACCTCGCGCACCGTCGGCAACAAGATCGGCCAGCAGATCGTGCGCGGCATCCTCGGCGGGCTGTTCGGCGGCAAGCGCTGAACGGCGCGTTCGCCGCCATCGTCACACCTGCGCGCATGCAACCCGCCACAGCCCGCAAGCACTGAACCGGAGGTACCATGAAAAGAATCGTCTATCAAATCGACGCATTCACGGCACACCGCTTCAGCGGCAACCCGGCAGGCGTGGTCATCAATGCCGAAGGCATGACCGAAGCGCAGATGCAGCATCTGGCGCGGGAACTCAACAACTCGGAAACCGCGTTCATCCACACCACGCCGGATGACGCCGCCGATGCCACCATCCGCTACTTCACCCCGACCTCGGAAGTGCCTGTCTGTGGACATGCGACCATCGCCAGCGGCTATGCCATCTGGAAGGAAGGAATCGGCTACCGCAATCCGATCAGGATAAGGACCGGCGCGGGCATCCTGGCGGTCAGCATCCTCCCCGGCACTGGCGGCTGCAGGATCAGCATGGAACAAGGGGAGATTTCACTCAGCCCTGCGCTCGATGCCGGCGTGACGCACAGACTGCTGCAAGCGCTCGGCCTGAAGCAAGACGACATCGACCCCAGATGCCCCGTCCAGATTGCATCGACGGGCCACTCGAAGGTGATGATCGGAATCGGGAGCAAGCAAACCGTCGATTCCCTGCGCCCCGACATGGCTGCGCTGAAGCAGATAAGCAGCGAGATAGCCTGCAACGGCTTCCATGCGTTCTCGTTCGACTCCGGGGAAAAGGACAGCCTCGTCACCGGCAGGATGTTCGCTCCCGCAATCGGCATCGACGAGGATCCCGTCACCGGCAATGCGAATGGCCCGCTCGGCGCCTACCTCGTGGCCAATGGGTTGGCCGAATACACCGAGGACAGGCAGTTCCGCTTCAAGGCCAAGCAAGGCGAAGCGATCGGCCGGACCGGCCATGTCGATGTCAAGGTCGACATTTCGCCGGAGGGCGTCCCCACCCATGTCACGATAAGTGGCGAGGCGATCGACGTTTTCAGAACCGAGATCGACATCTGATTGCGCTTCAATCCCGCCGCCATCGCTCCAGCGCATGCGAAGGCGCTAAAGTCGCGACTTCCTGAAAGCTCTACCTCGCTTGCATCCCATGTCCCGCTGGCGCCCTCCCGCAGAAAAAAGCACCGCGCTGATCACCCCCGAGGGCCACGCGCGGCTCAAGGCCGAGCTGACCGAACTGTGGCACGTGCGCCGCCCGGAGGTGGTCAAGGCCCTCGCCGATGCCGCCGCCGAAGGCGACCGCTCGGAGAACGCCGAGTACACCTACCGCAAGAAGCAGCTGGGCGAGATCGACCGCCGCGTGCGCTACCTGAGCAAGCGCCTGGAGGCGCTGCGGGTGGTCGACGGCGCCCCCACCGATCCCGATGCGGTGTTCTTCGGCGCCACGGTCGAGCTGGAACACGCCGACAGCGGCGAGATCTCGCGCTATCGCATCGTCGGCCCGGACGAGACCGACGCCACCCACGGCTGGATCAGCATCGACTCGCCGCTGGCGCGGGCGCTGCTGAAGAAGCGCGTGGACGACGAGGTCGAGGCCCAGCTTCCCGGCGGCCGGCAAACATTCGTGGTGGTTTCCGTCAGCTACGCGATGCGTTGAAGCGCGCACGGCGTCATCCTTCGTTACCGCGATCGCAGCCACAATGGCCGTCCGCCCCGACACAGGAGTCAAGCCAATGGGTCAGTGGATCACCCTCGACACCGCGCACGGCCCGGTCGCCGCGTGGGAAGCGATGCCGCCAGGCGCGCCCCGCGCCGGACTGGTGGTCGTCCAGGAAATCTTCGGCGTCAACGCCCATATCCGCGACGTGGCCGACCGCTATGCCGCGCAGGGCTACGCGGTGCTGGCGCCGGCGTTCTTCGACCCGGTCGAGAAGAACGTGGAACTGGCCTACGACCAGGCCGACTTCGCCCGCGGCCGGGAACTGGTCGGCAAGCTCGGGCTGGACGCGGCCGTGGACATCGTCCAGGCCGCCGCGCAGCGGCTCAAGGCCGATGCCGGCGTCGCCCGGGTCGGCAGCGTCGGCTACTGCTGGGGCGGCACGGTGGCGCTGCTGGCGGCGCAGCGGCTGGGCCTGCCCTCGGCCAGCTACTACGGCGCGCGCAACGTCCCGTTCCTGGACCTGCCGTTCAAGGCGCCGGTGATCTTCCACTTCGGCGAGCTCGACACCTCCATCCCGCCGGAGATGGTGCAGCAGCACCGCGACAAGCTGCCGCAGATGGCGGTCCACACCTATCCCGCCGGCCACGCCTTCAACCGCGACGTCGACCCCAAGGCCTACGACGCCGCCAGCGCCGCGCTGGCGCTGGAACGCACGCTGGAGTTCTTCGCCCGGGAACTGGCATGAACGACTTCGTGCTCGACCGGCGGCTGGAGGCCGACAGCCTGTTCGTCGCCGACGGCCCGCTGTCGCAGGTGCGGCTGCTGGACGATGCCCGCTATCCGTGGCTGCTGCTCGTCCCGCGCGTGGCCGGCCTGCGCGAGTGGATCGACCTGGACGGCAACCAGCAGCGCCTGCTGCTGGCCGAGATCAACCAGGTCTCGCGCCTGCTGCAACGCGAGCCGGGCGTGCAGAAGCTCAACATCGGCGCGCTCGGCAACATCGTGCAGCAACTGCACATCCACCTGATCGGCCGCCGCGAGGGCGATGCCGCCTGGCCGGGACCGGCATGGGGCCAGGGCAGCGCGCAGCGGTTGCAGGCCGATGCCGCGGCCGAACGTACCGCCTACTGGCGGCAGCGGCTACGATAGGCGCCCTTCCCCGCCACTCCACGACCGATCGATGCGTTCAAATCTCGTCGCCGCCATCATCCTGATCCTGGTCGGCCTGTTCTTCCTGGCCAGCAACCTGGGCTGGACCGACCTCAACATCGGCCGCCTCATCGCCACCTGGTGGCCGGCGATCCTGATCGCCGTCGGCGTCGGCATGCTGTTCGGCCGCAAGTGAGGCCGCGAATGGGGAATAGGGAATGGTGAAAGCGGGCGTCCCGCTCCGCCGATTCCCCATTCCCGTTTCCCGATTCCCGGCCCTCAGGTGCGCGGCAGCGTCACTCCGGTCTGCCCCTGGTACTTGCCGCCGCGATCCTTGTAACTGGTCTCGCAGACCTCGTCGGACTCGAAGAACAGCATCTGCGCCACGCCCTCGTTGGCGTAGATGCGCGCCGGCAGCGGCGTGGTGTTGGAGAACTCCAGGGTCACGTGACCTTCCCACTCCGGCTCCAGCGGCGTCACGTTGACGATGATGCCGCAGCGCGCATACGTGCTCTTGCCCAGGCACACCACCAGCGTGCTGCGCGGGATGCGGAAGTACTCCACCGTTCGCGCCAGCGCGAAGCTGTTGGGCGGGATGATGCACTCGTCGCCTTCCACGTCCACGAAGCTCTTCGGATCGAAGTGCTTGGGATCGACGATGGTCGAGTTGATGTTGGTGAACACCTTGAACTCGCGCGAGCAGCGCACGTCGTAGCCGTAGCTCGAGGTGCCGTAGCTGACGATGCGCTGGCCGTCGACCTGCTTCACCTGCCCGGCTTCGTAGGGTTCGATCATGCCGTGCTGCTCGGACATGCGGCGGATCCAGCGGTCGCTCTTGATGCTCATGCGTCATTCCTGAAGGCCGTGGGGGGCCGATGCGGATATTGTAAGGGCCGGCCTCGCTCCGCCACCACGCCTGCGCGGACCTGCCCGGACACGACGCCATGTGGCCGATCGTCGCGCGCCCTCGCCGCGCCCGCGATTCCCCCCCTGCCCCGCAGGAACGGCCGACCGTAGGAGCGTCTTGTAGGAGCGACTTCAGTCGCGATGGGCTTCACCGAGAAAGCCCCATCGCGACTGAAGTCGCTCCTACAAATAAGGCACTCATACCCAGGCATGGCCCAGACAGCACGCCCGGGATTCCGGAGCTGCCAGGTCAGGTCGAGCGAAGCCGGGGCCGAGCCGGGGACGCCTCCTAGACCAGCGACGACGAGATCGGGATCGACGCCCGCGGCCGCTTGCCCAGCTCCTCCGCCAGCCTCCGCGCCGTGGCGGCATAGGCCTGCGCGGCCGGCGAATCCGGTGCCGACACCATCACCGGCCGGCCGGCATCGCCCTGCTCACGGATGGCGATGTCCAGCGGCAGCGATCCCAGCAGCGGCACGCCATACTGCTGCGCCATGCGCCCGCCGCCGCCCTGCCCGAACAGGTGCTCGGCGTGGCCGCAGTTGCTGCAGACATGCACCGCCATGTTCTCGACGATGCCGAGCACCGCGATCTCGACCTTCTCGAACATCTTCAGCGCCTTGCGCGCATCCAGCGTGGCGATGTCCTGCGGCGTGGTGACGATCACCGCACCGGCCACCGGGATCTTCTGCGCCAGCGTCAGCTGGATGTCGCCGGTGCCCGGCGGCAGGTCAACCAGCAGGTAGTCCAGGTCGCCCCACAGGGTGTCGTTGAACAGCTGGGTCAGCGCCGAGGTCGCCATCGGCCCGCGCCAGATCATCGGCGTATCCGGGTCGATCAGCAGCCCGATCGACATCGCCTCGATCCCGAACGCCCGCATCGGCTCGATCGACTTGTTGTCCGGGCTCTCCGGCTTGCCCGACAGCCCCAGCATCGCCGGCACGCTCGGCCCGTAGATGTCCGCATCCAGCACCCCGACTCGCGCCCCCTGCGCGTTCAGCGCCAGCGCCAGGTTCACCGCGGTGGTGGACTTCCCCACCCCGCCCTTGCCGGAGCCTACGGCGATGACGTTGCGGATGCGGGGGTGGGGGGAGAGGCCGGGCTGGACGGCATAGGCGGAAACGCGGGGCACGGTGCGGACACTCCTGGCAAGACTGAGGACATCTTCGAATCGGGAGGAAGCGCCGACCCAAGCATTCATCATCCCGGCTGCGCGTGCAGGTGTCCATTGTCCAGGGCACCGCCACTTTCGTGTCAACAAAGACACATGTCGCATCTATTGACACAGATTTAACTGGTTGTTAAAACATTGTTACAGCGAAATCAAATTCAGCACCGACTCATATTTCGCATCAACTTCGTTCATGTTCCCAGGGGAAATCGATATGTCGAATCGCAACGGCGCAAGGCACCGCTATACGCGTCTAAGCACCGCATTGATGGCTGTAATGTTCGCGCCCATGGCCAGCCAGGCACTGGCGCAGGAAGGTGGCGTGGCATCCGACGCTACGGACCTGGACAGGATCACTGTCACCGGCTCGCGTATCGCACGCACCGGTTTCGTGACTCCCTCGCCAGTCACCGCGATTACCGCCGAAGAAATCCGTGCTACAGGCGCGACCAACATCAGCGACCTGATGTCCCGTCTGCCGGCGCTGTCGCCCACCTACACCCTCGCCAACTCGACCCGCTTCATCGGTACCGCCGGCCTGGGAATGCTGGACCTTCGCGGCATGGGGCCTTCGCGCACCCTGGTCCTGGTCAATGGCCGCCGCCATGTGGGCTCTTCCCCGGGCTCGACCGCGGTGGACGTCAACACGATCCCCGTGGAATGGATCGAACGCGTGGAAGTCATTACCGGTGGCGCTTCTGCCGTCTACGGTGCCGACGCTGTCGCCGGCGTCGTCAACTTCATCATGAAGAAATCCTTCGATGGATACGAAGCCCGCGCACAGACCGGTCTGGCCGACGAAGGCAACTTCAACCGCTCGTTCTTCAGCTTCTCCGGTGGCGGCACCTTTGCGGAAGGCCGTGGCAACGCCGCGATCGCCGTTGAGTACAGCAAGCAGGACCGTTTTGGCCGCGGAAATCGCGCGATCGGCCGCGAGTACCTGGTCAGCGTCCCCAACCCGAGTTACGACCCCAGCCAGCCTCCAAGCCAGAGCAACCCGCAGACTGTGATCAGCGGTCCCGGTGGCAATCACTCGACGTCTTACGGCGGCACGTTCAACATCGGCTCCTTTGATTTCCGAGTTCCGTCCAGCTACGGCAACCGATACATCTTCAACCCGGACGGCAGCTTCCGCCCCAACCGTTACGACGGCACGGTGGTGAGTAACACTTCTTGCGTGGATTGCGACTTCACCGACCTCAACGCGGTGGCGGATCTGCAGCCGGGATTCGACCGCAAGAGCGTCAACACGCTGCTCAGCTTCGACATCAATAACGACCATCGCGTCTTCTTCGAAGGCAAGTACACCGAGACCGAATCCGACTTCTTCGGCCAGCCGGCTTTCGATACGTCGCTGCGCATCCTCCGCAACAATGCATACGTCAGTCCCGAACTCGGCGCGCTCATGGATGCCAATGGCCTCAGCCAGTTGCAGATGAATCGCTTCAATGTCGATGCGGGCCGACGCGGCGAACACGTCGAGCGCAAGACCTATCGGGCCGTACTGGGCGCCGAAGGCAACCTGAGCGAAAACTGGACCTACGAGGTGTCCGGCAACTACGGCGAAACCAAGATCGACCGGCTCAATCTCAACAACCGCATCAACGAGCGCTGGCAGGCCGGCCTGGACGCGGTGGTCGATGGCAGCGGCAACATCGTCTGCCGTACTTCGCTGGATGCTGGCGCGGTGAATCCGCATACCGGCCGGGTCTACTCCGAATTCGCCCGTCAGGGCTGCGTCCCGTTCAGCGTTTTCGGCGACGGCGCCGTCAGCCGCGAGGCGGCTGACTGGTTCAATGTCAGTTCGCCCAACCGCGCCAAGCTGAAGCAGACCGTGTTCAGTGCGTCGGTTGCGAACAGTCAACTGTTGTCGCTGCCAGCCGGTGACATCGGCTTCGCCGGTGGCTTCGAGTACCGCAAGGAGCAGAGCGAGGAAATTACCGACCCATTGTCCGCGCAGGGACTCACGTTCCTCAATGCGATTCCAAACGAAGCCGGCGAGTACAACGTCAAGGAGGCCTTCGTCGAGACCACGGTCCCACTGCTGTCCGGAATCACTGGCATCAACAACCTGGTTCTGGACTTGGCCGGACGCTACTCCGACTACAGCAGCATCGGCTCCACCAAGACCTGGAACATCGGCCTGGACTGGACCATCATCCCTTCGTTGCGTCTGCGCGGCACATTGGCCCAGGCAGTTCGTGCGCCCAATATCGGTGAACTGTACGGGCCACAAAGCGAGAACTTCTCCTCAATCGACGATCCCTGCAACTATCTGCCCACCAATACGAATCGTCCCGCCACTGCCCAGGACGTGGCCTTGCGCCAGGCCAACTGCTCCGCACTGGGCGTGCCGGTCGGCTGGATCGATACCTATAGCGCCAACCGTCCCGGCGTGAGCGGTGGCAACCCTGACCTGAAGCCAGAACGTGCACGCAGCCTGTCTTACGGCTTTGTATGGCAGCCGGAGTTCTTCGAAGGCTTCGGCATGTCGGTGGACTATTGGCGGATCGACCTGCGTGACGCCATTGGCTCGGTCACCGCACAGACCAACGCCACCCGTTGCGTCGACAACCCCGGCGGCATCAACAACCAGTTCTGCAACGCCATCGAGCGTGCTCCGCTGGGTGGTTTCACCGACGACCAGGGACGCATCTACCCTGAGCACAGCATCATCAGCTGGACAGCGTTGTCGGAAAACCTGGCTCGCAGTCGCCGGGTCGGTGTCGACCTGGAGATGGACTACCGTTTCAACTTGGCGGGAGGCGATACCGTCCTGCGCCTGGTCGGAACGCGCCTGATCGAATCGCGCGAGTGGGTGTTCCAGGATTTCCCGAACGAGTACGACGAGTACGTCACCTACGTCACCGACCCGCGTTGGCGTGCCTCACTCCAGGCGAAGTACCGATTGGGTGACTGGCGTGCCTCTTGGGACCTCAACTATGTCGATGGCAACCTGCGCGTGACCCCGGAGAGCTACAACAGCAATCCCGGCTCGGCCAGCCCCATCAAGAATGGGTCCTATGTCTACAACAACCTCCAGTTCGGCTACACGTTCCCGGGATCGGACATCGATGTTTACTTGGGAATCGACAACGCCTTCGACAAGGATCCGCCGCGCAACTACTTCGGCTCGGATCTGACCTCGGCGCTGTACGACAACATTGGTCGATACTTCTACATGGGCATGACTGTCAAGTTCAATTGATAACCCCAATCGACTAGCGCTTGCACGAAAGCCCGGGCTTGCCCGGGCTTTCGCTTTTTTCACAGCAAGTGAGGCCATGACCTTCGACACCCATGACCATAAGCGCCGGTAGGTTTAGAGTGCCGACCACGGTCCCGGCGACGGGACTCCTACTGATCGTCCGCTCCTGGAGTTCGACACGTGATCTTCCGCAAACCCCAAATCCTGCTGCTTTCCCTGGCCGTCATGGCAGCCCTGTCCGCCTGCAAGAAGCCCGAGGAGACGCCCGCGCCACAGGCCGCGCAGGCTGGCCAGCCCGCTCCGCAGGAGCTGAAGATCGATGAAAGCAAGCTGCCTGCCTACAACGCCTTCTCGCCCGACGACCTGGATCCGTCCAAGAACGCCTGCACCGATTTCAATGGCTATGTAAACGGCAAGTGGCTGGCCGCCAACGAGATTCCGGGCGACCGTACCAGTTGGGGCGCGTTCTCGATCCTGGACGAGCGCTCGGTGGCGGTGCAGCACCAGTTGGCCGAGCAGGCCGCCGCCGATCCGCAGGCCACCGGCGTGGAGAAGATCGTCGGCGACTTCTGGGCCACCGGCATGGACGAGGCCAAGATCGATGCGCAGGGCATCGACCCGCTCAAGCCGCAGCTGGCCGCCATCGACGGGCTGAAGGACGGCCCGGCCATCGCCGGCTACCTGCGCCAGAGCGCGGCCAAGGGCGAGAACTTCCTGTTCGGCTTTGGCGCCGAGGCCGATTTCAAGGACTCGGCGATGAACATCGCCTATGCCACGCAGGGCGGGCTCGGCCTGCCCGACAGGAGCTACTACTTCGACAAGGACAAGGCCGACAAGCTGGCGGCCTACCAGGCGCACGTGGCCAAGGTGCTGGAGCTGTCCGGCGTGGCGGCCGACGATGCGCAGAACCAGGCCAGGGACGTGGTCGCCTTCGAGACCCGCCTGGCCAAGGTGTCCAAGTCCAGCGAGGAGATGTCGCGCGACGTGTCGCTGTTCTACCACCCGGTCACGCTGGCCGAAGCCGACAAGCTCACCCCGAACTTCCCCTGGAGCGAATTCTTCCAGTCCCAGGGCGTGGCCGCACCGGAGAAGTTCTCGCTGGCCATCCCCGCCTTCCACGAGGAAGTCAGCAAGGCGCTGGCGGACACCGATCCGGCGGTGTGGCGCGCCTACCTGCGCTTCCACACCGTGGACGAGGCCGCGCCGTACCTGAGCAATGCCTTCGTGCAGGAGAGCTACGACTTCTACGGCAAGACCCTCAACGGGCAGAAGGAGATCAAGCCACGCTGGAAGCGCGTGCTCGATACCATCAACGACGATGCCGGCGAAGCGCTGGGCCAGATGTACGTGAAGGTGGCCTTCTCGCCCGACGCCAAGACCCGGATGGAGGAACTGGTCGGCAACCTGCGCACCGCGCTCAGGGCGCGCATCGAGAAGCTTAGCTGGATGAGCGACGACACCAAGGCCAAGGCCATCGCCAAGTGGGAGACCTTCACCCCGAAGATCGGCTATCCGGACAAGTGGCGCGACTGGGCCGGCCTGCAGACCGACCGCGACAGCTACCTGGCCAACGTCGAGGCGGCCAAGGAATTCAACTACAAGTGGAACCTGTCCAAGATCGGCAAGCCGGTGGACAAGACCGAGTGGGGCATGACCCCGCAGACGGTCAACGCCTACTACAACCCGCTGCAGAACGAGATCGTGTTCCCGGCCGCCATCCTGCAGCCGCCGTTCTTCGACCTCAAGGCAGATGACGCCTTCAACTACGGTGGCATCGGCGCGGTGATCGGCCACGAGATGACCCACGGCTACGACGACCAGGGGGCGCGCTTCGGGCCCACCGGCAACTTCGAGGACTGGTGGACCGCGGCCGACGCCAAGGGCTTCAAGGCGCTGACCGGCAAGCTGGTCAACCAGTTCAACGGCTACGAGGTCGACGGCCAGAAGGTCAACGGCAACCTGACCCTGGGCGAGAACATCGCCGACCTGGGCGGCATCGCCACCGCCTACGACGCGATGAAGAAGGCCACCGAAGGCCAGCCCGACCCGAAGGTCGGCGGGCTGACCCGCGACCAGAACTTCTTCATCAACTGGGCCACGGTGTGGCGCACCAAGTACACCCCGGAGAACGCCAAGGTGCGCCTGACCACCGATCCGCATGCCCCGGCGCAGTTCCGCGCCATGGGTGCACCGTCGAACATGCCGACGTTCGCCGCCGCCTTCGAGTGCAAGGCCGGCGATCCGATGGTGCGCGGCGGCGACCAGCAGGTGGTGATCTGGTAATCCCGGCGCCCTGCTGACCCAATGCAAAAGGCCCGGTTCGTCCGGGCCTTTTGCCGAGTTCTTCGCAGATCTCCGTAACAGCAGCACCTGTAGGAGCGACTTCAGTCGCGATGGGGCATTACCGGGAAGTCCCCATCGCGACTGAAGTCGCTCCTACAGGAGGACCTGAACCGGCTCCCTCTGCGAGGCGACGCGGAACTGCCTATCGCTTGTCGGCCGCCTGCTCGCCGAACACCGTGCGGCAATCGACCCGGATCTGCTCGCCGCTCCGGCGCCACTTGAACGTGCGGCAGTGCCGGCTGCCCTGCTGGCTCTCCTCCACCACCACCGCATAGAAGGCCTGCGCCAGTTCGGTGCGGCTGACGGTGCCGTCGCCGTCCCAGTCCATGTCGCGCATTTCCACGCCGCGGGTGATCGCCATGCCGGCGAACCACGCGTAGGCCAGCCAGGCCAGCACGAGCAACAGGATCACCAGCAATACCCGGCGCCGGCCGCTGAGCGGGCCGCGCAGGATCATGCGGTCCTCCGGATCGATGCCCCCAGCGCCCCCAGCTTCTGCTCGATGTTCTCGTAGCCGCGGTCCAGGTGGTAGATGCGATCGATGCTGGTCTCGCCCTCGGCGACCAGGCCGGCCAGGATCAGCGAGGCCGAGGCGCGCAGGTCGGTGGCCATCACCGGCGCCCCGCTCAGCCGCTGCACCCCGCGCACCACCGCCGTGTGGCCTTCGATCTGGATGTCCGCACCTAGCCGCAGCAGCTCGTTGACGTGCATGAAGCGGTTCTCGAAGATCGTCTCGTTGATCACGCCCACGCCCTCGGCGACGCAGTTGAGCGCCATGAACTGCGCCTGCATGTCGGTGGGGAACGCCGGATACGGAGCGGTGGTCAGGCTGACCGCGCGCGGGCGCTTGCCCTGCATGTCCAGGGTGATGCTGTTCTCGTCCTGCTCGATCACGGCGCCGGCCTCGACCAGCTTGTCCAGCACGGCGTCCAGCGTATGCGCGCGGGTGCCCTGCGCGGTGATCCGCCCGCCGGTCATCGCCGCGGCGACCAGGAAGGTGCCGGTCTCGATGCGATCCGGCAGCACCTCGTGGTGGCCGCCGTTCAGGCGCTCCACGCCCTGCACGACGATGCGCGGCGTCCCCGCCCCCTCGATGCGTGCGCCCAGCGCGATCAGGCAGTCGGCCAAATCCACCACCTCGGGCTCCATCGCCGCGTTCTCCAGCACGGTGGTGCCTTCGGCCAGGGCGGCGGCCATCAGCACGTTCTCGGTGCCGGTGACGCTGACCATGTCGAACACGTAGCGCGCGCCCTTCAGCCGCGAGGCGCTGGCCTTGATGTAGCCGTTCTCGACACTGATCTCCGCTCCCAGCGCCTGCAGGCCCTTGATGTGCTGGTCCACCGGCCGCGAACCGATCGCGCAGCCGCCCGGCAGCGATACTTCCGCCGCGCCATGGCGTGCCAGCAGCGGCCCCAGCACCAGGATCGAGGCGCGCATGGTCTTGACCAGGTCGTACGGCGCCACGTGCTGGTCGACAGTGCGCGGATCCACCGTCACCGAGCTGCCGTGCACCAGCGGGTCCTGTTCCACCGTGAGGCCGGCGCCCAGCTCGCCCAGCAGCTTGATGGTGGTCATCACGTCGTGCAGCCGCGGCACGTTGGTGATCCGCACCGGCGCATCGGCCAGCAGCGTGGCGCAGAGGATGGGAAGCACGGCATTCTTGGCGCCGGAGATGGCGACTTCGCCCCGCAACGGGGTGCCGCCGGTGACAACGATCTTGGACATGGAAGGTATTCGGAAGAAGTGGGAAGGGCAGTGCCAGGGGGCCGCGGCGATGCGGCTCAGGCCTGGTCGGGAGTCAGGGTCTTCAGCGCCAGCGCATGGATCGCCCCGCCCATCAGTTCGCCCAGCGTGGCATAGACCATGCGGTGGCGCGCCAGCGGCAGCTTGCCGCGGAAGGCCTCGCTGACCACCGTGGCCTCGAAATGCACGCCGTCCTCGCCACGCACGTCGGCGCGGGCGCCGGGAAGGCCGGTTTCGATGAGTTCACGGATGGTTTCGGCGTCCAACGGGCGTTTCCTCATAAAATAGGCGGTCATTCTATATCCGAGCGCCATCCGCATGGCCCTGCCCATCTCTTCCCCCGGCGACATCAGCGACGCCAGCCTGGTCGCCAGCGCCCACCACGTGCTCGAGATCGAGCGCGACGCGCTGGCCGCCGTGGGCGAACGCATCGGCGACGCGTTCGCCACCGCCTGCCGCGTGATCCTGCGATCGCGCGGGCGCGTGGTCGCCACCGGCATGGGCAAGTCCGGCCATGTCGCGCGCAAGATCGCCGCCACGCTGGCCTCGACCGGCACCCCGGCATTCTTCGTCCACCCCGGCGAGGCCGGCCACGGCGACCTGGGCATGATCACCGCCGACGACGTGGTGCTGGCGCTGTCCTACTCGGGCGAGTCGGAGGAAGTGCTGATGCTGCTGCCGGCACTCAAGCGCCAGGGCAACAAGGTGATCGCCATGACCGGGCATCCGCGCTCGACGCTGGCGCGCGAGGCCGACGTGCACCTGGACGTCAGCGTCCCCGCCGAGGCCTGCCCGCTGGCGCTGGCGCCGACCTCCAGCACCACCGCCTCGCTGGCGATGGGCGACGCGCTGGCGGTGGCACTGCTGGACGCGCGCGGCTTCACCGCCGACGACTTCGCCCGTTCGCACCCGGCCGGCAGCCTCGGCCGCCGCCTGCTGCTGCACATCACCGACGTCATGCACAGCGGCGACGAACTGCCCAGCGTGCGCGAGGATGCCAGCCTGAGCGACGCGCTGATGGAGATGAGCCGCAAGCGGCTGGGCATGACCGCGGTGGTCGACGCCGGCGGCACGCTGCAGGGCGTGTTCACCGACGGCGACCTGCGCCGCGCCCTGGACAGCGACATCGACGTGCGCCACACCCGCATCGCCGAGATCATGACCCGCAACCCGCGCACCATCGGCGCCGGGCAGATGGCCGCCGAGGCGGCGCGGCTGATGGAGACGATGAAGATCACCGGCCTGATCGTCGTCGACGCCGAAGGGCATGCCGTCGGCGCCCTGAACATTCACGACCTGTTGCAGGCCAAGGTGGTTTAAGGGCCCTCTGCCCTGCCGCTGCCGCCGAGACCTTCATCAAGCGCCCGACGATGCCCTATTCCCCGCTGGACACCTTTCCCGCCGAACTGCTCGCCCGCGCCCGGCGCATCCGCCTGGCCTGCTTCGACGTGGACGGCACGCTCACCGAAGGCCGCCTGCACTACGACCGCGACGGCAACGAGAGCAAGTCGTTCAACGTGCGCGACGGGCTGGGGCTGGTGCTGCTGCAGCAGTCCGGGATCGAGGTGGCGCTGATCACCAAGCGCCGCAGCCTGGCGGCGGAGAAGCGCGGCCAGGAGCTGGGGCTGAGGGTGCAGATCGGCGTGGACGACAAGCGCCAGGGCGTCCAGGCCCTGTGCGACGAACTCGGCATCGGCCTGGACCAGGTGGCCTTCATGGGCGACGACCTGCCCGACCTGCCCGCGCTGGGCTGCGTCGGCTTCGCCGTGGCGCCGGCCGACGCCCATCCGTGGATCGCCGAGCGCGTGCACTGGCGGACCGGCGCCGGCGGCGGCCGCGGCGCCGCGCGCGAGCTGGCCGACGTGCTGCTGGCGGCGCAGGAAAAGGTGGCCGGCGTGCTGGAGCGGTACGCGTGAGCTGGCGCGGCACGCTCGGCATCGCCCTGCTGCTGGTGGCGATCATCAGCGGCTGGTCGGCCTGGCGCCAGCGCGAAGTACCGGTGGCCGCGGCAGCCGACGACGCGCGCTCGGACTACGTGCTGCGCAACTTCGAACTGACCGCGCTGGACCAGCAGACCGGCAAGGAATCGATGACCCTGCGCGCGCCGGAGATGCACCGCAACCGCGGCGACCAGACCATGGACATCACCACCCCGCTGTTCCTGCTGCCCGATGCCGGCGGCCAGTACTGGCATATGCGCGCACAGACCGGCTGGATCAGCGCCAAGGGCGACGAGCTGCGGCTGCGCGGCGACGTCGCCGGGGACAGCCCGCAGGGCAGCGCCACGCCGCCCACCACCTTCCGCACCGGCCGGCTGGACGTGTTCCCGCAGACCCACCTGGCGCGCACCGACGACAAGGTCACCATGACCCGGCCCGGTATCATGCAGACCGGTGTCGGCTTCGAGGCAAACCTCAAGACCGAGCAGTACAAACTCCTATCCCAGGTCAAGACCCGTTATGAACCCAACGCCCGCTAGTGCCGCGACAACGTCCCAATGCCGGTCGTGCACACCGCCACCGGCCTGCAGCGCACCGCGCGGACCGCGGCCGGGACTGGCCGTCCTGGCAAGGTCCGCAACGCCGCGATGCGAGTCGAGGGCGAGTGCGGGGCCGGGCCGCGGCAATCTTGTCGCCACGCTGGCGGTGCTTTCCGCCCTGCTGCTGCCGACGGCGGCGCTGGCCAAGTCGTCGGACCGGAGCCAGCCGATGACCATCGACGCGGCCCGCAACGAATGCAGCATGGTCGGCGACGACGGCAAGTGCCACTTCGCCGGCGACGTGGTCATCGTCCAGGGCACGCTGGAGATCCAGGCCGATACCGCCGACGTGTTCCAGAAGAACGGCGAGATCGACCGCGTCGTGCTTACCGGCAAGCAGGCCACGCTCAAGCAGGAGATGGACGACGGCTCGCCGATGCATGCGCAGGCCGACAACATGGACTACAAGGTCGGCACCGACACCATCGTGCTCACCGGCAACTACAAGGTGCAGTCCCAGCGCGGCACCAACGCCGGCCAGCGCATGGTCTACAACACCCGCACCGGCGACATGCAGAGCGGCGGCGACGGCACCCGCGTGCGCACCGTGATCCAGCCCAAGAGCACGGCCCCGGCGGCCAAGCCGGCCGCCGCACAGCCGAAGCAGGGAGGCAACTGATGCTGGTCGCCGAAGGACTGCGCAAGCGCTACAAGCAGCGCGAGGTCGTGCGCGAGTTCGGCCTCACCCTGGACGCGGGCGAGGTGGTGGGCCTGCTCGGCCCCAACGGCGCCGGCAAGACCACCTGCTTCTACATGATCGTCGGCCTGGTGGAGGCCGACGCCGGGCGCATCGTGCTCGACGGGCGCGACATCACCGCCGAACCCATGTACGCGCGCGCCCGCCTGGGCGTGGGCTACCTGCCGCAGGAACCGTCGGTGTTCCGCAAGCTCACCGTGGCCGACAACATCCGCCTGGTGCTGGAACTGCGCGAGGACCTGGACGCGGCCGGGCGCGAGAAGGAACTGGCCTCGCTGCTGGACGAGCTGCAGATCCCGCACGTGGCCGACCAGCTCGGCGCCAGCCTGTCCGGCGGCGAGCGGCGCCGCTGCGAGATTGCCCGTGCGCTGGCGGCCAAGCCGCGGCTGATGCTGCTCGACGAGCCCTTCGCCGGCGTCGACCCGATCTCGGTCGGCGAGATCCAGCGCATCGTCACCCATCTCAAGCAGCGCGGGATCGGCGTGTTGATCACCGATCACAACGTGCGCGAGACCTTGGGAATCTGCGACCGCGCGTATATCCTCGCCGAAGGGAGCGTCCTGGCGCAGGGAGCGCCGGACGAATTGCTGTCCAACTCGGACGTGCGCCGCGTCTACCTCGGAGAGGCCTTCAAGCTCTGAAGGCGGCCGCCCGCGCACGCCGCCCACGTTCGACGAGAGCATGAAAGCCAGGCTTCAGACATCGTTGGGCCAGCAGCTGGTGATGACGCCGCAACTGCGTCAGGCGCTCAAGCTGTTGCAGATGTCGAGCATCGAACTGGAGGCGGAAATCGCCGAGGCGGTGGAGACCAACCCGCTGCTGGAATGGAGCGAGGAAGCGCAACGGGCGGAAGCACCGGCCGCGGAGCCGGACAGCGGCAGCGGCCCCGCCGAGGAACCTCCCCACGCCGACGAAGGCAGCGCCGACGAGTGGCTGCCCGACGAATCCTGGTCGCCCTCGCGCGGCGGTTCGTTCGACGACGACAACGAGCTGGGCAGCGCCGCCGAACGGGTGGCCGAGCCGGAGACCCTCGCCAGCCACCTGCTGTGGCAGCTGCACCTGTCGCACCTGTCCGAACGCGACCGCTCCATCGGCGCGACCCTGATCGACGCGCTCGACGAGGACGGCTACCTGCGCGAGCCGCTGGCGGCCATCGCCGCCGCGCTGCGCCCGGAGATCGAGGCCGGCGAGGACGAGATCCGTGCGGTGCTGCACCAGATCCAGCGGATGGACCCGGTCGGCGTGGGCGCCGGCTCGCTGGGCGAATGCCTGCAACTGCAGCTGCAGCTGCTGGCCGAGGACACGCCGGGGCGGGCGCTGGCCCTGCAGATCGCCGACGGCCCGATCGAGCGCCTGCCCCGCAGCGGCATCGCCGGCATCGCCCGCGAGCTGAAGCAGCCGGCGGACCGGGTGGAGCAGGCGGTACAGCTGCTGCGCAGCCTCGATCCGCGTCCCGGCAAGCAGGTCGGCGAGGTTTCCGGCAGCGACTACGTGGTGCCCGATTGCGTGATCTGGCGCCAGCGCGGGACATGGCGCGCGGCGCTGTCGGCGCATTCGCGCTCGCGCATCACCATCCACACCGGCTACGAGCAGCTGATCCGCACCTGCGGCGAGGCCGATGCCAGCTACCTGCGCGGCCAGCTGCAGGAAGCGCGCTGGCTGCTCAAGGGGCTGGAGGCGCGCGGCGAGACCCTGCTGCGCGTGGTGCAGTGTCTGATCCGCCAGCAGGCCGGTTTCCTCGAATTCGGCGAGCAGGCGCTGCGGCCGCTCACCCTGCGCGAGATCGCCGGCGAACTCGGCCTGCACGAATCCACCGTTTCCCGCGCGATATCGCGCAAGTACGTGCGCACCCCGCGCGGCACCATGCCGCTGCGCGCGTTCTTCGCCTCCGGCATCGATACCGACGGCGGCGGCGAGGCCTCCAGCACCGCCATCCAGTCGATGATCAGGAATCTCATCGACTCTGAGAACCCGCGCAAGCCGCTATCTGACGCCAAGCTGGCCGAGATGCTGAAAACATCCGGCGTACCAGTGGCGCGGCGCACCGTTGCGAAGTATCGTGAAGCCATGAACATTTCCGCCTCCCACGAAAGAGTCCGTATCGCCTGACATCGGACTGATTGGACCGGCCCTCGGCAGAAGGGCGCGCGGGAGCTGGCGGTGTTCATAGACAACCCGACCAAAGGAGGTACCCGATGCGCATTGAGACGTATGGCCAGCAACTCGAGGTCACGCCCGCCCTGCGGGACTACGTGGAGACGAAGCTGCAACGCGTAGGACGCCACTTCGACCAGCATTGCGAGGTCCGCACCCAGCTCGCGCTGCGCAAGCCCGACCACCACGTGGTCGCCACGGTCAACCTCCCGGGCCGCACCCTGCACGCCAATGCCAAGGCGCCCAGCATGTACGCCGCCATCGACCTGCTCGCCGACAAGCTCGACCGGCTGGTACTCAAGCACAAGAGCAAGAAAACCAGCTTCGACGCGCGCGAGGTACGCGAGGTACGCGACAATGGCGCCTGATCCAGCGCGTCCATTGCCCACATGCCACTGAGTGACCTAATGGCGGCCGTGCACACCCAGGTGTTGCCGGCCGCCGACCAAGAGACAACCCTGCGTGCGGCCGCCGACCTTCTGGGCTGCGCGCAGGTCGGAGCCGACGAGCTGTACGCCAGCCTGTGCGAACGCGAGGCGCTGGGCTCGACCGCCATCGGCCACGGCATCGCCATTCCGCACGGGCGCTGCCACGGGCTTTCCGAGCCCCACGGCGCGCTGCTGCGGCTGCGCCAGCCGGTGACGTTCGGCCACGAGGCGGTCGACCTGGTGTTCGCCATCGCCGTTCCCGCCCACTACACCCACCAGCACCTGATGCTGCTGTCCGAGCTGGCGGAACGGTTTTCCCTGCCCGGCTTCCGCGAGGCGCTGCGCCAGGCGCCCGATGCCCAGGCGCTGCATGAGCTGCTGCTGTCCGAGCCGGTGTCCAGCGCCGCATGAATACCAGCATCACCGCCAAGGAACTGTTCGACCAGCAGCACGAGAAGCTCGCCCTGCGCTGGGTCGCCGGGCAGAAGGGCGAGAACCGCGAACTGGAGGCCGGCAACGCGGTATCGCGGCGGCCGTCGCTGGCCGGCTACCTCAACGCCATCTATCCCAACAAGGTGCAGATCCTGGGCACCGAGGAACTGGCCTGGCTGGATTCGCTCGATGCCCGCCAGCGCTGGGAGACGATCGAGAAGATCATGCAGTTCCACCCGCTGGCGCTGGTGATCACCAAGAACCAGCCCTGCCCGGAGGACCTGCGCGCGGCGGCCGACGAGTCCGACACGCCGCTGTGGATCTCGCCCAGGCGCGGCCACGAGCTGCTCAACCACCTGTCCTACCATCTCGCCCGCACCCTGGCCCCGCGCGTCATCCTGCACGGGGTGTTCATGGAGATCTACTCCATCGGCGTGCTGATCACCGGCGAGGCCGGCTCGGGCAAGAGCGAACTTGCGCTGGAACTGCTCACCCGCGGTCATCGTCTTGTCGCCGACGACGCGCCAGAATTCACCCAGATCGCCCCGGACGTGCTCGACGGCACCTGCCCGGAACTGCTGCAGGACCTGCTGGAGGTCCGTGGGCTGGGCGTGCTCAACGTGCGCGAGATGTTCGGCGACACCGCGGTAAAGAAGAACAAGTACCTGCGCCTGATCGTGCACCTGACCAAGCCGATGACCGAACCCACCCCGCACGGCTACGAACGCCTCACCGGCGACTCCGGCACCCGCCACGTGCTCGACCTGGACGTGCCGCTGATCACCCTGCCGGTGATGCCCGGCCGCAACCTGTCCGTGCTCACCGAGGCCGCCACTCGCCTGCACATCCTGCGCACCAAGGGCATCGACCCGGCGGCGATGTTCATCGCCCGCCACAGCAGCCTGCTGCAGAAGCGCAGCCAATGAGCCCGATCCCGGCCAACTCCACCCTGGTGATCGTCAGCGGCCTGTCCGGCTCCGGCAAGTCGGTGGCGCTGAAGACGTTCGAGGACCTGGACTACTACTGCTCGGACAACCTGCCGTTCGAGCTGCTGCCGGGCTTCGTCCGCGCCCTGCTCGGCGACAGCGGCAACATCGCCCCCGAGCGCCTGGCGGTGGGCATCGACGTGCGCAGCCGCAGCGACCTTTCGCAGCTGGCGCACTGGCGCGGCGCCGCCCAGCAGTACGGCATCGAAGCGCAGCTGCTGTTCTTCGAGGCCAGCGACGAGGCCCTGCTCAAGCGCTATGCCGACACCCGCCGGCGCCATCCGCTGAGCCAGCGCGGGCTGTCGCTGCCCGAGGCCATCGCGCAGGAGCGGCTGATGACCGCGCCGCTGCGCGCCGAGGCCGATGCGGTGATCGACACCACCGCCCTGAACGTGCACCAGTTGCGGCGCAAGGTGGTCACCGAGTTCGCGCTGCGGCAGGAGAACACCCTGTCGCTGCTGTTCGAGTCGTTCGCCTACAAGCGCGGCGTCCCGGCCGAGGCCGATTTCGTCTTCGATGCGCGGGTGCTGCCCAATCCGCACTGGGACCCGGAGCTGCGGCCGCTGAGCGGACGCGACGGCGGCGTGCGCGACTACCTCGACGCGCAGCCGGAGGTGAAGCGCTACGTCGGCCAGCTGGTCGATTTCCTCGACACCTGGCTGCCGAAGCTGCGCAACGACACCCGCAGCTACGTCACCATCGCCTTCGGCTGCACCGGCGGCAAGCACCGCTCGGTGTACCTGGCCGAGCGGCTGGCCCGGCATGCGCGCGAGCAGGGCTGGCGCGAAGTGGCGACCTTCCATCGCGAACTGGACTGAGCGGCGCTGCACGCGCGCGATACGCGCGGAAGGCGGCGGCCCCGGCGCCGCGGAACAGTCCGTCCCGCCCGGCGCCCGCTGCCCGGAACCGCTGGCGGATGCGTCCGGAATCGACCGCAATCCCCGAACCGGTCAGTAACGGGCAAGCGTATGACCTATCGTCGCAGGCGCTGAACTGTTAACGTTTCGCAATGGCCTGCGGCATCCTCCTGATCACTCATCCCGGCATCGGTTCTGCGATGCTGGACGTTGCGACCGGGCTGTTGCGGCAACTGCCCCTGAAGGCGGAAGCCTTCGACGTCGCGCTGGATGCGGACCTGGACGCCCTGCTGCCGCAGGCGTCGGCGGCCCTGCGCCGGGTGGACGCTGGACACGGCGTGCTGGTGATGACCGACCTGTACGGCGCCAGCCCCAGCAACCTGGCACGCCGGCTCGCGCAGCTCGGGACACCGGTGCGACGGGTGTCGGCGCTGAGCCTGCCCATGTTGATGCGCGTCATGAACTATCCCGAACGGGATCTACAGGAACTGCCGGCCATCGCCGCGGCCGGCACTCGCAACGGAGCGATCATCGACGATGCTTGAACGTACCCTCATCGTGGCCAACAGCCTCGGACTGCATGCGCGGGCCACCGCAAAGCTGGTGCAGACGCTGTCCTCGTTCCGCTGCAACGCCACGCTCTCGGCCAAGGGCCGCGAAGTCAATGCCAAGAGCATCATGGGCGTGATGCTGCTCGCCGCCGGCCGCGGCACGCCGGTCACCATCCGCATCGATGGCGAAGACGAGCAGGCGGCGATGGAGGCGGTTGCGGCATTGTTCGAACGGCGTTTCGACGAGGACAACTGAGCCATGCCGGAACCCGCTTCCCGCACCGGCGACCGGGTTCTGCCATGACCCTGCGGCTCAAGGGAGCCGCTGCATCGCGCGGCAATGCGCTGGGCCGCGCACGGGTGCGGTTCCCGCATGCGCTCGAGGTCGACGAGCGGCGCATCCCCGCCGCGAACGTCGAAGCGGAGCTGCAGCGCCTGCACCTGGCCGTGGACGCCGCGCGCGAGGAGATGCACCACCTGCGCGAACGGCTGCAGGGCGCGCTGACCAAGGAAGTGGGCGAGTTCCTCGACCTGCATGCGCTGCTGCTGGACGATCCGGAACTGCTCCATGGCCTGGACGAACTGATCCGCACCAGCCGCTACGGCGCCGAGTACGCGCTGCGGCTGCAGCGCGACCGCCTGGCCGCGGTGTTCGACGGCATGGAGGACGCCTACCTCAAGAGCCGCATGGACGACCTGGACCACGTCATCGGCCGCATCCACGCCTTCCTGCAGAAACGCCAGCCCGAGCCGAAGGGACTGGCCGGCGAGATCCTGGTCTGCGCCGCCATCGCCCCTTCGGAGCTGGCGCAGCTGCAGGCCCAGGGCGTGGTCGCCATCGTCGCCACCACCGGCAGCGCGCTCTCGCACAGCGCCATCCTGGCCCGCAGCCTGCACCTGCCGCTGGTGACCGGCGTGGCCGATGCGCTGGCGCGGATCAAGGACGGCGACGTGCTGATCGTCAACGGCGCCAGCGGCGAGATCATCCTCGACCCGTCCCCAGCGGACCTGCGCGAACACCAGGCGCTGCGGCGCGAGCTGGCCAGGGAACAGCGCCAGCTGGGCAAGCTGCGCAGCAAGCCGACGCGCACCCGCGACAACGTCGACATCGTGCTGCTGGCCAATGCCGAATCGCGCGAGGACATCGCCCGTGCGCACGCGCTGGGGGCCGGCGGCCTGGGCCTGTACCGCACCGAGTTCCTGTTCATGCAGCGCCAGCGGCCGCCGGACGAGGAGGAGCAGTTCCACACCTACCGCGACGCGGTGCTGGGCATGAGCGGGCGCCCGGTGACCATCCGCACCCTCGACCTGGGCGCGGACAAGGCCGACCACTCGGGGCTGACCCTGGCCGACGAGGAGAACCCGGCGCTGGGGCTGCGCGGAGTGCGCCTGTCCCTTGCGCGTCCGGCGGTGTGCGACACCCAGCTGCGCGCGATCCTGCGCGCCTCCGGCTATGGCCCGGTGCGGGTGCTGATCCCGATGGTCAGCGGCCGCGAGGAGATCATGGCCATCCGCCGCCGCCTCAAGCGCGTGGCCGCGCAGCTGCGCGCACAGGGCCACGCCCTCGCCGAACGGATACCGGTGGGGGCGATGATCGAGGTACCCTCGGCCGCGATCGCGCTGGACGGCTTCATCGACGACGTCGATTTCCTGTCCATCGGCACCAACGACCTGGTGCAGTACCTGCTGGCCGCCGACCGCAACAACCAGGCGCTGGGCGAGCTGTATTCGCCGCTGCATCCGGCGGTGCTGCGGCTGCTTTCGCAGGTCATCGCCACCGGCCAGGCGGCCGCCAAGCCGGTGGCCGTGTGCGGCGAGATCGCCGGTGACGCCGCCCTGGCGCCGATACTGCTGGCGCTGGGCCTGACCGAGTTCAGCCTGCACCCGTCGACCCTGCTGGAGATGCGCCGCGCCATCCGCGACATCGACCTGGGGGCGTTGCAGGCAACCCGCGCCAAGCTGCTGCAGGCGCGCGACCGCAAGGGCATCGAGCGCTGGCTGCAGCGCATGGGCGGCACGCCGCTGTCATGAGTCGCCAGGCACAATGCAACCCTGGCGTTGCGTGTGCAAGGAACGTTGGAGTCTCCCGGCTCGCGCCTTCCAGCCCCACCACCGTAGGCCATCCGCATTCCCCTGCCCCGCGCTTGCGGCGATAATGGCGCGATGACCACCTGATCCGCCGCATCCGTCATCGGATCGCGGCCTTTTGTTTTCCGGAGACGCACGCGCATGGCCGAAGCCGTCCGCCACGACAAGACCGCGCGCCAGCTGCGCATGCTGTCCGATGCGCTGGACAGCGGCCGCCTGGGCCCGGTGCGGCGGCTGGTCAACACGCTCTCGCCGGCCGAGATCGGCAACCTGCTCGAATCGCTGCCCCCGGGCAAGCGCGAGATCGTCTGGGGCCTGGTCGATGCCGAGGACGACGGCGAGGTGCTGCTGCACGTCGGCGACGAGGTGCGCGAGAGCCTGCTGGCGGACATGGACCCGGACGAGATCGTCGCGGCGGTCGAGGACCTGGACATCGACGACCTCGCCGACCTGGTCGAGGACCTGCCGGACACGGTCATCGACGAGGTCCTCAAGTCGATGGACCGGGAGAACCGCGAGCGCCTGGAACAGGTGCTGTCCTACCCGGAAGACACCGCCGGCCGCCTGATGAACCCGGACGTGGTCACCGTGCGCGCCGACGTCAACGTCGACGTGGTGCTGCGCTACCTGCGCCTGCGCGGCGAACTGCCCGACCACACCGACCACCTGTTCGTGGTCAGCCGCCGCCACCAGTACCTGGGCCGCGTCTCGCTGGCGGCGCTGGTCACCCACGAGGACTCCACCCCGGTCAACCGCCTGATCGACGACGAGCAGCCGGCCATCGACGTCGGCGACAGCGCCGAGGAAGTGGCGCGGCGCTTCTCCGACCACGACTGGGTTTCGGCGCCGGTGGTGGACGACAACAACATCCTGCTCGGCCGCATCACCATCGATGACGTGGTCGACATCATCCGCGAGCAGGCCGAGCACCAGGCGCTGAGCGCGGCTGGCCTGGACGAGGACGAGGACCTGTTCTCGCCGGTCAAGCGCGCCGTGCGCGGCCGCGTGGTGTGGCTGGGGATCAACCTGTTCACCGCGTTCCTGGCCGCCAGCGTGATCGGGCAGTTCGAGGTGACGCTGGAGAAGATCGTCGCCCTGGCGGTGCTGATGCCGATCGTCGCCGGCATCGGCGGCAATGCCGCGGTGCAGGTGCTGACGCTGATGGTGCGCGGCCTGGCGCTGGGCCAGGTTGGCTCCAGCAACGCCGGCATCCTGCTGTGGAAGGAGATCCGCGTGGCGCTGATCAACGGCGTGCTGATCGGCGGCGTCGTCGGCCTGATCGCGCTGGCGTGGTTCAGGAGCCCGCTGCTGTCGCTGGTCATCGCCATGGCGCTGGTGATCAATTTCTGCGCCGCGGCCAGCGCCGGCGTCATCCTGCCGCTGCTGCTCAAGCGCCTGAACATCGACCCGGCCGTGGCCGGCACCGTGGTGGTGACCGCGGTCACCGACGTGATGGGCTTCTTCTGCTTCCTCGGCCTGGCCACGCTGATCCTGATGCACTGACCGCGCAGGCGCGGTCGTCCCTGGGGGTCGGCGCTGGCGGGTTTCGCCGGCCCCTACCCTTCGCGGCCGATGCGCGGTCCCGGCCGCGTGTTCTACATTCGGGGGATCCCCCCCCCACGCCGGAACACGCGCCCACCATGACCCGACCCGATCCTCGCCTCGCCCACCTGGCGCTGTGCTGCGCCCTGTCCCCGCTGCTGTTCGGCTGCTCCCGCGAGCAGCCGGCCGCGGACGCCTCCGGCCCCGAACCGGCCGCCGCCGTTGCGGCGGAGAAGGAGCCCGCGCGCCCGATCGACCCGCTCGCGGTGGTCAAGCCCGGCGGCGACGCCGCGCCGACCTCGCCCGGCCAGTACCAGCAGCTCGCGCGCGAACTTCTGGCGGAACTGGTCGCCATCGACACCACCCGCGAGCACGGCGACACCACGCTGGCCGCCAACGCGCTCGCCCGCCGCTTCCTCGCCGCCGGCTTCGCGCCGGCGGACGTGCACGTCGTCGTTCCCGATGACGATCCCAAGCGCGGCAACCTGGTCGTGCGCCTGCCGGGCAGCGATCCTTCGCTGAAGCCGCTGCTGCTGCTCGCCCACCTGGACGTGGTCGCGGCCGATCCAGAGGACTGGACGCTGCCGCCGTTCGAACTGACCGAGAAGGACGGCGCCTTCTTCGGACGCGGCGTCGCCGACGACAAGGACGACGCGGCGATCTACGCCGCCAACCTCATCCGCATGAAGCAGGAGGGCTATGCGCCGCGGCGCGGGATCGTGCTGGCACTGACCGCCGACGAGGAAGGCGGCCGCTCCAACGGCGTGGACCTGTTGCTGCAGCGGCATCGCGAGCTGGTGGACGCGGCGTTCGTGTTCAACGAGGGCGGCGGCGGCGTGCTGGACGAGTCCGGCCGGCGCGTGAGCAATGCCGTGCAGGCGGCGGAGAAGCGCTTCCAGAGCTACGTGTTCGAGGCGACCAATCCCGGCGGCCACAGTTCCAGGCCGCGCGACGACAATGCCATCGTCGAGCTGGGCAAGGCGCTGACCGGGATCCACACCCGCCTGCTGCCGGTGCGCCTGAACGAGGTGACCCGCGAGTACCTGCAGCAGTCCGCCGCCGTCGCCGGCGACGACAAGGGCCGCTACATGACCGCGCTGGCCCGCGACCCGGAAGACCGCGTGGCGGCGGACGTCCTGTCCGCCGATCCGGTGCTCAACGCGACGATCAGGACCACCTGCACGCCGACCCTGATCGAAGGCGGGCATGCCGAGAACGCCCTGCCGCAGCGCGCGCAGGCGACCGTCAACTGCCGCCTGGTCCCCGGCGACGAGCCGGGCTACGTGCGCGAGCGGCTGCAGGCCGCGGCCGGCGACGCCAAGGTCAGCGTGCGCCTCAAGGCAGACGAGGAGACGCCCAGCCCGGTCTCGCCGGTCGGCGGCGAAGTGCTCGCGGCCGTGTCCAGGATCACCGGGCAGATGTGGCCGGGCGTCCCGGTCGTGCCCACCATGAGCACCGGCGCCACCGACAGCCGTTACTTCCGCATCGCCGGCATCCCCGCCTACGGCGTATCCGGGCTGTTCTATGCCGAGACCGGCGCCCACGGCATGAACGAACGCGTGCCGGTGCAGTCGTTCTACGAGGGCCAGGAATTCCTTTACCGGCTGGCGCGGGAGGTCAGCGCCGAGTGAGTGCCCGGCGGGATCGTGGTACCTGATTGCCCATCTGTCGCATCCAGTTCCCTGGAGCCCGTTCACTATCCCGGGATGGATGCGGCAGATGCCGATCGGCCGCCCTGGCTCGGGAATGAAAGGAAGCGCCAGCCACCCGTAGGAGCGAGTTCAGTCGCGATGGGGCTCTACCGGTAAAGCCCCATCGCGACTGAAGTCGCTCCTACGGGAGATCTTGGACAGGTTCTTAGTTCGCATGTTGGCTCGCATTCGGCGCAGCACCCACCGGCTACGCTGGCAAGTTGGGGAGCGGGCCGTTGCTGTGCAGTCATGGACGCGGCTACCGGGCAATCAAGTCGAGGCATGACCGCCGGCCCCGGCTGGCGGCATACTGGTCTTTCCCGCCACGACCCGCCGGCCCATGATCCGTGCCCTGCTGTCGCTTCTCCTGCTGTGCTGCCTGCTGGCGGCCTGCGCCATGACCCCGTCCCGCACCGCCGAAGGGCGTTTCGTCCAGCGCCAGCTGCAGATCGAGGGGCGCAGCTACCGCTACCAGGTATTCGTGCCGGCCCACCTGCAGGCGGCCGGCACGCCGGTGGTGCTGTTCCTGCACGGTTCGGGCGAGCGCGGCAGCGACGGCGCCAGGCAGACCCAGGCCGGGCTCGGCCCGTACCTGCGCCGCCATGCCGCCGACTTCCCTGCGATCGTGGTGCTGCCGCAGGCGCCCGAGGGCGAGGAATGGGCCGGCATCAACGCGCGCATGGCGCTGGCCGCGCTCGATGCCGCCGGTGCCGAGTTGGGCGGCGACCGCGCCCGCACCTACCTCACCGGCATGTCGATGGGCGGCTACGGCACCTGGAACGCGGCGCTGCTGGCGCCCGGCCGCTTCGCCGCGCTGGTGCCGGTCTGCGGCGGCGTGCGCGTGCCGCACGCCGACCGCCCCACCCTGCATGTCGACGAGGTGTCCGCGCTGCCCGATCCGCATGCCGCGCTGGCCGCCCGCATCGGCGCCACGCCGGTGTGGATGTTCCATGGCGCGCTGGACGACGTGGTGCCGCCCGAGGACGACCGCCGCCTGTACCGCGCCTTCCGGGCCGCCGGCGCCCGCGCGGTGCGCTACACCGAGTATCCCGATGGCAACCACAACGCCTGGGACGCGACCTATGCCGACCCGGCGATGTGGGCGTGGCTGTTCTCCCGGCGCCTGCCGTAGCCCGAGGCAGGGATCCATGGCACCTGTGGGAGCGACGTAGGAGCGACTTCAGTCGCGATGAGGCTTTGCCGGCAAAGCCTCA
>NZ_JAJOZS010000005.1 GCF_021168555.1 Stenotrophomonas sp. MMGLT7 | reverse complement strand
GCCGGCCAGCCGCTCGCCGCTGCCGCCGCGCCTGCCGATGCGGCCCCGGCCGCCGCCGGCCGGACCCCGGCGCGCGCGTCCGCCGCCGCCCGCGCCAAGCCGCGCAAGGCCGAGGATGCCGACCTGCTGGCGACCCTGCTCGGGATCATCAAGCAAAAGGAGAACACGGAGACGCCGCGGCACGAGTCGATGGACACGCTGATCGCCGAGATCCAGGCGCGCGACCGCAAGGAACGCGCCGAGAGCGATGCGATGTTCGATTCGATGAGCCGGCGCAACGCCGCCTCGACCTCCGACCCCGCCGTCCAGGCCCGGCTGCGCCGCTGCCCGCCCGCCAACACGCTCAAGGGCATCGACTGCCGCAGGCGCATCTGCGCGGCGCTGGCCGGCAAGGACGCGGCCTGCGCGGCGCAGTGAGGCGCGTGCGGGAAGTGCACGGCAGTCCCCTTTAGGAGCGATGTAGGAGCGACTTCAGTCGCGATGAAGCCTTGCCGGTAAAGCCCCATCGCGACTGAAGTCGCTCCTACATTGCCCCTACATCGCTCCCAGGGCAGCCAGGTTGTCCTACCACGACGACGCCCGCCCTGCCACGCGCAGGCGGACGAGCTCGACGTCGCGCAGAGTCGGGGGCCACGCCCCGACGCCCATGAACCCGAACGCTCCGCCGCTCCCTCGCGGGCGCAGGGCGACGCGTTCGCCGTCGCGGCCGGCGATGCCCGCTTGCGGCGCGGTGGCTCTCCGCCTCACTTGCAAAGCAGGGGGTGGGTGCCGTCGCTTGCCGACGCCACCTGAATCCCACGACCCTCGACCCTTCGATCATCGACCTCGGACCGACCGGTCCCGCAAACGCGAACGCCGGCCTCCCGGGCCGGCGTTCGCGCGGGCCGGATCGCTCCGGCCCGGGGCGGCTCCTGCCGCTACTTGGTGATGTCCACGTCCTTGGTCTCGCGCAGGAAGAAGGTGCCGATGACCAGCGTCATCACCGCGATCCCGATCGGGTACCACAGGCCGTAGTACATGTTGCCGGTACCGGCGACCAGGGCGAAGGAGATCGCCGGCAGGAAGCCGCCGAACCAGCCGTTGCCGATGTGGTACGGCAGCGACATCGAGGTGTAGCGGATGCGGGTGGGGAACAGCTCGACCAGGTAGGCGGCGATCGGGCCGTAGACCATGGTCACGTACAGCACCAGCAGCCACAGCAGCAGGATCGTCATCGGGACGTTGATGCGGGCGGTGTCGGCCTTCTCCGGATAGCCGGCCGAGGTCACCGCGGCCTTCAGCGACGCACCGAACTCGCCCTGCCGTGCCTTGAGCTCGTCGGCGGAAAGGCCTTCGGCCTCGAACGACGTCACCTCGTTGCCGCCCACGCTCAGCCGTGCCAGCGAGCCCGCCGGTGCCGGCTGCACGCTGTACGGCACGCCGGCGCGGGTCAGCGCGGCGGTGGCCACGTCGCAGGAGCTGGTGAACTTGCGCACGCCGACCGGATCGAACTGGAAGCTGCAGGTCGCCGGGTCGGCGATCACCACCGCCGGGGCGCTGTTGCGGGCTTCCTCGACCGCCGGGTTGGCGAAGTGGGTGATGCCCTTGAACAGCGGGATGTAGGTGATGGCCGCGACCAGGCAGCCGAACAGGATGATCTTCTTGCGGCCGATCTTGTCCGACAGCCAGCCGAAGAACAGGAAGAACGGCGTACCCAGCAGCAGCGCGGCGGCGATCAGCAGGTAGGACACGGTCGGGTCGACCTTCAGCGTGCTCTGCAGGAAGAACAGCGCGTAGAACTGGCCGCCGTACCAGACCACGGCCTGGCCGGCGGTGGCGCCGAACAGCACCAGCAGCATCAGCTTGAAGTTGCCGTCCTTGAGGCTGTCGCGGAACGGCATCTTCGAGCCCTTGCCCTCGGCCTTCATCTGCTGGAACAGCGGCGATTCGGCCAGCTGCAGGCGGATCCACACCGAGATGCCGAGCAGCACGATCGAACCCAGGAACGGGATGCGCCAGCCCCAGGCCTCGAACGCCTCGGTGCCCAGCCACAGCCGGCAGCCCAGGATCACCGCCAGCGACAGGAACAGGCCCAGCGTGGCGGTGGTCTGGATGAAGCTGGTGTACAGGCCGCGCCTGCCCGGAGGCGCATGCTCGGCCACGTAGGTGGCCGCGCCGCCGTACTCGCCGCCCATCGCCAGGCCCTGGGCCAGGCGCAGCACGATCAGGATCACCGGCGCGGCCACGCCGATGGAGGCGTAGTTCGGCAGCACGCCCACCAGGAAGGTGGAGATGCCCATGATCAGAATCGTCACCAGGAAGGTGTACTTGCGCCCGATGCGGTCGCCCAGGCTGCCGAAGAACGCGGCGCCGAACGGACGCACGAAGAAGCCGGCGGCGAAGGCCAGCAGCGCGAAGATCATGCCGGTGGTTTCGTTGACGCCGCTGAAGAACTGCCGGGCGATGATGACGGCGAGCGAGCCGTACAGGTAGAAGTCGTACCACTCGAACACGGTGCCCAGGCTGGACGCGAAGATGACCTTCTTGTGGCCCTGGGTGAGTGTGGCCGGCTGGCCGGTATTGCTGGCTGTGGTGGACATAGGGGCTTCCCCTCCGAAGCGTCATGTAGCGGGATGGATGGAGATCACGTCGTGAACCGCGGCTCGGGGAACCGCAGGCCACGAAACCGATGGACCGTGGGGTCGGGGTGGATGGCGGCGGCGCGGGAAGTCCCTCCCAGGTGCCGCGCCGCCGCCATCGCGTCGAACGAGGGAAACCGCCCTCAGAAGCTGTACTTGGTGGTGAACTGCAGGCGGGTGATGTCGCCCTTCTCGCCGCTCTCGATCTCGCGCTTGCCGTACATCAGCTCCGCGCCGATGTCGACCTTGGGCACCGGCGTGTAGAAGACGTTGCCGCGGATGCTCTGCACGCTCTTGGTGACGGCCAGGCCGGTCAGCGCGGTGTCGTTGTCGTAGTCGCTGCGCGCGTAGATCAGGCCGGTACGCAGCTTGGGGGTGAACTGGTGGCGCCAGCCGACGAACCCGGCCAGCACGCCGGTGGTATCCAGGCGATCGTCGACCGCGTCGTGGGCCGCGTCCTGGGTGATGCCCAGGCCGACGTAGCGCGCGATGCCCTCGCCGCCGCTGATCTGGTAGACGAAGGTGTCGGCATCGCCGGCCACCCACTTGCCGCCCAGGGTCAGGCCGCCGCCGAACTTGCTGGCGTTGGCGCCGGTGGCGCGGTTGTCGACCTTGAGCTGGCGGGCCAGCGCGCCGATGCCGAAGCTGCCCCAGTCGCCCTTCCAGCCATAGCGCGCGGTCAGGTCGGGCACCGAACCGCGGTCGGAACTGGTACCGCCGATCAGCGTGGTCTCCGGGTTCTCCAGGGCGACGCTGAAGCCGCCGTTGGTGTAGCGGATCTGCGCCTGCCGCACGAACAGCGTGCCATCGGTGGGACCTACGAAGTCGGCCGCTTCCGGCAGGATCGTGGCATCCATGAAGTTGGACCAGGTCTGGCCGGCCAGCCAGTTGTTCCAGTACATGTAGGCATGGCGCAGGGTGGCGCCGTAGGTGTTGGTCGCGGTCTGGTTGCCCAGCGAGTTGCCGAAGAAGTCCAGCTCCACCATCGCGCCGGCCTTGTTGCCGCCCTCGCTCACGCTGTCCAGGGCGAAGTTGATGCGCGAGAACTTGGCGTGGGCGTTGTAGTCGGTGCCCGAGGACGAGCCGCCCACCGGCGTCTGCCCCGGCAGGTACAGGTTGCGGCCGACCGCGTCGTCGGCCAGCTGGCCGTCGCCGGTGCGGGTGGCCATGAAATCGGCCTTGATGAAGCCGCCGAACGAGAACGTGGTGCCGGGAGTGGCCTTGGGCGTGATCGAGGTGAGCTGGATCGGCTGCTTGTCGGCCGGCAGCGGCGCCGGCGCGGCCGCCTGGGCCGACCTGACCTCGCCGACCTGCGCCTGCGTCTGCGCGATCTGGCCCTGCTGCTGTTGCTGCGCCGACAGCAGCGCCTGCACCTGCCGCTCGAGTTCGGCCACGCGCGACTCCAACGCCTTCTCGCGGGCGGTCTGTGCGAATGCGGCGCCCGGCGCCACCAGCGCTACCAGCAGCGCCACGGCCAGCGGACGGCGCATCCGTCTTGCGATGCGATGGTTCATTACTCCCTCCCGAATAATGGAACGCCGCACGATGACGGCTGCGGCTGAGCGTGCGCGAGCCCCGCACCACCGCCTATTCGTCTTTGGTCGAAGCAAGCCTTGCATTTCAGCGGTTTAAGACCATGGTCTAAGCGCGAGGCGACTTCGCAAGCGCGGAGGATGCGGCAAACTGGCCGGCATACCGCGATGCGCAATACGCTCGCGGTGGCGTGGCGCCGGGCCGGCGCGCGTCCACACTCCACGAACAGGCTCATCGCAAGCGAGGGTGCAATGACAGACATCTATCCCGTACCGCCGGATTTCGCCGCCAACGCGCGGGTGGACAAGGCGCATTACCAAAAGCTCTACCGCGAGTCGGTCGAGCAGCCGGAAGCCTTCTGGGGCAGGGTCGCCGAGCGCCTGGACTGGTACACCAAGCCGACCCGGATCAAGGACGTCAGCTACAAGCTCGACGACTTCCACATCCGCTGGTTCGCCGACGGCGAACTCAACGCCAGCGTCAACTGCCTGGACCGGCAGCTGGACAAGCGCGGCGACAAGACCGCGCTGCTGTTCGAACCCGACGGCCCGGATTCGCCGTCCTACGCCGTCAGCTACCGCGAGCTGTACGAGCGCGTGTGCCGGCTCGGCAATGCGCTGCGCAGCCTCGGCGTCGGCAAGGGCGACCGCGTCACCATCTACCTGCCGATGATCCCCGACGCGGCGGTGGCGATGCTGGCCTGCGCGCGCATCGGCGCGATCCACTCGGTGGTGTTCGGCGGCTTTGCCGCCAACTCGATCGCCGACCGCGTGATCGACTGCGGCAGCAAGCTGATCATCACCGCCGACGAAGGACTGCGCGGCGGCAAGAAGGTGCCGCTGAAGGCCAACGTCGACGCCGCGCTGAAGATCCCCGGCACCGATACCGTGGAGACCGTGCTGGTGGTGCGCCACACCGGCGGCGCGGTGGACATGCAGGCCCCGCGCGACCGCTGGTTCCACGACGTGGTCGACAGCCAGCCCGCCGAGTGCGAGCCGGAGCGCATGAACGCCGAGGACCCGCTGTTCATCCTCTACACCTCCGGTTCCACCGGCAAGCCCAAGGGCGTGCTGCACACCACCGGCGGCTACCTGCTGTACGCGGCCTACACCCACGAGACGGTGTTCGACCTGCGTGAGGACGACATCTACTGGTGCACCGCCGACGTGGGCTGGGTCACCGGCCACAGCTACATCGTCTACGGCCCGCTGGCCAACGGCGCCACCGCGCTGATGTTCGAAGGCGTGCCCAACTACCCCAGCGTGTCGCGCTTCTGGGAAGTGATCGACAAGCACCAGGTGACGATCTTCTACACCGCGCCCACCGCCATCCGCGCACTGATGCGCGAGGGCGAGGAGCCGGTGAAGAAGGCTTCGCGCAAGAGCCTGCGCCTGCTCGGCAGCGTCGGCGAGCCGATCAACCCGGAGGCCTGGCGCTGGTACTACGAGGTGGTCGGCGACAGCCGCTGCCCGATCGTGGACACCTGGTGGCAGACCGAGACCGGCGGCATCCTGATCAGCCCGCTGCCCGGCGCCACCGACCTCAAGCCGGGCTCGGCCACGCTGCCGTTCTTCGGCGTGCAGCCGGCGCTGGTCGATGCCGACGGCAACCGCCTGGAAGGCGCCACCGAGGGCAACCTGGTGCTGCTCGATTCCTGGCCGGGGCAGATGCGCAGCGTCTACGGCGACCACCAGCGCTTCATCGACACCTACTTCCGCACCTACCCGGGCACCTACTTCACCGGCGACGGCTGCCGCCGCGATGCCGACGGCTACTACTGGATCACCGGCCGCGTGGACGACGTGATCAACGTCTCCGGCCACCGCATCGGCACCGCCGAGGTGGAGAGCGCGCTGGTCGCGCACCCCAAGGTGGCCGAGGCCGCGGTGGTGGGCTTCCCGCACGACGTCAAGGGCCAGGGCATCTATGCCTACGTCACCCTGATCGCCGAGGAGACGCCGAGCGAGGAGCTGCACAAGGAGCTGATCGCCTGGGTGCGCAGGGAGATCGGCCCGATCGCCTCGCCCGACCACCTGCAGTGGGCGCCGGGGCTGCCGAAGACCCGCTCGGGCAAGATCATGCGCCGCATCCTGCGCAAGATCGCCGAGAACGCGCCCGACCAGCTCGGCGACACCTCCACGCTGGCCGATCCGTCGGTGGTCGATTCCCTGGTCAACGAACGGCTGGCGCGCTGAAGCGCTGCGCGCATCGGGATGACCAGCCATTCGGCTGTGAAAAGCCGGGAGTCGGGATTCGCAAGAGCGATCCCGCCCCGTTCCCTCTCCACAGATGCTGCGTATGATCTGATGTTGTTTTTGCCAATCCCCAATCCCCACTCCCGAATCCCGGCTCCACCCCCATGCCCACCCTGCTCATCGCCGACGATCACCCGCTGTTCCGCGAAGCCCTGCGCGGCGCCGTGCAACGCATCATGCCCGGCGTGCAATTGTTCGAGGCCGACAGCGTCGAGGCGCTGTACGCGCTGGCCGACGCGCACGCCGATGCCGACCTGCTGCTGATGGACCTCAACATGCCCGGCGCGCAGGGTTTTTCCGCGCTGGTGCACATGCGCTCGCTGCACCCGCAGCTGCCGGTGGTGGTGGTGTCCGCGCGCGAGGAACCGACGGTGATGCGGCGCGCGCTCGACCACGGCGCGTTCGGCTTCATCCCCAAGTCGGCCGACTCGGACACCATCGGCCAGGCGCTGGGCACGGTGCTCGACGGCGAGCGCTGGGTACCGGCCGAGGCGCACAACGTGCCGCCGATCGACCACGAGGAGCGCGCGGTCGGCCAGCGCCTGCGCGAACTCACCCCGCAGCAGTTCCGGGTGCTGCAGATGCTCGGCGCCGGCCGCCTCAACAAGCAGATCGCCTACGACCTGGGCGTGTCCGAGGCCACCATCAAGGCGCACGTCACCGCGATCCTGCGCAAGCTCGGCGTCACCAACCGCACCCAGGCGGTGCTGATGGCCGGCAAGCTGGCGATCGACAGCGACGGCATCGTGCTGCCGCCGGAAGAGGACTGACGCCGACGGCGCGTGGCCTCGCACGGCCGGATTCCGTCACGCAGGGAATCTGGCGTCGTCCCCGCGAAGACGCACGACTGTCCTGGGAAATGCGGGACCGCGCCCCTATCGGTCGAAGTGACGCAACTCATGCCCAGGAAAATCGAACTCGTCGTCCCCGCGCAGGCGGGGACCCAGCGACTTGCGCGGTGAAATTGATCGGCGACTCAATCTCCCGGTAACTCCCACCTTTCAAGGCACAGCCACTGGGTCCCCGCCTGCGCGGGGACGACGAGCACACGGATGGCGGCCCGCGGCCCGGTCCCGCCGTTGCCAGCGAGGTCGCAAGGCCTGTGCCGCAAGCCCTCGGCGGCCAGGCAGGAAAACTTCCCAGAACAGTCGTGCGTCTTCGCGGGGACGACGAACGACAAGTCCCTTGCGGGACCGAACGCCAGCCACTGTCGCGCGTGCATCGCTTGCGAGATGATGCCGGTGCTCTCCCCGTCCGCCGTGGACCCTGCCGTGACCCCACCGACCCTGCTGGCGCTGGTCCAGCTCACCGACGCCGGCCGCCAGGCGATGGCCGACGAATTCGACCTGATCTACGCACCCGACCCGGCGACCCGCCGCGCCGCGATGAGCGAGCGCGCCGGCGACATCCGCATGGTCCTGAGCAACGGCACCACCGGCTTCGCCGCCGCCGACATGGACGCGCTGCCGCGGCTGGGGCTGGTGTGCGCGCTGGGCGTGGGCTACGAGAACATCGACGTGGCCCACGCGCATGCGCGCGGCATCGCCGTGGGCAACGGCGCCGGCACCAATGCCGCCTGCGTGGCCGACCATGCCATGGCGCTGCTGCTGGCGGCGGTGCGGCGGGTGGTGCGCTACGACCGGCTGTGCCGCCAGGGCGTATGGCGCTCGACGCTGGAGATGCCGGCCAACGTCTCCGGCAAGCGCATGGGCCTGCTCGGCCTGGGCGCCATCGGCCAGGGCGTGGCGCGCCGCGCCGCGGGTTTCGACATGGAGATCGGCTACGTCGCACGCAGCGTCCATGGCGAGGTGCCCTACCGCCGCTTCGACGACGCCGAGGCGCTCGCCGCCTGGGCGGACTACCTGGTGGTGACCGTGCCCGGCGGCGCGCCCACCCGCCACCTGGTCGGCGACCGCGTGCTCGCCGCGCTGGGGCCGCAGGGATTCCTGGTGAACGTCGCGCGCGGCAGCGTGGTCGATACCGCCGCACTGGCGCGCGCGCTCGCCAGCGGGCAGATCGCCGGCGCGGCGCTGGACGTGTACGAGGGCGAGCCGGAGCCGCCGGCCGAACTGATCGGCTACGACACCCTGGTGATCTCCCCGCACCTGGGCGGCTGGTCGCCGGAAGCGGTGGCCCGCTCCGAACGGCACTTCATCGGCAACGCGCGCCGCTTCCTTGCCGGCGAGCCATTGCTGACGCCGCTGTGAGCCCCGCCGCCGGCACGCCGTCCGCCTCCGGCAGACGCCTGCGGTAGCGGTAGCGCGACAGCGCCGGCAACAGCGGAACTCGAATCGCGGACCGGCATCGTTCTGTTCGTCGTCCCCGCGCGGGCGGGGACCCGGTGCCTTTGTCTTCTGGAACGGGGTCGCCGAGCGTTTTCGTGGCCGATCGATCCCACGGCGAAAGTCGCTGGGTTCCCGGCTGCGCGGGGACGACGCGTTCAAGCTTCCGGGCATGCATGAGCCCCCCTTCGACTGACGGTTGCTCATTCCGATGCTGTTCCCCGGACGGCGCCAAGCAGGAGGCGCTTTGGGTGCCGGATATAGTGCCGGCTAAGAAGCATGAGCCGGCCTGCGCGTTGCATGGAAGCGGTTTTCCCCGGGTTTTTCGCTGTTACACTGCGCGCACCCTTGGGGAGTAGCCTGCTTCCGTTCCAGGAAGCGCCCACGTCAACATGCTCGGCCGCTGCGCCGTGGTGTGGGCAACCATTCCGGTTGGCGAGACCAACGGCGAGCGAGCACAACGAAGGTTGGGCGTGCCCGCGCGTCGTCACCCCCGCCCGGCCTTCCGCCACTGCCATGTCTCCTGTCTCCATCCTCATGCTCGGCTTCGCCATGTCGACCGATGCATTCGCCGCCGCCATCGGCAAGGGCGCGCAGTTGCAGAAGCCGCGCCTGCGCGATGCGCTGCGCGCGGGCGCCATCTTCGGCTGCATCGAGGCGCTGACCCCGGCGATCGGCTGGCTGCTCGGGCGTGCCGCGTCGCGCTACGTGGAGACGTTCGACCACTGGATCGCGTTCTTCCTGCTGCTTGCGCTCGGCGTGCACATGATCGTGGCCGGACTGCGCAGCGATGGCACGCCGGAACCGGCCGATTCGCAGCGCCACGGGTTCTGGACCCTGGCGATGACCGGGCTGGCCACCAGCATCGACGCGATGGCGGTCGGCGTGGGCCTGGCCTTCATCGACGTCAACATCGTGGTGGTGGCGGTGGCCATCGGCCTGTGCACGCTGGTGATGGTGACGCTCGGCATCATGGTCGGACGCCTGATCGGCACGCTGGTGGGCAGCCGTGCCGAGGTCCTGGGCGGGGTGATCCTGGTCGTGATCGGCTCGGTCATCCTCTACGAGCATCTGGAAGGGCTGGCGTAGCCGCGCCGGCGCGACCCACGCGCAGGTGCCGGGTCCCCGCCACGCCACTGTTTCACCCAGCCGGACGCCGCACTTTCGCCGCCGTGGGATCGCACCCGGGGCCGGTCTCGATCCGTGCCCCCGCAGCGATCTCGCCACACCGGCCGGCGGGGCGCTCGCGCGCCGCGTCGCCTGCCTCGAAGCCTTCGTCGAACCTGCCCGCCACGCAGATCGCCATGACGACCACGCCGACGACCGCCCCTACGATGCATCCGCCCAAGAAGATCCACATGCCCATCGGTCCCTGGCTCCAATCAGTAACCGGCGCCGGCTCGTAGAACCGAACCCGTTTCCCTTTCCCTATTTCCCACCGCAAGTCAGGCCGCGGCCACACGGATGCCGACGACCGGCATGCCCATCGCGCCGGACCCGCATCTGGCCTCTTCCCAGCCGATTCTCCGACGATCGCCGCTTCGATTCCAGCCGTTCCGCGGTCCGGCGGAACGCATCCGTGCCCTGCATCCCACCCGCCTCATCACAGGCGCCGGACCCCACGGCCGCCGGCGATCGCGGCCGAAGGAAAAACCCCGCGAACGCCTGGTGCCGGGCGGCGATGACGGTATGGCGATGCGGGACGGTGGACCGCCTCCGAGATCCGCTCACGAACGGAACGCCGGTCTCCAGCTACCGGCGTCCCAGGATCAGAAATTCGGCCCAGCCGCCCGCGCCGAATCGTGGAACACCGACAGGAACGCGCGCAGCGAGGCCGGCTTGACCGGCTTGGTCAGCAGCCGGTAGCCGCGCTCGCGTGCCAGCTGCTTGACCTCGTCGCGGCCGTCGGCAGTCAGCAACGCGCCCGGGATCGGCTGCGGGGTGGCCTTGCGCAGGGCATCGAGCGTGTCCAGGCCGTCGAGGCGGTCGTGCAGGTGGTAGTCCACCAGCATCACGTCAGGCCGCTCGTGGACCTTGCGCAGCGCCTCGTCGACGGTGGTGGCCGCGATCACCTGCACCTGCCAGCGGCCGAGCAGCGCGCGCATGCCGTCCAGGATCTCGCGGTCGTTGTCCACGCACAGCACGCGCAACCCCGCCAGCGACTCGCCGCTGGACATTTCCGCGCGCGAGCGCACCGGCGTGGCCGGCACCGGGGCCGGATGCGCGGCCACCCGCGGCACCACGATCGAGAACATGCTGCCGCTGTCGACCACGCTGCGCGCCTTGAGGTCGTGGCCGAGCACGCGCGAGATGCGCTGGCAGATCGACAGGCCCAGGCCCAGGCCCTGCTCGCCCCAGTCGAACGGCTGCTGGTAGCGCTGGAACTCGTCGAAGATCTGCCGCATGTGGTGGGCCGGGATGCCCGGTCCGGTATCCCATACCTGCAGTTCCACCTGGTCGCCGCGGCCGCGTATGCCGAGCACGATGCGGCCGCTGCGGGTATAGCGCAGCGCGTTGGCCATGAAGTTCTGCATCACCCGGCGCAGCAGCCGGCGGTCGCTGCGCACCCACATGCTGCGTGCATGCACGTGCAGCTGCAGGCCGCGCCCGGCCGCCACCGGCGCGTACTGCGCGGCCAGCTCGCGCAGCAGCACGCTGGCATCGAACTCGTCGATGCTCGGGCGCAGGCCGCCGGCGTCCAGGCGCGAGACGTCGAGCAGGCCGTCGAGCAGTTCCTCGGCCGCACGCAGCGAGGCATCGATGCGTTCGGCCAGGTGCCGCTGCTCCTCGCTCTGGCCGTGGGCGTCGCGCAGTGCCGAGGTGAACAGCCGCGCCGCATTGAGCGGCTGCAGCACGTCGTGGCTGATCGCGGCCAGGAAGCGGGTCTTGGACTGCTGCGCGATCTCGGCCTCGCGGGTGCGCTCGGCCACGCGCTGCTCCAGCGTCTCGTTGGCCTCCAGCAGCGCCTTCTCGGCGCGCTTGTAGTCGGTGATGTCGTTGTAGCTGGTGACGTAGCCGCCGCCGGGCAGCGCCTGCCCGCGCATCTCGATCACCTTGCCGTCGCTGCGGGTGCGCTCGAACACGTGCGGGGTGCCGGCGCGCATGTGGCGGATGCGGCGGTCGATCTGGTCCTCGACGTCGCCCTCGCCCAGCTCGCCGCGCTCGGCGTTGTAGCGGATCAGGTCGGCCACCGGGCGGCCGACGTAGAGCATGCCGTCGGGATAGCCGAACATCTGCTGGTAGCGGCGGTTCCACGCGGTCAGGCGCATCTCCGGATCGACCACGCTGACCCCGGCGCTGATGTTCTCCAGCGTGGTGGAGAGGATCTCGCGGTTGAAGCGCAGCTCCTGGCCGGCCTCGTCGAGCACCGCCACCACCTCGCCCAGGTCCATGCCCGAGCCGCGCAGCAGGCTGGTCAGCACCAGCCGCGCCGAGGCCGCGCCGATCGAGGCCGCCAGCAGGCGCTCGGTGAACTGCACCCAGGCGCGGTCGGCCACCGCGCCGGTCTGCAGCTCGCGGCCCAGCAGCTGCGCCTGCTCGCTGAAGGCGCGATGGCCGTGGCGCTGGCCGACCACGCGCTCGGCCAGCGCCAGCAGGTCGCCCACGCGCACGTGGCCGGGCCACATGCCGGCCACCGCCGGCCGCTGCGCGTAGGGATCGAGGAACGGCGCGGCGCGCAGGCGCTCGTCCACGCTCGGCCGCGAGCGCGCCGACACCACCATCAGCGCGCCGATGTTCATCAGCAGCGACCAGAACGTGCCGTGGGTGAGCGGGTCCCAGCCGCTCATGCCGAACAGCTGCTGCGGCCGCAGCCAGCCGATGCCGAACGGCCCCTGCTGCAGCCAGTCGGCCTGCAGCCAGCCGGACTGGGTCAGCGCCGGCAGCAGCAGGGTGTAGATCCAGGTGGCGAAGCCCAGCGCCATGCCCGCCTCCACCCCGCGGCGGCTGGCGCCGCGCCAGTACAGCCCGCCGATCACGCCCGGAGCGAACTGCGCCACCGCGGCGAAGGCCATCAGGCCGTAGGAGGCCAGGCTGCTGTCGTCGCTGCTGCCGCGGTAGTAGCCGTACGCCATCAGCGCCAGCAGCGCGATCGCCAGGCGGCGGATCCACAGCACCCGCGAGGCCACCGCCGAGGCGGTGACGCTGTGGCCGGTACGGCGCAGCAGCAGCGGCATCACCAGGTCGTTGCTGATCATCGTCGCCAGCGCGATCGAGGACACGATGACCATGCCGGTGGCGGCGGAGAACCCGCCCACGAACGCCGCCAGCGCCAGCACGTTGTGGCCGCCGGCCATCGGCAGCGCCAGCACCATGGCATCGTCGGCCACGCTGCCGCCGGCCCCGAACAGCGCCACGCCGGCGGCGGCCAGCGGCACCACCATGGCCGAGATCAGCACCAGGTAGATGCCGAACATCCAGCGCGCGCGGCGGATGTCGCCGACGTCGCCGCACTCGACCACCGCCACGTGGAACTGCCGCGGCAGGCAGACGATGGCCAGGAAGCTCAGCAGCGTCTGCGCGATGAAGCCGACCGGCGGCGCGTTCTCGAACAGGGTGCGGGTGGCGGCGCCGGCGTCGATCTGGCGGCTGCCCAGCAGCAGCCAGGCGAATACGCCCACCGCCACCATCGCCGCCAGCTTGACGATGGACTCCAGCGCGATGGCCAGCATCATGCCGTGGTGGTGCTCGGTGGCATCGACCTGGCGGGTGCCGAACAACGCGGCGAACGTGGCCATCAGCAGCGCCACGTAGAACGCCGGGTCGCTCCAGAAGCCTGCGCCGCCGCCGCGCCCGCTGAGCACCTCCACGCTCATCGCCACCGCCTTGTACTGCAGCGCCAGGTACGGCACCACGCCGACCAGCGCGATCGCCGCCACCAGCGCGGCCAGCCGCTGCGAGCGGCCGTAGCGCGAGGAGATGAAGTCGGCGATGGAGACGGTGTTCTGGCTGCGCGCGATCAGCGCCAGGCGCTCGATGATGCGCCAGCCGAACAGCAGCAGCAGCAGCGGGCCGATGTAGATCGGCAGGTAGCCGATGCCATGGCGCACCGCGGTGCCGACCGCGCCATAGAAGGTCCACGACGAGCAGTACACGGCCAGTGCCAGGCTGTAGACCACCGGCCGCAGCCACGGCCGGTTCGGATACAGCGGATGGCGGTCGCCCCACCACGCCACGCCGAACAGCAGCGCGGCATAGCAGACCGAAACACCGAACAGCAGCCAGCTCGAAAGCAAGGGGCGATTCCTCGTGGGGCGGCTGCCAGTCTAGCGATCCACCCCGTGAATTGCAGAACCCGGCCTGCGCGGCCGCTGCCGGCATGCGGAGGGTCCGTGCGGCAGCCGTGCGGACTTCCGTGGCGCGACGCCAGCGGCTTGCCGGCGCCGGCCGCCGCGGCGGGATGGCGGACGCTGCGGCATGTGCCATGAATCCCTGCGCGCGATCCGGGCCGCCATGCCGCTTCGGAAGGTCCGGGTTGACCTGGATCATTGTCCGCCTCCCCGCACCGGCCGAAGATGGCAGCATGCCGCCCCGGCCCGCGCATGCACCGCGATCGTGCGGGAGCCGGGGCGGGCGAGTGCCTCGCATGGATGCCCTGGCATTGCCCCCGTGAACGATTGGAACGAGGCGATGGACACGATCTGGCTGAAGGATTTCCTGGCGGTCGTCAGTTCGGGAGGGTTCTCCCGCGCGGCCGATCGCCGTGCCATCAGCCAGGCCGGCCTCAGCCGGCGGATCAAGTGCCTGGAGGAATGGGTGGGCACGCCCCTGTTCGACAGGCGGACCCATTCGATCGAACTGACGGCGGCCGGCGAACGGCTCAAGCCGTTCGCCGAGGAAGCGCTGCGCCAGCTCGAGGCCGGGCGCGAGGATGCGCGCACCGCGGCGCAATCAGCTGCGGACACGCTGCGGTTCGCATCGACGCAGGCGCTGTCGCTGAGCTTCTTCCCGCAATGGCTGCACCGGATGAAGGGCACCGCGCCATTCATGGCCGCGGTGCAGCTCACGGCCGACATCATGATCAGCTGCCAGCAGCGGATGATCGAGGGGAACGTGCAGTTCCTGCTTTGCCACCACCATCCGAAGGTCCCGGTCGGCCTGCCGGACCAGCGCTTCCATTCGATCCTGCTCGGCCATGACGTGCTCGTCCCGGTGGCGAAGCCGTCGCTGGCCGCGTCCGGGGCCGGGGAGCCGGTGCCCTACCTGGGCTATTCGGCCACGTCGTGGATGGGACGCATCCTGGCGGCCGCCTGGAACGAGACGGGGCAGCCGCCGCTGCCGCAGCCGTGCTTTTCCTCGCACCTGGCCACCGCGCTGGTGACGATGGCGCGCTACGGGCACGGGCTGGCGTGGTCGCCGCTGAGCCTGGTCGCCAACGACATCGCGGACGGCCGCCTGGCCAGGATCGAGGGACCGCTGGAGGAGATCCCGATCGAGATACGCCTGTTCCGGCCGCGCGCTCGGCTGACCTGGACCGCCGAGCGCTTCTGGCAGCGCCTCACGGACATGGGAGGCCAGGACTCCAGGGGCCCGGCCCGCGTCCCGCAAGGCGAGCCCGGGTGCGCCGTTGCCGCCGGGCAGACCTGATCGACCGCCCGCATCGCTGTCTCCGGCGGATCGGCATGGCGCAGGGAAGACCGCGAGGCATCGGGACGCGCTCCGGCCCGCGATCCCGCCTGCTACGTCATCCGGCCGAGCAAGGCGCCAGACGGGAGTGCCTCGGGAGATCGTCGTCGCTCACTGGTATCGGGCGGGCCTCGGCCCGCCGCGGGCGGATCCGGTGATGGCGAGCCGAGGCCCTCCCTGTGCGACTGCGCAGGGAAAGCGCTGCGATCTGCAATCTCCAGACACCCGAAGGCCTCGAAAGGCATTGGCTTCGGACACCCGGGGATGGTCCGGCCCGTCGCCTCCCGGACGACGGCACCCGCGGCGGAAGGAATCCGCCGCCGCCACCCGACCGCCACCGGCCGCAGGCCGATGGAGACCGGGCCCGCCCCGGAACCGGCGGTCAGGCAGGGCAGTAGGAATCCACGCGCTTGCGCCGCTCCTCGATCACCGATTGCGGGCCCTGGCGCCGGGCAACGCAGAACAGCTCGTCGCTGCCGAACTTCTCCGAGGCGGTCTGTTCGCCATTGGCCACGCGCATCACCATGTCGAGGAAGTCCGCGCCGGTCTCCTCGAACGGCGCCTCCCTGGAAATGACCGGGCTGGCGTCGAAGTCGAAGTGCTCGCGCATCTTCTGGAAGGTCTTGGCGTTGCCGGTGACCTTCAGCACCGGCGCTATCGGAAAGCCGGTCGGGTTTCCCCGCCCGGTGGTGAAGGCCACGAGCTGGGCACCGCAGCCGACCATGCCGGTCACCACCTCGCCGTCGTGGCTTTCGTAGTTCATGACGAACATGCCGTGCTGGTCGAGCCGGGGCGGGAGGGCGTACTGCAGCACGTCCACGATCGGCGAGCTGCCGGACTTGTGGTAGCCGCCGAGCGCCTTCTCGACGATCGAGCTCACGCCGCCGTCGAAGTTCCCGGGCGAGATGAGGTGATTGCGGCTGGGGAAACGCGGGTCGATGGCGCTGCGCAGGACTTCCTCGATCTCGTAGATGGCGTTGTAGATCTTGACCGCCACCTCCTCGTTGATCGCCCGCGCCGCCAGCAGGTCCTCGGTACCGAGCAGTTCGTTGAGCTCGGAGATGATCGCGCTGCCGCCCAGGGCGGTGAGCCTGTCGCACATCGCGCCCAGGGTCGGGTTGGCGGCCAGGCCGCTGGTGGCGTCGGTGCCGCCGCACTTGAGCGCGACGATCAGCTCGGACATGTCGCATTCCACGCGCCTGGCCGCGCGTGCCTGCTCGACCATCGCGCGGACGATCCTCACGCCGTCCTCGATGGTCCTGGTGGAGCCGCCTTCGTCCTGGATCACCAGCATCTCCACCGGCCGGCCCGAGGCCTTGATGCTGTCGTAGAGCTCGGCAGGCTTGAAGCGCTCGCAGCCCAATCCCACCACCAGCACCCCGGCCACGTTGGGGTGCGTACCCATCGCCTTCAGGGTGCGCGCGGTCATCTCCAGGTCGTAACCCACCTGCGCACACCCCACCGGGTGGCGCAGCGCCACCGATCCCTCGACCTGCGCGGCGATGCGCGCCACGGTCGTGTTCGCACAGAAGACGGAAGGGATGATCGCAATGTGATTGCGGATCCCGGCCCTTCCGGTCGGACGCTTGTAGCCCATGAATTTCATGATCATGTCTCCTTGGGGTGTGTCATCCATTGCCGGGCAGGTCGCGCCGCTCCTGCGCGCGCCTGGGGCAAGGAAGAGGGAGGAAGTGGATGTGCATCCACGCCCGAGCGATGACGCCGTCCCGGGTGCGCGCAGGCGCGGTCCTTCGGGTTGGGCCTGCATGGCCGCCATCCGGCGCCGCGGGGCAGGCTCTGACGGCCATGCAGGTCCAACGCGGCCCGCTCGGCAGTGGATGACGCACCCTAGGTACCGCGGTCGCAACGCAGGTTATGACTGTGGATCCAGCTTCCCTTGGGTGTTGCCTGATCGACGTAGCCGATCTCGTGCCCGTACTTGATGACCGGCTGCCTTCCGGCGTGGTCAACGATGGCCAACTTGTGCGCGAACTCGACGTCCTCCAGCAGGACGATGTCGCCATCGGCGGTACGCACCGTGTCTCCCCGGTGGCCGTCCTCGAGGATGACGGCCACCGTGTCCTTCGGACTGACGACGAGTGATCTTCTAAGCATCTCCATACTCCTCAGGTGGTGCGGTTTCCGCGTCGTTCCCGGAGACGGATCGCCGGGAGCCGCGCCTTCAGTACAGGCCGATGAGCGGAAACCAGGTGAGGGCCGTGACCGCCCACAGGGCCCATGCGATGAGTCCCAGCAGGATGCTGGACTTGAGTTGCTCGGCGACGGTGAAGTACCCCGGCCCGTACATGATGATGTTGGTCATGGTGTTGAACGGCAGGAACCATGCGTACGAGCCGAGGATGGCCAGCGGCAGGACGAAGCCGACGATGGGGAAGCCGAACGCCTGGGCGATGCCGATGTAGATCGGGATCATGACCCCGGCCATGGCGGTGGTGGTCGACCAGATGACATGGCTGAAGATCTGGAAGCCCATGAAGGCGATCAGCAACGGCAGCATGGACACGCCTTCCAGGCCGAGGCCGCCGATCACGCTGTTGATGACCCAGGCGAAGGCGCCGGTGGTGGTGGTGATCCCGCTCAGCGTGATGACGCCGCCGAAGAACACGAACAGGTCCCACGGGATGCCCTGCTGGGCCTCCTTCCAGCTCAGCACGCCGAAGCGGGGCAGCAGCATGAGCGCCGATACCAGCAGCGCGACCATGGTCGAGTTGAGGTGGTGGACCATGTCCGTCGACCACAGCAGCAGGGCCAGCATGAAGTACCCCAGCGCCCGCTTTTCCCTGGCCGACACCGGGCCGAGCGCCGCCAGTTCGACGTCGATGTAGGACAACCCGCCGGGCAGTTCCTTGATCTCCGACGGGAACAGCCAGAACAGCAGGTAGATCGTCGCGATCAGCAGCACGAAGCTGGTCGGGAACGCCGCGATCGCCCAGAACCCCCAGCTCGTCTGGCTCGATACCACCCCGCCCATGGCGCCGAGCATCATGCCGATGGCGACCGGGTTGGGGATCGTCCCGGTCAGGAAGGCGCCGGCGGTGGTGGAGTGCGAGTACATGTTGGCCAGGTAGAGCACCTTGCCGAAGTTGCTCTTGCCCTTCTCCAGCTTGTAGGCCTGGGCCACGCCCTCGACGATCGGCAGGATCGCCGCGCAGCGGGCGGTGTTGGAGGGCGTGAGCGGCGCCAGTATCAGGCCGGCGATCATCGGCGACAGCGTCGCCCCGAACGGGGTCTTGCCGAAGCGCTTGAGCATCAGCAGGGCAAGCCGCTTGGCCAGGCCGGTGGCGATCATCGCGGTGGAGATCATGTAGCCGGCGACCAGCAGCCAGAGCGAGGAGGTGCCGTAGCCGGCCAGCGCGAAGTCGGCCGAGCGGACCAGGTGGCCGGACGCGTCGACCGCGCCGGTGGCGTTGCCGACCCACAGGTAGAGAACGGGGATCAGGATGATGCCGCTGGTGGCGAAGCTGACGCACTGCGTGATCCACAGCACGACCATGCCGCAGAAGATGGCGAGCATCTGGTGCTGGACGGGCTGCATCCCCTCCGGCGTCGGCAGCAGCCACACCGCAAGCAGTACCAAGACAGCCAGCAGGAGCCCGTACTTCCTGCCCCATGCGCCGAGATCGTTCTTCTTCGGTTCCATTTCCCCGCACTCGTCAGCCGTGAATCCGGATTTCCGGGACCTCCGGCCTGTGCGGATGTCCTGGTCGACGCACTAGCTGCCGTCGTTTCCTGTGTTTGATTCTAGGGTCGGGACCTCCCTGACTTTCATGCGGAAACCTGATCAAACCATCCGCCGATCGACTGGCTACGGCGATCGCCGGGCACACGGGTTCGTGTCCCACCGGAGAACGAGCGGATCGCGCGCGGCCGCAGCGTCGGTGTGGCCGGCGGAGGCCGCTGCCGGCGGCGTCGACGTCACGGGTTTCGCCTCGGCGCCGTTGCCCGGGATCGGACAGGGGGAATGCCGTCGCTGGCCAATCGCGTCCGTGACGCGAAGCCACGTCGCAGCGACAGGCAACCGGTCCACTGACGATCGGTGGCCCGGAAGGACGGTTGCGGAAAGCGGGCATGTCCGCGCCGGAATGGCGCACGCGTTCGCGCGCCACAGGGGAAAGCATCGGCCTTGCCTGCCGACATTCTGCGTCGACCAGGCGCCGGCAACCCGGCGTGCAAGCGCCTCGCGACAACCGGGCAGCGGCCGCGGGAACGGAAGTGCCACGGTTTCGTCGGCATCGTCCTCGACCGATGCCGCTGTCACCTCAGCGGACGACTTCCCGGCGCCGGCGCGGATCGCTCCGTATGCGATGCGATCGAGGACCCGCGGGAACCCCGGTGCAGGCGCAGCGGCAGCTCGCGGCACGATCGCCAAGGCGGCGGCGGGACGACCGCGCACCTCGTGCGGCTGGCGTGCCGGCAGTCCGCCGGCACGCGGTGGCCGGCGCCGCCGGTAACAGCAGCCTCGCGGCTAAGGAAACCTCACTGCGCCGGCAATCCCATCTCCTGCAGCAACTGCGGGGCCGGGTACACCTTGGCCATCAGCCAGCGCAGGTAGCGCATGTCCACGTGGATGGCGCGCTTGTAGCGCGGGTCGTACCACCAGCTGGCGCTGACCGACTCCCAGTTGCTGTCGAAGTTCAGGCCGATCAGCCGTCCCTGGGCGTCGAGCACCGGCGAGCCGGAATTGCCGCCGGTGGTATCCAGGTTGGTGAGGAAGTTCACCGGCTGGGTCCTGAGCTGGGGATCGGCGGTGCTGCCGAAGTCGCCCTTGCCGATGGCCTCCAGCAGCGGCTTCGGCGCGTCGAACGGCACCTGCCCGGTGTTCTTCTCGACGATGCCGGCCACCGTGGTCACCGGCGCGTAGCTCACCGCATCGCGCGGCGATAGCGGCTCGACCCGGCCGTAACTCACCCGCAGCGTGCTGTTGGCGTCCGGATACACCGCGCGCCCCTGCTGCTTGCGCCAGGCCACCAGCGCGCGCATGTAGGCCGGGCGCAGGCGCAGCTGCTCGCCCTCGCGCGCCTTGCGCTCGCCCTCCAGGCGCAGCTGCGCCGGCACCAGCTTGGCCGCCAGTTCCAGCAGCGGGTCGGCGGCCAGCGGCTGGCCCTGGCGTGCGGCGGCCAGCCGCGACAGGCGCTGGTCCTCCTCGCCGAGCCGGGTGCCGGCGTACAGCGCGTCGAGCGCGGCCGCCAGCTGCGCCGGGGTGCGGCCGAAGGCGGAATCGAACTCGGGCACGCGCTGGGCGTCGGGCAACTGCTGGTAGCGGGTGAACAGCGCCGTCAGCAGCGCCTTCTCCACCGCCGGCGCGTAGCGGCGCTGCGCCTGCCGCAGCTGGCCCTCGATCAGCGCCAGGTCGCGCTGCTGGTAGCCGCTCTCGCGCTCGGCATCGGGCTTGGCGGCCTCGGCGCGCAGCCGCTCCAGCGCCAGCGCCGCCCTGAACAGCTGGGTCTGCGCGCCGGCCAGCCCCAGCAGCAGGTCGCGCTCGCGCTGTGCCGAGCCCTGCGCCAGCACCTGCTGCAGGGCGGCGATGTCGCGCGCATCGGCGCCACCGGTGGCGGCCAGCATGCCGCGCTCGTCCTGCCGGCGCAGCTGCACCGCATCGCTGCGCTGCAGGCCTTCCAGCTCGCCGGCGGCGCGCTTGCGGTTGTTCTTCAGCGACTGCAGCTGCGAGGCGTAGCGGGTGCGGGCATCGGCGTCGCGCCGGCCCTGTGCCTCGATCACGCCGATCAGCTGGTCCAGCACCTCCACTCGCTGCGGCAGCACCGCGTTGACCTGCTCGTCGAACTCGGCCGCGGTGCGATGGCGGTAGGTGGTGCCGGGATAGCCGGCCAGCATCGCGTAGTCGCCGGCCTTGGGACCCTCGCTGGCGATCTGCAGGTGCGCCGGCGGCTGGTACGGCACGTTGTCGGCGCTGTAGGCGGCCGGCTTGCCGTCGCGGCCGACGTAGGCGCGCAGCAGGGTGAAGTCGCCGCTGTGCCGCGGCCACATGAAGTTGTCGATCTCGTCGCCGTAGTTGCCGATGGCGCGCGGCGGCGCGTAGACCAGGCGCACGTCCCTCAGCTCCAGCTGGGTGATGCGGTAGAAGTCGGTGCCGTAGTACATGTTGGCCACGCTGCAGCGCACCTGCCCGCCGGCCTCGCAGTCGGCGACGATGCGCTTGCTGGCCGCATCCACCGCATCGAAGTAGGCGCGTCCGTGCTTGCCGCGCGCGCCGGCCAGCACCTGGTCGGTGACCTTGTCGAAGCCGACCGTCACCAGCACCCGGAAATCGGGATTGGCGGCACGCTCGTCGCCGCGGTCCCTGGCCACGAAACCTTCGTCGATCAGGTTCTCCTTCGCGCTGGAGTTGTACTGGATCACGCCGAAGGCGACGTGGTGGTTGGTGAGCAGCAGGCCGTCGGCGGAGACGAACGAACCGGTGCCGCCACCGACCTTCACCACCGCGCTCAGCGGCGGCCGGGTGACATCGGCCAGCTCGCCCGGATCGCCGCGGAAACCGGCCTCGCGCAAGGTATCGGCCAGCTGCGGCAATTGTGCGGGCATCCACATGCCTTCGTCGGCATGGGCTGGGGCGCCCAGGGCGAGGCCCAGGGCGAGCGAGGCGGCAAGGCGGTTGTTGGCGGGCATGGCGGTGGATCTTCCTGCTAGTGGATAGAAGGCCGGTCGAGGACACTAGCCTTTCCGCATCGGGTACCGCAATGTTCCGGTCGAGGACGACGCTCAATATCGGCACGGCCTGGCCGATGCAACGAACACGCCAGCAGGAACCCTCGCCTGTCACCGCCAGGCCATGAACCAGGAACGAGCATGAGTTTCCACCTATCCCGGAAAGGGCTGCTTGGCAGCGACTGCCTGATCGTCTGCATCCTGCTGCTGGCCACCGCGGCCGCGGCCCTGGCGGGCGGGCGGATCCTGCAGGCGGGGCGACAGCAGGCCGCGCTCGATACCTATGCCGACAAGCTGCTGGCGCGCGCCATCGAGGTGGCCGCCGACTCCAGCCAAACCCTGCAGCGCGCCCATGAACTGCGGACCGCGCCCTGCTCGGAGGCCGACATCGCCGAGCTCAGGTTCCTGATGTTCCAGTCCCGCTTCCTGCGCGACGTCGGCCGCCTGCGCGACAACCACGTGGTCTGTTCGGGCGCCTGGGGCGTGATCCATCAGGCCGAGCCGCTCCCCCGTCCCGACCTGCAACACGACGGCTACCGCTTCTGGAAGGCCACGCGGTACCCGCCCGACCCGCGCATCGTCGCCGACGCCAGCGCCTATCGGGACGTGACGGTGGCGACCGCACCGGCGGCCTTCGCCGGCATGGACCCGCCCCGCTCCGGCATGGCCGCCCTGCTGCTCAGCCGCGACGGACGCTACACCTACAACGCCCTCGGCGATGTCGCCCGCCTGCAGGCGCACGTCGGCGCCGGCCGGGACCCGCTCGGCCGCACCCGACAGCTGCGCCGCTGCAGCAGCGGCTTCAACGTCTGCGCGGTCGCCTACTACCGCCCTGCCGGCCTGTTCGCCGAATCGCCGGTGCAGGCCGCCGGGCTGGGCCTGCTGGGCGCGCTGGCCGGCATCGGCATCGGCCTGACGATCGTCGGCATCCGCATGCGCCGGCGGTCGCTGCCCATGCAGTTGCAGCGCGCGCTGGAGGGCGACGGCCTGGTCATGCACTACCAGCCCCTGCGCCCCCTGCGCGACCGCCGGCTGGCGGGCGTGGAGGCGTTGGCGAGATGGTGCAGCGAGTCCGGCCAGTGGGTCGAACCGGACGTGTTCGTCGCGATGGCCGAAGAGCTGCACCTGGCCGGGACGATGGCCCGCCAGGTGGTGCGCAAGGCGCTGGCCGAGCTGGGCGCGCGCCTGCGCGGCGACGACGGCTTCTACGTCAGCCTCAACCTGTCCGTGGCCGAAATCGCCGATCCGGACTTCCATCGCTACCTCGACGAGCAGATCCGCCACCATGGCATCGCCGCCGACCGGCTGGTGCTGGAGATCACCGAGCGCTCCACCACCGGCCACGCGGAGCTGGCCGAGAGCATCGGCAGGCTGCGCGAGCGCGGCTACCGGTTCTACATCGACGACTTCGGCACCGGCTATTCCACCCTGGCCTACCTGGCCAGGCTGCCGATCGATGCGATCAAGGTCGACCGCATGTTCACCGGCTCCATCGGCACCGGCTCGCCGGTGGAACTGATCATCGAGCCGATCTGCGCCCTGGCCAGGCGCCTGCAGGTCGGCCTGGTGGTGGAGGGCGTGGAAAGCGAGGAGCAGGCCGCCAGCGTGCTGCGGCTGGCCCCCGACGCCCTGGGCCAGGGCTGGCTGCTGGGCCGGCCGGTGCCGGCGGCGCAGCTGCCAGCGGATTGAGCGGCAAGGCGGCCAGCCGCCGGCATGCCAGCGCACCGTCCGCGGCAAACCGCGCGCGCGCGTGCCCAGGCAGGGCTTCGTCCTGGTCCCGCGCCGCTGCGCCAACAATCCGTCAACAAACGCGTGCTAGAAGTGCCCCATGGTCAGGCACTTCTGCAAGGCATACAGGCTGGCGCGCGGCTGGGAAGCCGGGCCGCTGACGTCCGCCTGGCGCGCCACGCGCTATGCCCTCACCGGCGACAGCGGCGAATTCCGTACCCGCGGCTGGAGCACCGCGCGGATCCGCCGCTGAGCCGGAGATCCGGGGACCGGCGGGCGCGGACACGCGCCGGCGCCGATCTCCCCATGCGGCCGCGGCCGCGACGCCACGCGAACCGGCAACCACACTCCTTCGTTCACTCCGCGGCCAGCGCCGCCGCCCCGGCCTTGGCCGCCGCCACGTCCTGCGCCACCGAGCCGCCGCTCACCCCGATGGCCCCGATCACCTGGCCGCTGCGATTCACGATCAGCTCGCCGCCGCCGAAGATCATCGTGCCGCCATCGACGACCTCGATGCCGTAGAGCTCGCCGCCGGGCTTGGCCAGCTCGGCGAGCTGCAGCGTGGACATGTTCAGCGAACGGGCGGTCCTGGCCTTGCGGATGGAAATGTCGATGCTGGCCAGGAAAGCGCCGTCCATGCGCGCGAAGGCCTTGAGGTTGCCGCCGGCATCGACCACCGCGACGTTCATCAGCGTGTCCTGGGCATTGGCCTGCTTCACCGCCGCCTCGATGGCCTTGTGCGCCTGCGCCATCGTCATGTCGCCGGGCAGATAGAACCTGGAACCGTCCTTCTCGGCCCAGGCCGTGCCGGCCGTACAGAACGCCAGGACCATGCCCAGCACCGTCATGTACTTCGTCATCGCAACGCGTTTCATGGGACTCTCCCAAATCCAGGTCGTCGGCCGCTTTCGCGGCGCCGGGATCATCCTATGCCCGGCTCCGGCCTTTCCCTCGCCAGTGCGCGGATAGGACGCAGAATCGTGCCCGCCACGGCGCAACGCGATGCACGACGACAAAGCATCGCCGCGCATGGCTTAAGGATGGGCCGGTGACATCGGCCGTTATCGGCATTGCGGACCGGCTGGATCCGGCCCCGGGAAACGCGGAACCATCGTTCGCCGCCATCGCGGCGGCCGTCATTTCACGTACGCCGACACATCGCCGGGGCAACACCGGTCACACAACCGGGCATCCATTCCGGCGATCGCGGCAATGCACGGTAAAACCGCCGGTGCAGGGGGCTCTCTTGTCGAGGTATGCATCATGGAACGACGTTACCGACACACACTGTGCATCGCGCTGGCTGGCCTGATGGCCAGCGGCAACGGTCTTGCCCAGGCAGCCGCTTCCGCACCATCCACGGTGCTGGACACGCAACTGCGCAACGAGGAACTGCAGGTGCTGCCGCAACGCCAGGCGTTCGCGCGCCATTTCCGCCAGGCCCATGCGCGCTATCCGGCCATTCCCACAGGCACGCTGGAATCGATCGCCTACGTGCAGACCCGCTGGCAGCACCTGCGGCCGGATCCGCTGCAGGGCCAGCAGCACGCCCACAACCACATGCCGGCGGCCTATGGCGTGATGGGCCTGTACGGCGGCCAGGGCTTCGCCGACCAGGTGTCCGAGGCCGCGCAGCTGCTCGGCGTGCGACCGCAGCAGGTCCGCGAGGACCCGCTCACCAACATCCTGGCCGCCGCCGCACTGCTCGACCGGCAGATCCGCCAGGACTTCCCCGCCGGCGACAGGACCGGCCTGACGGGCATCTCGCTGGCGCCCGCGCTGGAGGACATCCGCCCGGCCCTGGAGCGCTACGCCGGCTTCTCGCCGCAGGCGGGCATCCGTGCGCAAGGCAACATCGACGACTACGCACGCAGCAGCTTCGCCTACGACGTACTGCTGGCGCTGGACCGCGGCGTGGACGACCGCGGCATCGTCGTGCCCGAGCGGCCGGTGCAATGGGAACGCGCCTTCGACGTGCAGCGGCTGATCCAGCTGCGCGCGCCGATGCTGCGGCTGGACGCCACCCGCGACCGCATCGAGGCCGGCGGCATCGGCATCGACCCGGTCACCGAGACCCTGCAGCGGCGCGACACCCCCGACCCCCGCGCACAGTCGACCGAAAACACCGCGACGGACACCGATGCCGGCATCCAGAGCACCGACTACGGCCCGGCGATCTGGGATCCGGCCTCGTCCTCGAACTACACCGCCTCGCGCAGTGCCGCGGTCAGCGCCGTCACCCTGCACACCGCCCAGGGCAGCTACGCCGGCACCATCTCCTGGTTCAAGAACGCCTCCGCCCAGGTCAGCGCCCACTACGTGATCCGCAGCTCCGACGGCCAGGTCACGCAGATGGTGCGCAATGCCCACACCGCCTGGCACGTGCGCAACCACAACGCCTACACCCTCGGCATCGAGCACGAGGGCTACGTCGACAACAGCTCCTGGTACACCAGCGCGATGTACGACGCCTCGGCGGCGCTGGTGCGCAGCTTCTGCGCCGGCTACAGCGCCATCCCCTGCGCCAGCGCCTACAGCGGCGCACCCAGCAGCGGCATCCAGGTGCTCGCCGACAGCGTCAAGATCAAGGGCCACCAGCATTTCAGCGGGCAGACCCACACCGACCCGGGCATCAACTGGAACTGGGCGCGCTACTACGCCCTGCTCAACCCCGGCAGCGGCGGCTCGGGCACCGCCAGCGTGCTGGACGGCTTCGAGAGCAGCGTCGGCCACTTCGCCACCAGCCCGACCTACTCGGGCAGCACCACCGGCATCGGCAGCGGCTCGACCGCGACCCGCGACTGCAGCACCGCCCGCAACGGCGCCTGCTCGCTGCGGGTCCTGCTCAAGGACGACAGCGCCAGCTCCGCCGCCTGGTCGGTGCGGCTGCTCTCCGGCGCCGGCTCGCCCTCCTCGAACACCGCGCTCACCCGCAGCGGCGGCACGATCGGCTTCTGGGTCTACCCGGCCGGCAGCGGCCTGAGCGTGGCGGTGGGCATCGACGACAGCGACGGCACCGAACGCTCGCTCAGCCGCACCCTGCCGGCCAACACCTGGACCTACGTGTCGTGGTCGCTCACCGACGACGCGCAGTGGAACGCCTGGGCCGGCGGCAACGGCGCGATCACCGCCGCCAGCGTCACCCTGGACGCGATCTGGCTATACCGTGCGCAGACCGCGTATGACGTCAATGTTTATGTCGATGACGTGCAGATAACGAACTGAACTGGCGAGGGCGCCCGCTGGAGCGGGCGTCCTTCACCATGCATGTCGGGCAGCCGCCGGATGAGGGCGGTTGCGTTTCGCAAAGCCGCGCAGTGCAACGGCCCTACTTCTCCCGCCGCCAGTTGATCGACCCGCGCGTCTCCACCGTGCTCGATTCCACTTCCACGTCGAATCCGCGCCGCAGCAGGTACTTGAGCGTCAGCACCGAGCCGCTGCCGACCATCGATACGCCGTAGCCGACGTAGAGTTTCGGCGACAGGTACTTGCCGAAGCCGACCACCGAGCCGCCCAGGGTGCTGGACTGGCTGACGCCGGCCTCGTCCAGGCCGAGCTTGGCACCGAGCTGCGAGGCCACCAGGCCGCTGCCGGCCGACAGCGCGGCCGAAGCGGCGCTGACCTGGGCGCTCTCGTCGCTGCTGGCGGTGTTGAGGCTGCGGCCGAGCACCAGGTAGGCCAGCGCCTCGGACTGCGACATCGCCGGCTCGGACCAGACGTCGGCACGCGGCGATTCGGCGCGGCCGCTGACGTCGATGCCGGCGGTGACGTCGCCGATCTTGCGCTCGGCGCGGATGTTGATGCGCGGGTCGGAGACGATGTTGTTGTTCCAGGTCAGCTGGCCGCGGGTGATGGTCAGGTCCTGGCCGTAGGCCTTGTAGCGGCCGCGCACGTCTAGGCCGCCGTTGGCGGTCATCTCGCGGCCGGGGCGCGCGCGGATCTGCAGTTGCCCGCCGAGGCCGCCCTTGAGGCCGAAGCCGCTCATGTTCACCTTCTCGCCCAGGACGATCGCCAGCTCCATGTCCAGCGGCGAGGCCGGCGCCTCTTCCGGGTCCACCGGATCGAGCACCACCACGTCCTCGGACACCGAGGTGCCGCGATCCAGCCGCTCCAGGTCGATGTCGGCCTCGGGCACGGTGACCTGGCCGCGCAGGCGCATGGTGTTGTTGACGAGGCCGAACTGCAGGTCCGGGTTGGCGATCACGCGCAGCTCGGGGGTGTTGTACGCCAGCACGTTCTGCCCGCCGATGTTCAGCTGCAGCGGGGTGCCGTCGCCGTACCAGGACAGGCCGCCGTCCACGGTCAGGGTGCCGTCGCCGGACTTCACCGAGGCGGTGATCTTGGCCGAGCCGTCCGGCTGGGCGTCGAAGCGGCCCTTGCCCTCGCTCAGCGCCAGGCCCATCGACGGGTATTCGGCGGTGAAGTTGCTCAAGGTGGCATCGCCGCCGAGCAGTGGCTGCGAGCGGGTACCGCGCAGGCTGACGTGGCCTTCGATCAGCCCCTGCGGGCGATCGATCTCGGCCACGAACAGCTCCAGCCAGTACAGCCGCGAGATGTTCATGTACAGCTCGCCGTTGAGCGGCGCGTAGGGATCCCAGCCGGTGTCGAACTTGGCGTCGATGAAGCCGTTGCCCTGGAAGCCGACGCCGAGGCGGGCATTGATGTGGCGCGGGTCGAATGTGGCCTCGACGCTGAACTGGTCGTAGCGGATCAGCTCGCCGCGGTTGGGATTGCCCGCGCTCACCGCGTCGGGACGTTCGCCCAGGCGCACGCCGCCTTCCTTGGAGGCCATGCGGAAGCTGCCTTCCCAGGCGTTGCCGCGCGGCCTGAAGCTGCCGTCGAGCGAGACGTCGCCGCGCAAGGTGATCGGGCGGCCGTTCTGCGGCGGCAGCCACGGCTGCACCAGCGTCAGCGGCAGGCTGTCGGCATGCAGCGTCAGGCCCTCGCGCGGCCAGTTGGCGCTTACGCACAGGGCGCCGCCGCCGGTCGCGGCCAGGCAGGCCTCGGACAGGGTAAAGGCCGGGCCATTGGCCGAGAACTGCGCCGGCTGCCGCAGTGCCCAGGCGTCGCCCTTGGACGGGGCGATGCGCAGGCTGGCCAGTTCGCCCTGCCAGCGCGTGCCGCTGCGGCGGGCCGCGCCCTGCAGCGCCAGCGCCGCCATCGGGTTGTTTGCCTCCACGTCCAGGTCCAGGTCCTCCACGGCGCCGCGCGCCTGCACGCGCACGCTGTCCAGGACCATGCCGACGTCGATCGCGGTGCCGCGCAGCGCCAGGTCGCCGCCGCGACCGCGCCAGGGCAGGCGGCCGCGCAGTTCGACGCTCTCGGCGCTCCAGTCGTTCCAGCGCAGGCCGCTGCCGGTCAGGTCGGCGGCGATGTCGGGGGCATCGCGGCTGCCGGTGACCTGCACGCTGCCGCGCAGGCTGCCGGCGCCGCCGGGCAGCAGGTCGTCCAGCTGCAGCGGCTGCAGCCGGGCATCGATGTCGAGGCGGTCGCCGATCTTGCCGTGGGCGGCGACGCGGCTGTTGCCCAGCGCCAGGTCGAGCTGGCCTTCGCCCTGGTCGCCCTGCAGCGCGAAGCGGCCCTTGGCGTCGAGCCGGCGCTGGCGCAGCTGGCCGCTGAGCGAGGCGATCTCGGCGGTCGCCTGGTAGCCCGGCGATACTCCGCCGGCCGGGGCCGGCAGCTGCTCGCCCTTGGAGGCGATGGTGCCGGACAGGTTGCCGTTCCAGCCGGGAACGAAGTAGCCCGGATCGAACTTGGCCAGCACCGCCTGCACGTCCCAGCCCAGCTGCGGCTGCCAGGCGACCTCGCCGGTGACCTTCAGCGAACCGCCCGGCGTGGTGGCCTCCACCTGCCGCAGTTCGGCATGGCGGTCGTCGCCGCGGCTGTCGAACACCAGTGTGGCCTGGCCGCCGTCGCGCTCGACCTGCGCGCGGCCGATCGCGGCCCAGGCCTTGAGCGTGCCGGCCACGCCCAGCCGCGCCTCCACCAGTTCCACCGGCAGCGATTGCGCCTCGGGCGTGGCCGGGTCCGGCGCCGGCACGAACTTCAGGCCGTTGGCATTGACCGCGAAGCGGAAGCTGGCGTTGTCCATGTCGCGGAAATCGGCGCTGCCGCGCAGTTCGGTGCGGCCGTCGAAGGCGTCGATCACCAGCGGCTCGACGGTGAGCACCTGGTCGGCCAGGACGATGTGCGAAGGCTGCAGCGTCACCGCCAGGTCGTCGCCCTGGCTGAGCTTGCCCTGCAGGCGGGCGTCGCCGCCCTTGCCGGTGGCGGTGAAGTCGAACGCCAGCGGCTCGGACGCCGGCGCGGCGGCGCCCTCGGCCGGCGGCAGCAGCAGCGACAGGTCCAGCGCCTCGCTGCTGGCGGTCAGTTCCCAGCTCGGATCGTCGCGTCCGTTCAGCACCAGGTCGGCATGCAGCGGCGCCGGCGCACGGCCGGCCACGGCCACCCGCATCCTTTCCAGGTCGCCGCGGGCGACCAGCCCGACGCTGGCCGGGGTGCGCCCGCGCGGCGCCGGCAGCACCGCGGTGGCGGTGAGGTCGGTGCTGTAGTCGCTGCCGGGCAGGTAGCGGCCGTCGACGCGGAAGTCGCCGCGATCGGTATCGGCCACCAGCTGCTGCACGCGCAGCTCGCCGTTGGCCACTTCGACGCCGCCGCGGATCCGGCGGATGTCGATCATCGGCTGCTGCAGCTGGGTGATGCGCAGGTTGTCGACGACGATGGTGTCGGCCTGCAGCGCCAGCGGCGTGGCGATCTGCGGCAGCGAGCCGGGCCAGCTCGGCATCTTGAACGGCTCCTCGCTCTTGCCCAGGTCGAGGGTGGCGCCGCTCAGTTCCAGCGCGTCCAGCCGCAGCTTGCGGCCCAGCAGCGGGCGGATGTCCGGGTCCAGGTAGACGCGCTCGGCGGTGAAGTGGGTGTCCTGGTAGCGGAAATCGACGTTGCGCAGGGTCAGCGGCCCGGCCACCGGCCCGTCGACCTCGCCCCAGGTGAACGAGGCGCCGGCGGGCAGGCGTGCCACCACCTGCGCCAGCAGCACGTCGCGCCCGGCCACGGTCTGCAGCAGCCAGTACACCGCCAGCAGCACCAGCAGGACCACGCCCAGCACGCCCAGCCCCGAGCCCAGCCAGAAGCCGCGGCGCCGGTAGAAGCGCGGGCGCGGCGGCGGCGGTGCGGCGTCGGTCGGCGCGTTCACAGGTTGACTCCGATGTTGAGGTACAGCTGGAACTGCGAGTCAGGGTCGTTCAGGCCGTGGGCGACATCGATGCGCACCGGCCCCACCGGCGAGCGCCAGCGCATGCCCACGCCGACGCCGGTATGCCAGTCCGGGGTGTCGTCGAAGGCGCTGCCGCTGTCGACGAACACCGCCGCGCCCCACGGCCCGCCGCTGAAATAGTGCTCGAACTCGGCGCTGCCGGTGACCACGTGCTTGGCGCCGAGCGCGTAGCGGTCCGGCGCCGGGGTGCGCGGGCCGACCTCGCGGAAGGCGTAGCCGCGGATGCTGTCGTCGCCGCCGGCGAAGAAGCGCAGGCTCGGCGGCATCGCCACCAGGTCGCCGGTCCAGGTGGTGCCGCCCTCGCCGCGCAGGATCAGCCGGCCGTTGTCGCCGGCCGGCAGGAACCAGCGCAGCTTGCCCGAGCCCTGCAGGAAGCTGGTGTCCGAACCGGCCCCCTCCACGCCGCCGCGCATCATCATGTTGATGGCCACGCCGCGGCGCGGGAAGGTGCGGTCGTCGACGTTGGCGTAGTTGGCCTCCAGCTGCGGGTACACCAGCGAGGAGGTCTGGTAGATCGAGCCGCTGAAGTCGTCATCCTCGCCGGAGCTGTAGCGCCAGCGCTCGCGCAGGAAGTTGATCGAGGCCACCGCGCTCCAGTGCTCGTTGATCTCGCCGCTGCGCGCGGCGCTGACCTTGACGTTGCGCAGGTCGATGTAGTCGGTCTGCTCGTCGTACAGGCGGCCGGTGAAGGCATACCAGCCGTCGAGCCAGCGGAAGGCGGGGATGCGGTAGGTGGTGCTGAGCGACTTGCGCTTCTGCGCGTAGTCGAGCTGGGTGTTGATCTTGTGCCCGCGATCGTTGACGTAGCGCCGTTCCACGCCGCCGCGCACACCGGCGCCGCTCTCGCTGCCGTAGCTCAGGCCGGAGGTGTAGATGGTGCGCTTGGCGCGCTCGAGCCTGACGTCGATCGGCACCCGGCCCTGGTCGTCGGCCTCCTCGGGCTTGGGCTGGATGTCGATGGTGCTGAAGTAGTCCAGCTTGGTCAGCGACTCGCGCAGGCGGTCGATCTTGCCCTCGTGGTAGTAGCTGCCCTCTTCCCAGTACACCAGCGGGTCGAGCAGCTTCTCGCGGAAATAGTCCTGGTGGAAGCGCACCGGCCCCATGTCGTAGCGGCGGCCGCTGTCCCAGCCCAGGTCGATGTCGGCGGCATGCTCGGCGCGCGTGACCTCCACCCGGCGCTGGGTGAAGTCGGCATCGAAATAGCCGCGCTCGGCCAGGCGGCGGGTGATGGTGACCTTGCTGGCCTCGTAGGTGGTGTGGTCGAAGACGTCGCCGGGCCTGGGCTTGAACGCCTTGACGTCGGCCTGCAGGTAGCGGTCCTCGGTCGCCCAGCCCTCCATCTCGACGTGCGACTCGCGCACCCGCACCGGCTCGCCCTTGTCGACGTGGATGGTGACGGTCAGGTGGTCGTTGCTGCGCGGCGCCTCCACGGTGATGGTGGGCGAGTAGTAGCCGAACGGCTCCAGCGCCTCGCGCGCCTGCCGCTGCGCCTGGCTGAGCAGGTATTCCAGCCGGGATTCGCCCTGCTCCTTGCCGATGGCCTCGTACAGCGACAGCGAGACTTCGATGTTCTCGATCATCGCGGCCTCGTCGCCGCTGTCCAGACCGGTGATCTGCACTTTGTCGATGGTGCCGCGAGCGTGGGCGATACCGGCGCAGGAAAGCAGCACTGCGGCTGCGAGGAGGGGAACGGGTCGCATGGCACCAGAATACCGGCACCGCGTGTGAAGTCGTTAACTACACGTGCACGGAAGCGTGTGACGGCGGGGCGTGCCCCCTCTCTACGGCCCGTCTCTGTGAAGCAGGAAAGCTCCCTTCCCCCGCTTGCGGGGCTGGGCACCCTCGGGGTGGAAGGTGCCGAAGGCGGATGGGGGTTGCCTGAAGCATGGGAAAGCCACAGCAAAAGCCCCCCATCCGGCGCTGCGCGCCACCTTCCCCCGCAAACGGGGGAAGGAACAGCTAGAGCCATGCGCTACGAGGACAGCTGCTCGAGCGCGGCCACGCAGTCCAGGCGGTCGCCCAGGCGCTTGAGCAGGGCCAGGCGGTTGCCGCGCACGGCCGCGTCCTCGGCATTGACCAGCACCTGCTCGAAGAACGCGTCCACCTGCGGCCGCAGCCGCGCCAGGTAGGCCAGCGCCTCGACGTAGTCGCGCCGCGCCAGCGCGGCGCCGGTCTCGGTGATCGCCGCTTCCACCGACTCGGCCAGCTCGGCCTCGGCCGGCTCGTGCAGCAGCGCCGGGTCGATCTCGCCGGGGATGGCATCGCCGGCCTTGCGCAGGATGTTGCGGATGCGCTTGCTCGCCGCCGCCAGCGCCGCCGCCTCGGGCAGCTGCGCGAAGGTGGCGATCGCGTCCAGGCGGCGGTCGAAGTCGTACAGCGAGGCCGGCCTCAGCTCGGCGACCGCGTTGAAGTGGGTGGCCGGCACGCCCCCGCTCCCATCGGACTTGTCTGCGTAGTAGCCGCGCAGGCGGTCGAGGATGAAGTCGTATAGCTCTTCGGTTACGGCCTTGAGGTCTGCATGAAACTTCTGACCGTCTGGGTGCTGCCCCAAGGCTTTCTCCACATCAACGTCCACTCCAAAGTCGGACATTTGATTGGAAAGCGGCGCCATCTGTTTCAGAAAGTCGATTGACTGCTTTCTATGTATGGCCAGCTGTGCGTAAGCAGAGGCTACGAGTAGCCATTGTTTAATACTGAGCTCAAACCCACTCTCGATCACCGTCCGCGCCAGCCCCAGCGCATTGCGCCGCAGCGCGAACGGGTCCTTGTTGCCGGTCGGCTTGAGCCCGGCGGCGAAACCGCCGGCCAGCGTGTCCAGGCGCTCGGCGATCGCCAGCACCTTGCCCGTGGCCGAGGCGGCGATGTCGTCGCCGGCGAAGCGCGGGCGGTAGGCCTCGTCGATCGCCAGCGCGACCTCGGCCGGCTCGGCGGCGGCCGCCGCGTAGTGGCGGCCGGCGATGCCCTGCAGTTCGGGGAACTCGTTGACCATGCGCGACTGCAGGTCGTTCTTGCTCAACTGCGCGGCGCGCGCGGCCAGCGCCGCGTCCACGCCCACCTGCGGTGCGATGGCCTGCGCCAGCGCCGACACGCGCGCGACCTTGTCGGCCACGCTGCCCAGCTTTGCCTGGTAGGTCACGCTGGCCAGGCCCTCGCCCATCGACACCAGGCCCTGCTTGAGGTCCTCGTCGAAGAAGAAGCGCGCATCGGCGAAGCGCGGGCGGATCACCCGCTCGTAGCCGCGGCGCACCTGCTCCGGGTCCTTCGACTCGATGTTGGCGATGCCAATGAAGTGCTCGGTGATGCGCGCGCCGTCGTCGAGCACCGGGAAGAACTTCTGGTTGATCTCCATCGTCTCGATCAGCGCTTCCTGCGGCACCGCCAGGAAATCGCGGTCGAAGCTGCATAGCACCGCGGCCGGCCACTCGACCAGGTCCACCACCTGGCCGAGGTTGTCCTCGCTGATGCGGGCGTTGCCGCCGGCCTGGCGGGCGGCGGCCTCGACCTCGGCAACGATGCGCGCGCGGCGCACCGCCGGGTCGACCAGCACGTACGCCGCCTCCAGCGCGGCAACGTAGTCGGCCGGCGCGGCCAGCGGCACCGGCGCATCGTGCATGAAGCGGTGGCCGCGGCTGTCGCGGCCGGCGCTCACGCCCAGCAGCTGCGCCGGCACCACCTCGCTGCCGAACAGCAGCACCAGCCAGTGCACCGGGCGGGCGAAGGCGTAGTCGTGGTCGCCCCAGCGCATCGGCTTGGGGATCGGCATCGCGGCGATGGCCTCGGCCACGATCTGCGGCAACAGCTCGGCGGTGCGCACGCCCGGGGTGACCGAGCGGTGCACGAAGCGCTCGCCCTTGGCGTCGGTGGTGCGTTCCAGCGCGGTCCACTCAACCCCGGCCTTGGCGGCGAAGCCGGCCAGCGCGCGGGTCGGCTGGCCGTCGGCGTCCAGGGCGATGTTGAGGTATGGCCCCAGCACTTCGCCGGCCTGCTCGGGCTGTTCGGCGGCCACGCCCGGCAGCAGCACGGCCAGCCGGCGCGGCGTGGACAGCGGCCTGGCGTCGCCGCGCTCGACGGCGATGCCGCGCTTCTCCAGCCCGGCGAGGATGCCGTCGAAGAACGCCTGCGCCAGCCCCGGCAACGCCTTGACCGGCAGCTCCTCGGTGCCCAGTTCGACCAACAGCGGCTTCATTTCACTCATTGCAGTAAACCTTAGGTTTTCCTTCTCCCGCGGGCGGGACAAGGCCCCATTTTCGGGGGAAGGTGGCGCGAAGCGCCGGATGAGGGTGCTCTTGCCCGGAGCTGCGGACGGTGCGGCGAGCGCCCCCATCCGCCCTTCGGGCACCTTCCCCCGCCAGCGGGGGAAGGGATCACGTCACGTCTTCTTCAATCCCGGGAAACCCAGCTTCTCGCGCTGCGCGTAGTAGGCGCGGGCCACCGCCTGCGCCAGCGCGCGCACGCGCAGGATGTAGCGCTGGCGCTCGGTGACCGAGATCGCGCGACGCGCGTCGAGCAGGTTGAAGCTGTGGCTGGCCTTGCACACCTGCTCGTAGGCCGGCAGCGGCAGCCCGGCCTCGACCAGCACGTTGGCCTCGCGCTCGCAGGCGTCGAAGCGGTGGAACAGCTCGGCCACGTCGGCGTACTCGAAGTTGTAGGCGCTCTGCTCGACCTCGTTCTGGTGGTAGACGTCGCCGTAGCTCACCGGCGTGCCGTCCGGGCCGAAGGTCCACACCAGGTCGTAGACGTTGTCGCACTCCTGCAGGTACATGCACAGCCGCTCCAGGCCGTAGGTCACCTCGCCCAGCACCGGCTTGCACTCCAGCCCGCCGGCCTGCTGGAAGTAGGTGAACTGGGTCACCTCCATGCCGTTGAGCCAGACCTCCCAGCCCAGGCCCCAGGCGCCGAGCGTGGGCGACTCCCAGTTGTCCTCGACGAAGCGCAGGTCGTGCACCAGCGGATCGATGCCCAGCGCCTTCAGCGAGCCCAGGTACAGCTCCTGCAGGTCGTCCGGGTTGGGCTTCATCGCCACCTGGTACTGGTAGTAGCGCTGCAGGCGGTTGGGATTGTCGCCGTAGCGGCCGTCGGTGGGACGGCGCGAGGGCTGCACGTAGGCCGCCGCCCACGGCTCCGGTCCGAGCGCGCGCAGGAAGGTGGCCGGGTGGAAGGTGCCGGCGCCGACTTCCAGGTCCAGCGGCTGGATCAGTACGCAGCCCTGCTGCGCCCAGTACCGGTTGAGGGTCTGGATCAGGTCCTGGAAGGTCAGGCCCTTGAAGTCGGGGGGAGGAACAGGCCGGGAGGCGGACATGCAGCGGAAGCCGGTTGAAAAAGGGGTGCGCTAGTATACCGGCCGGTCGGCGGGCACTTGTCCGCGCAGCAGGCATGGGGACGATGGAACAGCGGCAAGCAACCGGGCCGGCAGCGCCCGCTCCGGTCGCGGCGAGCCTGCCGCCGGGCCGGCTGGCGTTCGAGCGCGTGGCCGCCGCGCTGGTGACTGATGGCCTGGTGGCGCCGGCCGATCGCGCGCGCATGCAGTTCTCGGCCGGCGGCGCGCGCACCCCCAGCGAGGTGCATCCGCTGGTGCTGCTGGCCAACCTCAAGCTCACCGCGGCGCAGCCGCCGGCCGGCGAACTGGGGCTGGAACGGCTGACCGAATGGCTGGCCACCCGCACCGGCCACCGCTACCTGCGCATCGATCCCACCCGGGTGGACGTGGCCGCGGCCACCGCGGCGGTCTCGCACGCCTACGCGCGCCGCCACCGCATCCTGCCGCTGGCGGTGGATGGCGAGCGCGTGCTGGTGGCCACCAGCGAGCCGCTGGCGCTGGACTGGCGCGCCGACCTGCAGCACCTGGCGCGCCGCCGCATCGAAGTGGCGATGGTCAACCCGCTGGACCTGCACCGCTACACGATGGAGTTCTTCGGCGTCAGCCGTTCGGTGCGCGGGGCGCGCGACGGCCGCAACGAGCAGGGCAGCGGCCTGCCCAGCTTCGAGCAGTTGGTGGAGCTGGGCCGCGCCGGCGACGTCAACGCCGACGACCACCACATCGTCCACATCGTCGACTGGCTGCTGCAGTACGCCTACGAGCAGCGCGCCAGCGACATCCACCTGGAGCCGCGCCGCGACATGGGGCGCATGCGCTTCCGCATCGACGGCGTACTGCACAAGGTGTTCGAGGTGCCGCCGGCGGTGATGACCGCGGTGGTCAGCCGCATCAAGGTGCTCGGGCGCATGGACCTGGCCGAGCGCCGCCGCCCGCAGGACGGCCGCATCAAGACCCGCAGCCCCGGCGGGCGCGAGGTGGAGATGCGCCTGTCGACCATGCCCACCGCCTTCGGCGAGAAGTGCGTGATGCGCATCTTCGACCCGGACGCGGCGTTCAAGAGCATCGACCAGCTCGGCTTCAGCCCGGAGGAGGCGGCCGGCTGGAACGCGCTGGTGGAGCGGCCCAACGGCATCGTGCTGGTCACCGGCCCGACCGGCTCGGGCAAGACCACCACGCTGTACTCCACGCTCAAGCGCCTGGCCACGCCGGACGTGAACGTGTGCACGGTCGAGGACCCGATCGAGATGATCGCGACCGAGTTCAACCAGATGCAGGTGCAGAACAACATCGACCTGGACTTCGCCAGCGGCGTGCGCACCCTGCTGCGGCAGGACCCGGACATCATCATGATCGGCGAGATCCGCGACCTGGAGACCGCGCACATGGCGGTGCAGGCCTCGCTGACAGGCCACCTGGTGCTGTCCACCCTGCACACCAACGACGCTCCTTCCGCGATCACCCGCCTGCTCGACCTGGGCGTGCCGCACTACCTGGTGGCCAGCACCCTGTCCGGCGTGCTCGCCCAGCGCCTGGTGCGCACGCTGTGCCCGCACTGCAAGCGCGAACACGCCCTCGCCGAGGCCGACTGGGCGGTGCTGCGTGATGGCGATGAGGCATTACCGGATAACGTGGCGACATATGCGCCGGTGGGCTGCCTGGAGTGCCGCCGCACCGGCTACCTGGGCCGCATAGGCCTGTACGAGCTGCTTCCGATCACTCCCCGGCTGCGCAGCCTGATCCGTGCCGACATGGACCTGGCGGCCTTTTCCCGCGCCGCCCGCGCCGACGGCCTGCGCACGCTGCGCCGCACCGGCCTTGAAAAGGTGGCCGCCGGTCTGACTACAATCGCCGAAGTCCTGTCGGTGCTCCCCCCTTCGGAATGAACCCCGCGCCGTTCCTGATCCTCGAAACCGGCCAGCCGCTGCCGGCGGTCAAGCGCTATGGGCGCTTCCCGCACTGGATCCGCGTCGCCGCCGGGCTGGAGCCGGGCGAGGCCATCTCGGTGAACGTGGAAGCCGGCGAGGCGCTGCCGGCACGCGGCCTGTTCGCCGGGGTCATCGTCAGCGGCTCGGCCGCCTTCGTCACCGACCACGCCGACTGGAGCGAGCGCTCGGCCGACTGGCTGCGCGAGGCCGCCCACGGCGGCACCCCGCTGCTGGGCATCTGCTACGGCCACCAGCTGCTGGCGCACGCGCTCGGCGGCCAGGTGGACTACAACCCGGCCGGGCGCGAGTCCGGCACCATCGAACTGCGGCTGGAGCCGCCGGCGTTCGAGGACCCGCTGTTCTCCGGCCTGCCCGAGCGCTTCCCGGCCCACGCCACCCACATGCAGACGGTGCTGCGCGCGCCCGACGGCGCCACCGTGCTGGCGCATTCGCTGCAGGACCAGTGCCATGCCTTCCGCTGGGGCGACTCGGCCTGGGGCGTGCAGTTCCACCCGGAATTCGCCACCCACCACATCCGCGGCTACGTCCAGGCCCGCGCCGACTGCCTGCAGCGCAGCGGCCGCTGCGCCCGCACCATCGCCCGCGAGGTCACCGCCGCGCCGCTGGCGCGCAAGCTGCTCAAGCGCTTCGTGCGCCATGCGCGGGGCATGCAGCCGGGCGCCGGCTAGGGCGTTGCGCCGGTTCCCGGATAGGCCGCGTCGGGTCTCTTGCCCGGCAGTCGGAGCCATGCCTTTCAACGTCTTCGAGATGCGTGCAGGTCGCGGGCCGCAGTTCCCTTGCGCAGCCGCGCAGTCCGGGCCAGCATCCCGAGACGACCGAGGCCCGTCGCCCGAGCCTGGCAGGACCCGTCGGGAATCCCGCTAACCCTCCGGCATCGGTTCTGCCGATGCTCCGACGAAGCATCCTGAGCTTCGTGGATCCGAGCCTGCTCGGCTGGGGCTGCACCGGGAAGGTTTCAGCCCAGCAAGTTCGGCTCTACGAGGGGCGTGGCCCCTGTTACTCCCGTCGCGGACGGCTCCGCCGCCGGACATTCCCGCCACCCGTGCCCCTGGCCGGCGCCGGACCGGGAAAACGGCGATAATCTCCCGGCGCGCCGGACTCACCGGCGCGTTCTTTCTCCAAACATCACCCTTTGCTGGAACTGGAATGAGCGAAATTCGCAAGGTCCCGGCCTCGGCCGGCGCGGAATGGCTGTTGACCGGCTTCGCGCTGCTGCGCAGTGCGCCGCTGGCGCTGGGCGGGCTGGGCGTGATCTGGGGCGTATCGGTGTCGCTGGTGCTGTCGCTGTCGCTGCTGGTGCCGGCGCTGGGCACGCTGGTGCAGCTGCTGCTGATCCTGGCCGGGCCGCTGTTCATGGGCGGGCTGCTGTGGGCGATCCGCGAGGTCGACCAGGGCCGCGCCGCACGTCCGGCGCACCTGCTGCAGGGCGTGCAGGAGGGCCGCGCGCCGCACCTGCTGGTCACGCTGCTGCCGCAGCTGGTGGCCGGCCTGATCCTGGGCGTGCTGCTGCTGGTGCTGATGGGCGCCTCCGGGCTGCAGCAGCTGGGCGAGGTGATGACCAGGCTCAACGAGATCAGCCAGTCCGGCCAGCAGCCGGACCCGGCGCAGATCGAACAGCTGGTCGGCAGCCTGCCGGCCGGACGCATCCTGCTGTGGCTGCTGCTGGTGGTGGTCGCCTTTGCCGCGCTGGCGCTGGCGATGTTCGTGATGGCGCCGCAGGTGATGTTCCAGCGCACCGGCGGCTGGCAGGCGCTGCGCAACAGCCTCAACGCCTGCCTGCACAACCTGCCGGCGATGCTGGTGTTCTTCGTGCTGGCCTTCATCGCGCTGATGGCGATCTACTTCGCGGTGATGCTGGTGGCGATGATCGGCAGCCTGATCGCCGGCCAGGTGGTCGGCATGTGGATCGCGCAGCTGCTGATGATGGCGGTGACCATGCCGGTATTCGGCGGCTCGGTCTACGCGGCGTGGAAGCAGATGTTCGGCCCCGCCTCGACCACCGAACCGCCGCCGCGGGACGACGTGATCGCCGCCTGACGCGCCGGGCGGGTACAGGCGCACAAGCCGGAAGGCCCGCACAACCGCACCCGAGCCGGCGCCGTTGCCCCTCCCTTTCGCCGAAGGTGAAGGGGAGGGTTGGGGAGGGGTGCCGTTGCGGCTGCCGTCGCGCTTGATCCGCTTCGGGCCAGCGAGCCATCGACCAGCCGGCGATCAAGCGCCGAGGCAAAAAGCACCCCTCCCCAGCCCTCCCCTGCGCTGCGCTGCGCTGCGCGCAAGTGAGGGGGCATGAGATCTGACTTCAGCGCCTGGGGAGCGGGCACCAGCGTGACGCGGCCCGACCCACGTCCCGCGAGGCCTTGCCTCAGCTACCGCTCGTGGCCGCGTCGTCGCGCGGCAGCAGCCAGCGCGAGGCGTGGATGCCGATCTCGTAGAGCAGGCACATCGGGATGGCCAGCATCAGCTGCGAGATGACGTCGGGCGGGGTGATCACCGCCGCCAGCACGAAGATGCCGACGATGGCGTAGCCGCGGCCGTCCTTGAGCTGCTGCGGGGTGACCCAGCCCAGCAGGGTGAGGATCACCAGTGCCACCGGCAGTTCGAAGCTGGCGCCGAAGGCGAAGAAGATCACCAGCACGAAATCCAGGTACGAGGCGGCATCGGGAGTGATGGCGATGACGTCCGGCTTGAACGTGGTGAGGAAGTGGAACACCGCCGGCAGCACCAGGAAGTAGGCGAAGGCGCAGCCGATGTAGAACAGCGCCACCGCCGAGGCCAGCAGCGGCAGCGCCAGGCGCTTCTCGCGCTGGTACAGGCCCGGCGCGACGAATGCCCAGACCTGGTACAGCAGCCACGGCACCGCGATGAACAGCGCCACGAAGAAGGCCAGCTTGAGCGGGGCGAAGAACGCGCCGGCCGGGTTCACCGCGATCATCGTCTGCCCGGCCGGCAGCTGCGAGATCAGCGGCCCGGCCAGCCAGCTGTAGATCGGCCGCGCGAACGGCAGCACCGCCAGCAGCACCACGCCCAGCCCCACCAACGCGCGCACCAGCCGCGCGCGCAGTTCGACCAGGTGATCGATCAGGCTGCTCTCGGCCTCGTGATCGGGGGGGAACGGATTCACGCGCCCTCCTTGCGCTCATGCCCGGCGGCGGCCGGCTCGGGAACGGCCGGCTGCAGCGCAGCGCCATCCTGCGGCGGCAGCGGGGTGTTTGCGGTCGCCGCCGCGTCCGCCACCCCTGTGGCCGTGGCCGAAGGCGCCGCCAGGCTTGCAGGCGGCGCGGCGGCGGAAGCGTCGGCATGGTCCGCGGAGGTGGCGATGTCCTGCTGCACCGCCTGTTTCAACGCCTGGCCCTCGCGCCGCACCTGGTCGCTCTCCTGGCGCAGCTGCGATTCGACCTGGCGCAGCGAATCCTGAGCGGCCTGCAGCTCGCGCTTGAGCTCGTCGGCCTCCAGCTCGCGTTCCAGCTCCTGCTTCACCGACTCCCATTGCGTGCGGGCGCGGCGCACCCACAGCCCGGCGAAGCGCGCCGCCTTGGGCAGGCGCTCGGGGCCGAGCACCACCAGCGCGACCAGCGCGATGACCAGCAGTTCGCTGAAGCTGAGACCGAACACGCCGTGGCCCCGCGATCAGCGCTGATCGCGGTCTTGCCCGGCCGGCGTCTCGTGCTTGTCCTGCTCGTGGCTGCGCGACTCGCTGCCCAGCTGGCCGGCCGGCTTGTCGTCGTCGCGCATGCCTTTCTTGAATTCCTTGACCGCGCTGCCCAGATCCTTGGCGCCACTCGTCAGCCGCTTGGTGCCGAACACCAGCAGCACGATGACCAGCACGATGATCCAGTGCCAGATGCTGAAACTGCCCATGATCCGCTCGCAATAAGTCCGAAGGGACGGTGAGGATAACCCAGCGGGTTGGCCGTGGCGCACCGCTGCGATTCATCGGCCGCGCATCTTCAGCCATCGGGCTGGAGCCGTCCGCAGCAGCGCCGTAGGAGCGGCTTCAGTCGCGATTGGGCTCTATCGATAAGGCCCCATCGCGACTGAAGTCGCTCCTACGGCGCCCCCGCTCCTGCGGGCAGGCGTGCCCGATCGTGGACGAACGCTCAGGGATTGCCGTCGAGCGACTCGCTGCGGATCTCGCCCTCGGACACCGGCTGGAAGCCCTGCTGCGGCTGCGTCTGGGCGCTGCCCGGCTGCAGCGGCGCGGTGCTGGCCTCGCCCGAGGGCGCGGCCGGTGCCGGTGCCGGTGCGGCGACGGCGGTTTGCACCGGTGCCGGCGTCGCGGTGCCACGGCTCTGCCGGGCCGAATAGGTGGCCTCCTCCAGGCGGTCGCGGAAGGCGACCACGTCGCTGGACGGACGCTCGTTCAGGCGCCCCTCGAAGATCATCCGCGGCGTGGTGCTGGGGCCGTAGGCGGCCTGGTTGGCGTCGTCGTCGATCTGCAGCGCCGCGCCGTCCAGGGCGACGCCGGCGAACAGCCCGCGGGCGCGCGACCACGACCAGATCTCGGCCTTGAGCTGGCCGTCGGTGGCGGCGGCGGCATTGCGCCCGACCGGGCCGGCGGCCACGCCGGCATCGGCGCCGAGGGTGAACTTGCCGTTGACGATGTTGTCCAGGCTGCGGTCGTTGCGGAACACCAGCACCACGTCGGAGGACTGCACGCCGGCCTGGAAGCCGATGCTGCCGCCGGTGAGCTTGATGAACACCGGGTTGGACCAGCTGCCGTCGGCGTTCTTCACCGACATCAGGCCATGGCCGCGACGCCCGCCGATCACCAGCCCGGCCTTGAGCGTATCGGGGATGACCACCACCGCGCGGCCCTCGTCGAGCAGCTTGTCGGGGATGCCCTGCTCGGGAATGCCCTGGATCTCGCTCAGCACCCGCGTGGCATTGCGCGCGCGCTCGTCCTCCTGCGGGCCGGCGATGGCGTGGCCGGCGGTGGCGGCAAGGGAAATCAGCAACAGCAGGCGCGGCAGGGGACGCATGGCAGGCTCCGGAAGTGGATTCGCAACAAGGGATCGCAAGCCGCTGAACCTAATCGCTATGCAATGAATCGGCAATGAGCATTTTCGGGTGGGGCCGGGATTGGGGATTCGGGATTGGAGATTCGTCAAAGCCGGGATCGCCTGCGCTTTTGCCAATCCCCAATCCCGAATCCCCAATCCCGGCCCTATCGCAACGATCAACACCATGTGCATGGCAGCGGTGCCGCGCTCTGCGACAATGCCTGCATGCCCGACGCTCCCCATACCGCCCTGCTGGCGGTCAACCTAGGCACGCCCGAGGCCCCGACCGCCCCCGCGGTGCGGCGCTACCTGGCCGAGTTCCTCGGCGACCGGCGCGTGGTTTCGCTTCCGCCCCTGCTCTGGAAGCCGCTGCTGCACGGGTTGATCCTGCCCCTGCGCGGCCCGCGCTCGGCGCACAAGTACGCCCAGGTCTGGCTGCCCGAGGGCTCGCCGCTGGCGGTGTACACCCGGCGGCTGGCCGAGGGCATGCAGCGCGAGCTGCCGCAGTGGCGGGTGCGCGACGCCATGCGCTACGGCGAGCCGGCGCTGCGCGGCGCGCTGGACACGCTGCGTGCCGAGGGCATCACCCGGGTCGTGGTGCTGCCGCTGTATCCGCAGTACTCGACCACCACCACCGCCTCGATCGAGGACGTGGTGGACGCATGGCGCCGGCAGGCGCCACAGATCGAGGTGCGCGTGATCGAGGACTACGCCACCGACCCGGCCTGGGTGGCGGCGGTGGCCGCCTCGATCGAGCAATGGTGGCAGCAGCACGGCCGCGGCGAACACCTGATGTTCTCCTTCCACGGCCTGCCGCAGCGGGTGGCCGATGCCGGCGACCCGTATCCCCAGCGCTGCCGCGCCAGCGCCGAGGCGATCGCCGCCGCGCTGGGACTGGGCGCGCAGGACTGGTCGCTGGGCTACCAGTCGCGCTTCGGCCGCGAGCGCTGGCTGCAGCCGTACGCCGAACCGGCGCTGTGGGCGCTGGCCGAGGCCGGCACCCGACGGATCGACGTGGCCTGCCCCGGCTTCGCCTGCGACTGCCTGGAGACGCTGGAGGAAGTGGCGATGGGCTTCGTGCATACGGTGGCCGAGCGCGGCGCGCAGCTGCGCTACATCCCCTGCCTCAACGATGCGCCGGCGCACGCGCAGGCACTGGCGGCATTGGCGACACGCGCGTGATCCCGATGCTCCGTCGCGCCTCGTCCACCGGCCCCCGCTCGCCGTCACGGCGATGAGGCCCGACGGCACGGCGGCCGAGTTCGGCTGCGACATCTCCATCGGCCGCATCGCCGGGCTGCGCAGCGGCACGCCGGGCGGGCGCCGGGTGCTGGCGCTGCACGGCTGGCTGGACAACGCCGCCAGCTTCGTGCCGCTCGCCGGCCGGCTGCCGCAGCTGGAGCTGGTGATGCCCGACCTGCCCGGCCACGGCCGCAGCGCGCACCTGCCGCACGGCGTCGAGTACACCGCGGCCAACGCTATCGCCTACGTGCTGGAGATCGCCGACGCGCTCGGCTGGACGCGCTTCTGCCTGCTGGGGCATTCGATGGGCGCCGGCATCGCCAGCCTGGCGGCCGCCGCCGCACCGGAACGGATCGAGGCGCTGGTGGCGATCGAGGCTCTCGGCGGCCTGGCCGAGAACGCAGGCAACACCGCCTCGCGGCTGCGCCAGGCCATCGCGCAGCGGCGCGCGCTGGCGGGCAAGGCGCTGCGCGTCTTCCCCGACCTGGCGATGCCGGTACGCGCGCGCATGCTGGCCAACCACCTCGACGAGGACTGCGCGCGTCTGCTGGTCGAGCGCGGCATCCGCCCGGTGGAGGGCGGCCTGGTCTGGAGCAGCGACCCGCGCCTGACCCTGCCCACCTCGATCCGCATGACCGAGGCGCAGATCGACGACCTGGTGGCGGCGATCGAATGCCCCACCCAGGTGATCTACGCCGATCCGCCGCAGACGTACTTCCCCGAGGCATTGCGCCGGCACCGCGCCTCCCTGCTCGCGCACGGCGAACTGGCGGTCATCCCCGGCGGGCATCACCTGCACATGGAAATGCCGGAGCCGGTCGCCGCGGTGATCGCGCGCTTCCTCGCGGCGCACCGGGAACCCGTTCGCGATCTTTTGTAGGAGCGACTCTGCGTGGCCTCCGGGCCTTCAGTCGCGATGGGGCTTTACCGGTAACGCTCCATCGCGACTGAAGTCGCTCCTACGGGCGGCTCGTGGTTGCTGAGCCCCGGCGGCCGATCGGCATCTGCTGCACCCCTGCTGGGAGCGTGGACGTGCTCCGGGCGCTTCGGCTGCGACACCAGGACGCAGCCTGGGCGCATCCGATCCGGTCCCGCGGCGCTAAACCACGGGCATGCCCGGCCGATAGACGGTAGGCGACCCGTACGCCGCGGCTCCCTGTTCCCGACTTGGCACGCCAACGACACGATCAGGCCCGGACGCCCGGCCCACATACTGTTGCCTTCCGGGAGTCTGCCCGCATGAAAACCTCGACCCGTTCCCTGTCGCCCACCGGACGGCGGCGGCTGGCGCAAAAATGGGGCGATCTGCGCCTGGCCACCCGCCTGCACCTGCTCAACGCGATCTCGATCCTGGGACTGCTGGCGATCTGCGCCTATTCCGGCTACAGCATGCGCACCTCGCTGATGGCCGAGCGCGAAGACGCCCTGAGCCAGATGATGGATGCCGCCACCCACGCCGCGCAGCACTACGTGCAGCTGGCCACCGACGGGCAGATGAGCCGGCAGCAGGCGCAGCAGCAGGCGCTGGCGACGCTGCGGCAGATGCGCTACGGCAAGGACAGCTACTTCTTCGCCAACGAGGTGCTCGACGACCGGCGCATGCGCCGGCTGATGCACGGCGGCGACGACAAGCTGGTCGACACCATCGCCGACGGCGATGCCGACGCCGAGTTCGTGCGCCTGGTCCGCAGCCAGGGCGGCGGCACGATCGAGCTGCTGTTCCCGCGTCCCGGCAGCCCCGAGCCGGTCGCCAAGATCAACGAGGTGCGCGGGATCCCCGAGTGGAACTGGATCATCGGCTCGGGCATCTACATCGACGACGTGCAGGCCGCCTTCTGGAAGCAGATGCTGCGGCTGGGCGGCATGTTCGCGCTGATATGGGCGCTGCTCAGCGGCGTGAGCTGGCTGATCACCCGGTCGATCACCCGGCCGCTGCAGCGCGCCACGCAGATCACCTCCGACATCGCCGCCGGGCGCTTCGGCAACGCCATCGGCGACACCGCGCGCGACGAGGTCGGCCAGCTGCTGCACAACATGGACCGCATGCAGCAGCAGCTGAAGGCGGTGACCGAGGCCCAGCTCGAGATGGCGCGGCAGCACGACGCCGGCATGATCAGCTTCCGCATGGACGAAACGCGCTTCCCCGGCGAGTACGGGCAGCTGGTGCGCGAGACCAACGCCTTCGTCGGCTCGCACGTGGCGATGGAGATGCACCTGCTCGACATCATGGGCCGCTACGCGGTCGGCGACCTGGCGCCGGACCTGGAGCGCTATCCCGGCGAGAAGGCCGCGCTCACCCGCACCATGGACACCGTCAAGCACAACCTGCAGGCGATCAACGCCGAGATCAAGCGGCTGGCGCAGGCCGCCGCGGCCGGCGACTTCGCCGTGCGCGGCGACGCAGGCCGCTTCGAGCACGACTTCGCCGCGATGGTGGTGGACCTGAACGCGATGATGGACGTCAGCGACGCCAACCTGGGCAAGCTCTCCGCCCTGCTCGGCGCGATCGCCGACGGCGACCTGCGCGCGCGCATGGAGGGCGAGTTCCAGGGCGTGTTCGCGCAGATGCGCAACGACGCCAATGCCACGGTGCAGCGCCTGACCGGCATCGTCGGCCGCATCCAGCAGGCCTCCGGCGCCATCGACACCGCCGCCACCGAGATCGCCGCCGGCAACGAGGACCTGTCGCGCCGCACCGAGCAGCAGGCAGCCAATCTCGAGGAAACCGCCGCCTCCATGGAGGAACTCACCTCCACCGTGCGCCAGAACGCCGAGTCCGCCCGCCAGGCCAACCAGCTCGCCCAGGGTGCGGCCGGGGTCGCCCAGCAGGGCGGCGAGGTGGTCGGCCAGGTGGTCACCACCATGTCCGCCATCGAGACTTCCTCGAAGAAGATCGCCGAGATCATCTCCGTCATCGACGGCATCGCCTTCCAGACCAACATCCTCGCCTTGAATGCGGCCGTGGAAGCGGCTCGCGCCGGCGAGCAGGGCCGCGGCTTCGCCGTGGTCGCCTCGGAGGTGCGCACCCTGGCCCAGCGCTCGGCCAATGCCGCCAAGGAGATCAAGGGCCTGATCGACGATTCGGTCGGCAAGGTCGCCGACGGCTCGGCGCTGGTGCACGAGGCCGGCAAGACCATGGGCGAGATCGTCACCTCGGTGCAGCGGGTGACCGACATCATGGCCGAGATCTCGGCGGCCTCGCAGGAACAGTCGGCCGGCATCGAGCAGGTCAACCAGACCGTGACCCAGATGGACGAGACCACCCAGCAGAACGCCGCGCTGGTGGAGGAAGCCACTGCCGCCGCACGGGCCATGGCCGAGCAGGCCAGTCAGCTGAGCGAGACCGTGTCGGTGTTCCGGCTGCAGGCCGGGCCGGTCCCGGCGGAACCGCCGCTGCGGCTGGCGGCCACGGCCTGAGCGCCGCGGTCCGCATGGAGCCGGGCCGGCTCCGCAGGCCACCGTCAGGAGGGAGGAAGCGGTTCGACCGACTGCAGCCGCCGCAACTGCGCCTTGAGCTGGCGGCCGTGCTGGTGGAAGTAGTCGCGCTCCTGCCGCCAGCCCGGGAAGCGCATCTCGACCTCGTGCCAGAACGCCGGCGAGTGGTTGGCCTGGATCAGGTGGCACAGCTCGTGCACCAGCACGTACTCGAAGGCCGAGGGCCGCCCCAGCACCAGCGCCAGGTCCAGCGCCATCGAGCCATCGGGGGCCAGCGAGCCCCACTGCGAGGACATGGTCTTGTAGCGCACCGCGCGCGGCGCACGCGGCAGCGACGGCAGGTACTTCGGCAGCCAGCGGCCGACGTCGGCACGCGCCTGCGCCTCGTAGAAGTCCTTCAGCGCGCGTCGCAGCGCTGGCTCGCCCGCGCGCACCGGCAGGTGCAGGTGCGCGATGCCGTCCTCGACCTCGATCCGCGCATAGCGCGACTCGTGCCAGTGCACCGGCAGCCGCTCGCCGCGCAGCGGCAGTTCGCCGGGCTGGCCACGCTGCAGCGGCGCCAGGCTGTCGGCCTGCCGGTAGTGCGAGAGCTGCAATGCCAGCCAGTCGCGATGCTCGTGCAGGAAACGCTCGCCGGCCACCAGGCTGGCGCGCGGCGGCAGGGTCAGCCGCGCGCCGCGCTCGTCCACGCTGAGCTTGATGCGGCGCGCACGCGGATCGCGCACGCGCAGCACCTCGATCTCGCGCCCGTCCAGGTGCAGGCGCACGCAGTCGCGCTCGACGACCCGCGGCGGCTGCGCGATCAGGCGGTGGAGGAAGCTCGGCATGCGTCACAGCATACGCCGGGACGGTTTGCCGGCGGATGTCCGGGCATTCCCAAGGTGGGTGCAGCGGTGCCGGCGGGTCGCGGTGGCCCGGGAATGCGCAGGCGAGCCGCCCGTACGAATGTAGGAGAGACTTCAGTCGCGATGAGGCTTTACGGGTAGAGCCCCATCGCGACCGAAGTCGCTCCTACGGTCGCTCCTACGGGAGATCGCGAACAGGTTCTCAGGTCTCGGCCTTGCTCAGCTTCAGCGCCTCTTCCAGCAGCAGGAACAGCCGCCGCACCTCGCCGCTCATCAGCGCGAAGCGCGCGTCCAGCTCGGCGCGCACGCCATCGGCGTCGCTGTCCTCCAACTGGTCGAGGGCACCGTCGAGGAACTTGAGCTTGCGGATCACCAGGTCGTCGCCGAGCACGAAGGAGACGTGGTCGTCCAGGTTCAATGCCAGCTTGGTGACCTGCTTGCCGGCCTCCAGGTGCTTGTCGATCTCGTCGCAGCGCAGTTCCTGGTGCTGGCACTTGACCACCGCGCCGCCCTCGATCGGGTCCTTCATCTCGCACTCCTCGCCCAGCGACAGACCCTCGGGCAGCGGCTCGCCGGCGATCCAGCCGGTGAGGATCGAGCGCGGCGCGACCTCGGCGTTGAGCGGCAGCGCCGGGAAGCTGCCCAGCGCGCCGCGGATCTCGCTCATCACGTTCTCGCCGCTCTTGCGGCTGGAGGTGTCCACCGCGACGTAGCCGTGCTGCAGGTCGAGCATGGCGTCGGTACGCGAGGACTTGACGAAGGCGCGCGGCAGCAGCTCGTGCACCAGGTCGTCCTTGAGCCGCTTGCGCGCCTTGCCGCCGGGCTTGCGGCCTTCCTTCTCCTCGATCTCGGCCAGCTTGCGCGCCAGCAGGTCGTTGACCACAGAGCCGGGCAGGATCTTGTCCTCGCCGCCCACGGTCAGCCACAGGAACTCGCCGATGCGGTGGCTGAGTACCTCCTGCTCGTCGCGGCCGAACGGGGAGATGAAGCCGCGCGAGGACATCTCCAGCGGGCCGACCGGCTTGAGCTTCACCTCCGGCAGCAAGGTGTCGATCTCGGAGAAATCGATGGTGGTGGGGAAGCGGAACAGCGTCAGGTTGCGAAAGAACATCTAGGTACCGGGATTGGGGATTGGGGATTAGGGATTCGGGATTCGGGCGGCGGTGGGAGGGTCTACGTGTCCCCGACCCCGGCCTGGCTGACCGGCGCGTCGGCCTGCCCCGCTCCCTCGCGATGGCCCAGCGCGAGGAAATCGAACAGCCGCGGGTCGGCCAATTGCGCGGGCCGCACGTCGGCCAGCGCACGCGCGACCTGCTCGACACGGCCGGGACTGTCGCGGTCCCACTGCCGCAGCATCTGCGCGATCCGGCGCCGCTGCAGGTTCTCCTGGCTGCCGCACAGGTTGCACGGGATGATCGGGAAACCCCGTGCCGCGGCGTAGTCGGCGATGTCGTGCTCGCGCACGTACGCCAGCGGCCGGATCACCACGTGGCGGCCGTCGTCGGACAGCAGCTTGGGCGGCATCGCCGCCAGCCGGGCGTGGTGGAACAGGTTCATGAAGAAGGTCGCCACCGTGTCGTCGCAATGGTGGCCCAGCGCGATCTTGCTGAAGCCGTGCGCGGCCGCGTGCGCATACAGCGCGCCGCGGCGCAGGCGCGAACACAGCGAGCACATCGTCGCGCCCTCGGGAATCACCCGGCTGACCACCGAGTAGGTGTCCTGCTCGATGATGTGGAAATCCACGCCGAGCGCGCGCAGGTAGTCCGGCAGCACGTGCGCGGGAAAGCCCGGCTGCTTCTGGTCCAGGTTCACCGCGGTGATCGAGAACGGCACCGGCGCCCGCGCCTGCAGTTGCAGCAGCATGTCCAGCAGCGTGTAGCTGTCCTTGCCGCCGGACAGGCACACCATCACCCGGTCGCCGGCCTCGATCATGCCGTAGTCGGCAATGGCCTGGCCGACCTGCCGGCGCAGCTGCCGGCCCAGCCGGGCGCAGGCGCGATCGCCGCCACCGGCGGCGGGGCGACGGCGGGCGCGCGGATCGGGCAGGGGGATGACGGCACTCATGGACCAGCCATTCTAGCCGCCCGCCGTCGGCACCGCCGGGCGGCCGGTAAGCCGGCGCTCATGCCGTGAAGGCGATGAACAGGCCGCAGCGGACGGCATGCCCGGCACTGAATTTCCCAACTGCATGCGCGGCAGTGAACGGCGGCAGCGCCAACGATCCCTGCCCGTTCGATTTCCGAGCTGCCTATGCGGCAGCGAACGCTGCGTCCGTTGAGCAGGTTGTAGCCTGCGCTTTTCCGAGCTGCCTGCGCGGCAGTGCGTAGCCTGGGCAAGGCCGAAGGTCGCACCCGCGACGACGCTCGCGGCCGGGGGCATCGTCCCGGGTGCGCTGCGCTTGTCCGGGCTACCGGATTCCGTCGAGGCGGGCCTTGCTTTCCCGCTTGCATCGCATCGGTCGCCCGCTGTCGGCAAGCCACGGGACGGTGCGCCGGTGTAAGCTCGACCGGTGAGCCAAGATCCCGCCGACATCGCCCAGCGCCTGGCGCAACTGCGTTGCGAGCACCGCGCGCTGGACCAGGAGATCGCCAGCCGCGTGGCCGACCTGCAGGCCGACGAGCTGGCGCTCAAGCGGCTGAAGAAACGCTAGCTGCAGCTCAAGGACTGCATCACCCGGCTGGAAAGCGCGCTGATCCCCGACGAACCGGCCTGAGCCGCAGCCGACGCGCTGCCGGGCGCCGGGCGCCGGTTGCACCTGGACCTGGACCTGGACCTGGACCTGGACCTGGACCTGGACCTGGACCTGGACCTGCGGGAGCCTCCGACGAAACGCGCCATTCCCGCGGCTTTTCAGCAGCCCAATGGCCGGTCAAGCGGCGATCCAGTGGCTTGACCTTCAACTGGACGAAAGCCGCTGGGTCCCCGCCTTCGCGCACTGCTGTCCTGGGAAGTTTTCCTGCCTGGCGGCGAGGGCTTGCGGCAGAGGCCTTGCGACCTCGCCAGAAACAGCGGGACTCGGGCCGTGGGCCGCCCTCCCAGCACTCGTCGTCCCCACGCAGGCGGGGACCGAGTGCCTGTGCCTTGGAAGGTGCAGCTACCGGGAGACTGCGTAGCTGATCGATTTCACCGCGCAAGTCGCCGGATCCCCGGCCTGGGACGACGAGTCGATACTTCCGGGCCGGAGCCATCCACTCCGGCTGGCAGCTGGCCGGATCCTGCGTTTTCATCGGACGGTAGTGCGCCTTCGCGGGTACGGCGGGAATGGTCCCCTTGGTCGCTCTGCTGCATCCCGGCCTGCACCATCCTCCCGTCACCATCCGCCGGTGCCGGCCCGCCGTCCACTCGGCGGCCGCCAGCGGCGCATCCGAGCCGCCAGCGTGCGCGCGGCAGTACCGCCGCCATCGCGCCGGCACGACGGCGGCCCCCCGCGTCCGGGGAGCCGCCGCCGGCCCTGTCCTCCTCTCCCCGCAACAGGCGCTGGATCAATCCAGCGCGCGCACCGCCGGCACGTACTCGTAGCCCAGCGCGTCGGCGACCGCCTTGTAGGTGACGTGGCCGGCGTGGACGTTCAGGCCGTTGCGCAGGTGCTCGTCGTCCAGCAATGCCTTCGCGCCCTTGTCGGCCAGCTGCAGCGCGTGGGGCAGGGTGGCATTGGTCAGCGCGAAGGTCGACGTGCGCGCGACGCCGCCGGGCATGTTGGCCACACAGTAGTGGATGATGCCGTCCACCTCGTAGGTCGGGTTCTGGTGGGTGGTGGCCCTGCTGGTCTCGAAGCAGCCGCCCTGGTCGATGGCCACGTCCACCAGCACCGAGCCCGGACGCATCAGCCCGAGCTGGCCGCGCGCGATCAGCTTGGGCGCGGCCGCACCCGGGATCAGCACCGCGCCGATCACCAGGTCGGTGTACGGCAGGCGCTCCTCGATGGCGTCGCGGGTGGAATAGATGGTGGTCAGGCGGTCGCCGTAGACCTCGTCCAGGTACTTCAGCCGCTCCAGCGAACGGTCCAGCACGGTGACGTGCGCATTCAGGCCCATGGCCATGCGCGCGGCGTTGATGCCGACCACGCCGCCGCCGATGACCAGCACCTCGGCCGGCTTCACCCCCGGCACCCCGCCCAGCAGCACGCCGGACCCGCCCTGGGCCTTTTCCAGCGCGTGCGCGCCGGCCTGGATCGACATGCGCCCGGCCACTTCGCTCATCGGTGCCAGCAACGGCAGGCCGCCCCTGTCGTCGGTGACGGTCTCGTAGGCGATCGCGGTGGCGCCGGAGGCGACCAGTGCCGCGGTCTGCGCCGGATCCGGCGCCAGGTGCAGGTAGGTGTACAGCAACTGGCCGGGGCGCAGCATCGCGCATTCGCCCGGCTGCGGTTCCTTGACCTTGATGATCATGCCAGCGCGCCGGAAGATCTCCTCGGCCGTGTCGACGATCTCCGCGCCGGCCCTCAGGTACTGCTCGTCGGTCAGGCCGATGGCGCTGCCGCCGCCGCGCTGCACGATGACCTGGTGGCCATGCTCGGCCAGTTCGCGCGCACCGGCCGGGGTCAGGCCTATGCGGTACTCGTGGTTCTTTATTTCCTTGGGGACGCCGATCAGCATTGGGGTAACTCTCCACGGACAAGTCGTATGTGGCTCGCGCAACGGAAACGCCCGCCCGCGGGCCGGGGTCTTCCCGGCCACGCGGTTGGCGGGCGCCGATGTAGCGAAGGCAGCGGTCGATGCGCTGCTTCACGATGGGCGGCGACGGCGCGATGACGCCGCCGCCGGCACCGACCGGCAGGTTGCCATCACGAAGGACGCAGGTGAATGCGGCGCAGGCGCGCGGGGCCGGGTCGAACGCGCAGATCGGACCAGGTCGGGAGGGCGATGAGGCTCTCGGCAAATCCCCGGGATGGCGTGACTGCCGGGAAAAGCACCGGGAACGAACAACCGTGGATCGAAACGGTGGGACCCGCTCATGCCGGGAAAATCCGAACCCGCCGGCGTTCGATTCGAATCCCGCTGTTGCCAAGTCAATAGTGCGACGCTGCTGGCGCGGTTCCGCACCGATGGCACGGGCAACCTCCCCGGACAGCGGCGCACGCAGGGCGGGAACGGCGAATCCCCGACGACTCAGGCCTGCGGCGCCGGCTCCTCGATCTTGGCCGCTTCCGGGCCGACCCGCTCGATGGTGTGGCGCAGCTCGCGGCCGAGGATGAACTTGGCGTCCTTGGCCCGCGCCTCGACTCCAGCCGAGGCGCCGCGATGCCGGTCGCGTCGCCACGCGCCCGCATGTCACCGCCGGCCCCGGGGACAACCCGCTCCCAACCTGCGCGCCTGCCGGCTCAGGCCTGCGGCGCCGGCTCCTCGATCTTGGCCGCTTCCGGGCTGACCCGCTCGATGGTGTGGCGCAGCTCGCGGCCGAGGATGAACTTGGCGTCCTTTGCCCAATCGTCCAGGCGATGGTCGAACACCAGCTTGCTGTTCTCGTCCGGCCACACCAGCTTGAGCTCGCGCAGCTTGTGGATGAAGCCGCGGAACAGGGTCTTGTCGAAGAACTCCGGCGCGGCCGGCGCGTACAGCAGGCTCAGCCGCTGCGCCGCCTGCTGGCACAGGCTCTCCAGCTCGGCCGCGCCGAGCGTGCCGGGGCCGTTCTTCACCAGCACCGAGATGGTGATGTAGTAGCGCTCGAATGCCTGCTGCAGCGAATGGCCGATCGCGCGCAGGCGGAACACCTCGTCGGTCTGCCCGGTGTTGCGCGCCAGCATGCCGCCGTCGTCGTCGCCGACGTGCTGCAGCAACCCTTCGCGCACGAACACCTCGATGGTGTGCTCGATGCGCGCGGCGAACTCGTCCTCGCTCCACGGCAGGAACAGCTCGGCCTGCAGGAACGGGTACACGCTGCGCCCCAGCCGCACCAGCGTGGCGCGGCTCATGCGGCGGTTGTTCTGGAAGCAGCACGCCACCCACGAGGAGGCGGTGAACAGGTGCAGCACGTTGTTGCGGAAGTAGCTCAGCAGCACCGCGGTATCGCCGCTGACGCTGAGCACGTCGCCCAGCGGGTGCTTGATGCGGCTGAGCACGTTGATGTGCTCGGCGTGGGCGATGATGCGCTCGGGCGAGTGCGGGGTGACGGTGACCCGGTCCGAGTACGGCCGGTCGGCCAGCAGCTTCTTGCACAACTCGATCTGCGCGATCAGGTCGGCCTCGCCCATGGCGTGCTTGGGCGTGGACAGCAGCGCCAGCGCCAGCAGGTTGATCGGGTTGACGTCGGCGGCGCCGTTGATGTGCACCTGGATCTGCTCGGCCAGGGTATCGACGGTGTGCGACAGCCAAGCCGGCTTGGCGTCCTCGGGGATCGGCTCGCCGTTCCACTCCGGCGCCTGCCGCGCCAGCACCTCGTTGAGCGCGATCGGCTGGCCGAAGTTCACCACCACCTGGCCGAAGTTCTGCTTGAGCACCTTGGGGATGCCCCACAGCAGCGCCCAGATCGACTCCTTCTCCTTGGGCCGGCCGGACAGCTCGTCCAGGTAGCTAGTGCCCTCCATCAGCTTCTCGTAGCCGATGTAGATCGGCTGGAACAGTACCGGCTTCTTCGGCTGCCGCAGGAACGCGCGCAGCGTCATCACGATCATTCCGCCCTTGGGCTGCAGCAGCCGGCCGGTGCGCGAGCGACCGCCCTCGACGAAGTACTCGATCGAGTAGCCGCCGCCCACCAGCTGCGCCACGTACTCGCCGAGCACCGCCGAGTACAGCGCGTTGCCGCGGATCGAGCGGCGGATGAAGAACGCCCCGCCCTTGCGCAGCAGGGTGCCCACCACCGGCAGGTTAAGGTTGATGCCGGCCACGATGTGCGGCGGCACGATGCCGCGCTCGTACAGCAGGTAGCTCAGCAGCAGGTAGTCCATGTGGCTGCGGTGGCTGGGCACGTAGATGATCTCGTGCCCGGGCGCGGCTTCCTTGAACTTGTCCAGGTGGTGCACCAGCACGCCGTCGTAGATGCGGTTCCACACGTGGGTGAGCAGGAAGCTGGCCGAGCGCACCACCGGGCTGGAGTAGTCGGCGGCGATCTCCCAGGCATAGGCATGGGCCTTCTTCCAGGCCTCGGAGGGGGTGCTGTTGTCGCGCTTGGCCTGCGCGGCGATGGCCTCGCGCACCGGCTCGGACTCGAGCACCTTGCCCACCAGCAGGCGCCGGGTGGACAGGTCCGGGCCGATCACCGACTCGCGGATGCGGCGGAAATGGGTGCGCAGCACGCGCTGCAGCTTGCGCACGGTGCGCTCGGGATCCAGCCCCTCGTCGACCGTCTCGCGCACCGACACCGGCGGCGAGAAGCGCACGATGGTGTCGCGGCCGTTGAGCAGCACCGCCAGCAGGCGGCGGAAGCCGCCCACCAGCGCCCAGTTCTCCGAGAACAGCACCGCGAACCAGCCGCTCTGCTTGTCCGGGGCGCGGCCGACGAAGATCGACACCGGCACCAGGTGCACGTCCATCTCGCGGCGCGCGCGGTGGGCATGCAGCAGCCGCGCCAGCGAATCGGAGTGGGTCTTGGCGCCGCGCTGCTCGGGGATCAGCGAGTTGCTGGAGCTGCGCCGCGACAGCGCCAGGTAGGCGCGCTTGCGCCCCAGCGGGTCGCCCGGCAGCGGCACCAGCGGCGAGGGCAGCCCGGCCTGGCGGCAGGCCTTGTCCAGGATCAGCGCGTTGGACAGGCCGTAGTCCTCGAGCACGTAGACCACCGGGCGGCCGTCGTCGTACTGGCCGGGGTCGTCCGGCTCGATCTTCAGGCCCAGCCACGGATCGACCAGCCAGCCCAGCAGGCGCGCCCACAGCGGGCGGCGCGCGCCGCCACGGACGGCGGCCGCCGCCTCGAGCGGAGGCGCGGTCGCGGTGGCATCGGTCGCAGCCGGGGCCTGCTGGGTGGTCTCGGCGGCGGGCGCGGCGGCGGCATCGTCCGGGCCGGGGCGTTCGCCCGGGAAGGGCAGGGGATTCTGTTCTGGCATCTTCATCATTATGGCTCAGGCGTCGATGCCGGCGCCGCGTCGGGCCCGGCGGCGGCATCGGCCTGGCTCGCAGTCGCGGCGGCCGCGGCGATGCGCTGCTGCAACTGCGCCACTTCCTGCTGGGTCTGCGCCAGGTACCAGTGGCGGCCGCGGCGAACCATCGACTCGCGCAGGTCGATCTCGCTGCCGGCCAGCGGGTAGCGAATGCGGACGATGGCGCTGTCGCCGTGCTGCTCGATCACGCCCGCGCGCAGCTGCACCAGGTTCAGGTCGAGGCCGTAGCCGGCCAGCACCGCCTTGAACTCGGCCATGAACGGGCCCAGCCGGCGCAGGCTTTCCTCCATGCCGGCCTGCTGCAGGTCGGCGTCGGAGGCCAGCCCGGTACGCCGCGCGGCGGCGGTCAGGCGCGCGATCGCGGCATCGGCATGGGCGCTGTCGCTCAGCGGCGCCTGTGCGGCCCAGCGGCTCAGCGCCGCCACGACCTGCAGGTAGTGCTCGCGCTGGGTGGCGGTGTAGTCGCCCTGGTGGGTCAGGTACTGCACGCCGAACAGCCCCAGCGAATTGGCCGCCTGGCGGATCGCCGCGCCCTGCCCGGCGAACTGGGCGCGGAACGCCCGCTGCAGCGACTGCTCGGCGCCGGGCGCCGACAGCGTGGCCAGCAGGCCCGGCAACTGCCGCGACAGCGGCAGGTCGGTCAGTGGCCAGCGGCTCTGGCCGCGGCGCCAGGCCGATTCCAGCTGCGCGTACTGGTCCGGCGCCACCGAGGCGCGGGCGTAGCCGACCAGGTCGTTGTCGTGCAGGTGGCGGGCCAGCTGGCGCACCGCCTCGGCCGGTTCGGCGGCCTGCCCGGGCAGTTCCGGCTGGCGGCGCTGGCAGGCCGCCAGCAGCAGGCAGCTCGCCAGCAGGCCGAACCAGAGCAGACGCCAGGGAGGGGGGATGGCGGTCATGGAGGTGGGCGGATGGCCTGGGAACCCGCATCTTGCGTGCAGGCGGCCGGACCCAGCAAGCGCCGCGGTGCGCCCCCGGCAGGGCCGCAGGCGCGCCGCCGCGACAGAAAAACAAGGGGGCTCGCCCGCAGGCGGCCCCCTCAAAACCGGCCAGGGGCCGGAAGACTCGGTGGTGGCGCAATCCCGGCCGCGAGGCCGGATGGCGGGCATCCTACGCTGCCTGCGCAATTGAAGCAACACGTGAAGTTTTGCGATGCAACCCAATGAATTAATTGGGAATTGATTTGGCGATCTCGGCCTGGATGGCTTCCGCGGCGGCGCCCGGATCGCGCGCCAGCCGGATCGGCCGGCCGACCACGATAGCATCGGCGCCGGCGGCGAAGGCCTGCGCCACGCCGACCGTGCGCTGCTGGTCGTCGCCGACCGGGCCGCCGGGACGGATACCGGGACAGACGATGGCGAAACCGGGGCCGGCGGCATGGCGGATCGGCGCGGCCTCCTGGCCCGAGGCGATCACCCCGTCGATGCCGGCGGCGCGGGCCGTCAGCGCGCGCTCGACCACCACCTCGACCGGCGCGCGGTCGATGCCCATCTGCGCCAGGTCGGCGCGGCCCATCGAGGTCAGCACGGTGACCGCGAGCAGGTGCATGCCCGGGTTGCGGTTGGCGTCGGCGGCGGCCTCCATCATCGCCGGGTGCCAGCCGTGGATCGTGCAGTAGCTCACCGGCCAGTCCGACAGCCGGGCGATGGTGCCGGCCACGGTGGCGGGGATGTCGAAGAACTTCAGGTCGACGAACACCCGCTTCCCGCGCCGCGCCAGTTCGTCCAGCACCTGAAAGTACTCGCCCGAGGCCAGCAGCTCCATGCCGATCTTGTAGAACGACACCGCATCGCCGAGGCGCTCGATCCACTCCACAGCCTCGCTGCGGCCGGGCACGTCCAGGGCGAAGATCAGCCGCTCGCGCGGGCCCAGCGACAGCGGCGCGCGGCTCATCGCGCCAGCTCCAGCGCGGCGCGCTTGGCCTGGCGCCGCTGCTCGCGCGGCTGCGCCCAGTCGTTGCCGAAGAGCGCCGGCTCCCAGCCGCCGTAGCTCGGGTTGGGCAGCATCCACCAGCGCTCGCCGAACCAGTCGTGGTACTGCTGCAGCAGCTCGCCGCGGCCCTGCGGGGTGTTGGACACCACCTGCACGAAATCGCCGAGCTGGTCGCCGAACTGCATCAGCACCCGGTACTTCTGCCCGGCCAGGCGGCGGCGGCAGTCCTTCTCGCTGCCGTTCTGCTCGCAGCCGGGCAGCACCGTGCCCAGGCCCAGGAACACGCTGTCGTCGGCCACCGGCAGCCCGGCCTGGCGCAGGTTGGCCAGGGTGGCCTCCTTCAGGTGCACGGCGCGGTTGGAGATGTACAGGATGGTCACGCCCCTGGCGTCCGCGGCCCTGGCGAAATCGACCACGCCGGGCACCGGCCTGGCCTTCTTCTCGGCCACCCACTGGTCCCAGCTGAGCTCGTCGTATTCCTTGCCGTCGTGGATCAGGCGCGCCTGGTAGGGCGAGTTGTCGAGCACGGTCTCGTCCACGTCCATCACCACCGCCGGCTTCAGGCCCTTGACGGCGTTGTCGCGCTCCTCGGGCACCAGCGCGTCCCAGTTGGGCTGGCGCAGGGCCTCGTCCAGGCGGTCGGCGGCGGCGCGGTAGGTCTGCTCGGCCAGCGCGCGGTACTCCTCCGAGCGCTGCATCCACAGCACCGCGTTGAGGTTGTCGTCGGCCGCCTGCGTCGCCGGCGCGGTTGCGGCCGGCGCGGCCGCGGGCGCGGGCGGCGGCTCCGCGCGCTTGCAGGCGGAGAGCGCGCTGGCGAGCGCCAGGGCAAGGAAGGAAGTCGCGAGAAAACCACGCATGCGTCGGCAACCGGCTGGGAACAAGCGGGCGATTCTAGCGCCTCGGCATGTCGCCGATCCGGCGCGGCCGATCCTTCGCGGCCGCCGCGCTCGGCTATGCTGCCCGGCCCCGATGCCCACGGCCAGACCATGAACCAGGAAACCGCCACCGCCGAGATCCCCGTGCTCGATGCCGCCGAGGCGCGCGCGCTGGGCTGCCTGATCGAGAAGGAGGCGACCACGCCGGATGCCTATCCGCTCACGGTCAACGCCACGCTGGTGGCGGCCAACCAGAAGACCGCGCGCGATCCGGTGCTGGCGCTGGAGCCGGGCGAGGTCCACGGCGCGCTGCGGCGGCTGGAATCGCGGCGGCTGGTGCGCCAGCAGTTTTCCTCGCGCGCCGAGCGCTACGAGCACTGCGTGGCCGGCGCGCTCAGCCTGACCCGGCAGCAGGTGGCGCTGCTGGGGCTGTTGCTGCTGCGCGGGCCGCAGACCCTGGGCGAACTGTTCTCGCGCAGCGAGCGGCTGGCCAAGTTCAGCGATGCCGACGACGTGCACCACCACCTGGAACGCCTGGCGCAGCGCGGCCTGGCGGTACAGCTGCCGCGCGCGGCCGGCCAGCGCGAGGACCGCTACACGCACCAGCTGTGCGGCCCGGTCGACGTGCAGGCGCTGGCGGCACGCCTGCCGGCTTCGACCCCACCCGCGGCGGCCGATGCCGGCGTGCAGCAGCGGCTGGCGCAGCTGGAGGACACCGTGGCCGAGCTGCAGGACCGGCTGGAGCAGCTGCAGCAGCGGCTGCAACGCATCGACCCGCAGGCCTAGGCGGCCGCGCAGCGATAGGTGAAACGGCGGGGCCGATGCTGCCGGTGCTCGGGAAACTCGAAGCCGCCGTTACTGCCAGGCGCATTGCAGCGCCGCACCGTCCGCAGAAAGACACAGGATTGGGCCAGCTGTCAGCCGGAGTGGTTGGCTCACGCCCGGAAAGCCTGAAACCATCGTCCCCGCGGCTTTCCACAGCCGCATGGCAGGTCAGCCGGGGACCCGGTGCCTGCGCATTGAAAGGTGGAACCGGGAGATTGCGTAGCTGATCGATTTCGCCGCGCAAGTCGCTGGGTCCCCGCCTGCGCGGGGACGACGAGCACATGGATGGCGGACCACGGTCCGAGTCCCGCCGTCGCCAGCGAGGGCGCAAGGTTTCTGCCGCAAGTCATCGCCGGCCAGGCAGGAAAGTTTCCCCGGACAGGCCTTCGCGGGGACAACGGGCAGGAGGGATGCCGACACACGATTCGCATCCCGCCGCTGCCCAGCGATGCCGCAACCCTGCTGCCGCAAGCGTTCACCGACACGCAGGAACATCCTCCTCGGACAGCAGTGTCCGCAAGCGAGGAACCAGGGACGGACGGCCGATCGCGGCAACGTCCATGGATGGCCCGCACCTGCACGGGAGCGACGACGCGGATGTTCCGCGGACGCCCGCCTCTCGAAGGCGATCCGGCAGCAATGCCACCGACGCTGGCGACAACGGCCTGCACGGCAACGCAGTCCAGCCGATCAAGCGGCGATGAAAGGCCGCCACAGGTCTCAGATCCACGCGCACGCCGTGGCGTCGTCAAGCGTCCTTCGCCTTTCGTAACGGATTCAGCATCCGGCGACAGCTTTGATGCGAATCAATGCGGCTGCAGATGACAGGCGGGATCGTGGAGCACGGCGGCAACGTTCCCTGCCCAACACCTCCCCCGGAGCCACATCCATGTCCAGCCCCCGTCCCCGCAGCGCGCGGCTCCCCGACCTGTACCCCTTGCCTGGCCGGCCGATGCCGGTGCCGCCTGCATGAAACCCCTGCCCGCCCCCATCATTGGCTTTCTGGCGCGGCATCGCCTGCTGTCGCTGGCGGTCTGTTACGGCGACGTGCCGTGGGCGGCCAATGCCTTCTTCGCCTTCGACGAGCAGGACAATCGCCTGGTCATGCTCAGCGGCCGCGGCACCCGCCACAGCGAGATGCTGCTGGCCAACCGCTACGCCGCCGGCACCATCGCCGGCGAACCGCGCGACTATTCCGTCGCCAGCGGCCTGCAGTTCTACGGCCCGGCGCGGATACTGGAGGACCCGCGCGAACGCGAGGCGGCGCTGGCGATCTATCGCCGGCGCTTCCCGCGGGTGCTGGACGTCTCCGCGCCGGCGTGGGAGATCAAGCTGCTGCAGGTGAAGTACGTCGACGACGTGCAGGGCTACGGCACCCGGCTGCTGTGGGACCGCCACGGCAACTGAGCGGCCGTTCGCGCCGGCACGCCAACGCATTCAACCCGGAGGTAGAAGGACATGTCACCGACCCCACAACCGAAACTCCTCAATCCCTTCAGCTGGACCTTCCGGCAACGCTTCCTGGCCGGCGGCCTGGGCTGCCTGGGCGTGCTGCTGTACGCGCTGTACGTACAGTTCTTCGACAGCCTGCAGCCCTGCCCGCTGTGCACCTTCCAGCGCGGCGCCTTCGTGCTGCTGGGACTGGTGTTCTTCGTCGGCGCCATGCACGGCCCGCGCGGGCGCGGCGGACGCGCGGTCTACGTGCTGCTGGCGGTGATCGCCGCGGCGATCGGCGCGGCCATCGCCACCCGCCACGTCTGGCTGCAGACGCTGCCGCCGGAGCTGGTGCCGGCCTGCGGCCCCGACCTGGCCTTCATGATGCAGTCCTGGCCGCTGGCCGACGTGCTGCGCCAGGTGTTCACCGGTTCGGGCGAGTGCGCGGTGATCGACTGGACGTTCCTGGGCCTGTCGATGCCGGCCTGGAGCCTGGTCACCTTCGTCATCCTGGCGATCTGGAGCGTGATCAGCCTGTGCGCGCCGAGGCCCGGCGACGCCCGTAGCTGAGCCGCCGCGGGTCGTGCGCCGCGCGGCGGTCAGGTCACGGCTGCGGGCACATGGCCCGCAGCCGCGGCCACTCCAGCCGCAGCCACGGCGTGAACGGCGCCTGCGGGTCGTCCAGCTCGCGCTGCAGCTGCTCCGGCTCGATCCACCGCACCTGGTCCACCTCGGCCGGGTCGGGCCGCACCGTGGACGCATCGACGCATCCGGTGAACACGTGGCAGAACTCGTGCTCGCTGCCGACATCGAGATAGCGGGCCTGGTAGACGAAGCTGAAGCGCCAGGCCAGCGGCGCCTGCGCCGCCGTGCCCAGTTCCTCGCGCACGCGGCGCTCGGCCGCCGGCTGCAGCTGCTCGCCCCAGCGCGGATGCGAGCAGCAGCTGTTGGCCCAGTACAGCGGCCACAGCGGCTTGAGCGCGCTGCGACGCTGCAGCAGCAGGCGCCCGGCCGCATCGAACAGGAATACCGAGAACGCCCGGTGCAGGATACCCTCGCCACGGTGGCAGTCGGGCTTGTCCAGCGGCCCCAGGGGGCGGTCCTGGGCATCGACCAGGATCAGCGGATCGGCGGCGGTGCTAGGGGGAGACATGGGATGACGTTACCAGCAAGTACGGATGGATGTGAGTGCGACCATTACGGCACCGGCATCGACAACTTGGTATTTTCCCCGCCTCCGACCCACACCCTTCCCGCTGCCGTGGCCCATCTCCTGGTTGTCGACGACCACCGTTCCATCCGCGAGCCGCTGGCCGCCTACCTGCGCAGGCAGGGTTTCGAGGTGACCACCGCCAGCGACGGACCCTCCACCCGCGCGCGCCTGGCCGAGACGCGCTTCGACCTGATCGTGCTGGACCTGATGCTGCCGGGCGAGGACGGGCTGTCGCTGTGCCGCTACATCGACGCCGAGCTGCACACGCCGGTGATCATGCTCACCGCCAAGGCCGAGTTCTCCGACCGCATCGTCGGCCTGGACCTGGGCGCGGACGACTACGTCACCAAGCCCTTCAGCGTCGACGAGCTGGTGGCGCGCATCCGCAGCGTGCTGCGCCGGGCGAACATGCCGCCGCCGGCCGTGCTGGACGAGGCCGGCAGCCTGCAGTTCGAAGGCTGGACGCTGGATCTGACCCGCCACACCCTGCTCGACCCGCAAGGGCAGGACGTGCCGCTGAGCACGATGGAGTTCCGCCTGCTGCGCGTGTTCCTGGAGCGGCCCAACCAGGTGCTCAGCCGCGACGACCTGCTCGACCTGACCAGCCGCGACAACAGCGCCTTCGACCGCAGCATCGACAGCCAGGTGAGCCGGCTGCGCAAGAAGCTGGAGGACGACCCGCGCCACCCGGTGCTGCTCAAGACCATCTGGGGCGACGGCTACCTGTTCGCCGCCGAGGTGAGGAAGGTGGAGGCATGAAGCTGCTGCCGCGCAGCCTGGGCGGACAGCTGTTCGTGCTGATGTTCGGCGGCTTCATCGTCGGCAACCTGTTCGGCACGCTGGGGCTGTGGTCGCAGGCCGGCGCGCTGCACCCGATCGCGCGCGAACACGCGCTCTCGCGCACCATCACCGCCTACCGGCTGGCCAACCGGATGCCGGCCGAAGGCGGCGACAACTGGCTGGACTCGTTCAATACCCAGGTCGCGCACCTGTGGATCGACCACACGCCCAACGTGCGCGACATGGACGAGCGCGAACTGTCGCTGGCCACCGCGCTCAAGCAGCGCCTCAACGCGCAGGCGGTCACCGTGCGCATGCCGTGCCGCCGCGATGCCGCCAGCCGTTCGCTGGCACAGATGGACAACGTCGCCGGCGACAGCATCGAGTGCGTCGAGATCGACCTGGCGCTCGACCATGGCCGCTGGCTGCACACGCGGCAGTCGCTGCCCACGCAGTCGCTGTGGCGCGAGGGCTGGCAGCTGCTGCGTTTCTCGCTGATCGTCGGCATCCCGCCGGTGCTGATCCTGATGTACGTGTTCGTCAACCGCATCCTGCGCCCGACCGCGGCGCTGACCGCGGCGGCCGAGAACATGAGCCGCGGCGAACGCATCGATCCGCTGACGATCCAGGGACCGGACGAGATCCGCGAGATCGCGCTGGCGTTCAACGACATGCAGGAGCGCATGACCCGCTTCGTCGACGAGCGCACGCGCATGCTGGCGGCGATCAGCCACGACCTGCGCACGCCGCTGACCTCGCTGGAACTGCAGGCGGCGATGCTGCCCGAGAGCGAGGAGCGCGACGAGATGCTGCGCACGCTCGACGAGGTCCGGCAGATGGTGAACGAGACCCTGAGCTTCGCCCACCAGAACGCCCGCGGCGAAGCCAGCGAACAGGTGGACCTGGTGCAGCTGATGGACGACGTGCTCGATCGCCAGCGCGACCTCGGCCACGAAGTGGAGCTGCGGGCGCCGTCGCGCCTGTCCTACCGCTGCCGCCCGCTGGCGCTCAAGCGCGCGCTCAGCAACCTGATCGAGAACGCGCTGCGCCACGGCCAGCGCGCCGAGGTGTCGATGCGTCGCGACCAGCGCGACGGCGACATCCTGATCGACATCGCCGACCACGGCCCGGGCATCCCCGAGCACCTGCTCGAACGCGTGTTCGAGCCGTTCTTCCAGCTCGACCCGTCGCGCAACCGCGAGGACAAGGGCAACGGCGTCGGCCTGGGCCTGGCCACCGCGCGCGACTGCATCCGCGCCCACGGCGGCAACATCCACCTGCACAACCGCGCCTCGGGCGGGCTGGTGGCCAGCATCGTGCTGCCGTCGCATCGCGACGTTGACGCGATGGCCTGAGCGGCGGCCCGCCGGCTCCCGCAGGAGCCAGGCGCCGTGAGGACATCGGCGAGCCCTCCAGCCTTCTTTCAAGGCCTCTTGCAGGAGCGACCTGCGGCGTCCCGTGTAGGAGCGACTTCAGTCGCGAATGGGCCTTCCCGCGAAGGCCTCATCGCGACTGAAGTCGCTCCTACGGCCATGGCCGAAACGCGGCAGCGGGTGCCTGCATCCGGCGCCCGTCGCGCACGCCACACTTTTGCAAAGTTTCCGCGCAGGCGGCCCCTATGCTGCGCCCAAAGCTGGAAGCCAACCCTGCCCAGCCCCCCATCCGATGGCGTCCTTTCCCGCAGTGGCAGCGCGGGACGGGCGCCATTTCTTTTGCGAAAAAGTCCTTAATAATCAATGACTTAGATTGATCAGGATCAATGTGTCCCGGCCCGCGAGGGAGGAGTATTCGCTGCGGCGGAAGCCTGGCGGAAACCTTCATTCCCGGAGACACATGACAATGAGCAACAACACCCCCAACGCCTCGCAGGTACACGATCTGCGCTCAGCGATCGAACTGCTCAAGCAGTACGAAGGCGAATACATCGAGACCAACGAGCCGGTCGATCCGGAAGCCGAACTGTCCGGCGTCTATCGCTATGTCGGCGCCGGCGGCACCGTGCAGCGCCCGACCCAGACCGGTCCGGCGATGATGTTCAACAAGGTCAAGGGCTTCGACGACGTGCGCGTGCTGATCGGCCTGCTGGCCTCGCGCCAGCGCGTGGCGCGCATGTTCGGCATGGACAAGGAGAAGCTCGGCTTCCAGATGCGCGAAGCGGTCAAGAACGCGATCGCGCCGGTGGTCATTCCCAAGGAGAAGGCGGTGTGCCAGGAAGTGGTGCACCTGGCCAGCGACCCCGGCTTCGACCTGCGCACGCTGCTGCCGGCGCCGAAGAACACCCCTGAGGATGCCGGCCCCTACTTCACCCTGGGCATGTGCTACGGCGCCGACCCGGAGACCGGCGAGCACGACGTCACCATCCACCGCCTGTGCGTGCAGGGCAAGGACGAGATCTCGATGTACTTCGTCCCCGGCCGCCACCTCGACCAGTTCCGCCAGAAGTACGAGAAGGACGGCAAGCCGATGCCGATCACCATCTCCATCGGCGTGGACCCGGCCATCGAGATCGGCGCCTGCTTCGAGGCCCCGACCACCCCGCTGGGCTTCGACGAGCTGTCCATCGCCGGCGGCCTGCGCGGCAAGGCGGTCGAGCTGGTCGAGGGCGTGGCGGTCAAGGGCACCCTGGGCATCGCCAACGCCGAGATCGTGATCGAAGGCGAGCTGCTGCCGGACTACCGCGTGCGCGAGGACCAGAACACCAACACCGGCAAGGCCATGCCCGAGTTCCCCGGCTACACCGGCGAGGCCAAGGCCGCGGTTCCGGTGATCAAGGTCAAGGCCGTCACCCACCGCAAGCACCCGATCCTGCAGACCTGCATCGGCCCGTCGGACGAGCACACCAACATGGCCGGCATCCCGACCGAGGCCAGCATCCTGACCCTGATCGAGATGGCGCTGCCGGGCCTGGTGCAGAACGTGCACTGCCCGTCGCCGGGTACCGGCAAGTACGTGGCGGTGCTGCAGATCAAGAAGCGCACCGGCCAGGACGAGGGACGCCAGCGCCAGGCCGCGCTGCTGGCCTTCTCGGCCTTCTCCGAGCTCAAGCACGTGTTCCTGGTCGACGAGGACGTGGACATCTTCGACCTGTCGGACGTGATGTGGGCGATGACCACCCGCTACCAGGGCGACGTGGACACCATCTTCATCCCCGGCGTGCGCTGCCATCCGCTCGATCCGTCGCAGGATCCCGCGTTCAGTCCGTCCATCCGCGACCACGGCGTCACCTGCAAGACCATCTACGACTGCACGGTGCCGTACAAGCTGAAGGCCAACTTCCAGCGCTCGCAGTTCCTGGAAGTGGACGTGAACCGCTTCATCCCCGGCTTCAACAAGCAGTAAGCGGAGCGACACCATGCAAAGCCACGCCATGCAAAGACCGAGGGTGATCGTCGGTATCAGCGGTGCCACCGGCTTCCAGTATGGCGTCAAGGCACTCCAGCTCCTTCGGGAGCTGGGGGCCGAGACCCACCTGGTGATGTCCAAGGCCGCCGGCCTGACCCGCGAGCAGGAGACCCAGCTCAGCCGCGACGAGGTGATCGCGATGGCCGACGTGTTCTATCCCACCGGCGCGGTGGGCGCGGCGATCTCCAGCGGCTCGTTCCAGACCGCCGGCATGATCGTGGCGCCGTGCTCGATGCACTCGCTGGCCGCCATCGCCAACGGCATCACCGACAACCTGCTCACCCGCGCCGCCGACGTGGTGCTCAAGGAGCGCCGCAAGCTGGTGCTGATGGTGCGCGAGACACCGCTGCACCTGGGCCATATCCGCAACATGGCCGCCGCCACCGAATACGGGGCGATCGTGTTCCCGCCGGTCCCGGCGCTGTACGCCGGCCCGCAATCGATCGACCAGATCGTCACCCATAGCGCCGCCCGGGCCATCGGCCTGCTCGGCTTCGATTCCAAGACTCTGCCGCGGTGGGGCGAGACCCTGCCCGCCATCACCCAAGAAGGGGAAGCCCCATGATCATCGGACCCTATATCAACGGTGCCGCCGTTCTCTTCGGCGCCATCGGCGGCGCGATGCTGGCCAAGCGCATGCCCGAGCGGCTGCGCAGCGCCATGCCGCTCACCTTCGGCGCCGCCTCTATGGCGATGTCGGTCATCCTCATCAACAAGGCCGCGCACATGCCGGTGATGGTGCTCTCGGGCATCCTCGGCGCGCTGGTCGGCGAGATGATCTACCTGGAGAAGGGCATCGGCAAGCTCGGCAACTTCGCCAGGAACGGCGTGGAGAAGATCCTGCCCGCGCCCAAGACCGGCATCACCCAGGAGGAATTCCTGGAGAAGTTCGTCGCCATCATCGTGCTGTTCTGCGCCAGCGGCACCGGCATCTTCGGCTCCATGCACGAGGGCATGACCGGCGACTCCTCGGTGCTGATCGCCAAGTCGTTCCTGGACTTCTTCACTGCGGCGATCTTCGCCACCACGCTCGGCTACGCGGTGGCCACCATCGCCGTGCCGCAGCTGGCCATCCAGCTGGCGCTGGCCTTCGGCGCGGTGCTGATCCTGCCGCTGACCACGCCGGCGATGCAGGCCGACTTCTCCGCGGTGGGCGGCCTGCTGATGCTAGCAACCGGCTTCCGCATCTGCGGCATCAAGGTCTTCCCGGTCGCCAACATGCTGCCGGCGCTGCTGTTCGCCATGCCGATCTCGGCACTCTGGGTCCGGGTCTTCGGCTGAACCCAGATGTCCACCCCGACCCCTTCCGGAACTTCCATGAAACCGCTGCCCGACCCCATCGCCGACTTCCTGCTCGAACACCACGTGTTGTCGCTGGCGGTGTGCTTCGGCGACGTGCCGTGGGCCGCCAACGCCTTCTTCGCCTTCGACGCCGGAAGCAACCGCTTCGTGCTGCTGGGCAGCCGCGACACCCGCCACAGCGAGATGCTGCTGGCCAATCGCTACGCCGCCGGTACCATCACCGGCCAGCCGCTGGAGATCTCCGAGGTGCGCGGGCTGCAGTTCTACGGCCCGGCCCGCGTCCTCGAGGACGAGAGCGAACGCGAAGCGGCGCTGGCGATGTACTACCAGCGCTTCCCGCAGGCCCGCGGCATGTCCGCACCGGTATGGGAGATCCAGTTGCTGCAGCTCAAGCTCACCGACAACCGGCTGGGCTTCGGCACCAAGATCCTGTGGGACAGGCACGACCGCTGAGCCGCCTCTGCCCCGTCATTCGATTACGACGAGAACGTCAACACAAGGAAATGCAAGATGAGCACCACGACTTCCTATTCCCTGCTGGCCCTGGCGCTGATGGCCACGCCCGCCCTCGCCCAGAACGCCGGCCATGATCCGGCCGTCGCCGGCATGGCGCAGCCGCGTCCGCAGCCGAGCCAGGTACTGAAGGTCACCAGCTACGCCGACGACGGCAGCCAGGGCACCTTCCGCTGGGCGCTGGAACAGAACAACGCCGCCCCGGGCAAGTACCGCATCGAGCTGTCGGCGATCGGCAAGGGCCCGTACGTGATCAAGACCAAGAGCGAACTGCCGCCGATCAAGGGACCGGTGGTGATCGACAACGTCGACTACAACCGCAACGGCACCTACGTGGTGATCGACGGCTCCGAGTACATTGGCGGCACCGACCCGGAATCGTGCCCCGGCGCCGTTCCCGGCACCTTCGGCACCAACGTGCGCACCACCACGCTGCCCGGCCTGATCCTGCGCGACACCAATGGCGTGGAACTGCACGGCATCGAGGTGCGCAACTTCTGCATCGGCATCCTGCTCAACCGCGCCAGCGGCAGCCTGATCCACGAAAACCGCCTGGTCCACAACATCGGCGGCGCCGGCATCATGCTCACCGGCGACGACGGCCAGGGCAACTCCACCGCGACCACCACGGTGCACAACAAGATCCTGCGCAACGTGTTCATCGACAACGGCGACGCGATGGAGGCCACGCGCGGCTCGGCGTTCAACCTGATCGCCGACAACTACATCACCAGCAGCGACAAGAACAACAAGGAGCCGTCGCAGGGCCTGGAGATCCTGTGGGGCAACGACAACACGATCGTGCACAACCACTTCGAGAACATGTCCGACGGCGTGCAGCTGAACTGGGGCAACCGCAACTTCATCTCCGGCAACACCTTCACCGGGATCTCCTCGGCGGTCACCCTCAGCGGCACCGGCAACATCGTCTCGGGCAACATCATGCGCGGCAACCGCGTGGCGGTGTCGGTGCGCCCGGAAGCGCTGCCCGGCCCCGACGGCACCTACGGCAAGAACCGCGTGCTCGGCCCGTCCATCAACACCATCACCGGCAACGTGATGGTCGACAACGGCAAGGACATCCTCCGCTGCTTCGCCGGCGGCGCCTGCCTGCCCGAGCAGAAGGGCGCGATCGTGTTCAACGTGCCCGGGCTGGAGCACGGCAAGTACATCGGCAACCGTGGCGGCGGCATCGAGAGCGATCCGAGCAAGCTGGAGAAGATCTGCGCGCTGGACGGCGACAGCGCCGATTGCGAGCAGACCCCGAACTACGGCCAGCCCGCGCCGGTGCTGACCGCGGCGCGCCGCAGCGGCAAGGGCGTGCAGGTGGACGGACGCTTCGACGGCCAGCCGGGCACGCTCTACCGCGTCGAGCTGTTCGCCAACAGCCGGCCCGAGCAGGACGAGGCCGAGCGCTACCTCGGCTACGTCAGCGTGCCGGTCGACGCCCAGGGCAAAGCCAGCTTCAGCTACGAGCTGGCCGGCCAGGACGCCGCCGGGATCGCCAACGTCACCGCGACGGTGACCACGGTCGACGGCGCCACCTCGCCGCTGAGCAAGCCGCTGGCGCTGCGCAAGTAAGTCCCAGGGACGTGCGGGTGTGACGAGGACACCCGCGCGCTCCCGCGCAGCGCCGCTCCCCCGGCGTTGCGCACCTCTCCCCCGGCTGGCTTTCCGGTCCACGACGGCCCGGATGCCATGCGCATGGCCGGCAAGCCGCCCGTCGCGGCCGGCCGGGTCGGACCCGAACGATGCGGGCGGCCGTCGATGGCCGCCTACGGCAACACGACAACGACGACGATCAACTGAAGACGAGGCAGTACATGAACACGATCAATCACAGACATCCCCGCCGCGCGGCGCTGCCGCTGCTGGTGGCCTGCGCCCTGGCGGGCCCGTCGTGGACGGCGTTGGCCGAAGAGGCCGGCGCCCCGGCCGGGGCGGCCGCGGGCGGGAGTGTCGCGCTGGCGTCCGCCGCGGCGGCGGCGGCGGTACCGGACCTGTACACCGGCAAGACCATGACCGGCGACTGGAACGGCAAGCGCAGCGAGTGGGCCGCCAACGGCATTTCCTTCCGCGGCGGCTTCATCACCGAGGCCATGGGCGTGGTGGACGGCGGCATCGACCACAGCGCGCGCAACGCCTTCCAGACCCAGGTCGGCGTGGACCTGGACATGGGCAAGCTCACCAGCTTCTGGGGCGACGCCCGCTTCCACCTGACCATCAACGACCGCCGCGGCCGCGGCACCTCGCAGGACCTGGCCGGCAACGACTACATGCCGATCCAGGAGATCTACAGCGACCAGTTCACCCGCCTGACCGAACTGAGCTACGACCAGAACTTCTTCGACAAGAAGCTCAACTGGAAGGCCGGCTTCTACGTGATGGGCAATGATTTCGGCATCAACCAGATCATGACCAACTTCGTCAACGCCGCGCTGTGCGCACACCCGATCTCGCTGTCCACCAGCGCCGGCTGGACCAACTGGCCGCGGCCGCGCTGGGCCACCCACGTCACCATCCATCCCACGCCGGAGACGACGCTGCGCACCGGCATGGTGCTGGTCAACACCAACTACAACCTGGAGGCCAACCGCTGGAGCCTGCACGAGCACGGCACCACCGGCCACCTGTACCCGATCGAGTTCGAATGGGCGCCGGGCACCGCCAACAAGGGCAACTTCCCCGGCCACTACAAGATCGGCTACTACTACGACACCTCGGACGCGAGGATGGTCGGCAACCGCAACGCGCTGATCGCGGACCATCGCGAGGGCGGCTACATCATGACCGACCAGAAGATCACCAACAACGCGGTCGACGGCGGCCTGAGCCTGTTCGCGCAGTACACCGCGCAGTCGCAGCAGACCGCGGTGATGAACCGCTGGTTCTCCGCCGGCTTCGTCTACCAGGGGATCTTCCACAGCCGTCCGCAGGACCGCGTGGCGGTGGGCTACGTGCGCGCCTCGATCAACCGCCACCTGCTGGAGCAGCAGTTGCAGCTGCAGGCGATGGGCCTGATCAGCGACCCGGACTGGGAGCTCAACCAGGCCGAGGAGCTGTGGGAGGTGGCCTACACCTTCCAGGTCAAGCCGTGGCTGTCGCTGCGTCCGGACGTGCAGTACATCACCAACCCGGGCACGTTCCGCTACAAGAATACCGACAACGTGCTGGCGCTCGGCCTGCAGGCCAAGATCACCTTCTGACCGCCGCATCCCCCCCTCGAGCGGCGGCGGGTTCGCTGCCGCCGCTCCAATTGCCTAGACTCAAGGTCATTGCCATGAACAACCGCATCCTGATGCTCGCCATCTCCGCATTCCTCGCCGGCCCGATGCTGGCCGCCGGCACCACCGATGCCCTGGCCGCCGCGCCCACCAGCGCCGGCGCCGCCGCAGTGAACGTGCGCCACGCGCAGCCGTTCACCATCCGCAACACCGTCATCGGCCAGGGCGCGCCCAAGACCATCGTCCCGACCACCGGCGCCAACCCGCAGCAGGTGCTGGAGCAGGCCCGCGTGATCGGCGCCAACCCCGATGCCGACCTGATCGAGTTCCGCATCGACTACCTGGACTTCGCCACCGACCCGGCCAAGGTCGCCGCGCTGGGCAAGCAGGTCGCCCAGGCCGCCAAGGGCAAGCCGATGATCCTCACCTTCCGCACCAAGGCCGAGGGCGGCGCCAAGCCCATCAGCGACGCCGACTACGGCAAGCTGTACCTGGCGCTGATCAAGGCCGACTTCATCGACCTGCTGGACGTGGAGATGTTCCGCGAGCAGAAGGTGGTCGAGCAGGTTGTGGCCGCCGCGCACAAGGCCGGCACCCGCATCGTCATGTCCAGCCACGATTTCCAGGCCACCCCGGCCACCGAGGAGATCGTCGCCCGCCTGCGCAAGCAGGACGCGCTGGGCGCGGACGTGCTCAAGATCGCGGTGATGCCGCACAACCCGGCCGACGTGCTCCGGCTGCTCGACGCCACCGAGCAGGTGCGCGCCAAGTACTCGCTCAAGCCGCAGCTGACCATGTCCATGGGCGGCCTGGGTGCGATCTCGCGCCTGTCCGGCGAGGTGTTCGGCAGCGACATGACCTTCGGCATGATCGGCGTGCCCTCCGCGCCCGGCCAGGTCGACGTCAAGCAGCTGCGGCAGGTGCTGGACACGATCCACGCCTCGGTGAGCGGCGGCAAGTGATCGCGTCGATCTGACGATTCGCGAAGGACGGCGCCTGCGGGCGCCGTCTCTTTTTGTGGAAACGCCGCCGTTGCCGAGGGAACGATTCGTTGTCGCGACTGTCCGGGGCAATGCGCGGCCGATCACCTGCCCGTCGAAGTGGCGCGGCGCCCGGTAATCCGTCGTCCCCACGCAGGCGGGGACCCCGCGACTTGCACGATGAGCAATGGAATCTCACGGTCCCTCCCTCAAGGCACCGGCATAGGGTTCCCGCCTTCACCTGTCTGTTCACCCTGAAGCAGGAACAGGCAACCTCCCTTCTCCCGCGTGCGGGGGAAGGTGCCCGAAGGGCGGATGGGGGCTGCCTGCAGCATGGGAAAGCCACCGCAGAAGCGCCCTCATCCGGCGCTGCGCGCCCCCTTCTCCCGTGAACGGGAGAAGGGAGGTCCTGCGGCGACTCCGGATGAGCGAGCGCTGTTCCCTTCTCCCGCTTGCGGGGGAAGGTGCCCGAAGGGCGGATGAGGGCTGTCTGGAGCATGGGAAAGCCACCGCAGAAGCGCCCTCATCCGGCGCTGCGCGCCACCTTCTCCCGTGAACGGGAGAAGGGAGGTTCCGCGGCGATTCCGGATGAGCGAGCGCTGTTCCCTTCTCCCGCGTGCGGGGGAAGGTGCCCGAAGGGCGGATGGGGGCTGGTCGGGGCATGGGAAAGCCGCAGCAAAAGCATCCTCATCCGGCGCTGCGCGCCACCTTCTCCCGTGAACGGGAGAAGGGAGGTTCCGCGGCGATTCCGGATGAGCGAGCGCTGTTCCCTTCTCCCGCGTGCGGGGGAAGGTGCCCGAAGGGCGGATAGGGGCTGCCTGCAGCATGGGAGAGCCACCGCAGAAGCGCCCTCATCCGGCGCTGCGCGCCACCTTCTCCCGTGAACGGGAGAAGGAAGTTCCGCGGCGATTACGGATGAGCGAGCGCTGTTCCCTTCTCCCGCATGCGGGGGAAGGAGCTGGCGACACTTGGACCGGAAGCGCCCTAACGATCCTCGCCTGCCTGTGCGTCGCCGAAATCGATCGCGTACAACGCATCCGGCTTGCCCTCGAGCATGACGTACTCGCCCTGGCAGCGCAGGCCGAGCTTCTCCAGCAGCCGGATCGAACGGGTGTTGTGCGGCGAGGCGATGCCGAGCAGGCGCGGCAGCTTCAGCACGTCGCGCGCATGGGCCATGACGCCGCGGGCCGCTTCCTCGGCATAGCCGCGGCCCTGGTGTGCCGACAGCAGCGCGTAGCCGATGTCCGGCGCCGGCAGGTCGTCGCGCTGGATCAATCCGGCGGTGCCGAGGAATGCGCCCTGCCGATCCTCGATCGCGTAGTGGCCGAAGCCGTACTGCGCGTAGCGAAAGCCACCCCACCGGCGCAGGAATGCCGCTTCCTGTTCCAGTGTGCGCACGCCGTGGTCGCCGATGCCCTCGAGGAAGGCCGGATCGTTTTGCAGTTCCAGCATCGCGGCCAGATCGCGCTCGGCATCGAGCAGGCGCAGACGCAGGCGCGGGGTTTCGGTGACCAGGGTCATCGGCCAATGCGGGTGGGGAAACTGCCGTGCAGCGTGGCCGCGTCGGCACCCGCTGGCAAGTGGCCGCGGGTCGGTCGGACAGCGCGCCGCCTGGGCAGGCGCGGTGCACCCGGGAGCACCGCGCCTGCCCGGGTGCGCCGCGCCTGCCCGGGCGAAGGATTGCGGGTCCGGCCGCACGGGCCCGGCCTACGGGTCGAACAGCGCCTGGATCGCCGCCAGCCCGGCCTTGGCGCGCTCCTGCTTGCGCTGCGCGTCGGCCACCGGGTCGGCGCCGTCGCGCTGCAGCTCCTCGGCCGGCAGCTCGTCGAAGAAGCGGCTGGGCTTGAGCCGGATCTGCTCGCCGAACTTGCGGGTGAGCTTGCTGTGGCTCAGCCACAGCTGCTCCTTGGCGCGGGTGATGCCCACGTACAGCAGGCGCCGCTCCTCGGCCAGGTTGCCCTCGTCCAGGCTGACCTCGTGCGGCAGCGTGCCGTCCTCGCAGCCGACGATGAACACGTAGCGGAACTCCAGGCCCTTGGAGGCGTGCAGGGTCATCATCCGCACCTGGTTGCCGCCGTCGTCCTTGTCGTTGCGCGAGAGCAACGCCAGCTGCGCGGCCAGGTCGCCGGCGCTGGCGCCGCGCGGGCCGCCCTCGAACCACTCGGCCAGCTCCTCCAGGTTGGCGCGGCGGCGCTGGAACGAGACCTCGTCCTTGCTCTGGTTGCGCAGTTCGGGGAGCAGGCCGGACTTCTCGGCCAGCCGCCGCACCAGTTCGCCGGCCGGCAGCTGCGCGGCGTGGTGGCGCAGGTCGTGCAGGGCATCGGTGAACGCCGACAGGCCGTTGGCCGCGCGCGGCGGCAGCAGCTTGAGCGCGCCCATCGACTCGGCCGCGCGCGACATCGGCACGTGCTTGGCCGATGCGAGTTCGGCCAGCTTGGCCAGCGAGGCGGCGCCGACCTCGCGCTTGGGCGACTGCACCGCGCGCAGGAACGCCGCGTCGTCGTCGGGATTGACGATCAGCCGCAGCCACGCCAGCGTGTCCTTGACTTCCTGCCGCTCCAGGAACGCGGTGCCGCCGGTCAGGTGGTAGGGGATGCGCAGCAGCTGCATCGCCTTCTCCAGCGGACGCGACTGGAAGTTGCCGCGGAACAGGATGCAGAAGTCGCTCCACGGCGCCTGCCTGGCGGTGGCGATGTAGGAGATCTCGGCGGCGACCTTCTCGGCCTCGTGGTCGCTGTCGCGGCATTCCCACACGCGGATGCGCTCGCCGTCGGCCTGCTCGCTCCACAGCTTCTTCAGGTGCTCGTGCGGGTTGTTGGCGATCAGCGCGTTGGCCGCGCGCAGCACGCGGTTGGAGCAGCGGTAGTTCTGCTCCAGCTTGATCACTTCCAGCCTCGGGTAGTCCCGCCCCATCTGCAGCAGGTTCTCCGGATTGGCGCCGCGCCAGGCGTAGATGCTCTGGTCGTCGTCGCCCACGCAGGTGAAGTTGCCGCGCTCGCCGGCGAGGATCTTCAGCAGCCGGTACTGGGCATCGTTGGTGTCCTGGCACTCGTCCACCAGCAGGTAGCCGATGCGCTCGCGCCAGCCCAGGGCGATGTCCGGGTTGTCCTCCAGGATCTGCACCGGCAGCCGGATCAGGTCGTCGAAATCCACCGCGTTGAAGGTGGACAGGCGCGCCTGGTAGCGCTCGTAGACGCCGGCGGCCTCCTTCTCGCGGTTGCCGCGCGCGGCGGCCAGCGCCTGCGCCGGCGACAGCCCGGCGTTCTTGGCGCGCGACACCAGGTTCTTCACGTCGTCCACCGCGTCAGGCTTGGCGCCGTGCATCAGGTCCTTGATCTGCGCGGCCGCGTCGTCGGCGTCGAAGATCGAGAAGCCGCGCTTGAGGCCGGCCGCCTCGTGCTCGATCTGCAGGAACTTCAGCCCCAGCGCATGGAAGGTGCAGATGGTCAGCCCGTCGGCGGCATCGCCCTTGATGCGCTTGGCCACGCGCTCGCGCATTTCCTTGGCCGACTTGTTGGTGAAGGTGATAGCGGCGATACGCCGGGCCGGGTAGCGGCCGGTGGCGATCAGGTGCGCGATCTTCTCGACGATGACGCGGGTCTTGCCGCTGCCGGCGCCGGCGAGCACCAACAGGGGACCTTCGCAGTGCAGGACCGCGGCGCGCTGGGGGGGATTGAGACCGTGCATGGGCCGCGCATTGTACTGGCGATCGCCTGGGACGTAGAGCCGAGCGTGCCCGGCCGGGGCTTCACGGGGCTAGAGAGCCAAGCTTGTGCTTGCATCCCTTTTCCGGGGCTCGGCCGGGACTTCACCGCGAAAGCCCCAGCCGGGCAAGCTAGGCTCTAAGGAAGGGCCTGGCCCATTAGAATTCCCCCATGGCCAAGCTCTACTTCTACTACTCGGCGATGAACGCCGGAAAGACCACCACGCTGCTGCAATCGGCGCACAACTACCGCGAGCGCGGCATGCGCACGCTGATCCTGACCCCGCGCCTGGACCACCGCGCCGGCTCCGGCGTGGTCGCCTCGCGCATCGGCCTGCGTGCCGAGGGCGTGGCCTTCGAGCACGGCACCGACCTGGAGCGGCTGGTGAAGGACGACATCCGCGACCGCGGCAAGCTCGACTGCGTACTGGTGGACGAGGCGCAGTTCCTCACCCGTGCGCAGGTGTGGCAGCTGTCGGAAGTGGTCGACCAGCTGCGCGTGCCGGTGCTGTGCTACGGCCTGCGCACCGACTTCCGCGGCGAGCTGTTCGAGGGCAGCCAGTACCTGCTGGCCTGGGCCGACGAGATCGACGAGATCAAGACCATCTGCCACAGCGGCAGCAAGGCGACGATGACCGTGCGCGTGGACGAGCACGGCCACGCGGTGCAGGCCGGGCCGCAGGTGGAGATCGGCGGCAACGAGCGCTACATCTCGGTCAGCCGCGCCGAGTTCAAGAAGATCATGCGCGGCGAGGGCCGCATCGAGCCGGTGCAGGAATCGCTGCCGCTGTAGGCCGGCGCGGCGGCCGGCAGCTGGCGCGGCTCAGCTGCCGGTCGCGCCGGCAGATCGTCACCGTCGCTCTGCGCGCAAGGGCATACACTGGCCGCATTTCCACGAATCGAACACGCATGGCTACGCTGCCTCCCGAACTGCAGGCCGACGTCGAGCGGGCCGGCCGCCTCGACTCCATCCCCGAGGTCCTGCGCATCGTCGCGCAGCTGACCGGCATGCGCTTCGCCGCAGTGGCGCGGGTCACCGACCAGCACTGGATCGCCTGCCAGGTGCACGGCGGCGACGGCCTGGGCCTGGAGCCGGGCAGCCAGCTCGAGCTGCGCCTGACCTTCTGCGACAGCATCTGCCGCAACCGGCAGCCGATCTTCTTCGCCCAGGCTTCGGCCGATCCCCGCTTCCGCGACCATCCGATCACGCGCCACTTCGGCTTCGAAAGCTACGTGTCGGTGCCGATCCTGCAGGAGGACGGCAGCGTGTTCGGCACGCTGTGCGCGCTGGATCCGGAGCCGCGGCCGATGTCGCCGCTGCTGGTGGAGAAGATCGAGCTGCTGGCCCAGCTGGTCGGCGCGCAGCTGCAGACCGAGGCGCGCGCAGAACGCAGCGAGCTGCAGTCGCGCGCGGCCCGTTCCGAGCTGGGCAAGGCCAGCGCCTCGGCGCGCCTGCGCGAGGAACTGATCGGCATCCTCGGGCACGACCTGCGCAATCCGCTGCTGTCGATGCGCGCACTGGTGGACATGCTGGTGCTGGACCAGCTCAACCAGCGCAACGCGGTGGCACTGCGCTCGATGCAGCGCAGCCTGCTGCGCATGGAAGAACTGATCGACTTCGCGCTGGATTTCGCCCGTGGCGGCGATTTCGGCTGGATCGCGCTCGACTACGGCAACAGCGGCGAGCTGCAGGAGGCATTGCTGCAGGTGGTGGCCGAGACCCGCGCCGCCTACGCGGCGCAGGTGCTGTCCGCGCACGTGGCCATCGACGAGCCGGTGCACTGCGATGCGGTGCGCATGGCGCAGCTGCTGGGCAGCCTGATGATCAACGCCATCGTCCACGGCCGGCCCGAGTCGCTGATCAAGGTGTCGGCCACCAGCGGCGGCGGCTACCTGGACCTGCTGGTGCACAACCTGGACGGCATCGCCGACAGGCAGCTGGCCACGCTCAGGGTGTCCATGCTCCCCCATACCGGCGGGCACCCGCAGCCGGGCATGGACCTGGGCCTGCACATGGCCGCGGAGATCGCCCGCGCCCACCATGGCGAGCTGCAGATCACCTCCGGCAGCGACGGCACCCGCTTCGCGCTGCGCATTCCCACCAAGGCCCAGCGCGTCGAGGCCGGCCAGGAACTGCCCGTCCCGGCCTGATGGCGCGTGCCGGCCCGTGGATACCTTGAGATCCGCGGGCAGCATCCGGGCAATGTCACCCGGGGGGCGGCCGGGGCGACCGCTCCTACGACGCTCCTGCGGTTACGGCCGGTACTCAGTACAGCGTGCGCTCGGCCGGCGGCGGCGGGTTCCACTGGTACAGCCAGGTCTCGGTCAGCGGCTTGCCGGCGCGGCGCAGGAACAGGCGGATGTCGATCTGCTCGGTGGACTCGTCCGGCGGCACCACGTCGAACATGGCGCGGTAGCCCTTGATCTGGTGCAGCGGGCGCGCCGAGACGATCTCGGTGCCGCCGCGCGAGAGCTGCAGCACCGCCTCCACCGTCAGGTCGTTGGCCTGCGCCAGCGCCGCCAGCTCGCCGCCCTCGAAGTCCACGGCGAAGCGCCAGGAGAAATGCTTGCGCTTCTGTCCCACCACCCCGCCCAGCCCGGTGCGGGTGGCCACGCAGTGCGCCAGCGGCGAGGACGCCGGTGGCTGCGCGCCCCAGTACAGGCGGTAGCCGTACAGCAGTTCCTCGCCCGGCTGCGGCTTCTGCTCCGGGTTCCAGAACGCGACGATGTTGTCGAAGGTCTCGTCCACGGTGGGGATCTCCACCAGCTGCACCGAGCCCCTGCCCCAGCCGTCCTTGGGCTCCACCCACAGGCACGGGCGCTTCTCGTAGAAGACGCCGTCGTCCTGGTAGTGGTTGAAGTCGCGGTCGCGCTGCAGCAGGCCGAAACCGCGCGGGTTGTCGTCCATGAACATGTTGAAGCGCAGGTGCGTCGGGTTTGCCAGCGGCCGCCAGATCCATTCGCCGCCGCCGGTCCACAGTTGCAGGCCGTCGGTGTCGTGGATCTCCGGGCGCCAGTCCCAGGCCATGCGGCGGTCGTTCTCGCCATACTGGAACATGCTGGTGCACGGGGCGATGCCCAGCCGCTCGATGGTCTCGCGCGGGTACAGCGCACTGTCGATGTCCATCAGCAGCACGTCGCCGTTGGTGATGGCGAAGCGGTAGGCGCCGGCCACGCTGGGCGAGTCGAGCAGGGCATGGACCACCACGGTGTCCGAGCCGGGCGCGGGCTGTTCGAGGTAGTAGGCGATGAAGTCGGGGAATTCCTCCGGCCCGCCGGTGCCGGTGTCGATCGCCAGCCCGCGCGCGGACTGGCCGTACTGGCCTTCCTTGCCGACCGCGCGGAAGTAGCTGGCGCCGAGGAACGCGGCGAAGTCGCGCTCGGTGTCGGCGCGGGTGTTGAGGCGGAAGCCGGCGAAGCCCAGGTCGGCCGGCAGCGGCTTGCCCTTCAGGCCGCTGCTGCCGTAGTCGAACGCGGCCGGGTCGTAGGCCAGCTCCTGCGCCTGGCCGTCGACCACGTCGTACATGTGCACCGGCGAGTGGAAGTACAGGCCCAGGTGGAAGAACTTGGCCTGGAACTTCGCATCGCCATCGGCCCACAGCGCATGGTCCTGGCGGTAGCGGATGGACTGGTACTGGTCCCAGTCCAGCGCTTCCACCGGCGCCGGCAGCACCCGCTTGTGGGTCTTGTACGGCGCGGCGGCCAGCGCGCGCGCCTGGCCCTTGAGCCAGGCGTAGTCGAACGGGTGCGGCTCGCCCAGGCGGCGCAGGCCCACCGCCTTGTCGGCGGCCAGGGCCCACTGCGGTATGGCCGGCAGCCCAAGGGCGGAGATAGCGGCGGCGGCATTCTTCAGGAATCGTCGTCGTTGCATGGGCGCGGTGGCGTCGTCGAAGGAGCATTCATCATAGACAGTCGCCGGCGAAGGCGATGGCTACAACATGAATACGCCCGCCGGCGGCGTTTCGGCCCGCCGCGGCCGCTCAGCGCTGGCACGAGGCGCACCACACCGTGGCGCGCTGGCCGATGCTGGCGTGGCGCAGCGGGCGGCCGCAGCGCTTGCAGGCCTGGCCTTCGCGGCCGTAGACCAGCAGTTCCTGCTCGAAGTAGCCGGGCGCCCCGTCCGGGCTGATGAAGTCGCGCAGGGTGGTGCCGCCGCGGGCGATGGCGTGGCCGAGGATCGCCTTGACCGCGTCGGCCAGCCGCCGGTAGCGCTGGCGCGAGACCTCGCCGGCTTCGCGCCGCGGGCCGATGCCGGCCTGGAACAGGCTTTCGGCGGCATAGATGTTGCCCACCCCGACCACCGTGCGCTGGTCCATCAAAAAGCTCTTGACCGGCGCGCTGCGGCCGCGGCTGAGCCGGTACAGGTAGTCGCCGTCGAACGCCTCCGACAGCGGCTCCGGGCCGAGTTCGCGCAGCAGTTCGTGCACCTGCCCGGCCGGCTGCCACAGCAGGCAGCCGAAGCGGCGCGGGTCGTTGAAGCGCAGCACGCGGCCGTTGTCCAGGCAGATGTCGACGTGGTCGTGCGCGCGCAGCGGGGTGTCGCCGGGCAGCACCCGCAGGCTGCCGGACATGCCCAGGTGCAGCAGCGCGCTGCCGGAGGCCTCGGTATCGACCAGCAGGTACTTGGCGCGGCGGCGCACGGCGGCGATGCGCTGGCCGGGCAGCTCGCGCTCGACCTCCGCCGGGATCGGCCAGCGCAGGTCCGGGCGGCGCAGGATCACGCCGTGGATGCGGCGGCCGAGCAGGTGCGGTTCCAGGCCGCGGCGGGTGGTCTCGACTTCGGGCAGTTCGGGCATGGGGGGATTCTAGGACGTCGGCGATTCGGGGGCGGGCCTGGCCAGGCTTCCCTTCCCCCCGCTTGCGGGGGAAGGTGCCCGACTGCGAAGGCAGGATGCCGAAGCGAACGGCGAAGCCGGCCCGAAGGGCGTGCCGCAGGAGCGGCGCGTAATGGCGGATGGGGGTGCCTGGAGCATGGGAAAGCAACAGCCAGAGCGCCCTCATCCGGCGCTGCGCGCCACCTTCCCCCGCACGCGGGAGAAGGGAGTGGAGAGACGCCGCATCTCAGCGCGGCGGCGCCAGCAGTTCGCGGGCGCTCAGGTAGCCGTCGCCGTCGGCGTCCTGGCGATGGAAGCGCTCGGCCAGGGCGGCGCGATGCTGCAGACGGGTGACCGGCTGGCCGCGGCCGCCGAGCAGCTCGTCGCCGTCGAGCACGCCATCGCCGTTGCGGTCGCGCTGGTCGAAGCCGTAGCTCATCCAGGCCAGGTATTCTTCCAGGCCGACGCGGCCGTCGCCGTCGCGGTCCATGCGCTGCAGGTACTCGTTGCCGCCGGTCACCTGCGCCGGGGCTCCAGCGGGCAGCGCGATCGCCACCACGCAGACGCACAGACGCCGCACGAGGCGGCGTCCGGGCACCTGGATGGCGGCAGGCCGCGACGCCGGCATCAATGCGCCAGCGCGTAGCCCTTCAGGCGTGCGGCGTAGGCCTGCAGCGCGGCGATGCCGCTGGCCTCGGCCTCGTGGCACCAGGCCTGCAGCTGCTTGAGCCGCTCGGCGGCATCGTGCGAGCGTGCCTCCAGCAGTGCCGACAGCCGCGCGCGGTGCTCGACCACGGTGCGGATGCGCGGCCGCTGCGACACCCACGCCTGCAGCTGCTCGCGTGCCTCGGGCTTGAGCCAGCGACCATCGTCGACCAGGCCGCGACGCATGCGCCGCGGCAGCAGCTGGCGCAGCCTGGCGCCGGCGGCGGCCGCTTCCTCGCGCAGCGCCGGCTTGATGACGTTGCGCTGGTAGTCGGTCATGGCCTGGAAGCGGTGCGACAGCAGCGCCTTGAGGGTGTCGGCATCGGGCACGGCGATGTTGGGACGGATGTCCAGCGTCGGCGCCACCCGCAGCACCTTGGCCAGGCCCAGCTTCTGCAGGCCGCGGATCGCTACCCAGCCGATGTCGAACTCCCAGCGCCGCATCGAGAAGCGCGCCGAGCTGGGGAAGGCGTGGTGGTTGTTGTGCAGCTCCTCGCCGCCGATCCACACCGCCCACGGCGTCAGGTTGGTGGAGGTGTCGGCCGACTCGAAGTTGCGGTAGCCCCACCAGTGGCCGAGGCCGTTGACCACGCCGGCGGCCCAGAACGGGATCCACGCCATCTGGATCGCCCACAGCGCGATGCCGGGGATGCCGAACAGCACGAAGTTGATCGCCAGCAGCGTCACCGGGCCGAGGTTGGCGTGCGGGGTGTACAGGCGGCGCTCGATCCAGTCGTCGGGCGCACCGCGGCCGTACTGCTCGATGTCCTCGCGCTGCGCGCGCGCCTCGCGGTACAGCTCCACGCCGCGCCAGAACACGTTGCCGATGCCCTTGACCTGCGGGCTGTGCGGGTCCTCCTCGGTCTCGACCTTGGCGTGGTGCTTGCGATGGATCGCCACCCACTCCTTGGTGATCATGGAGGTGGTCAGCCACACCCAGAAGCGAAAGAAGTGCGCGACCACGGGGTGGAAGTCCACGCCGCGGTGGGTCTGGCTGCGGTGCAGGTACAGGGTCACGGCGAAGATGGTGATCTGGGTGAACACCAGCAGCACCGCCAGCATGCCCCACCAGCCCAGCCCGGCCAGGCCTGCGCCGAGGAAGTCGAGGATCGAATCGGACATGGCTGCGGCTCCAGGCGGCGGGTGATATGAAGGGACATGATGAGGGCTGAAAGGGCAAACTTCACCCACCGCCGCCGTATGGTGTTCAGGCGGTCCACCCCGTCCGCCCGGCTCCGTCCATGCCCCCGTCGTCCGCCACATCGTCCCCCGCCGCCCCGCTGATCGAACTGGACCGCGCCAGCGTGATCCGCGGCCAGGCCCGCGTGCTGCACGAGCTCAGCCTGCGCATCGACCTGGGCCAGCACACTGCCATCCTCGGCCCCAACGGCTGCGGCAAGTCGAGCTTCATCAAGCTGATCACCCGCGAGCTCCATCCGCTGGCGCGCGAGGGCGAAAGCCCGGTCAAGGTGATGGGACAGGACCGCTGGCAGGTGGAGCGGCTGCGCTCGCAGCTGGGGATCGTCAGCACGGACCTGAGCTTCAACCTGTCCGGCATGGCAGGGCTGGACGTGGAGAGCGCGGTGATCTCCGGCTTCTTCGCCAGCTACGTGGTGCCGCCGCACCGCGAGGTCACCGCGACCATGCGAGCGAGCGCCCGCGAGGCGCTGGAGCTGGCCGGCGCGCTGCCGCTGCTTGGACGCGCCTATGCCGAACTGTCGGCCGGGCAGACACGGCGGGTGCTGATCGCCCGCGCGCTGGTCAACCGGCCGCGGGCGCTGCTGCTGGACGAGCCCTCCGCGGGACTGGACATCGTCGCGCGGCAGTCGCTGCTGGAGACGATGCGCACGCTGGCGCGGCAAGGCATCACCCTGGTGCTGGTGACCCACCACATCGAGGAGATCGTGCCCGAGATCGGGCGGGTGATCCTGATGCGCGAGGGCCGCATCCTCGCCGACGGCCCCACCGCCGATCTGCTCGGCGACGCCACGCTGTCGCATGCCTTCGGCGGGGCCATCCGGGTGCGGCGCGACGGCGACCGGTACAGCTGGACGGTGGCTGCAGCGAGCTGAGCGGCGACCGCCGGACCGGCATGTCCCGCCGATACCCGGAACTCGAACGGGCTCCTACACTGTGCGGCCTCCACCCATGCAGAGACAACGCAATGCCGCGTGCCGCCACCCTTCCGTCCGCCCGATTCCGACCCGCCGTACTGGCCGCGCTGCTGCTGGCTCTGGCCGGCTGCAGCGCGCCCGCCGCGCGCGCGCCGACGGCACCGGAGCCGCCGGGGCATCGCGTCGCCGGCTATCTGCCGCCGGACGCGGTGCCGGACAGCCTGCTGCTGGTGCCGGCGCCGCCGCAGGCCGGCTCGGCCGCCGCCGCGCTGGACGATACGGTCAACCGCGAGGCCCTGGCGCTGCGCGGCAGCGCACGCTGGCAACAGGCCTCACGCGATGCCGAACTGGGCTTCCCCGCCGGCGCACAGCAGTTCAGCTGCGCACTCGGCATCGACATCGATCCCGCACAGACCCCGCACCTGTACCAGTTGCTGTCGCGCGTGCGCGCCGATGCCGGCGCCGCCACCCGCACCGCCAAGCAGCGCTACCAGCGCCCGCGCCCGTTCATGGTCAACCACCAGCCCACCTGCACCCCGGACGACGAGGCCGGGCTGCGCGGCAACGGCTCCTATCCTTCCGGCCACACCTCCATCGGCTGGGCCTGGGCGCTGGTGCTGAGCGAGATCGACCCGGCCAATGCCGACCGGCTGCTGGCGCGAGGACGCAACTACGGCGAAAGCCGGCTGGTGTGCAACGTGCACTGGCAGAGCGACGTGCTGCAGGGCCGCTTCATGGGCGCCGCGGCGGTGGCCAGGCTGCACGGCAGCGCCGAGTTCCGCCGCGACCTGGAAGCGGCGCGCAGCGAGATCGCCGCCGCCCGCGCCGGCGGCCTGAAGCCGTCGCGCGACTGCGCGGCGGAGGCCGCGGCGCTGCAGGTGAGGCCGGCCAGCGCGCTGTAGCCGGCTTCGCCGTCCCGGCGCAGGCGCGCGCCTGGCCGCCGGATCCGCGAGCAACGGAGCCCTGGTCCCGCTGCGGACCGGCCCCGCCCCCCCGGCTGGCCGCTGCCGCGCAGCGCCCCGGGCCACTCTCCCCAACCCAGGGATTCGCCACGGCTGAAACGGCCGTGACGCCGCCGCTTGGCCGATCGGCGAAGCGGCGGCGCAACGCGGATGTCATCTCTTGTCATTGCATGCCGGACGACGGGCAAAACCCCTGTTCCAGCGACATAAACAACTTTCCGCCGCTGTATATATTCCGTTAAGGGAGGAGGCCCGCAGTCAACCGGCCGCCGGCAGGCAGAACGCCCTGCCAAGGCCATCATGTCCGGAGAATCAATCAAGATGTCGAGATGCAATGCCAGGGTTGCGGCGTTGGCCGCAGCCGTGTTGCTGGCCTGTGGCCAGGTCGATGCGCAAACGGTGACGGGTGGTATCAACGGTTACGCGCAACATCTTCCGCAAGGCGGGAACACGGCCGCCCGGATAGAGCGAAATGCCTCCGGTTTCGTCCGCGAGATCCCCGTCAGCAAGGGAAGGTTCCAGCTTTCCGGGCTCGCTCCCGGCGTCTACGACGTCACCTTGCTGGTCGACGGCAAGAGCGTTTCCGTGGCGCAGGTCCAGGTGGCCGCCGGCTCGGCAACCGCGTTGAACCTGGACGGCGAGGGAGCCACGTCGCTGGAGGGCGTGCAGGTCACTGCGGCACGTGCCAGCACCATCGATGTCACCACGCCGTTCACCTCGACCGCGATGCTCACCCAGGACGTCGACAACCTGCCGATGTCGCGCTCCATCAGCGCGGTGGCGGCGACCAACGCCAATGTCCGTTCCGAAAGCGCGACCGGGACCTCGCTGCCGGCCTTCAACGGCGCCACCCCTGCCGAGAACCGGTTCTACATCAACGGCTTCGACATCACCTACGACTACACCGGCCTGGGCTACACGGCGCCGAGCTACGAGGCGCTCGCGTCCACCGAGGTGATCTCCGACGGCTTCCCGGCCAAGTACGGCAATGCCGTGGGTGGCGTGACCAGCAGCGTCACCCGCACCGGCACCAACGACCTCCATGGCGGCACGCTGCTGACCTACACGCCCGCCACCGGCCGCCTCAACCCCAACGCCCCGAGCGTCAGGGACTCCGACGGGAACTGGTACGACTACAACAACGCAGACCATACCGATGGAACGCTGTCGCAGACGGTCTATCTCTCCGGCCCGCTGCTGAAGGACCGCCTGTTCTTCAACGTGGCAGGTACGCGCACCTATCCGTACGATTCGCGCGCCACGGGCAAGACCTATCGCTACGACTACAGCGACGACGCCAGGAGCGGCATCGTCGACCTCACCTGGAACATCACCGACCGGCAGACGCTCAACGCCTACTACAGCCGTTCGCGCTCAAACGGCGCTACCGACTACAGCAAGCTGCACACGTCCTACGACGATGCGGACGGCTACGACTACTACGCCTCGTACGCCACCACGGACGTGGTGAAGACCGCCATCGCCAACTACCAGTGGCAGGTGACCGACGCCTTCACCATGAAGGCGATGACCGGCTACATGCGGCGCGACCTGGCCTATTCGGGCAACTACTACGACGAGCCCTACGTGCTGTACTACGACACGAGCTCGAGCTACACCACGCTCAACGGCGTCAGCGCCTCCAAGCCGGACGACTTCGTCTACACCAAGAAGGGCGGACGCCTGGACTTCGAATGGGACCTGGGCGACCACCACATCGGCTTTGGCGCGGAGACCTACAAGACCTTCGTGCACTCGGCGTCGGTCTACAACAACTACTGGACCTACCGCATCGTTCCGTCCACCGGCATCGTCAACGGGGTATCCGGCTTCACTCCCGGGGACCACTACGCGCGGCGCTACTACTACAGCTCGGGCGGCAGCTTCGACTCGAAGCGCACCGGCTTCTACATCGACGACAACTGGCACGTGACCGACGATGTCGTGGTCTACCTGGGCCTGCGCCGCGACAGCTACCAGAACTACACCTCGATCGGATCGAGCTTCGCCGACCTGGCGCTGAACGCGCCGCGCCTGGGCGTGTCCTGGGACATGGCCGGCGACGGCTCGCGCAAGCTGAGTTTCTCCGCAGGCCGCTACTCGCTGCCGCTGCCGTTGTCGATCAACAAGACCGTCGGCACGGCCACCACCAGCTGGTACGGCTACTACAGCTATACCGGCATGGACGGCGACTCCACCCCGACCGGGCTCAGCCAGATCGGCGACATCGTCTACAACAACAACAGCACCATCACCGACTCGCGGCTGGTGGCGTCCCACAACCTGAAACCCTCGTACGAGGACCAGTACGCGCTGAGCCTGGAGCAGGACCTCTCCGTCGTCGCGCCGGCGTGGATGGGCAATGCGGCGGACGGCTGGTTCGGCAAGGCCACGGCGAGCTATCGCAACCTTAAGAACATCGTCGAGGACACCTGCGATGCCACCACGCGCAATGCCTACATCCGCGACGTGCTGGGTTACAGCGACTACTCCGGCGAGACGGTGTCGTGCATCCTGGTCAACCCCGGCGAGGACCAGGTGCTGCTGCGCGACGTGAATGGCGACGGCAGCCTGGAGCGGATCACCATCCCCTCCAGCTATCTCGGCATCGACAAGGCCAAGCGCAAACGCTACGCACTGGGCCTGACCCTCGAGCATCCGTTCTCCGACCATTACTACGCCAAGGTCAGCTACACCTGGCAGCACCTGTACGGCAACTACGACGGGGCGATGAACGTCACCCAGAAGAGCACCAGCAACGTGTCGTCCAATGCGGCATTCGACTACCCCCTGCTCGGTGTCGGTGCCACCGGCGATCTCTCGGCCGACATCCGCCACAGCCTGAAGGCGCTGGGCTACTACCAGTGGGACAACGGCCTGCGGCTCGGTGCCGGCGTGCAGATGAGCAGCGGGCGCCCGCTCAGCTGCCTGGGGGCTTCGCCGGACGGCACGCTCACCAGCTACGCCGGCGACTTCTTCTACTGCGGCGGCGATCTGGCGACGCGCGGTTCGCAGGGGCGTTTGCCGTTCTACTGGAGCCTGGATCTCAGTGCCGGCTACACCTATGACCTGGGCAGCCACGGCAAGGTCCGCCTGGACCTGAAAATGACCAACGTCGCCAACCGCAAGGGGATAGTGGACCGCGACGAGGATTACGAGAACTCCGATGGCAGCGTCTACGCGACCTACGGGTTGCCAGCCTACCAGTCGCCGCGTTCCACCTGGTTCACCGCGCGCTACGACTTCTGACCTCCGCACCGCAGCGGCAGGAGCGGGCATGGCCAGGCCACCCGCTCCTGTCCTGCCGCACACGCAAACCGCGATTACCTCGCCGTTTTCCCGGTCGCGGCGGCTGCGCCATCCCCGCAGGCACCTGCGTCGATGCGCGTCGTCGGCCATCGTCCCGTCGTAGACTCCATTCCCCCATCACGCAGGAGTGGCTTCCATGACCCAGTGGTACTTCCACATCCCCGGCCTGCCCGACCGCACCGGCCCGCTGGACGAGCAGGACGCGCGCGAGTACGCCCGGCTCAATCCTCGCGCGCTGGGCTGGCGCGAGGGCATGAGCGGCTGGAAGCCGATCGGCGAGATCGCCGAGCTCGGCGGCGCGGCGGCGTCGATGCCGCCGCCCCCGCCGCCGGCGGGCGGGTACGGCGCGCGCGCCGACGAGATCGACTTCCGCATCGTCGGCCACGACATGCAGTTCGTCGAAGTGGAGCTGGACCCGGGCGAGAGCGCGGTGGCCGAGGCCGGCGCGCTGATGTTCAAGGACGCCAGCGTGCAGATGGACACGATCTTCGGCGACGGCAGCCACAGCGGCGCCGGCGGCGGCCTGCTGGACAAGCTGCTGTCGGCCGGCAAGCGCGTGGTCACCGGCGAGAGCATGTTCACCACCGTCTACACCCATACCGGCCAGGGCAAGGCCAAGGTCGCCTTCGCCGCGCCGTACCCGGGCACGGTGCTGGCGCTGAAGCTGTCCGACCACGGCGGTCGCCTGATCTGCCAGAAGGACAGCTTCCTGGCCGGCGCACGCGGGGTGTCGCTGGGCATCGCCTTCCAGCGCAACATCATGACCGGCCTGTTCGGCGGCGAGGGCTTCATCATGCAGAAGCTCGAAGGCGACGGCTGGGTGTTCGTGCACGCCGGCGGCACCCTGGTCGAGCGCGAACTGGCCGCGGGCGAGCGCCTCGACGTCGATACCGGCTGCGTGGTCGCCTACCACGCCAGCGTGAACATGGACGTGCGCCGGGTGGCCGGCATCAAGAGCATGCTGTTCGGCGGCGAGGGCGTGTTCCTGGCCACCCTGACCGGGCCGGGCCACGTGTGGCTGCAGTCGCTGCCGTTCTCGCGGCTGGCCGGGCGCATGTTCGCCGCCGCGCCGCAGGGCGGCGGGCAGGCCCGCGGCGAGGGCTCGGTGCTGGGCGGGCTGGGGCGGATCCTGGACGGCGACAACCGGTTCTGAGGTTCCGGGAACGATCGCGCCCAGGTTGCTTGCGTGGCGTCGGAGGCGTGGCCCCGGCCCGTGGTTCCCGCTTCGCCTTCTGCTGCCCGCTTCGCCTTCTTCCGTAGGAGCGACTTCAGTCGCGATCGGGCTTTACCGGCAGAGCCCGATCGCGACTGAAGTCGCTCCTACGGGTCCGGCGTGCGGATCGCGCCTGCGCGCGCGCTCAGTCGATCCGCTGGAAGTACTCCTCGAATGCCTTGGAGCGGCCCTCCGGCGACTTGCCCACGCCGCGCCGCACCAGCTGCCGGGCGTCGGGCAGGAACTGCCAGAACTCGGCCACGATCACGTCGCCGTCCTGCAGGTGCAGTACCTCGTATTCGCTGGCGCTCAGCCGGCGTCCCTGGATCTGGTTGTAGCGGGCATAGCCGGGCAGCGGGTGCGGGCGGTTGTCCAGCTCGATGTAGAAGTCGTTGCGCTTGGGATCGCGCGGGTTGGTGTCGTTGACCGAGCGGTAGTGGATGCGCTCGCCTTCGAAGGCCAGGTCGAGGGTCAGGCTGAAGCCGGCCGGCAACTGGCCGTTGCTCCAGACCACGCGCTCGGGCTGCACCCGGTAGCGGCCGTCGAACGGGTGGGCGGCGCTGGCGGCCAGCGGCAGCGCCGCCAGCAGCAGCGCGGCGGACAGGCGGCGGACGATGTTCATGCGCAGTGGTCCTCGGGCATCAGGGCAGGGTGTCGGTGGCTTCCAGGTTCGCTTCCACCTGGTCGCGGCTCAGCCACAGGGTGCGGTACTGCCGGCGCGACAGCAGCGGCAGCTGGTCGCCGGCGTGCGCGCTGCCGGGCTGGGTGGAATTGCCGTAGCTCAGCAGGCCCACGGCCTTGAGCGGGGTGGAGAACTCCACCATCGATACCCAGGTCTCGCCGTGCCGCGGGGTGCGCACGCCGTCGTCGCCCGGCTCGCCCCACGTGATGACGTGGAACGCGCCGGTGTTGCCGAAGCCGCCGCTGCCCGGCACGTCCACCTCGCCGATGCGGAAGCGCGAGACCTCGCCGAACGGACGGTCCAGGCTGCCGTAGCGCTGCACGGTCTCCTGCGCGGCCTGTTCGAGCATGTCCAGCGCACCCGCCACGTCGGCGATCCCGGCCGGGGTGGCCTGCGGATCGTCCGCGCTCCACTTGCGCGCGTAGTGGCCCTGGCCGGAGAAGGTGGGGCCGGCGAAGTGCAGCGCCCAGCGCTCGAACAGCAGCGCGCCGCGGCTGTCGGGCAGGCTGTCGCGGTCCCAGCGCGCCAGCACCTGCCCGGCCTGCCGCACCAGCGGGCGCGTATCGGCGGCCGCGGCCGGCAGCAGTTGCCCGAGCACGCGATCGGCCAGGCGCGAGCGGGTGGTGGTCTTGAGCCGGACCAGTTGCTCGAAATCCAGCTGCGGATGCTCGCGCAGCAGCGCCAGCGAGGTCTGCGCGCGCAGCGAGTACGGGCCGGGCGCGGCCACGTAGGCCGGGAAGTCGGAGGCGTGCAGCTGCGCCGGCCAGGTCGAGTTCCATGGCGGGTCGTTGGCGTTCTGCACGAAGCCGCCGGGCGGGTCGATCACCTTGGGCAGGTCGTCGTAGCCGTGCAGCTCGGTCCACAGCGTGGCCGAGGTGTCGCCCGGCACCAGCCCGCGCCAGTGGTCCAGGTCGCCATCGGGATGCTTCGGCAGCAGGCCGTTGTCCAGGAACATCGCGTGGCCGGCGCGGTCGGCATAGACGATGTTGAACATCGGCACCTGCATCATCCGCAGCGCCTGCTGGAAGCCGGCGAAGTCGCGCGCGGTGCTCATCTTCCAGTACTGCAGCAGCGCGCCGGGGCGGTCCAGCCCGGCCACGCGCAGGGCCACGGTCCTGCCGTCGTCGCGAGTGAACACCGTGCCCTGCACGCTGCTGCGGATCTGCAGCAGCTTGTCCTGCACGCTACCGTCGGCCTGGCGCACGCGGTAGCGCACGCTGCGGCTGTGGAACGGCAGCATCTTGCCGTCGAAGCGGTAGCCGCCGTCGGCCAGTTCCAGCGCGTAGTTGGTGTAGCCGAGCATGGTGTTGACCGTGTGCGTGTAGCCCAGGTCGGGATTGAAGGCGAAGCGCATCACCGGCAGCCCGACCTGGGTGGCGCCGTAGATGTCCACGCCCGGCGCCACTAGGTGCGCCTCGTAGTAGCGGAACACGCCCTCGGTCCAGCTCAGGTGCGGGTTGGCCAGCAGCATGGCGTGGCCGTCGCGGGTGCGCGAGGGCATCACCGCCCAGCCGTTGGAGGCGCCGGCCGCGCTGCTGGCCGCACTGCCGGTCGAACCCTGGAACACCTTGTTGGGCGAGACCACGTAGGTGAAGTTCATCAGCCGGTGCGCGTGCGCGACCACGTCCACGGCGCTGACCGGCAGCACCACCCGGACCTCGGCGCCGATCTCGCGCGGGTGCCGCGCGGCGTAGTCGTTGATGCCCTGGGCGAAAGCGTCCAGGTCGGCGCGGAACTGCGCCGGCTGCTGCCGGTACCACTGCCGCGCGCGCTCGTACACGTCGTTGCTCAGCAGCCAGCGGTCCTGCGCCTCGTACTTCCCGCCCCAGTACTCTGCGGCGCGGCCGCGCGCCTCGCCGTACACCCGCAGCAGCAGGTCGCCGTGGCTGCGGGCCTGGCTCCAGCCGAAGCCGTAGAACAGCCCCGCCTCGTCCCTGGCATAGACGTGCGGCACGCCGTAGCGGTCCCACAGCACCTGTCCGCGGCCGGGCACGGACGCACCGGTGTCGTTGGCGGCGGCCAGCGGCATGGCCGGGCACAGGCACAGCAACAGCAGCAGCAATCGCTTCATCGGCCGGGTCTCGTTTCGTAGGGGGCTACAGGTCCACCGTCACTCGCGCATAGTAGTAGCCGCCATAGACGCCGAACGGCGAGTTCGAGGCATAGGGCGCCGAGCCGATCGTGTTGGTGGCCTGCAGCGCGTCGGGATAGCGGTCGAACAGGTTGTTGGCGCCGATCGCCAGCGCGACCCTGGGCGTCAGCCGGTAGCCCAGGTCCAGGTCGGTGATCCACTTGCCGCCGTAGCGTTCGTCGTAGGCGGCGCTGGTGCCGGGATTGACGAAGCTGCCGTAGCGGGTCTGGCGCAGATTGACGTCGAAGCGGCCGTAGCGCCAGTTCAGCGCCAGCGCGAGCTTGTTGTGCGGGGTGCCGTCGGTGACGTAGCGCTGCATCTGCCGGTTGAACAGGGTCAGGCCCAGGTCGGCCAGCGCCGGCGGGTTGGCGGCGATGCCGGTGATCTCGGTCTTGTTCCAGTTGTAGCCCACGCTCCAGTCGAACTGGCCCAGGCCCGCGCTGCGCTGGCGCCAGGTGCCGACCACGTCCACGCCGGTGGTGCGCGTATCCAGCGCATTGGCGAAGTAGCGCACGTACTGGTCGGTGGAGAAGCCGTTGGCGGCCAGGATCGCGTCCACGCCGCTGCCGGACAGGTAGCCGGTCAGCATGACCCGGTCGCGCAGCGCGATCCGGTATGCGTCCACTGTCAGCGACAGGTCGTCGGCCGGGGTCAGTACCAGGCCCAGGCTGTAGTTGGTCGATTTCTCCGGCTCCAGGTCCTGGCCGCCGAGGGCACGCGCCAGCGCGCTGCTGGAGGAGACGGTCTTGGACTGGATCGCGGTGTAGGCGCCGTCGATGTTGGCGTAGGCGGTGGACGACTGGCCGAAGCCCATCTGCGACAGCGATGGCGCGCGGAAGCCGTTGCTGACCGTGCCGCGCAGCGACAGCCACGGGGTGAAGGCGAACTTGCTGGTCAGCTTGCCGCTGGCGACGTTGCCGGCGCTGTCGTCGTAGTGCTCGAAGCGGCCGGCCGCACCCAGCACCCAGCGCTCGCTCAGGTCCCAGGAGAAGTCGGCGTACGCGGCCAGGTCGTTGCGGTGCAGGTCGGCCTCGTCCTCGGGGGTGACGATGATCGCGCCCTGCGCGCCGACCGCCGCGGGCTGGCCGGCCAGGCTGCCGCCGGAATAGACGTAGCCGCCGTCGGCATAGGCGGCCAGGTCGCCGGCGCGGGTGCGGAAGGCCTCGTAGCGATGCTCCAGGCCGGCGGAGATCTGCAGCGGCCGCCCGGCCAGCTGCACCGCGCGGGTCAGGTCGAGGTTGGTCACCCACAGGTCGGAGATCGAGGTGAAGGTGTCGAAGCGGGTCGGGCTGGCGCTGCCCAGCGAGGCGTTGAGCGAATGCTCCGAGCCGTGGTCGACGTGGTTGCGGCCGAAGCTGGTGCTCAGGTCCCAGTCCCACTCGCCCCACAGCCCGCGCAGGCCGCCGGTGAGCTGGTAGTCGTACTCGTCCATCGCGTACCAGGGGGTGAAGCCGTCCGGGTAGACCTCGACCAGGTTGTTGCTCGAGTTGGGCAGGCGTCCGGCCTGGCCGACCTCGGCATGGCGCCAGGCGAAGGTGCCGTTGCTGTAGAAATCCAGGCCGTCGCCGAGCGGGAGCACGGTGTTCTGCGCCAGGCCGAACTGCCACAGCTTGGGCAGGCCGCCGGCATAGACGCGCTTGTCGACCGTGGCCTCGCGCGGATCGCCGGCGGCATAGAAGGTGCTGGTGGAGCGGATGCCGCGCGAGGCCGACTGCTGGCTCTTGTAGTCCATCGACCAGGTGCTCGAACCGCCATCGCCGAGGCCGAAGCCGTGGCTGAGGCCGAGCTGCACGGTTTCGCCGTCGTTGCGGGTGCGGCTGCCGTCGCGGTAGCTCCACGGATAGCGCGCGCCGCCCTGCAGGCTCAGCTGCCCGCCTTCGGCGTCGGACTTGAGGATGACGTTGATGACCCCGGCGATGGCGTCCGAACCGTACTGCGCGGCGGCGCCGTCGCGCAGGATCTCGATGTGGCCGATCGCGCTGACCGGGATCAGGTCCAGGTCCACCGCGTTGACGCCGTTGGCGACGTTGCCGGTGTTCAGGTCCACCAGCGAGCTGTTGTGGCGGCGCTTGCCGTTGACCAGCACCAGTACGTGGCCGCCGGACAGGCCGCGCAGGCCGGCCGGGCGGGCGACGCTGCTCCACGACGAGCTGCCGGCGGACATGCTCTGGTAGGACGGCACCAGCTGGCTCAGCACGTCGCGCAGCGGCGCGCCGGCGGCCAGCCGCGACAGCTGCTCGGCGGAGATCACGTCGATCGGCGCCGGACTGTCGGTCACCGTGCGCGGCTGGCCGCGGTTGCCGGTGACCACCAGCGCATCGAGGGTGGAGACCGGCGGGTCGGCGGCCACGGCGGCAGCCGGCAGGCCCGCGGCGAGGGCGGCGGAGAGGAGGGAAACGGACAGCCTGGACGTCATTCGCGCATACCAGCCGGCGCCTGGGCGCCGGTCCTGATCGGGGGGAGAGGGGGAGGAACCGCTGGACCGCGATACGGCCGCAACCGAGCAGCGCATATGACGCCCGGGCACGACAACGATGTCAAAGGATCGCCGATAAGCAACGGGAATATGGTTATCCGTTCGCGTCATGAGCGCGATGCGGAGCGGGGCGCGATGGCGGCGCAATGCCGTGCCGCCGGTCGGCTCCACGCCGCCGACCGGCGCGGTTCCGATGCGCGGAACATCGGGTCGCGCCGGCGCCGGGATCGCGAGTCGCCGGGATCGCGGGGCTAGCCTGCCGGGCCGCGGCGATGACGCACGGACGGCACGCAGGCGGCCGCGCCGCCGTTGCTCCGGGATTGTGCCGGGGGCGGGTATGCTTGCGCCCTCTCCCGACCTGACCTTAGTCGATGAAACCGCTGCGCCCGCGCCTGCTGCTGCCCCTTGCCCTGCTCGGCTTGCTGGCCGCCTGCGGTGGCGACAATGTCCGCCCTCCGGCGCCGCCGGTGGCCGGCCCAGCGGCGGCGCCGGAGGCCAAGCCGGTGCGCATCGGCATCGCCCTCGGCGGCGGTGCCGCCAAGGGCTTCGCCCACATCGGCGTGATCAAGATGCTGGAGGCCAACGGCTTCGAGCCGGTGGTGGTGTCCGGTACCAGCGCCGGCAGCGTGGTCGGCGCGCTGTACGCCAGCGGCATGGATGCGTTCGCCATGCAGGAGAAGGCGGTGGCGCTGGACCAGGCCAGCATCCGCGACGTGCGGCTGTTCTCCGGCGGGCTGGTGCAGGGGCAGAAGCTGCAGGACTACGTCAACCAGCAGTTGGGCAACCGCCCGATCGAGAAGCTCGGGCGGCCGTTCGCCGCGGTGGCCACGCGGCTGGAGGACGGCGAGCGCACGGTGTTCGTGCGCGGCAACGCCGGCCAGGCGGTACGCGCCTCAAGCAGCGTCCCCGGCGTGTTCGAGCCGGTGGCCATCGGCCAGTACCACTACGTCGACGGCGGCGTGGTCAGCCCGGTGCCGGTAGACGCGGCGCGCCAGCTCGGCGCCGAGTTCGTCATCGCCGTGGACATCTCCAACAGGGCCAGCGGCAGCACCCCGGGCGGCCTGTTCGGCACCGTCAACCAGTCGATCGCGATCATGGGCCAGCGCCTGGGCAAGGCCGAGCTGGAGCGTGCCGACGTGGTGATCCGGCCCAAGGTGCTGGACATCGGCGCGGCCGATTTCACCCAGCGCAACACCGCGATCCTGGAAGGCGAGCGCGCTGCGCTGGCGGCGATGCCGCAGATCCGCCAGAAGATCGGCCAGCTGCAGGCCCAGCGCGCCGCGGCCGCGCGTGCCGCGCAGGAGCAGGCCGCCGCCGCCGCGCAACAGGGCTGCCTGGAGAAGCGCTCGCGGCTGAGCAAGCTGATGCGGCGCGAGGGCGACTGCACCGCCGCGCCGGCACAGTGACCGGCGTGGCGCGGGGGATGCGGCCGACGTTCCGGCAGTGGGCCGGCACCGTGCGGCCGATGCACGCGGCGTCCGGGCCGCGGTAAGTCCTCCCTCTTCATCGCGAGACGGGGACAGGCGCGTTCCCTCCTGGCGCTTGCGCGGAAGGGGGCGCAGCGCCGGATGGGGGCCCTTCCGCCGGGGCCTTCCCATGCTCCCGGCAAGCACCATCCACCCTGCGGGCACCTTCCACCTCAACGGTGCCTCGCCCCGCAAGCGGGAGAAGGAGACGGTTCATCTCATTGACGCCCGCTTCCTCGTCGTCGGCGCCGTCGACTCCCAAGCGGGGCGTGCCGGGCGCGGGCAGCCCCGGCTCGGCCGCAGGCTGCATCCGGATCGGCCATGGCGCCCGGGTGCCGCGCTTGCCCTCGCCTGGGCTACGCCCCCGCGGACCCCGTGCCCGGCAATGCATGACGCGCCCTACAGCGCGATCCGCGCCACGCTCTCCTCGGCGCTCTCCGGGTCCGCCTCGCCGTTCTTGATGCTCGCGTAGAGCACGTTGCGCTGCTCGTCCAACGCCAGGCTGTTGGGATGGGTGGGCAGGTCGATGCTGTGCAGCAGGCGGTAGTCGTCGCTGTCGTGGACGGTGACCTTGCCGGCCTCGCGATGGGTGACGTACAGGCGCTTGCGCGGGGCGTCGAAGCGGATCGCCAGCGGGCCGGCCTCGGTCGCGATGCTGTGCAGTTCGCGGCCGCTGTCGGCGTCGAGCACGACGATGCGGTTGCCGGGGTTGCGCGACTGGAAGCCCGGGATCGACTTGGCCTGGTAGTCGCGGATCATCGCCAGGCCCTGGTCGGTGACGAACAGGCGCTTGCCGGCCGGGTCGTAGGCCAGGTTCATCGGCTGCTCGATGCCGGTGCGGTGGCGCTGCGACACCGCCAGCGTGTCGGTATCGACCACCACCACCTCGCCCAGCAGGTTGGAGGTGAACACGCGCTTGCCCGCCGCATCCAGGAACAGGCCCGGTGCCTTGGCCTTGCCCAGGCCCTCGACGGTCGACACCACCTTCAGCGCGTCGGTATCGACCACGAACAGCACGCTGCCCTGCTCGGAGTGGCCGGTGACGTACAGGCGCCGGCCCGCCGGGTCCACCACCAGCTCGCGCAGGTCGTGCGCGTAGCGTTCCTGGCCGTCCGCGCCCCTGGTCTTGGCTTCGAGCTGGACCAGCCCGACCGCCTCGTTGGCGGCGATGTCCACCACGGTGACCGAAGTGTCCACGGTGTTGCCGACGTACAGGCGGCCGCCAGCGTCGTCGAGCACCACGCCGAAGGCCTTGCGCTCGAGCGGGATCTCGGCCTGGACCTCGAGCGTGCGCGGATCCAGCCGCAGCACCCGCGACGGCGCCGCATCCGGGCCGAAGCCGCCGGAAGAGGCCACGAACAGCGCATCCTGCGACGGGCTGTAGGCCAGTTCGTACAGCCCGCGCGCCAGTTGCCGGCGCTGCACCTCGGGCGCGCGGGCCTCGGCAGCGGCCGGCGCCGGCGCGGCGGCCCGGGAATCGGCGGGCGGGCTTGCCGGCTGCGGCTTGCAGCCGGCCAGGGCGAGGACCATGGCGGCGGCCAGGGCGGTCGGGAGCAGAGGGGATCGGGTCATCGGGCAGTCCTGTCGTGTCGGCGAACGGGTGTGAGGCGTTGCGCTGGCATGGCGCCGGTGGGCGGCATCGGCTGGCTGCGGGGAACCCGGGCGGTTTCCACCGCCGCAGGGTTCCCGGGGGCGCCACTGTACCAGCGCCGCCGCCGCTCAGGTTCCGGCAGTTCCCAGCTGGCGGTCGTGCAGGCGCGAGAACAGCAGCAGCGAGGCGATCGCCCCGCACAGGCACAGGAACATGTCCCACTGCGTGTCCCACGCGTCGCCCTGGGTGGCCAGGAAGGCATCGGCATCGGCGCCCCACGCCAGCGCCGCCCACCACTCCAGCAGCTCGAAGAACGCCGAGAAGCTCAGGCACGCGGCCAGCACCAGGTAGACCAGCCAGCCGCCGCGGCGCAGCGGCGTACAGCGCAGCAGCAGCTCGCGCGCCAGGATCGCCGGCACGAAGCCCTGCATCAGGTGGCCGACGCGGTCCCACGGGTTGCGCTCGGTGCCCAGCAGGTCGCGCAGCCAGAAGCCGGCCGGGGTCTGCGCATAGGTGTAGGTGCCGCCGTGGATCAGCACCAGCGCGTGCAGGGCCAGCAGCCAGCACAGCAGCCGCGTCAGCGGGAACCGCTGCCAGCGCCACGCCAGCAGCGGCAGTGCCGCGATCACCCAGATCACTTCCATCAGCCAGGTCAGGCGATCGCGCGCGATGCACCCCGATGCCAGCAGCGCCGCCGCCACGGTCCAGGCCAGCAGATGCCTTTCCCGGCGCGCGGGCACGATGCGCGGCGGCGCGCCGCTCATGCCGGCGGCACCGGCGACAGCGGGATGCCGGCGTCGGCCTTGACCGTGCGCAGCACGAAGCTGGAATTGACGTCGGCCACGCCGGCGGCATTGAGCAGGCGGTCCAGCAGGAACGCAGAGAAGTGCTCCAGGTCGCGCACCATCACGTGCAGCAGGTAGTCCATGTCGCCGGTCAGGGCGTGGCAGGCCACCACCTCGTCCCATTCCTGCACCGCGGCGGCGAAATGGGCGATGCCGGCCTGGCCGTGCTTCTCCAGCTGCACCCGCACGAACGCCTGCAGTCCCAGCCCCACCGCCTGCGGTACCACCCGCGCGCCATAGCCGCCGATGACGCCGTTGGCCTCCAGCCGCTGGATCCGCCGCAGGCAGGCCGAGGGCGACAGCCGCACCTGCGCGGCGATGTCGGCATTGCTGGCGCGGCCCTGCCGCTGCAGCAGCGCAAGCAGGCGCAGATCCGTGCGGTCGAGCGCGATGTTCCCGGCCATGTGTTGCCCCGCAACAGCAATCGATGCAACAAGATTGCGTCAATACCCGCTATCGACGCAATATTCGCAAGCCTGTTGCGCGACGCTGCCGCTAGCATCGACGGATCGCCCCACAGGAGCCGTGCCATGCAGGCCACGCCGCACAGCGTCGAACACCAGCACACCGACAAGGGCTACGTGCCGGTCTACACCACCGCCGTGCTCGAGCAGCCATGGGAGCGCTACGGCGCCGACGACCATGCCACCTGGGGCGCGCTGTACCAGCGCCAGCGCGAACTGCTGGTGGGCCGCGCCTGCGACGAGTTCCTGCAGGCGCAGGACGAGATGGGCATGAGCCCGCACTCCATCCCGCGCTTCGACCAGCTCAACGAGGTGCTGGGCGCGGCCACCGGCTGGACCCTGATCGGCGTGCAGGGGCTGCTGCCGGAGCTGGACTTCTTCGAGCACCTGGCGCACCGCCGCTTCCCGGTGACCTGGTGGATCCGCCGCCCCGAGCAGATCGACTACATCGCCGAGCCGGACCTGTTCCACGACCTGTTCGGCCACGTGCCGCTGCTGATGAACCCGCTGTTCGCCGACTACATGCAGGCCTACGGCCGCGGCGGCGTGAAGGCGCACGGCATCGGCCCGGAAGCGCTGGCGCACCTGAGCCGGCTGTACTGGTACACGGTGGAATTCGGCCTGGTCGACACGCCGGCGGGCTTGCGCATCTACGGCGCCGGCATCGTCTCGTCCCGCGGCGAGTCACTGCATGCGCTGGAGTCGGCCGCACCCAACCGCATCGGCTTCGACCTGGAGCGGATCATGCGCACCCGCTACCGCATCGACAGCTACCAGAAGACCTACTTCGTCATCGACGGCTTCGAGCAGCTGATGGCCGCCACCGCGCCCGACTTCGCGCCGATCTACGCCGGCCTGGCCGAGCAGGCGCACCTGCCGGCCGGCACCGTGCTGGACGCGGACTGCTTGTTCCAGCGCGGCAGCGGCGAGGGCTGGAGCGCGGACGGCGACGTGTGAGCGTGGCAGCGGAGCAATACTGGGAATCCAACCCGCGTTCCCAACCTGCACCGGAGAAGCCCGCATGCCCCCACATCAGGCTGTCGCTGTCGCCCGCCCTGTCCATGGATGTTCCCCTTCTCGGCGCTCCGGTCCGCATGCGGCGCCGACGCGGCATGCAGGAATGCGGCTGCGCATTGTGGTGTTCCTGCTTGCCGTTGGCTTCTTGCCGGCGCTCGCGAATGCGGAACCAACGGTGGATACCTATGCCCGCGCCGAACGCGTGCTGGACTTCAATCTCAGGGGCAGGGTCCTCAACGCCGCGATATCGCCGAATTGGCTGGCCGATGGCCGATTCTGGTACGAGCGCAAGACGCGTGCCGGCGCCGAGTTCATCCTGGTCGATCCTGCCGGACCCAATCGCCAGCCGCTGTTCGATGCCGCACGGATGGCCGAGGCCATCGCAGGGCTGGTACCCGCCGACCCCGCCCCGATCACCACACGCGTCGAATCGGTGGAACAGGCACTGCAGTCCAATCTGCGTATCAGGTTGCGCGTAGATCGCGACTCGGCGATCGACTGCCATGTGCCGGCCTACACATGCCGGCTCTCGCCGGCGCCTGCGCCGGATCGGCGCTCGCTGCCTGCACCCGATGGCACCCGCTCGGTGTCGGTGCGGGACGCCAACCTGGTACTGCGCACCGATGGCGCGCGGGAAGAAAGGCCGTTGACGCATGACGGTGAGCCGTCGCACGGCTACGGCGTACTGCCTGATTTCGCGTTGCGCGGCATTCCATGGCGACAAGGCCGACTGCAGATTCCGCCATTCGCGGTGTCCTGGTCGCCGGATGGGCGGCGACTGTTCGGCGTACGCTACGACGAGCGTCGAGTGGCTCCGTATCCGTATCTGGCCAACGCCCCGGAAGATGGCTTCCGCCCGGTCGTGCACCAGGTGCGCCTGGGGCTGCTGGGCGATGCCGAGCAAGTCCGGGATGCCTGGTTCGTAACCGACGTCGAAGCGGAGCGCACGCGCCGGATCGACATCCCCGAAGGCTGGAACAGCCTGACCGAAGCCGGCGTGCTGGGCTGGTCGGCATCCGCCGACAAGGTCTATACCGCCATCGTCCGCTACGACCGGCCGGCACGCCTGCGCCTGGTCGAGATCGACCTGCGCGCCGGTACGGTCCGCACGATCCTCGAAGAACGATCCGACACCCGCGTCCAGCTCAACTCCTACACCTACAATCGCCCTGCGGTACACGTGCTCCGCAGCAGCGACGAGATCGTATGGTTTTCCGAGCGCGACGGCTGGGGCCACCTCTATCTGCTCGATCGCCGCGATGGCCGCATCTTGCGCAGACTGACGTCCGGCTCCTGGCTGGTACGCGATGTCGTCGGTGTCGACGAACACAGGCGGCAGCTGTTCTTCACTGCAGGCGGACGCGAACCCGGCGATCCCTACGAGCGCCGGCTTTACCGCATTTCCCTGGATGGCGGCGCCCCCGTTCTCCTCACCCCCGAGTCCGCCGACCACGCCATCGACGGCGGCGCCGGAGTGCTGCTGGGTGGGCGTCCGTCCCGCCAGCTTTCACCTTCGGCCCGGTACGTGATCGACAGCTATTCGACCGTGGACCAGCCACCGGTTAGCGTGCTGCGTTCGACCCGTGACGGGCAGGTGCTGCTCGAACTCGAACGTGCCGATGTGACGGCCCTGCGGGAAGCGGGCTGGCTCGCCCCGCGACGTGAGCGGATCAAGGCGGCCGACGGCACGACCGATATCCATGCCACCGTCTACCTGCCGCCGGACTACAGGCCGGACGGCCGCCATCCGGTCATCGACGCGATGTACGGCGGACCGCATGTCACCAATGCCCCGGTCGGCTATCTCGATGCAACGGCGACGGCCAACCCGGTTTCGCGCTCGAGCCTGGCTCAACTCGGATTCGTCGTCGTCACGATCGACGCACGCGGCACACCCGGGCGATCGAAGGCATTCCACGACAGCAGCTTTCTCACCGCTTCGGATACCCAGCTCGACGACCATGTCGCCGCAATCCGCCAGCTGGCCGATCGCTACACGGGAATGGATCTTGGACGGGTGGGCATCTACGGCCACTCGTTCGGCGGCTACAGTTCCACCCGTGCACTGCTGCTGCACCCCGATTTCTACAAGGTGGGCGTGTCCTCGGCGGGAAGCCATGGTTTCCAGGGCATGTATGGCGGCGCGATCCACGGCATGGACCGACTTGTCGGAGGCCGTCCGGTCTACGCGGACGGCCACGCAGTGCGGCCGGACGCCGACGCGGTTCCGGCACTCTTCGCGCCACTCGACAACAGCGAGCTTGCCGATCGCCTGGCCGGCAAGCTGATGCTGGCCTATGGCGACCTCGACGAGCACGCCATGCCGGCGCTGACACTGCAGCTAGCGCGTGCCCTGACCCGGGCGAACAAGGACTACGACCTGCTTTACCTGCCGAACCAGGATCACGAATTCTTCCGCAACGACGTCTACTTCATGCGCCGCCTGTGGGACTACTTCGTGGAGAACCTGATGGACGCCACACCTCCGCGATACCGCATCGCGCCGCCGGCGACATAGACCGGCGACCACCTTCCGGTCCGCTTCGCGCCTCGGGCCGCGGTGGGGTCGCAGCGATCGGCAAGAGTACCGGCGCCTGCCTGCGGGCAATCGCACGCGGGCGTGCCGGCCTTGGCTGCCACCATCACCGCAGGGGAGAGAGGAGCGGCCGTCAGCGCGCCAGCCAGCCGCCGTCCACCGGCAGGATCGCGCCGTTGACGTAGTCCGAGGCCGCGCTGGCCAGGAATACCGCCGCGCCGCCGAGGTCGGCCGGGGTGCCCCAGCGCGCGGCGGGGATACGGTCCAGGATCGCCTTGTTGCGGTCCTCGTCGGCGCGCAGCTGGGCGGTGTTGTCGGTGGCCATGTAGCCCGGCGCGATGGCGTTGACGTTGATGCCGCGGGCCGCCCACTCGTTGGCCAGCAGGCGGGTGATGCCGGCCAGTCCTGACTTGCTGGCGGTGTAGGACGGCACCCGGATGCCGCCCTGGAACGACAGCATCGAGGCGACATTGACGATCTTGCCGCGGCCCTGGGCGATGAAGTGGCGCCCCGCCGCCTGCGACAGGAAGAACGCCGACTTGAGGTTGACGTCGATCACCTCGTCCCAGTCCTTCTCGCTGAAGTCCACCGCGTCGGCGCGGCGGATCAGCCCGGCGTTGTTGACCAGGATGTCGAGCCGGCCGAGGCCGGCCAGGGTCTCGTCGAGGATGCGCGGCACCGGCTCGATGCTGGACAGGTCGGCGCCGATGGCGAGGAAGCGCCGGCCCAGCGCCTCGACCCGGGCGCGCGTCTCGGTGGGCGGGTTGATGCCGGCGGCGGCGATGTCCGCGCCGGCCTGCGCCAGCGCCAGCGCGATGCCCTGGCCCAGGCCGACGTTGCCGCCGGTGACCAGCGCGACCTTGCCTTCGAGGCTGAACGGATTTTGCGTCATTGGATCCCCTCGCGGAATGCGGTGCATGCGGCTGCGCGGGCGGCGCCTGCCGCGCCGCGCGGCCGGGCCCGCCGGGCGCTACTTGAGCTGGCAGATGTCCAGTACGTGCATGTCGGTGTAGTCCAGGTTTTCCCCGCCCATCGCCCAGATGAAGGCGTAGTTTGAGGTGCCGGCGCCCATGTGGATCGACCACGGCGGCGACACCACCGCCTCGTCGTTGCGCACGACGATGTGGCGCTGCGCCTGCGGCTCGCCCATGAAGTGGTAGACGCGGTCGTCCTCGCCCAGGTCGAAGTAGAAGTAGACCTCGCTGCGGCGGTCGTGCAGGTGCGGCGGCATGGTGTTCCACACGCTGCCGGGCTTGAGGATGGTCAGCCCCAGCAGCAGCTGCGAGGACGGGCAGGTGGCCGGCACGATGTACTGGTAGATGGTGCGCTCGTTGCTGGTCTCCAGCGCGCCGCGCTCCAGCGGCACCGCGTCCCTGATCGAGATCTGCCGGGTCTCGAAGCGCGCGTGCGCCGGCGTCGAGGCGAGGTAGAACTTCGCCGGGCTGGCGGCATCGGCGGAGGCGAACACCACCTCCTCGCTGCCCATCGGCACGTACAGGCCGTCCTTGGGCGCCAGCGTGTAGGCGGTGCCGTCCACGGTCACCGTGCCGGTGCCGGCGCCGACGTTGATCACCCCCAGCTCGCGCCGCTCGAGGAACGGGTGGCCGGCGGCCGAGGCCGGCTCGGTCTGCCGCGGCAGCGCCAGCGGCGCGGACACCGGCGCGGCGCCGCCGATCACGAAGCGCTCGTAGTGGGTGTACTTGAGCGTGATCGCATCGTCGGCGAACAGGCCGTCGAGCAGGTACAGCTCGCGCAGCTGGTCGTTGCCAGCGCCCTTGATGGCGTCGGGGTGGGTGGCGTAGTGGGTCTTGCAATACAGGGACATGGGCCTCTCCAGGGGCGGGGGCGGCTGCGCGGCCCGCAGGGTCCGGGGGATTCTAGCCGGCATTGGAAACCGGTGTCATTTTGCGCTGCAAGGTGGTGGGCACGGAGCGGACCCGTCGAGCGCCCTCTTGGCCCCGGTCCCTTTCGACATCTTCGAGGTGCTTGCAGGTTGCAGGTCGCAGCCCCGCGCAGCCGCGCAGCCCGGGCAGTCCGGGCAGTCCGGGCAGTCCGGGCAGTCCGGGCAAGCATCTTGCGATTGGCCAAGGGTTGTCCCCGAGCCAGGCAGGACCGTCGGTTAACCGTCCGACATCGGCTCTCGTTCTCCGATGCATCCTGCTCCACGTAGAGCCGAGCAGGCTCGGCTCTACGTGGGGCGTGGCGCCTGCTCCTGGCGAGGCTCCCTATCAGGGGCTACAGCAAAGGCGAACCACGAAGGCCGGACCCGGGGCGAGATTCGTTCCCGATGGGCGCGCCTGACCCCGAAGAACGCCCGCGGCCCGGCTCAGCCAGGGACACGCCCGCCCGCTCAGCTTTCCGGCGGCTGGCAGGAATCGCGCACGATCAGGTGCGGGCGCACGCTGGCCACCGCCAGCACCTGCGCGCTGTCGGGCTGGATCAGCATCGCCGCGGCGGTGCGGCCGGTGTCGCGGGTCTGCCGCCGCACCGAGGTCAGCGGCGGCCACAGCCGCGAGGCCAGCGGGCTGTCGTCGTAGCCGATCACCGACAGCTGCCGCGGGATGGCGATGCCCAGGCGCATGGCCACGCGGTAGACGCCGGCGGCCATCTCGTCGTTGCCGGTGAAGATGGCGCTGGGCCGCGGCGACGGGCCGGCCAGCAGCTTCTCGGCCGCGGCCACGCCGGACTCGAAGGTGTAGCCGGCCTCGACGATGCGCTCGGGCGCCAGCTCCAGCCCGCGCTGGCGCAGCGCGTCGACGATGCCGCCGGTGCGCTCGTGGCTGGAGCGGTAGGCCGACGGGCCGGTGATCAGGGCGATGTCGCGGTGGCCGAGCGAGAGCAGGTAGTCGGCGGCCTCGGCCGCGCCCTCGCGGTCGTGGGTGATCACCATCTGCGAGGTGGCGTCCAGCGCCACCGCGGCGATGCGGGTGTAGCGGCAGCCGATGCCGGCCAGCATGTCGGCCAGCGCCTGGTCCTCGGAGGCGCGCGGCACCAGGATCACCCCGTGCAGCTTCTGCTGCTGCACGAAGCGGCGCACGCCCTCGATGTAGCCGGGGCTGCGGCTGTCGCACGGGTGCACCACCAGCTCGAAGCCGGAGCCGCGCAGCGCGTCCAGCGCGCCGTACTGCATGTCCACCACGTACTGCGCGGTGGGATTGTCGTAGACCATGCCGATCAGGAACGAGCGGCGGAACGCCAGCCCGCGCGCCATCGGGTCGGGCGTGTAGCCGACCTCGCGCATCAGCGCCTCGACCTTCTCGCGGGTGTCCTGGCGCACCAGCGGCGAGTGGTTGATGATCCGCGAGACGGTCTTCTTCGACACGCCCGACAGGCGCGCGATGTCGTTGATGGTCGCCGTGCGGCCCTTCAGGCCGGCCACGGACGCGGCTTCGGGTTTCTTGCGGGCGGGCATGTCGTGGAACCGATGGGATGCCGCGATTCTACCGGTAGCATCGTCAATCCAGCGCCTGGTAGCGGAAGCGGCGGAAGTGCACGCGGCCGTCGCCGGCGGCGTACAGCGCCGGCCTGAGCGCGAGGAAGCGGCCGGCGACGTTGTGGTGGTAGCCGGAGACCTCCATCTGCACCGGGTACTTCTCCCAGGTCTCGCCGTCGCTGCTGGTGTGCACGGTGAGTATGTGGCGGTCGTTGCTGACCCGCATCCACAGCCGCCCGCCCGTGCGGCTGGGCGCCAGTGCGGCCGGGCGCTCCTCGCCGTAGCGGTGCATGACGAACTGCTCGCCGTTGCTGCCGACGCCGGCATACAGGCGCTCGCTGTAGAACAGCAGCACGCCGCCCTGGGCGCCGGGCTCGATCTCCATCTCGACCTCGAACCGGTAGGCCGGGTCGGTGGCGATCACCGTCAGCGGCGAGCTGTCGCGCGGCGTACGGCCCTTGCCCTGCATGCTCATCACCCCGTCGCCGAACGCCAGCCGCCGCGCCTCGCCGGGCGCCGGGTCGTGGAACGCCCACTGCGGGCCGAGGCGGCCGCCGCGGAAGTCGTCCGACAGCGTCAGCCCGTGCGGCACCGCCTCGCCGGCAGGCTTGGGCAGCGGCGCGCCGAGGTCGCCGCCGGCGGCGGCGAACCAGCCATCGGGCGTCCACTCGACCGGCTCCAGCAGCGCCTGCCGGCCCAGCGTCCAGTAGCCGTTCTCGTAGCCGTGGTAGAGCATCCACCAGCGCCCGGCGATGTCCTCCACCAGGGTAGCGTGGCCGCGCGACCACCACGGCTCGTCGCGGCTGGCGGTGCGCACGATGGGATTGCCGGGCGCGTTCTGCCACGGCCCGTGGATCGAGCGCGAGCGCGCGGCGATCACCATGTGCCCGGTCGGCGGGCCGGCGGTGCCGCCGACCGCGGTGACCATGTAGTACCAGCCGTCGCGGAAGGCGATCTTGGGCCCTTCCTGGGCGTAGGCCTCCACGTCCCAGTCCTGCGGGTAGCGCCAGCCGTCGTAGACGTGCCGCGGCTGGCCGGCCACGCGCAGGCCGTCGTCGCTGAGCTGCACGTAGTCGCCGCCGCTGAGGAACAGGTAGCGCTTGCCGTCCTCGCCGACCGCGTGGCCGGGATCGATGTAGCCCTCCAGCCCCAGGTCCACCGGCTCGCTCCAGGGTCCTTCGATGGCGTCGGCCCAGACCACGTAGTTGCTGCGGCGCTGGCCGGTGCGGGCCGGGAAGTAGATGTAGTAGCGGCCGTCGTGGCGCACCAGGTCCGGCGCCCAGATCGCGCCGACATTGGTGTCGATGGCATGGCCGATGGGCTGCCAGTTCACCAGGTCGCGCGAGTGCCACAGCGGCAGCCCGGGATAGGCGTCGAACGAGGACAGGGTGAGGTAGTAGTCCCGGCCCACGCGCAGCACCGACGGATCGGGATGGTCGCCGGCCAGCACCGGGTTGAGGTAGGTGCCGTCGCCGCGGTCGGCGATGCGCTGGTGTTCGATGCCGCGCTTCCAGTCGGCGCCGTGGGCGCCGGCGCCGGCCAGCACGGCGAGCAGCAGGCACGGGATCCATCTGCGCATCACGGTGTCCTCGGGCATTTGCAACACGTCGGCATCGCCGCCGCTAGCTGCGCAGCAGCCGCGGCAGCCACAGCGACAGGTCGGGGAAGAAGGCGATCACCAGCAGCACGCCCAGCCCGGCCAGCCAGAACGGCCAGATGCTGCGCATGCTCTGGCCGACGCTGATCTTGCCGATGGCGGTGCCGATGAACAGCACCGAGCCCACCGGCGGGGTGACCAGGCCCAGGCCGCCGGTCAGCACCAGCACCAGGCCGAAGTGGACCGGGTCGATGCCGTAGGCGCGCGCCACCGGCAGGAAGATCGGCGTGCAGATCAGGATCATCGGCGCCAGGTCCATGAAGGTGCCCAGCAGCAGCAGCATCACCACGATCATCAGCAGCACCATGTACTTGCTGTGCGCGAACGACTGCAGCAGTTCCACCGCCGCGGTCGGCACCTGCAGGTAGGCCAGCAGCCAGCCGAACACCGCCGCCGCGGCGATCACGAACAGGATCACCCCGGTGGTGCGCGCGGCATGGGTGACGGTCTGGCGGAACTCGCTCCAGCGCAGCTGCCGGTACAGCACGATGGTGACCAGCAGCGCGTACACCACGGCGATGGCCGCGCTCTCCACCGCGGTGAACACGCCGGCGCGGATGCCGACGAAGATCAGCGCCACCAGCCCCAGCCCCGGCAGCGCGGCCACCAGCCGGCGCAGCACCGCGCGCCAGCCGGGGAACGCCTCCACGCCGTAGCCGCGGCGGCGCGCCACCACGTAGCCGGTGACCATCAGCGCCAGCGTCATCAGCAGCGCCGGGACGATGCCGGCGGCGAACAGGTCGGCGATCGACAGCCCGCCGCCGGCCGCGGCCGAGAACAGGATCAGGTTGTGCGAGGGCGGCACCAGCAGCGCCACCAGCGCCGCGGTGATGCTGACGTTGACGGCGAAGTCGCGGTCGTAGCCGCGCTTGACCATCTGCGGGATCATGGTGCCGCCGACCGCCGAGACGTCGGCGATGGCCGAGCCGGACACACCGCCGAAGAACAGCGAGGACAGCACGCTCACCTGCCCCAGGCCGCCGCGCATGCGCCCGACCAGCGACGACGCCAGCGCGATCAGGCGCTCGGAGATGCCGCCGCGCATCATGATCTCGCCGGCGAAGATGAACAGCGGGATGGCGATCAGCGACGCCGAGCCGGCGCCGGCGGACATCTGCTGCACCAGCACCACCGAGGGCAGGTCCAGGTACAGCAGCGTGGCCAGCGCGGCCGCTGCCAGCGCGAAGGCCACCGGCACGCCGATCAGCAGCAGCAGCGCGAACACGCCGAACAGCAGGGCGATGGCCATCAGCCCGCCTCCCCGGCCGGACGGCGCAACGCCGCCACCGCGCGCTCGAGCGCGAACAGCACCATCAGCGCGCCGCCCAGCGACAGCGGCAGGTAGTTGATGCTCTGCGGCAGCGCCGCGCCGGCGGCGTGGATGGCGAAACCGTCGGCCAGCAGCACCGCGCCCCAGCCGGCCAGCACCGCGCCGATGCCGGCCACCACCAGCGGCACCAGCACGTCCACCGCGCGCCGCACGTGCGGATGCAGGTGGTCGTGCAGCAGGTAGAAGCCGAAGTGGCGGTTGCCGTGCACGCCGGCCGCCGCGCCCAGGCTCATGGCGATGCTCAGCAGCAGCACCGTGACCGGCTCGGTCCAGCTGGGCGAATCGTTGAGCACGTAGCGCGCGAACACCTGCCAGCCCTGCACCGCCACCAGCCCCAGCAGCGAGACGGCGGCGATGCCGACGGACAGGCGCGCCAGCGCATCGATCAGGCGCGGCAGACCGGTGGGTGGAGGCGGGGCATGAGGCGTGTCTGGCATCGCGGAAGGTCCGTGCAGGTCAGGCGAATCGGCGGATGCGGCGGTACAGCGCGTCCAGCTCCGGCTGCGCCAGGTAGCGGCGGCGCAGCGGTTCGGCGGCGGCGCGGAAGGCGGCCATGTCCACCTCGTTGAACTTCACCCCGTAGTCGAGCACCGCGCGGCGGGCGACGTCCTCGGAGGCGTCCCACAGCCGCCGCATCACCGCCACCGAGGCGCGCGCGGCGTCCACCAGCAGCCGGCGGTCGTCCGCGCGCAGCGACTCGAACGTGCGCCGCGACACCAGCAGCACGTCCGGCGCATAGGAATGCTCGCTGCCGGACCAATAGTGCGCGGCCTCGAAGTGGCGGCTGGAATGGAAGCTGCGCAGGTTGTTCTCGGCGCCGTCGATCATGTGCGTCTCCATGCCGGAGAAGGTGTCGCCCAGCGACATCGGCGTCGGGTTGGCGCCGAGCAGCCGCACCAGCTCGATGAAGATGTCCGAGGAGGCCACGCGCAGCTTGAGTCCATGCAGGTCGCGCGGCTCGTGCACCGGATGGCGGGTGTTGTAGAAGCAGCGCGCGCCCGAGTCGTAGATCGCCAGCCCCACCAGGCCGCGGGCCTCGAAGCCGCGCAGCACGTCGTCGGCGACGCCGCCGTCGAGCGCGCGGCGCATGTGCGCGACCGAGTCGAACACGTACGGCAGGCACAGCGCGCGGGTCAGCGGGAAGGCGTTGTTGAGCGCTCCGGAATACACCCGGGTGATGTCGATGGCACCGAAGCGGACCATGTCGATGGCCTCCGACTCGCGCCCCAGCTGGCCGGAGTGGTACAGCCGCAGCGACAGCCGGCCGCCGGTCTCGCGTTCGAGCATGCGCCCGATCCAGCGCACCGCCTCCACGGTGGGATAGTCCGACACGTGCACGTCCGAGGCGGTGAGCAGCCGCGCGCCGGCGACCGCCGGCGCAGGGTCGGCACCGCAGCCGGCCAGCGGCGCGGCGCAGGCGGCGCCGAGGCTGCCGGCCAGCAGGCGACGGCGGCTGATCATGCGTGCCCTCCCTCCGCGCGCGGATGCGGGCGCGCCGCCACCGCCCGCAGCCGCAATGCGCCGTGGCCGTCGAATTCGACGCGGCTGTCCTCGCCCGGCGCGATGTCGTGGATACCGGTGGCATTGCCGGTGGCGACCAGCGTGCCGGCCTGCAGCGGGCGCCCGCGCCGCGCCGAACGGTTGAGCGCGAACGCCAGCGCCGCGCGCAGCCCGCCGGGCAGCGTGGCCGCCCCGCCGCTGCCGGCCAGGCGCTCGCCGATCCAGGTACGGGCGACCAGCTCGGGTTCGGGAATGCGCTTCCAGTCGGCGATCTCGGCGCCGAGCACCAGGCCGTTGTTGTTGCCGAAGTCCGACACCACCACGCACGGGCCCAGCGCATTGATCGTGGCCAGCGGACTGCTGGCGACCTCGGCGCCGATGAACAGCCGCGCCGGGAAGTCCTCCACCTGCGCCGGCGTCCAATCGTCCTTGCCGGCCGGCGCGTCGCCTTCGAGCTGCAGCACGTACTCGGCCTCCACCGCGCCGAAGCCGCCGGCGAACACCTCGATGTCGACCACGTCCGCGGCCGGCTGCAGGCTGCGCGCGAAGATCGGCCCGAGCAGGCGGTCGTCGCCGGAGGCCTCGCGCCGGCCCTCGGCGATGTAGCCGACCTTCCAGCCGACGATGCGGTCGGGCCACTGCGCGATGGCCAGGTCCTGCACGCTGTAGGCGCCGACCAGGCCGGCCGGCGCCTGCCCAGGGAAACCGGCCAGCGCACGCCCCTGCAGCCGCGCCTGCACGAAGCTGGCGGCGATGGCCGCCAGGGCGGGGTCCTGCGCAGACGCTGGGTGCTTGCTCAAGAAGTTGACTCCCTGTCCGGTGGGGGATTGCTGCGCCGCCCATCGACAGCGCGGCCTGCCGGGAGGTATATGGGAAACCGGTGTCATCGTGCAATGTGCAGTGCGGCAAAAGCCATCGGCCTCCCGGTGATCGCGTCTTTCCTGCCCGCGGTAGGTGGGCAGGGTCGCCCGCAAGGCACGCGGCTCGGCGAACGCCATGCCTTCGGACCACCGGGGACCGTGGGCGCAGGGGATGCCCGCAAGGCTTCCTGCCGCAATCGGTGCCGGCTCCCGCGCAGCGAACAGCGGATACGAGAGACGAGGGATGGAGATGAGGATGCGGAAACAGGACAGTGCGGAAGATGCCTGCGACAGCCCCGGCCATCGCGGTCCCCGCCGGCCGTGCGAACGGATGGCCGGCGCCGCGACGGCCATCCGCGGCCGCAGGCGCACCATCTACCGCCTGCGCCTCGTCGCCTGCCTGTGGCTGCCGCTGGCGCTCCCCGTCCAGGCCCAGCACCCGTCCACGGAAACCGCGCAGGAGGCGCAGTCGCGCCTGTGGCTGTGGCCGCACCGCGGCGCGGACCGCACGGCTCCCGGCGGGCGCATCGTCGAGCGCAGCGACGACCCGGCGCAGCCGGACCGCTACATCGATCCGGTCGCCGATCCCTACCTGGTGGTCTACCGCCCACCCCGCCCCAACGGCCGCGCGCTGCTGGTCATTCCCGGCGGCGGCTACCGCCGCGTGGTGCTGGACAAGGAGGGCAGCGCACTGGTGCCGGCCTTCGCCGAACGCGGCGGCTACACCCTGTTCGTGCTGCGCTACCGCCTGCCCGACGGCCGGCCGCGAGACGCCGACCTGCCGCTGGCCGATGCCCAGCGCGCGATGCGGCTGCTGCGCGCGCACGGCCGGCAATGGGGCATCGACCCCGGCCGGATCGGGGCGATGGGCTTCTCCGCCGGCGGCCACCTCGCGGCGAGCCTGGCCACCTCGCCGGAGCGGGCCACGTACGCGCCCGTCGACGCGGCCGACCGGCTGCCGGCGCGCCCGGACTTCGTGCTGCTGCTCTACCCGGTGATCGCGATGGACCCGCCGCTGGCGCATCCCAGTTCGCGCCAGCGCCTGCTCGGTGCCCGGCCCACCGCCGCGCAGGTGGCGCGGCACTCGCCGCAGCGGCACGTCGATGCGCATACCCCGCCGACCTTCCTGCTGCATGCCCAGGACGACGCCGCGGTGCCGGTGGAGAACAGCCTGCTCTTCCACGCCGCCCTGCGCCGCGCCGGCGTGCCGGCGCAGATGCACGTGTTCGCGCACGGCGGCCATGGCTTCGGCACCCGCGACGCCCACGGCCCGCTCGCTGCCTGGCCACGGCTGGCGCTGCAGTGGATGGCCGCACTGGAAGGCGACGTGCCGAAAGACGACGTGGAGGACGACGACGATGGACGCTAGGCCCGCACCCGATGACCCGCCGGCGGCGGCCGATGCACAGCGGCGGCGCTGGCTGGCGCGCGGCCTCGGCGCCGGCGCCGGCCTGCTGCTGGCGCCGCTGGCGCCCGCCGCCGCCGCCGCGCGGGCGACCCGCTCCAGCCTGGCGCGCACCCGCAGCGGGCGCATCGCCGGCACCGTCGAGGACGCGGTGCACGTGTTCCGCGGCGTGCCCTACGGCGCCGACACCGCGCCGCGGCGCTTCATGCCGGCGCTGCCGGAGCCGGCCTGGCACGGCGTGCGCGCCGCCGACGCCTACGGCCCCGCCGCGCCGCAGGCCGGCGGCGACGGTCCCGGCAGCGAGGACTGCCTGTACCTCAACGTGTGGACGCCGGGCCTGCGCGACGGCGCCCGGCGGCCGGTCCTGGTCTACCTGCACGGCGGCGCCTACAGCACCGGCTCGGGCAGCGACGCGCTGTACGACGGCGGCCAGCTGTGCCGCCGCGGCGACGTGGTGGTGGTCACCGTCAACCACCGCCTCAATGCCTTCGGCTACCTGTTCCTGCACGAGTTCGGCGGCCCGGAGCTGGCGCAGTCGGGCAACGTCGGCCAGCTCGACCTGGTGCAGGCGCTGCAGTGGGTACGCGAGCACGCCGGCGAGTTCGGCGGCGATCCCGGCAACGTCACCGTGTTCGGGCAGTCCGGCGGCGGCGCCAAGATCGCCACGCTGATGGCGATGCCGGCCGCCCGCGGTCTGTTCCACCGCGCCTGGACCATGAGCGGGCAGCAGGTCACCGCCGCCGGCCCACGCGCGGCCAGCGGGCGGGCGCGGATCTTCCTCGACGCGCTGGGCCTGCGCGACGATGCCGTGGCACGCCTGCGCGGCCTGCCGGCGCAGGCGCTGGTCGAAGCGCTGGCGGTGCGCGACCCGTCCACCGCGGAGGACACCGCGCTGTACCTGGGCCCGGTGGTCGATGCGCAGGTGCTGCCGCGGCATCCGTTCTGGCCGGATGCGCCGCCGCAGTCGGCGCGCATCCCGATGGTGATCGGCAACACCCGCGACGAGACCCGCGCCTTCCTCGGCCACGACCCGCGCAACTTCGCGCTGGACTGGGCGGCGCTGCCGCAACGGCTGCAGGCGCAGCAGTACGTGGACATCGACCCGGCGACGGTGGTCGCCGAGTACCGCCGGCTGTACCCGCACTACACGCCGTCGGAGGTGTTCTTCGCCGCCACCACCGCCGGGCGCTCGTGGCGCGGCGCGGTGGAGGAACTGCAGGCGCGCGCGCGCCAGGGCGCACCGACCTGGGCCTACCAGCTCGACTGGTACACGCGCGGCGGCGACGGCGAACGCCTGCGCGCCTTCCACACCCTGGACATCCCGCTGGTGTTCGGCACCACCGGCCGGCCCGGCGCGCGCAGCGGCGACGGCGCCGATGCCAGGTCGGTGGCGGCGGCGATGGGCGATGCCCTGATCGCCTTCGCCCGCCACGGCGATCCCGGCCACGCCGGGCTGCCGCGCTGGGAGCCGTACTCGCTGCCACGGCGGCAGACGATGCTGTTCGACCGGCCCTGCCGGCTGGCCGACGACCCGCGCGGCGGCGAGCGGCGGCTCTATGCGCAGGCGCCGTTCGTGCAGCGCGGGACGTTGTGAGCGCTGGAGCGAAGGCACGCCGATGCGTGCAACGACGGCCGGTTCCCGCTCCGCTGCCGGCCACGCCTCACTGCGGCGCGGCCTCGGCGACATACGCATCGACCTCGCGCTCGAGCAGCGGCAGCGGCACGGTGCCGGTGAGCAGCACGCGGTCGTGGAACTGGCGCGGATCGAAGCGCTCGCCGAGCGCGGCGCGCGCCTTGTCGCGCAGGCGGATGATCTCCATCTGGCCGATCTTGTAGGAGGTGGCCTGGCCGGGGAACACCACGTAGCGGTCCACCTCCGAGCGCTCGATGCCGTAGTCGATCGCCTGCTGGCGCGTCCACTTCATCGCGTGCAGGCCGGTATCGACCACCAGCCGGCGCGCGCGGAACAGCTCGGCGTCGAGCTGGCCGAGCAGGCCCTGCGGATCGCCGTCGTACCAGCCGTTCTCGGCCGCCAGGCGCTCGGCGTACAGCGCCCAGCCCTCGCTGAAGGCGGAGATGCCGCCCAGCGCGCGGGTCTGGCGGAACCTGGGCAGCTCCTTGTTCTCCACCGACAGCGCGATCTGGAAGTGATGGCCCGGTACGGTCTCGTGGTAGGTCAGCGTGCGCAGGCCGAAGCGGGTCAGCCGCTCGGGCCGCAGCGGCATCTGGAACACGCCCGGGCGCGAGCCGTCCAGCGGCGGCGCGGTGTAGCTGGCCGCGGCGCTGTTCCAGCGGAACTCCGGGTAGGGGCGCGCGATCACCTCGGTCTTCGGGACGATGTCGAACAGTGCCGCCGAGCGCGTCTTCGCGTCGGCGAGGATGCCGTCGATGTCGGCCATGATCGCGCTGCGGCCGGCGTCGTCGTCCGGGTAGGCCAGGTCCTTCTCCAGCCGGGCGATGCGCTCGCGCACGCTGCCCTCGCTGCGGCCGATCGAGGTCAGGATGCGGTCCATCTCGCCCTCGATGCGCGCCACCTCGCGCAGGCCGATGGCGTGGATCTGCTGCGCGTCCAGGTCGGTGGAGGTGTAGCGGTGCAGCTGGTAGCGGTAGTACGCCTCGCCGTCCGGCAGGCGCCAGGCGCCGGCATCGTCGCCGGCCTGGCCGCGCTGCGCCTCCAGCGCGGCGATGGCCTGCTGCCAGGCCGGGTACACCTGCCCGGCCACGATCGCGCTGGCCTGCTCGACCAGGGCCTTGCGCTGCGCCGCATCGACGCCCTGCACGGACTGCAGCTTGTCGTCCAGCGTGGTCACCAGCGGGTTGAGCTGCGCCGGCGGCGCCACGAACTGGCGCATCTGGGCGATGGTCTCGTCGAGGATGAAACGCGGCGGCACGATCCCCTTGGCGGCATTGTCCTGCGCGCGCTGCACCGCCTCGCCCATGCGCGCCTGGAACTGCCCCAGCCGCGCAATGTAGTTGTCCGCGTCCTGCGCGCTGCCCAGCGGATGCACCACCGTCATCAGGTTGGGCAGCTGCACGTTGGCGCCGTTCATCTGCTGCAGCGGGAAGTCGTGGTCGAGGTACTTCTCGCCATCGACGATCGCCTGCAGCTGCCATTGCATCAGCTCGGCCGACACGCGCTCGGTGTCGCTCATCGCCGCGCGGTCGAAGCCGGCGAGCCTGTCCAGACCCTGCCGCGCCAGCGCCACGGTGTCGCGCTCGAACGCCGCGGTCAGCGGCGTCAGCTGGCGATCCAGCTGCGCCTGCTGCTCGCCGTCGAAATAGCGGCTGGCGGTCGAGGCCGACGGCTGCCGGCGCATCCAGGTATCGGTGAACTCGGCGAAGAACTCGCCGACCGACCGCGCCGGCGCCGTGGCCGCGGCCTGCGACGGCGCCTCGGCCGGGGCCGGACGCTCGCAGCCGGCCAGCAGGGCGGCGGACAGGGCAACACTGAGGACTAGCGGTCGCAGCACTGAGCGCTCGGGCACGGGAGATCCTTGCGAGGGGGGTGATCCGGTCGATATTACAAAGTCGCACCCTCGCTGGCTCGCATCCGTCGAAACCACGGGCCGGGTGCACGCAGGAGCCGCAGCGGCCGCCGCGCCGTAGGAGCGACTTCAGTCGCGATGGGGCTCTACCGGTAAAGCTCCATCGCGACTGAAGTCGCTCCTACGGTCCTGCGGTCTTGCGCTCCTGCGGGTCGTTCGGTGCATGGGAAACCGGGAACAGGAAAGCCCAGCCACGGCGACGGTGTCCCCTCCAGCCCCGCTGAGGGGAGAGAGCGACGTCGTAACGTACAGGCTAACGAGGCATCGAGGCCGTTGCCCCTCATTTCCGCGGCAACGCCCACACGCTGTTCGGATCGCCGTCGCGGGCGCGGCGCGCGGTGGCGCGGGCCATGCTCCAGTAGCTCCATGCCAGCAGCAGCGCGAACAGATCCACCATCAGCACCGTGCCGCTGCGCCAGGGCACCGCAAGCCCGCCTCCGCCATGCAGCGAGACCAGCGGAACCAGCGCGGTCAGCAGCGCGCAGGCCAGCAGCAGCTCGCAGGCGCCGCGGGCGGTGGGCCGCAGCAGTGCCCACAGCACGCTGGCCAGGAACACCGCGTAGTAGACGTATTTCTCCTGCCCCGGCGGCAGCAGGCGCGCGGCGACGAACAGCGCCGACACGCCGGCGATGCAGCCCAGGCACACCCCCACGGTGAGCCGCGCCATCACCTGGGTGCGCACGGGCTGGCCGGGCTGGCGGCGCTTGCGCCGCGCCTCCACCCACAGCAGGTTGCCGCTGTAGAACAGGAACGCACCGGCCAGGCCCAGCAGGAAATACAGCCACTGCACCGGCGCATGGCCGAAGTTGCCGAAATGCAGCGCCTGCAGCCCGCGCAGCGAGGCCACGCCCGGCGACATCGTGTGCGGCTCCATCACCCGCAGCACCTTGCCGGTGGCCGCCTCCAGCGCCACCCCGCCCAGGGTGTTGAGCCGGCGCTGGTCGTTGCTGCCGTAGACCTCGGCGCGGGCATTGGCGTCGCCGGCGTCGTGGTAGGACAGGCTGTCGGGCCGCAGCCCCGGGCTGGCCGCGCGTGCGCGCGCCAGCAGTTCGGCCACCGGCAGCATCTGCGCGGGCACGGCGGCCGCCTCCACGTGCGGGGTCAGCTCGAAGTCGACCTGCAGCAGCGGCATCAGCCGCTCGCCGAACACCAGGTACTGGAATGGCGACAGCAGCAACAGGCCCAGGCACAGCACCGCGCCCGACCAGGCGAAGACCACGTGGAACGGCAGCGACAGCATGCCGATCGCGTTGTGCGCGTCCTGCCACAGCCGCTTGACGTTCCTGCCCGGCCGCAATGCGAACAGGTCCTTGAGCAATACCGGCGCGTAGATCACCACGCCGCTGACCAGCGCCAGTCCGTAGAGGATGCTGACCACGCCGAACAGGTAGGTGCCGAAGGTGCGCGGCAGGCCGGCGGTGAAGTGCAGGTCGTAGAGGAAATCGACGAAGCCGTTGCGCCACGGCAGCTCGCGCGGCGCGCCGTCGGCACCCGGCTCGAACAGGTGGCCGAAGTCCCCTTGCGGCGTCTGCTCGTACCAGTACAACCGCGGCACCGGGCCATGCTCGCCGGCCAGTACCAGGAAGAACGACTCGGCCGCGCGTGGATGCTGCGCCAGCACCGCGTCCATCAGCGCCTGCGCCGCCGGCACCGGATCCTCGGGCGCGCTCGCCGTGCCCGCCGCCGGCCGCGGCCAGTCGTTGAGCTGGTGGCTGAACACGGTGATGGCCCCGGCGTAGAAGGCGATGAACAGCGCCATGCCGGCGATCAGCCCGACCCAGCTGTGCACCGCCAGGAAGCTGCGCAAGGTCGCCGCCTTCATGGCGCCAGCTCCGTCCAGCCCAGCGCCTTTGCCGCCTGCAGCAGCGCAAAGCACAGCGCGGTGGCGCCCCCCAGCCACAACCACGCGCGCAGGCCGCTGGCGAACGCGAACGCCACCGCCATCACCCCGATCCATACCGGGAACAGCATCAACAGCCAGGGCAGCGCGTTCACCTGCAGCGACCCCGGCCACAGCAGCGCCGCCAGGCCCACCAGCAGGGTGGCCAGCGGCAGGCCGAGCAATGCGGCCGCCAGCGACTTACCCCACATCGCCACGCTCCAGGCGCAGGCACCGCCAGGCATCCAGGTACGGCAGCGCCACCGCCCCCAGCATGAACATCGTCAGCGCGGAGAACACCCCGGCCCAGACGCCGAGCGCGGCGACGGCGGCGATCGTCGCCAGCAGCGCCAGCGCCCATGCCAGCAGGCGCAATCCACGCGCATGCGCGCGCCATCGCGGGACCAATCGCTGGTGCGCGCTGGCCAGGTAGAAACCGAGCGCCGAGGCCAGCGCCAAGGCCAGGTAGAGCACGGTCATGGCGCCGCTCCGCACGCGGTCGCGGCGGGTGCGGGCACGGCAGCGGACGGCGGCCAATGACCGCCGCCGCCCGTCAGCGCCCGGCGATCGACAACCCGCGGCAATGGGCCAACCCTGCTCAAGCAGCACTCTCCACGATCGGACGATGGAGGGCATGGCGGCGGCTGTGCCCGGCAAGGGGCGCAATCTAGCAGAGCGACAGGCAGCCGACCACGGAGGCGGTCACGATGCATGCCGCGCGGGGATCCGGGCGACCGGCCGGTTGCGGCCACCGGCGGACATCGATGCCGTGTGCCTGCGCGGGTCGGGGCGGCCGCTCAGAACCGCCAGTTCAGGCTCAGCGTGTAGTTGCGCGGCGCGCCGTAGTAGCCGCTGTAGCGCAGGGTGTTGATGTATTTCTCGTCGGTGAGATTGTTGACGTTGAGCCGTACCGTGGCGTTGGGCAGGAAGTCCCAGGCGGCGAACGCGTTGAGCACCGCGTAGCTGCCCTGGCGCACGGCATAGCCGCTGGTTTCCACATTCGATACTTCGCTTTGCCAGCGTCCGCCGATGCCGTAGGACAGCGCGGTGTAGCCCGGCAGCCGTGCGCTGAGCAACAGGTTGGCAGTGCGGCGTGGCACCCACCGGTAGGTGTCGTCGCCGTCCTCGCCGGTCAACTTGAGGGCCGTATAACCGAACACCAGGTCAAGGTTGTCGCTGACCTTGCCGGTAGCCTCGAATTCGACGCCCTTGGATTGGACATCGACGCCGGTGTAATAGGTCTGGCCTTCGGAGTTGAGGCCGTTGGCAAGAGTGGCCAGGCCATCCTGCCTGGCCTTGAACACGGCCAGCGTGGTCAGCAGGCGCTTGTCCAGCCAGTCGGCCTTGATGCCGGCCTCGTAGTTCTTGCCCTTGGTCGCGTCGAGGTAACGTCCGTCGGCGTCCGACTGGCTCTGTGGCTGGTAGATGTCCGAATAGCTGACGTAGCCCAGAACATGGTTGCTGAAATCGAAGGTCAGGCCACCGTAGGGACTGGTCTTGCTTTCGGTCTGGCTGAAGGCCACGCCGTAGTTGACGCCATCGCGGTGATACTCGGCATAGTTGAAGCCCACAACGGCTTTGAGCCGGTCGGTCAACTCAAGCCGGGTGGCGCCGAACGCACGCTTCAACCGCTGGTTCAAGGTGCTGTAGACGGAGAGGTCGCCCCAGTCCGGCTCGGCGACGAAATCGCCGGCATACGGGAACCCAGGCATGGTGATGTAGCCATAGCCAAGCGGATCGTCGCTCGGATACACCGCATTGGCATACTCCCGGCCCGTGTACTGGCTCTTGGCCCAGCTGACCCCGAACATCACTTCCTGCTCGCGGCCGAACAGCTCGAAATGGCCATCGAGCGTGGCCGCGCCCAGGTGGGCGGCCATCTTGTCCTTACCCGCCCACGGATAGCCGTACAGGCCCAGGCCGGTGCCCGGCTCCAGGCCGGTACCGAGCAGGTCGGTGCCGTAGAACAGCTTGTCGTCGTCGCGGACATTGCGATAGTTGTAGGACAGCTTGAGCTGCCAATCGGCCCCGAGCCGGTGGGTATACTCGGCGAACGCGGTCTGGGTGGTGGTGTTCCAGTAGGTCCAGTCCTGGGTGGTGGAGGCGCTGCGACCCCATTCGGCCTGGCTGCCGTCGCTGTTCATGAACGTCAGCGCGCCCCACATGGGGCCGTCGGTCCTGCCCTTCTGCCAGGAATAGCCGACCGCCAGGGTGCCGTTCTCGCCGACCTGGCCATCGATCACGCCGTAGAGAAAGTCGCGCTTGTCCTGCTTGCCGCGCAGCCAGGAATCGCCGTCCTCGTGCGCGGCGACGATGCGCCCGGCCCAGGTGCCGTCGGCGGTGAACGGCGTGGAGTAGTCCGCCTCCACGCGGGTGGTGCCCCACGAGCCGTAGCTGACACCGACCGCGCCCTGTTCCTCGTTGGTCGGACGCTTGCGCACGTAGTTGATCGTGCCGGCGGCGTTGCCCACCCCGGTCAGCAGGCCGTTGGCGCCGCGGATCACCTCAAGCTTCTCGTAGCCGAAGGTGTCCTGCGCGCCGGTGACGATGCCCCAGTCGTTGGGCAGGCCGATGCCGTCTATCTGGGTGTTCTCGATATCGAAGCCGCGCGAGGTGAAGGTAGTGCGGTTGGTTTCCCACTCCTCGACCTGGATGCCGGTGGCCAGGCGCAGCGCCTCGTTGACGCTGTCGGTGCCGAACTGCTGCATCTGCTCCCGGGTCACCACGCTGATCGACTGCGGGGTGTCCTTGATGGCCAGGTCGAGGTTGAGGGCGCCGTTGCTGACGCGCTCGGCGCGCTGGGCGACCACCAGCACCGTGTCCAGGTCGGTGGCGCTGTCGCCGCCGGCCTGCGCGCTGGTCGATGCCTCATCGGCTGCGGCGAGCGCCGAGCCCGACGAGCAGGCCAAGGCCAGGCAGATCGCCAGCCGCAGGTTGCCACGTGCGGGTACGGCCGAAGGGATCTTGAAGGCGCTGGCGGATCGCGGGTGGGCGGAGCACGTGGAATGCATTTGGGGTGCCTGCAGAGGGTGGGAATCGGCCGCGTGCGGCCACAAGCCGAAAAGGCGCCGCATGACCCGGGCGGCTCATCGCCACAGCGGATCACGCCGGCACCTATCGACCCGGCATTAAATGCGAATGATGCGCATTTTACAACAAGCATCCAGCGCCGCCGGCGGCCTGCGGGCATCGACCGAGGTCCAGGTCCAGGCCCCTACCCGTCCCGGCCAGCTCGTCGGGAACGGGATGGCCGCGACGACCGCCGCACACCGGATCGCATCGATGGGCGACCCGCGGCGGGCGCGCGGGTCGGGGAGCCGTGGGCGTGCCGGCGACCACCACGGCGCTGCTGGCGATCGTCGCGTGACCGGTCGAGTGCCGCGCCCGGAGCCGGTCCCGAGGGGCCGGGTTCACGCGGTCACGGCACCGCCATCGCGTTGTTGAGCCGCGTCACCTCGGGCACGTCGCCGTCGGTTTGCAGCCGCAGCCGCGCACCGGTACGGTCGAAGCCCGGTGGCAGCGGCAGGCTGACCCGGGCCGTCTTCGGCTGCAGGTCGCGGGGCGCCGGCAGCGCGGGGAAGCCGGCGCGGGCCAGCTCGCGGCCGCGCGCATCCTCCAGCACCACCATGCCGGGCGGGGCGTCGGCGTGGCCGAGGCTGTGCACGGTGACCTGGAGCGCATCGCCGGCGATGCGCACGTCGCCGCGGCCGATGCCGAGGTCGGGCCGCTGCTCGACCGGGACCGCGGCGGCGGCGAGCCGTTCGAACTGCATCACCACGGTGCTGCCCGAGGGGAACTCGACATCCACCGATGCGCTCTTCTCGAACGCGAAGTCGCGGGTGGCGGCCTGGCCGTCGATGCGGCCGTCGCCGTCGCGGTCGATGCCCGAGACCATGCGCCACTGTCCGGCATCGACGTTCCAGCCGGTCATGGCGGCGCGCTGCGGCCTGCCGCTGGCGTTGTAGGCGATGACGGTGAAGCGCTGCGACTGCGGCCGCGGCAGCGCCAGCGCGACCTGCACGGCGGCCTCCGGATCGGCGAAGCGCCAGCTCACGGTGTGGCCCGGCCAGGTCTGGTTGCGCTTGAGCGCCACCCCGCCCAGGCGCGCGCGCTGCAGGTTCACCGTGGTCGACTCGACGCGATCGGTCCACCAGTGGCCCTCGGTCATCAGGTAGGCGTCGCGCAGCTTCTGCCGTGTCTCCTCGCGGTACAGCGCCTCCAGCCAGCGCGGGTCGCCGCTGTTCTCCCAGGCCACGTATTGCGGGAAATCCGTCGCCCCGGCATCGGCCGACCGGGCCAGCCGTGCGCCCCAGTCCTCGCGCCGGCCCAGCAGGTCCAGAACGTTCTCGTTGAGGTTGGACAGGCCGTTGGGCCCGCTGTCGGCGACGCGGTAGTCGAACACCCGCAGGTAGCGCGCATCGCCGCTCCAGCGCCACGCCGCCCAGAACGTGTGCAGGGTGTCGGCACCGCCGCTGCCCTGCCACAGCTCGCCGCCACGGGTTTCGCCGGTCTTCCAGTTGATCTCGTTGGGTAGCGCCCAGCGCCCCTGCGCGTCGGTGTACGCGTGGGCCAGGTAGCCGTCGGCCAGGCCGGTGACGATGCGGCGGCTGCGCGGGTCGGCGTTGTAGCCGCCCAGCAGCAGCGCCGGGTGCAGGATCGGGAACGAGTACGGCTTCTGCCACTGCCAGTTCGGCTCGCGGTAGACCTTGCGCCCGCCGAACCAGTTGCTGGAGAACAGCAGGTGGCCCTGCGGGTTGGGCTGGATGACGGCGTCGAACGCACGCACCGTCGCCATCAGCCGCTCGACGGTGAGCGGGTCGCCCCAGTTGAGGTAGAGCATGGCGCTGTCGAGGTTGATGCCTTCCTCGTAGGCGTGCAGCTCGTCGGTCTCGATGGTGGACAGCCCGCCGCTGAACATGCCGTTGCGGTAGGCCGCGTCCGACAGGGCGGTCAGCGAGGCGTTGAGCCGGTCCGGGTCCACGCCCATCAGCGCCACGCCCGGCCATTGCTGCAGCAGGTCCGAGTCGTCGGAGATGCCGCCGCCGAAGTCGCCGTAGTCCACCTGGCGCTGGTCGATCCACCAGTGGATGTAGCGGCGCGTGGCCTTGAGGTTCTCCAGCTGCCAGAACGCCCAGCCGGGCACGCCCGCCGGCGGCTCGGGCAGCTGCACCGGCGGCGGGGGCTGGTTGCCGTAGACGATGTCGTTCCAGTAGGCGCGGCCCGGCGCGTGCTCCGGGTCCACCCGCAGCAGGTCGCCGATGTCGGCATCGAGCCGCCGGTACAGCCGCTGGCGCTTGGAGCTGGTGTGCTCCTCGACCAGGAAGCCCCAGTTGTCCTTGACCTGGTTGAAGCGGTCGGCGAGGTGCTCGGCCCTGGCCTGCTCGCGCGGCTTGAACACCAGCCGCAGGTTCATGCCGTCCAGCGCGCGCGCATCGAAGCCGGGCGCGGCGGCGGCGATGGACAGCATCAGGCCGTCGCCGGTGAGGATGCGGTCGCGCAGGTCCAGCCAGAGCGTGCGCGCCTGCCCCGGCCGCACCGCGACCGACACGTCGAGCATGTCGCGCGCTGGCCAGATCGGGTCCTTGACGCGAATACTGAGCGGGATCGTGCCGGCGTGGGTGGCCGGCAGATCCAGCGCCGGCAGGTCCAGGGCGATGCCGTCCAGGCCGTCGTGCATGTGCTCCCAACCATAGGCCCAGCTGCGCATCAGCGGCTGGTCCGGCGGCGGATCGCCGAGCCCGGACGGCACCAGCACGTGCACGACCGGCTGGTGGTCGGCCGCAGGCGCGGCGAGCGTGCGCATGCGCGCCGGTGCGCGCGCCGGCAGCGCCACCACGGTATCGCGCTCGCCGGGCGGGTAGCGGCCGTCGATGTAGTCGCGCAGCGGCGCCAGGTTGTCGTAGTCGGGCGCGGTGTCGCTGCGCACGCTGTAGGCGAGCTTGGCGCTGCCTTCCGGCTCGGCGCCGGCATCGACGTCGTAGGCCCAGATTTCCTGGATCGGGGTCTCCTGCTCGGTGTTGGCGAAGCGCAGCGTGCCGCCGCGGCGACGCTCGAACTGGTCGACGCTGCGCAGCGTGCCCTGCGCCCGCGAGAACAGCGGCTGCGCCGTGCCGTCGCCGCCGCGCCAGCTGGCCTGGCCGAATGCCGCGCCGCGGATCTCGATGCGGTTGAACGGCTCGTCCGGCAGCGTCAGTTCCAGCGCCTTGCCGCCCTCGACGTAGACGTTCCAGTCCGGCAGCTGGAAGTAGTCGTTGCGGCCGGGCAGGCGCGAGCGGTTGTAGACGCCGGGCCAGGTGGTCTCGGCGATGCCGTCGGTGGCCTTCCACATCCATTGCTTCAGGTCGCGGGCATCGGCGAACTCGACCTTGCGGATGCGCGTGACCGGCGCCTCCAGCGGCGGCGGCGCGCGGCCACGGTCCCAGCCGTGGCGATGCAGCCAGGCGGCGTGCGCATCGTCCGCGCTTGCCGGCTCGGCACCGCGCGGCTCGGCGAGCCGTGCCAGCGCGGCGACGCTGGCCGCGTCGAGCATGCGGTCGTAGATGCGGATCTCGTCGAAGTCGCTGCCGCGCAGGAAGTTGTAGCGGCTCTGCACCTGGTGCGGCGACATCACCCGCCCGGCCAGGCCGAACTGGTCCAGCGCCGCATCGAAGTCCAGCGAGCCGCCGTCGCGGCAGGCCCGCGCGCAGTCCTCGCGCGCCACCTCGCGGCCGTCGACGTACAGCCGCACGCCGCGGGTCTCGTCCCAGGCGAAGGCGAGGTGGGTCCAGTCGCTGGCGGCCGGCGGCGCGTCGAGCCGGAACGACACCCGCGTGCGCGCCAGGTTGGCGTCGGTGACGAAGGCATCGAAGCCGTGGCCGTTCCAGTCGATGCGCAGCCAGGCCATGTCCCAGCTGCTGTGGTCGGCGTAGCCGACGCGGAAGATCACGAACGGCGCCTCGCCGACCGGGTAGCGCGAGCGCCAGAAGAACGCCAGCGTGCCGCGCTGGGCGTACACGTTGCCCGGCGCGTTCCACGCCAGCACGCCGTCGTCGGCCCACTCGATGGCGTCGCCCTTCACCCCGGTGGGCACCCGCCGCACCTTGTCGCGGAAGTTGGGCAGCGCATCGCCGCCGGCCACGTCGGCGGCGAAGCCGGCGTCGGCGTCGGCGTCGGCGGACACCTTGAACAGCAGCCGTGGCGCCTGCGCATCCGGTGCCGCGGTGGCGGCGGCGGGGATGCCAAGCAGGACGATCAGCAGCAGTGCGTACGGCATCGGCAGGCGAAGGTGGCCCGGCATGGCATTCCTTGTGGATTTCTAACGAGAGTCCGAAGCCCTGCCGCGCAACCGGCCGGCGCAGGCCGTGGCGGGATCGGCAGCGGCGGACAGGCGCGAAGCTACCGTTGCCGAGGCAAAGCGCATCCTGCGCCGCAGCACGACCGACGCCATGGCGCTCACGTCCCTCGCGTTTCCTTTCGTTGCCTCGTTGCCCCTGTCCCGTTCGGGTCTCCCCTTCGCAAGGGAGGATGAGGACCGTCGTCCCCGCGCAGGCGATGAGCCGGTGTCTTTCATACGTACCGCGCAAGAGTCACGGGCCCGACCCGACCGTTCCGGCCGGGTGGGGATACGAGCGGGAGCCAGGCACCGCACGGCATCAGAACTTGTAGCGCACGCCCAGCAGGAACTGGCGGCCGGTCTCGCTGTACTGCAGCGGCAGCTGCCAGGCCGAGCCGACCCATTCGTCCGAGGCCTCGTTGGTCAGGTTGATGCCTTCCAGGCTCAGCTCCAGGCGGTCGTCGATCTTCCAGCTCAGCGACGCGTCCACGGTGTTGATCGCCTTCATCCCGTGCACGTCGAAGCCGGCTTCCGTCGCCGGCACCTGGGTCAGGTAGTCGTCGCGGTGGGTGTAGGAGACGCGGCCGCTGAACTGCCGGCCTTCGTAGAACAGCGTGGCGTTGTACGAGTTCTTAGACAGCCCGGTCAGGTCGGTCTCCAGCGAGTCGGCGCCGGTGGCGGTCAGGTACTGGATCTTGGAGTCGACGTAGGTGTAGTTCAGTTGCAGGCCCAGGTTGCTCCAGCGCCCCGGCAGGAAGGCGAAGGGCTGGACGTAGTTGAACTCGGCCCCCTTCAGGTCGCCGCCGGGGGTGTTGAGCGGCACGCTGAAGACGAAGTCGTCGTTGACGTCGGCGCCGGTGCCTTCGAGCAGGCTGGCCGGCAGGCCGCTGGAGGCGTAGGGCTGCACCACCCGGGTGGTCTGCACGAAGCTGTCGATGTCCTTGTAGAACAGCGCCAGCCCCAGCATCGCGCCTTCCTGGAAATACCATTCGAAGCCCAGGTCGGCGGTCTTGGCGCGGATCGGCTCCAGGTCCGGATTGCCGCCACTGACCGTGCGTGCGCCGCCGGAGACGTTGACGGTGACACCGGGGGTCAGGCTGCCCAGGCCCGGACGCGACATCACCTTGGCCGCGCCGAAGCGGATCAGGAAGTCGGGGCTGATCTCGGCCACCAGGTTCAGCGACGGCAGGGTGTCGTCGTACTTGCGCTCGACCGTGGTCTGCACCGGCGTGCCGCTGACGGTGGCGTAGCCGGTCGACGCCTGCTTGGTCCGGACGTAGCGCACGCCGAGGTTGCCGCTGAACGGGATAGCGCCGATGTCGAAGCCGAACTGGCCCATCAGCCATACCCCGCGATCCTTCTCCTCGACGCGGCGCGCGTTGACCACGCGCTCGGCCAGGGCGAAGGTGCCGTTGCCGCTGTAGATGTCCAGCGCGTCGGCGACCGCGCCCAGGTCCGGGACCACCCAGCTGCCCGGGTGCCCGGTGATGCCGCCCAGGTTGGCCAGCTCGGTCATGTTGACCGGCACGATGGTGGTGCCATCGGCGAAGGTCGGCACCGACACCTCCGAATTGCGACGCCATTCGTTGGTCTTGAAGGTGTAGTCCTTGGCCAGCACCCCGCCCTTGAGGCTGAAGCCCGGCCCCAGGTTCCATTCGAAATTCAGGCTGCCGGTGTCGAAGGTGTTCTCCACGTACTGCGGGCGCAGGCGGATCTCGGCCAGCGTCCAGCCGCTGCCGTCGGTGGGATCGATGCCGTAGTCGTAGACCGGGAAGCGGCTGTTGCCGCGGTAGTCGTAGCTGTAGCCGTCGACGTCGAGCTTGTCCATGATGATCGTGGTCTGGATCGGGTTCCTGTGCTTGGAGCTGGAGGTGCCGATCTGGCCGTCGATCCTGAAGGCGTCGCTGAAACGGTGCTCGCCGCTGAGCGCGAGCTGCTTGAAGACGGTGTTCCACTCGTCGTAGCGCTGCTCGGAGCGGATGTCCACGTCGTCGAACCGCCCGTACAGCAGCGCACCGGTGGCCGGGTCGACGTAGCCGTCGTTGACGATGGTCTGCGGCTTGCCGCCCTGCGAGGCGCCGCGGCTGAAGGAAATCGCCTCGATGTACTTCTCGGTGCGCTTGGCATCGATCTTGGAGTACAGACCGTCGAGCGAGAACTGGGTGGCATCGCCGGGCTTCCATTGCAGCGAGCCGGTCACGCCCAGGCGCTTCTGCTCGTGCTCCATCAGCGTGTAGCGCGGGAAGCGCGGATGGAACACGTCCTCGGCCATCGCCTCGGCGAACGGCGAGGCCGGGTTGAAGCCGCCGTTGCTCGGCCCGTTGGCCCAGCGCCCGCTGTTGCTGCCTTCCTCCAGCAGCTGCCGCTCCGAGTAGGCCACCGACAGCAGGCCGCCGAAGCGGCCGTCGGCCCAGGTATCGGCGATCAGCGCGGCCACGCGCGGATCGGCCTTGCGCGCCATGTCGTTGTAGCCGGCCTGGCCGCTGGCGGCGAAGGTGAAGCCGTCGTAGTCGAACGGGCGCGCGGTGCGCAGGTCCACGGTGGCGCCGAGCGAGCCTTCCTCGACGTCGGCCGAGGCGGTCTTGCGCACGATCAGCTGGGTGAACAGGTCCGAGGCGAAGACGTTGAAGTCGAAGCCGCGGCTGCGGTTGGAACCGCCGCTCTGGTCGGAGGCGCCAACCGTGGTCAGCGCCTCCATGCCGTTGATGCGCACGCGGGTGAAGTCCGGGCCCAGGCCGCGCACGGAGATGTTGCGGCCCTCGCCGGCGTCGCGGGTGATGACCACGCCGGGAATGCGCTGGAGCGACTCGGCCAGGTTGAGGTCGGGGAAGTTGGCGATGTCCTCGGCGACGATGGCATCGACCATGCCCGATTCGCTGCGCTTGATGTCCAGCGCGCGCTCGACGCTGGCGCGGTAGCCGGTGACGTTGACCGAGTCCAGGGTCACCGGATCCTGCGGGGCCGGCGCCTCGGCTTCGGCCTGCTGCGCCCACGCGCCGCCGGCCTGCAGGGCAAGGCCGATCGAGAGCGCGAGCAAGGTAACCGGTGTCGGCCGGCGGCGGAAATGCTGCTGCATGTTGTGACCCCTCCCAGGGTTTGAAACCCGTTTCACCTTCAGGTCCCGGCCGGGCGCTGCGGGCGGCGGCCGGCGTCGATGACACCGCTGGTCATTACGCTAACAGGGTCGCAATCGCGTCACATCTTGCGGCGCAGCACCGTATTCCCGTGCTATTTCGACTCTCTCCATGGCCCGGTAGCCGGCCAATGGCCATGACACCGATGGTCAATAGTCCGTCGCCGCCCTATGATGCCGGCGACGAGAACGGCCTGGCGCTCCTGGGAGGGACGATGTCCACACGCGTGATCTGTTTCGGCGAACTGCTGCTGCGGCTCGCCCCGCCCGGGCGCCAGCGCCTGCTGCAATCGCCGCTGCTGGAGGTCCATGTCGGCGGTGCCGAGGCCAATGTCGCGGTGTCGCTGGCGAACTTCGGCCATGCCGCGGCCATGGCCGGCACCGTCGCCGGCGACGCGCTCGGCGAGGCCGCGCTGGGCGAGCTGCGCCGGCACGGCGTGGACACCGCCGCGCTGGCCCGTGGCCAGGGCCGCATGGGCCTGTATTTCCTGCAGCCGGGCGCGATCCATCGTCCCAGCGAGGTGATCTACGACCGCGCCGATTCGGCCTTCGCCCTGGCCGACCCCGCCGGCTACGACTGGGACGCGCTGCTGCAGGGGGCGCAGTGGCTGCACCTGTCCGGTGTCAGCCCGGCGCTGGGCGAAGGCGCCGCGGCCGCGGCCATCGATGCGGCTGCGGCCGCGCACGCACGCGGAGTGAAGGTCTCCTTCGACGGCAACTACCGCCCGCGCCTGTGGCAGCGCTGGGGCGGCGACGCGCCGGCCCTGCTGCGCCAGCTGCTGCGCCACGCCCAGGTGCTGTTCGCCGACCATCGTGACATCGAGGTGGTGCTCGGCCACCGCTTCGGCCAGGACGACCCGCAGGCGCGCAGCGCTGCGGCCGCCGAGGCCGCGTTCGCCGAGTTTCCCGCGCTGCAGGTCATGGCCTGCACCGAGCGGGTGGCGCTCAGCGTCGACCACCACACCCTGTCGGCGCGGATGTTCCGCCGCGACGGCGAACAGACCACGGTGCCGCCGCTGGAACTGGCCGGCATCGTCGATCGCATCGGCGGTGGCGACGCCTTCGCCGCCGGCGTGCTGCACGGGCTGATCGAGGGGCTGGCCGACGCGGCGACGCTGCGCTTCGCGCTGGCCGCCGCCGCGCTCAAGCATTCCATCCCCGGCGACTTCAACCGCGTGTCGGCGGCCGAGGTGCAGGCACTGGCCGACGAGCAGGGTCGCTTCGATGTCCGGCGCTGATCGGGCCCTGCGCGCGTTGCTGCGGCGCGCCCCGGTGATCCCGGTGTTCACGCCCGGCGCGGTGGACGAGGCGGTGGACGTCGCCCGCGCCCTGCTGCGCGGAGGCCTGCCGGTGATCGAGGTGACCCTGCGCACCCCGGCCGCGGTCGCGGCCATCGCCGCCATGGCGCAGGCATTGCCGGAAGCGGCGATCGGCGCCGGAACGGTGCTCGACGCGGAGCAACTGCAGGCCGTGCGCCGGGCCGGCGCATCCTTCGCCGTCTCGCCCGGGGCCACGCCGCGGCTGTACGACGCCGCGCGCGACTGCGGAATGCCGGTGCTGCCGGGCATCGCCACCGCCTCCGAGCTGATGGCCGGGCTGGAGCGCGGCCTGGACACCTTCAAGTTCTTCCCCGCGGCGGCGGCCGGCGGCCCGGCGCTGCTGTCGGCCTGGGCCGGCCCGTTCCCGCAGGTGCGGTTCTGCCCGACCGGCGGCATCACCGCCGCCAGCGCAGCGGACTACCTGCGGCTGCGCAACGTGCTGTGCATCGGCAGCTCATGGCTGACGCCGCGCACGCTGGTCGAGGCACGCGACTGGGAGGGGATCGAAGTGCTGGCGCGGACCGCGGCGCGGTTGCGCCCCCAGGAAGAGGCACCGGTTGCCGACCGACCGGCGCGCTAGGGCAGTTTCGAGTCAGTCAGTTCGAGAACGGCCCCTGCATCGTCGCTCCCGCGTAGGCGGGAGCGCAGCCACTTGACCGCAATCTGGCCGGGAAAGCACCGGGTCCCCGCCATGCGCACCGATGCCCGGGGAAGTCTTCCTGCTTTGTCGGTAATGGTTTGCGGCAACGTCGTTGCGACGTCGCTGGGCGACGACGAGACTTGTTGGATCGTGGCGTCGGCATCCATTTACTCGTCTTCCCTGCGGCTTTCCACAGCCGTATGGCTGGTCAAGCGGGGCCCAGTGCCCGTGCCCTGAAGGATGAGGCTATCGAGAGATTTCGTAGCAGGCTGACTTCACTGCGAAAGTCCCTGGGTCCCCACCTTCGCGGGGACGACGATTCGAATTTTCCGGGGATGAACCGCGTCACTTCGGATAACAGGTTCTCGGCCCCTGCGTTTTCCCCTGACAGCAGTGTGCGAACGCGGGAAACGCTTTTCGGCAGCCGAAGTGCTCCACCACAGCCGAGCGGCTGGCCATCCAGGGACCTTCGTGCGGATCGAGGCAACGTCCCTGGGCTCCCGCTTGCGCGGGAGCGGCGACCAGGGCCTTCCCTGGAAGCAGGCACTGCGGGAGCACCGCACCCTTGATCGAGCGCAAGGCGGTCCCCCGCGCGTTCGCCCATGCTTGCGCGCAAGGTTCGGAGTGCGGCGGCGCGGGATGGAACCCGGCGGCACCCGCTCCGGCGGCATCGCGTGCATGCAGGCTGGCCTGTGCGGCATGCGCTGCTCTGGTCGTCATCATCCCGGTTCCCGTCCCCATGTCCGCTTCCAGCGCAAAGACCATCTCGCGCCCCGCCTTCGCGGCCGGCCGCGTGCTTTCCTGCGTCGCCGTGCAGGCCGATGTCTTCCTGCTGCGGCTGGCGCTGGACGACGCCGCCCGGCCGCAACCGGGGCAGTTCTACATGCTGCGCTCGCGCCCGTCCGGGGTGTTCCTGGGCCGGCCGATCAGCGTGTACCGGGCGATCGCGCCGACGCAGCCAGTTTGCGGCGACGACTCCCTGGAACTGGAATTCCTGATCCTGCGCCGCGGCGCGGGAACGGCGGAACTGTGCGCAGCCGCCGCCGGCAGCGTGCTCGAGCTGGTCGGCCCGCTGGGCAACACCTTTCCGCGGCCGGCGCCAGACAGTGCCAAGGCGCCGGGCGCGCCGGCCCGCATCGCACTGGTCGGCGGCGGCATCGGCGTCGCGCCGATCGCCGGATTCGCCTCCACGCTCGCACCGGGCAGCTACGACGTCTATGCCGGCTTCAGGAGCGGCGCCTACGGCCTGGACCATGTCGTTCCGGCGCGGCTGGTGCTGACCAGCGATGACGGTTCCTGCGGCGTCCGCGGCCGGCTCCCCGACGTGCTGGACGCGGCGCGGCTGCGCGGTGCGTACGCCGCCGTGCATGCCTGCGGCCCGGAACCGATGCTTGCCTGGGTGCAGCGCATCTGCGCCGAGGCCGGCGTGCCCTGCTGGCTCAGCCTGGAGGCACCGATGGCCTGCGGCGCCGGCGCCTGCCTGGGCTGCACGATCACCACCCGGGACGGCAACCGCCGCTGCTGCAGCGACGGGCCGGTGTTCGCCGGCGACAGCGTGGTGTTCGACCAGGCCCCCCTGCCGGCCGAACCGACGCAGCCGCGCGCCGCGCAGCAAGAACCGGATCTCTCCACGACAGTGGCCGGAGTGCGTTTCGCCAACCCGTTCATCGCCGCCTCGGGTACCTTCGGCTACGGCAGCGAGTACGCGCCGCTGGTCGAGGTCGGCCGCATCGGCGGCATCTGCTCCAAGGGCCTGACGCTGGAAGCGCGCGGCGGCAACGCCGGGCCGCGGCTGATCGAGACGCCGTCGGGGATCATCAATTCCATCGGCCTTGAGAACCCGGGCATCCCCCATTTCATCGAGCACGAGCTGGCGGCGATGCTGCAGCTGGGGCCGGTGTGCATCGCCAACCTGTCCGGCTCGTCGCTACAGTCCTACGTCGAGGGCGCCCAGCGGCTGGACGCCAGCGCGGTGGCGATGATCGAACTGAACATCTCCTGCCCCAACGTCAAGCAGGGCGGCATGAGCTTCGGCCTGGACTGCCAGTCGGCGTCGCAGGTGACGCACGCGGTGCGCGCGGCGACCTCCAAGCCGCTGATGGTCAAGCTGTCGCCGAATGCGCCGGACGTGACCGCGATCGCCCATGCGGTGCGCCTGGCCGGCGCCGACGCGGTGAGCCTGGTGAACACGTTCCAGGCCGTGTCCATCGACGTGGAAAGCGGCCGGCCGCTGTTTCGCAACGTGCGCGCCGGCCTGTCCGGCCCGGCGATCCGGCCGATCGCGCTGCGCATGGTCTACGACCTGGCACTGTCGATGGCGGCGCTGCCGCCGGCCGAGCGCATCCCCATCGTCGGCCTGGGCGGCATCGCCAGCTGGCGCGACGCGGTCGAGTTCATCATGGCCGGTGCCACGGCGGTGCAGATCGGCACGGCGACCTTCAACAACCCGCGCGCGCTCACCGACTGCATCGACGGGCTGCAGGCCTTCATGCAGCGCAAGGGGTATCGCACCATCGAGGACATGCGCGGGCTGGCGCTGCCCCGGTAGCGTATCGAAGCGGCGCGGCACCGGCCCCGATCCACTGTCCCGCAGCAGGCCGGCACCCGGGCACGCTCCACCAGCGCGCGTCCAGGGCAGCTACGTCGGCTACGCACGGGTTTGGACAGCGCTTACCCGGGCCTCGCCTTCAAAAGAAAGCGGCAGCCATCCGCATCCGGGATCGATCCTGCCCACGGCGCCCTGGCCCGCGCTCAGATCACCCGCAGCGTGATCGCCTTGAGCACGGCGCGGGTGCGGTCGCGGGTGCCGAGCTTGTCGAGGATGGTGGAGACGTAGTTTTTCACCGTGCCTTCGGCCAGGAACAGCGTGCGCGCGATCTCCTTGTTGGAATAGCCGCCAGCCAGCAGCCGCAGGATCGCTACCTCGCGCTCGCCGAAGATGTCGCGCGGCGGCGCTTCGTCGCGGTAGCGGTAGCGCGCGCGCACCGGCTCAGTACTCACGGGCTGCAGCAGGGTATCGCCGGCGGCAACGCGGGCAATCGCCTCGCGCAGGTCCTCCGGCGCGGCGTCCTTGAGCATGAAACCCTGCGCGCCGGCCTCCGTCGCACGCAGCAGCAGGTCGGCATCGTCGAAGGTGGTCAGCAGCAGCACCGGGGTGCGGTCGCCCCGCGCGCGCAGCCGCTGCAGGGCGGCGATGCCGTCCACGCCGGGCATGCGGATGTCGCTGAGCACCACGTCCACCGGCGTGTCCAGCAACGCGGCCAACAGCGTCTCGCCGTCGCCGGCCCCGCAGGCGATCTCGATGCCCTGGCCTTGTAACAGCGCGCGCAGGCCAGCGTTCCCAGCGAACTCTGCGATGTGGTCAATCGAACAGAGGGGGCAAGCGGATCAGACCTCTTTCTCCGCCGCAGGCAAGCCTCTCGTTGGTGATGCAAGTCAACGGGATTGTGCAACGTCGGACGCCGTAGGCCCGACGTTAGTCAGCGGCGCCGGGCTACGCTTTCAATCCTGGCGCCATCGTTCCAACGCCTGCGCCGGAGACAAGATCTCCAATCCTGGGCCCAGCGGTAACTCCAGCAGATCCCGGTCTCCACTGACCAGCCACTGCGCCTTGCCGTGCAATGCGGTGTGGATGAACACGTCATCGTCGGGGTCGCGGCTGTAGGCCGCTCCGGCGGGATCAGGCAAGGTCACCCACTCCGCGATCGCGGCGAGGTCGTGCAACAGCCGCTGCCGGCGCTCAATATCAAGATAACGATCGAACTTCGGACGCCAAAGCCTTGTCTCCAGTTCGTCGAAGGTAGGGCGGGAGAACACCAGCGTGGCGTGCTGCAGCAGGCAATCCACGATCCGGGCCGGAGCGGATCGCGCGGACAGCGCGGCACTGATCAGGACGTTGGTGTCGATGACGACGCGTTCAATCCTCATCGGCAAGCAACTGCTCTAGCCTCTCCTCAGTCAGGCCTTTTGCGGCCGCGTCCTCGGCGCTCTGCTTGAAGGTGTGCCGCAAGCGGTCGGCATAGAACGCGCGCATGGCGTCATAGTCCTCGGCGGACACCATGACGCCGACGACCCGATTGCGCCGGGTCACGCGCACAGGCTCCCGCTGGACCCGGTCGATCAGTTCGCCGAAGCGGGTCTTGGCATCATTGGCGGTGAATGTCTGCATCTCGCCCTCCGTTGGGCAGTATCCGGTTTCATTCTACATCAACCGTTCGATTCATTCGATTCACGCGATTCGATCCACTACGCTGCTACACGAACCTGCTCGTCCACTGACTGCCGATCCTGCCGTACTGCCGGCGATTCTCCTGAAGAACCGATTACGCCAACCCGGCATTGGTATGACCAATAGACCCTCGTTCGACCAATGGTCTAATTGACCCCGCCCGGCCCAACCCCTGTAATCCGCGGCAATTGGTCACACCACCGCTTGATTGGTATGACCAATATCCGACGGACCGCTTCGCGGACCATCCGATCCAACCGATGCCCGGGAGTGGGAAATGCAGGCTTGGGAACAAATCTACGACCCCGCTGGCAACCTCTGGTTGTCCAGCCTGATCGCGCTGCTGCCGATCGCGTTCTTCTTCGTCGCCCTGGCCGTGGTGCGGATGAAGGGCTACCTGGCCGGCACCTTCACGGTTCTGATCGCGCTGGCGGTGGCGCTGTTCTTCTACCGGATGCCGGTGGACCGGGCGCTGGCCTCGGCGGTGTACGGCTTCGTCTACGGGCTGTGGCCGATCGCCTGGATCATCGTCGGCGCGGTGTTCCTGTACAAGGTTTCGGTCAGGACCGGGCAGTTCGACATCATCCGCTCCTCGATCCTGTCGATCACCGAGGACCAGCGCCTGCAGATGCTGCTGGTGGGCTTCTCGTTCGGCGCGTTCCTGGAGGGCGCGGCCGGCTTCGGCGCGCCGGTGGCGATCACCGCCGCGCTGCTGGTCGGGCTGGGCTTCAAGCCGCTGTACGCGGCCGGGCTGTGCCTGATCGTCAACACCGCGCCGGTGGCGTTCGGCGCGATGGGCATCCCGATCATCGTCGCCGGCCAGGTCACCGGGCTGGACGCGTTCGACATCGGCGCCATGGCCGGGCGCCAGCTGCCGTTCCTGACCCTGATCGTGCTGTTCTGGATCATGGCGATCATGGACGGCTGGCGCGGCGTCAAGGAGACCTGGCCGGCGGTGCTGGTGGCCGGCGGCGCGTTCGCCATCGCCCAGTACCTGACCTCCAACTTCATCGGCCCGGAGCTGCCGGACATCACCTCCTCGATCGCCTCGATGGTGTGCCTGACGCTGTTCCTGAAGGTGTGGAAGCCCAGGCGCATCTTCCGCTTCGAGAAGGAGGCCGGCGAGGCCGCGCCGCAGGCGGCTGCCGCGCTGGTGGCCGGTGCCGGGCAGAAGCATTCGCTGGGCACCATCATCAAGGCCTGGTCGCCGTTCATCATCCTCACGGTGATGGTGACGATCTGGAGCGTGAAGCCGTTCAAGGCGCTGTTCGCCAAGGACGGCGCGCTGGCGCACTGGGTGCTCAACATCCCGGTGCCGTTCCTGCACCAGCTGGTGGACAAGATGCCGCCGATCGTGCCTACCGCCACCCCGTACGACGCGATCTACAAGTTCGACTGGTTCTCGGCCACCGGCACCTCGATCCTGTTCGCCGCGCTGATCGCCATCGTGCTGCTGCAGATGCGCCCGAAGGCGGCGGTGGCCACCTTCGGCGAGACGCTCAAGGAGCTGAAGACGCCGATCTACTCGATCGGCATGGTGCTGGCGTTCGCCTTCATCGCCAACTACTCCGGGCTGTCGGCGACGCTGGCGCTGGCGTTGTCCCACACCGGCCATGCCTTCACCTTCTTCTCGCCGTTCCTGGGCTGGCTGGGGGTGTTCCTGACCGGTTCGGACACCTCCTCCAACGCGCTGTTCGCCGCGCTGCAGGCCACCACCGCGCAGCAGATCGGCGTGCCCGAGGTGCTGCTGGTGGCGGCCAACACCACCGGCGGCGTCACCGGCAAGATGATCTCGCCGCAGTCCATCGCCATCGCCTGCGCGGCGGTGGGGCTGGCCGGCAGGGAGTCGGACCTGCTGCGCTTCACCCTCAAGCACAGCCTGGCCTTCACCGTTATGGTGGGCATCATCACCACGCTGCAGGCCTACGTGTTCACCTGGATGATCCCGTAATCCCGCGATGCGCCTGTCCGACCGCATCGCCGAGCAACTGCAGGCCCTGATCGCGACGCAGGGCCTGCAGCCCGGCGCCCGGCTGCCGGCCGAGCGCCAGCTGGCCGCCGAGCTGGGCGTGTCGCGGCCGTCGCTGCGCGAGGCGATCGGCAAGCTCTCCAGCCAGGGCGTGCTGGAGAGCCGCCACGGCGGCGGCACCTACGTGCGCGCGGCGGCGGACGACTGGACCGGCGCCGGCATCGTCGCCCCGCTGGCGGCGCTGCTGGGCAGCCTGCCCGAGTACGGCTACGACGTGCTCGAGGTGCGCCACGCGCTGGAGGGCGCCACCGCCTGGTATGCCGCGCTGCGCGCCACCGAGGCCGACAAGGCGCGCATCCGCACCGCGTACGAGGCGATGCTGCCGTTCCATGGCGGCGACGACCCGACGCAGGTGTCGCGGCGCGACGCCGAGTACCACCTGGCCATCGCCGAGGCCTCGCACAACGCCGTGCTGACCCAGGTCATGCGCGGGCTGTTCGACCTGCTGCACTCCAACGTCTCCAACAGCCGGCGGAAGATGTACACGCTGCCGCAGACCTTCGAGCAGCTGGCCGCGCAGCACCGCGAGGTGATGCAGGCGATCCTGGCCGGCGACGCGCCGGCCGCGCGCGAGGCGGTGCACCGCCACCTGGAATTCGTGCACACCACGCTGCGCTCGCTGGACGAGGACGAGGCCCGGCTGGCGCGATTCTCCCGACTTCCCCCGAGTTCCCAAGACCGATGATCATCTCCGCATCCACCGACTACCGCGCCGCCGCCCAGAGCCGGCTGCCGCCGTTCCTGTTCCACTACATCGACGGCGGCGCCTATGCCGAGCACACGCTCAGGCGCAACGTCTCGGACCTGGAGGACATCGCGCTGCGCCAGCGCATCCTGCGCGACATGACCGCGCTGGACCTGTCCACCGAGCTGTTCGGCGAGAAGCTGGCGATCCCGGCGGCGCTGGCACCGGTCGGGCTGACCGGCATGTACGCGCGCCGCGGCGAGGTGCAGGCCGCGCGCGCCGCGGCCGCGCGCGGCATTCCCTTCACCCTGTCCACGGTGTCGGTGTGCCCGATCGAGGAAGTGGTGCCGGTCATCGACCGGCCGATGTGGTTCCAGCTGTACGTGCTCAAGGACCGCGGCTTCATGAAGAACGCGCTCGAGCGCGCCAAGGCCGCCGGCGTGACCACGCTGGTGTTCACCGTGGACATGCCCACGCCCGGCGCGCGCTACCGCGACGCGCACTCGGGCATGAGCGGGCCCAACGCCTCGCTGCGGCGCATGGCGCAGGCCGCGACCCATCCGCGCTGGAGCTGGGACGTGGGCCTGTGGGGACGCCCGCACGACCTGGGCAACATCTCCGCCTACCGCGGCACGCCGACCGGGCTGGAGGACTACATCGGCTGGCTGGCGGCCAACTTCGACCCGTCGATCTCGTGGAAGGACCTGGAATGGATCCGCGAGTTCTGGACCGGGCCGATGGTGATCAAGGGCATCCTCGACCCGGAGGACGCGCGCGACGCGGTGAAGTTCGGCGCCGACGGCATCGTGGTGTCCAACCACGGCGGCCGCCAGCTCGATGGCGTGCTGTCCAGCGCGCGCGCGCTGCCGGCCATCGCCGACGCGGTCAAGGGCGAGCTGAAGATCCTGGCCGACTCGGGCATCCGCAACGGCCTGGACATCGTGCGCATGATCGCCCTGGGCGCCGACGCGGTGCTGCTCGGCCGCGCCTGGGTGTACGCACTGGCCGCCGCCGGCCAGGCCGGGGTGGAGAACCTGCTGGGGCTGATGGAGAAGGAAATGCGCGTGGCGATGACGCTGACCGGTGCCAAGACCATAGCCGGGATCACCCGCGACTCGCTCACCGGCGTGACCCGCGAGGCGATGGTGTCGCCGTGACGGCATATCGCCGCCGGCAGCGATGGTCTTGCCATTTCTGCAGGAGCGGCGATACGGGCCGTGCGCCGCGAGGGCCTTACCGTCGGGTGCCAGCCTCACTCAGGGCCACTGTTTTCCAGCTGCCGTCCCCGCGAAGGCGGGGACCCAGTGCCTTACCGCGGCACAGGCCAAAGTCGCTGGGTCCCCGCTTCGCGGGGACGACGTTCGGTTTCGATAAGAGAACTGACGGTGAGCGCCAATCGGCTTCCCGGTAAAGCCCTCGCGGCTCATGCCGCGGAGGCCACGTAGGGCTGCTCCTGCACGCAAGCCGCTGGCGGCGCTGGCAGACCACGGCCCACGCCGGCATGGGGCCAAAGGCCGATAATCGCGTACAACATCCGGGAGACACCGCCATGGACCGTTCCGCCGTTCCCTCCGACACCCTGCTGCAGCGCCTGCGCGATGCCGTCGGCGCCGGCCACGTGCTCACCGGCGACAAGGCCACCCGCCGCTACCGCAAGGGCTATCGCTTCGGCGAGGGCCCGGTGCTGGCGGTGGTGGTGCCCGGCACCCTGCTGGAGATGTGGAAGGCGCTGCAGGCCATCGTCGAGGCCGGGCGCATCGTCATCATGCAGGCGGCCAACACCGGCCTGACCGGCGGCTCCACCCCGGACGGCGACGACTACGACCGCGAGGTCGTCATGCTCTCCACCCGCCGCCTGGCCGGCGTGCAGCTGATCCACGATGGCCGCCAGGTGGTGTGCCTGCCCGGCGCCACCCTGGACCGGCTGGAGCAGGAGCTGCGCCCGCTGGGCCGCGAGCCGCACTCGGTGATCGGCTCCTCGTGCATCGGCGCCTCGGTGCTGGGCGGGATCTGCAACAACTCCGGCGGCGCGCTGGTGCGGCGCGGCCCGGCCTACACCCAGCTGGCGCTGTACGCCCGGCTCGACGACGACGGCGTGCTGCGGCTGGTCAACCACCTCGGCATCGAGCTGGGCCAGGAGCCCGAGCAGATCCTCGCCCGGCTGCAGGCCGGCGACTACGCCGAGGCCGACATCCACGACGATCCGCAGCTGGCCGCCTCCGATCCGTACTACGGCCAGCACGTGCGCGAGGTCGATGCGCCGACGCCGGCGCGCTACAACGCCGATCCGGTGCGCCTGTACGAGGCCGCCGGCTCGGCCGGGCGGCTGGCGGTGTTCGCGGTGCGGCTGGACACCTTCCCGCGCGAGGACGCGGCGGTGTTCTACATCGGCAGCAACGCGCCGGACGACCTGACCGAGATCCGCCGCTACATGCTCACCGCCTTCGACGAACTGCCGATCAGCGGCGAGTACATCCACCGCGACGCCTACGACATCGGCGAGAAGTACGGCAAGGACACCTTCCTGCTGATCGACAGGCTGGGCACCGACAAGGTGCCGGCCGCGTTCGCGCTCAAGAGCCGAATCGACGGCTTCTTCGAGCGGCTGGGCCTGCGCGGGGTCACCGACCGGACGATGCAGGCGCTGATGGCACTGCTGCCCAGCCACCTGCCGGTGCGCATGCGGCAGTTCCGCCAGCGCTACGAGCACCACCTGCTGCTCAAGGTCAGCGCGGCGATGGCGCCGCTGACCGAGGTGTTCCTCAAGCAGCACTTCGCCGCCTCCACCACCGGCGGCTGGTTCAAGTGCGATGCCGACGAGGGCCGCAAGGCGTTCCTGCACCGCTTCGCGGTGGCCGGCGCGGCGGTGCGCTACCGCGAGGTGCACCGGCGCGAGGTGGAGGACATCGTGGCGCTGGACGTGGCGCTGCGCCGCAACGACCGCGACTGGGTGGAGACGCTGCCGCCGGACATCGACGACACGCTGGTGGCCAAGCTCTACTACGGCCACTTCTTCTGCCACGTGTTCCACCAGGACTACATCGTCAGGAAGGGCCTCAACCCGCTGGCGATCGAGCACGCGATGTGGGCGCTGCTGGACAAGCGCGGCGCCGAGTACCCGGCCGAGCACAACGTCGGCCACCTGTACCCGGCCAAGCCGGCGCTGGAACAGTTCTACCGCCAGCTCGACCCGACCAACAGCTTCAACCCGGGCATCGGCCAGACCCCCAAGGGCAGGGGCTGGAACGATTGCTGCGGCGGGCATTGAGACGCTGCAGCGCGCGCTCGCCGGCATGACTCCCTTCTCCCGCTTGCGGGGGAAGGTGGCGCGCAGCGCCGGATGAGGGCGCTCTGGCTGTAGACCCTCCCATGCTCCCGGCAACCCCCATCCGCCCTTCGGGCACCTTCCCCCGCAAGCGGGAGAAGGAAACAACTTTCGCTTCCCGCCTCGGGATGACGCCCCGCGCACCACGCGCGATCATGCGCGACCGCCATCGCACAGGAATCCCATGACCGGCAACCAACGCCCCCGCCCGGACCTGGCCGGCCTGCTGATCCTGGTGCTGCCGCCGCTGTTCTGGGCCGGCAACTTCGTCGTCGGCCGCGCGATCCGCCACGACGTGCCGCCGATGACGCTGTCCTTCGGCCGCTGGCTGATCGCCTTCGCCTGCCTGCTGCCGTTCGCCTGGCGGCCGCTGCGGCGCGACCTGCCGCGCTACTGGCAGCATCGCTGGCGGCTGCTGGGGCTGGCCGTGGTCGGCGTGGCCGCGTTCAACTCGCTGGTCTACGCCGGGCTGCGCTCGACCACGGCCACCAACGGCCTGCTGCTCAATTCCTTCATCCCGCTGCTGATCGTGCTGTTCGGCGCGCTGTTCTACCGGCAGCGGCTGGGCCCGTGGCAGTACCTGGGGCTGGCGCTGTCGTTCGCCGGCGTGCTCACCATCGTGCTGCACGGCGACTGGACGCGGCTGGCGGCGCTGCAGTTCTCCCATGGCGACCTGGTGGTGTTCGCGGCCATGGTCTGCTGGGCGCTGTACACGCTGTGGCTGCGTGGCATGCCGGCCGACATCGACCGGATCGGGCTGATGGAGGCGCAGATCGGCGTGGCCGTGGTGTGCCTGCTGCCGCTGTTCCTGTGGGAGTTCGCCGGCGGCCTGCGCCCGCAGTGGAACGCGCACGCGCTGGCCGCGTTTGCCTACGTCGGCATCTTCCCGTCGGTGCTGGCGTACCTGCTCTACAACCTCGGCGTGGCCCGCGTGGGGCCGGCGCGGGCGGGCCTGTTCATCCACCTGATGCCGGTGTTCGGCGCGCTGCTGTCGGTGCTGTTCCTGCACGAGCCGCTGCATGCGTACCATGCCGCCGGCTTCGCCGCGATCGTGCTGGGACTGGCCTGCTCGAGCGCGCGCGGCCGCGCACCGACCGCGGGCTGAAGGGCAGCGGGCAGGCTCAGCCGGCGGCCAGCGGCGCGGTCCCCAGGTCGCTGGCCAGTGCCTGCAGCGCGTGCCAGGTCGGGTCGTCGATCTCGATGAAGTCCGCATGCGCGGCGCGGTTGCGCGCCTCGAACTCGCCCGGGTACTGCACCGCGGCGAAGCCCGGCGCCGGCGGGCAGGCGTGCAGGTAGTCGATGTAGGCGGCCGCCTCGCGCTCGATCCACTGCGGGTCGGCGAAGCGCGCCGGGTCGATCACCAGCGCGAACAGGTTGTTGGTGGCCACGCTGGCGCCATGCTGGTGTGCCGGCTGCACGGTGCCGCCGCCGGACAGCAGCCCGGCCAGCAGTTCGGTGACCAGGCCCAGGCCGTAGCCCTTGTGGCCGCCGAACGGCAGCAGCACCCCGGGCGGATCGGCGAACATCACCTGCGGATCGGTGGTCGGCCGCCCCCGTGCGTCGATCAGCGTCCCCGCCGCGGCCGGTTCGCCGCGTTCGGCCAGTATCCGCGCCCGGTTGATCGCGATCTGGCTGGTGGCCATGTCCAGGACCAGCGCCGGACGGCCGCCGGGCAGGGGCAGCGCGAAGCACACCGGGTTGGTGGTCAGCCGCGCCTGGCTGCCGCCGAACGGTGCCACCATCGGCCCGCGGCCGATGACGTTGGACCAGGCCAGCAGCACCATGCCCTGCCCGCTCACCTGCTCGCCGTAGTGGCCCATGCGCCCGAAGTGATGGGTGCCGGCGACCGTGACCGCGCACAGCCCGCCCAGGCGGGCGCGCTCCACCGCGGCGGCGAATGCCCGCTTGCCGACGTGCTGGCCGAAGCCGAGAACGCCGTCGTAGGCCAGTTGCACGCCGTCGGCGCGCCGGCACTGCGGCTCGGCGGCCGCGTGCAGGTGGCCGTCGTCGATCGCCTGCCGGTACTTGGGCAGGATCGAGATGCCGTGGCTGGGATAGCCGGCGCGGTCGGCCTCCACCAGGTGTTCGGCGACGTCCACGGCGATGTGCGCGGGCGTGCCCAGCGCGGCGAGCTGGGCGCGGCAGAAGGCGATGGCATCCGACAGCAAGATATTCACGGCACGGCTCCCGACAGGCTGAAAGGGGTCCGGGCGATCACCCACCCCTTGCCTGCGGACATCCTCCCGCGGCGACCGGACCACCGCGGCACGACGGTCCCCTGGTTCACTGCAGGAAGGCGCCCTAGACGCAATGGGCGGGGCGACCGTCCAGCGTCTTAATTACACCCGTGATTGCTGCAGCGCAAAAAGCCTGCCCCGCCGCGACCGCCAAGCCGTCGCGGCGATGACCGGTCCGCCCGCGCCGCCCGACCGACGCGGCGGGCGTTCGCGGCGGCAGTGCCGGTGGCGGGCCGCGCCGTGGCGGCGGCGCGGCCCGCCGGTTTCAGAACGCCCAGAGCAGGCGCAGGTTCAGGCGCGCGTCCTCGGCAAAGCCCTGGCGCACGTCCAGGTCCCTGCCCAGCTGCGCCTGCAGCTGGAAGTTCGGCGAGAACACCCGGTTGAGCGTCAGCCGCGCGTAGGTCGTGGCCAGGCGGTCGCCCTGGTCGACGTCATCGATGCGGGTGGCCGCGCCGACGACATGGCCGCCGCCCAGCGACAGTTCCGTCAGGCTGCCCAGGTTGTAGCGCAGGTAGGTCTGGAACTCGTAGCGGGTGCGCTCGCTCAGGGTGGCGCGCGTCTGCCCGTACTCGTCGTTGTCGCTGGCGCGCGAGGCCTCCGCGCCCAGGTCCAGCGCCCACCGCCCGGAGAAGCGATGGCTGTAGGCGCCCTGCAGCACCAGCCGCCAGCGGTTCTCGCCCATGTTCAGCGCCGAGCCGGCGTGGTAGCGGCCGGTGGGCAGGTACAGGTACGGGGTGAAGCCCAGGATGTTGCGCTTGTCCTCGTCCAGCCAGGTGACCAGGGTCACCGCCAGGATGGTGTCGCCGATGCCGGAGGTATGGCCGAGCGAGTTGGCCGCGCCATTGCCGCTCATCCGGCCGAACGGCTGCAGCACCTGCGGCTCGATCACCGCACGCTCGCCCAGCTTGAAGGAGTGCAGGTAGCGCAGGATGCCGACGTCGGAACTGAGCCCCATGCCATCGCTGCGCCGGTCCGACTGGTAGTAGCGGTCGCGCTCGGCGTGCTGGGCATACAGCAGCAACAGGCTGGTGCCCGGTGCGACCGGATCGTAGCCGCCGGGTTGGAACTCGACCGCGCCCGCGTTGCCGGCGAGCGTGGCCAGCAGCAGCGATGCCGCAAGCTTCGTGAAGCCGCGCGAGCCTGGTGCCCGGCGGCATGCGTGATGTCCGTGGATCATGGTGGATACCTCCTCTAGAAAGCCCTTGTGAGGCCGCCCCGCGGGGTGGAGGATCGGTGTCCGGCCGGCTCGCTCGGTGGCGGCCGACGGGACGGGCGGTCGATGATCGGTACCGGCGCGGACCGGCCGGGATCGCGAGGGTCCCGTCCGGCAGGCGCCGGGGTCGAATGGTGTTGGTGCGGCCGGTGCCGCGGTTTCGGCCACGATGCGCGCGCCGGCCCGGCCGCTGCGCATGCGTGCGCATGCCTGGTGGATGTCCCCTGCCTACGGCACGCCCGTCGCCGCGGCCGCAGGAAGCACGTCGTGCCCATGGGCCGGGATGGCGTTCATCCTTTCCTGCATGCTGACCTCCTCGCTCGCGATGCGAGCCGATCCTGCGCGCAGGCGGCGATAGCGGCTTTGATCTGGATCAGTGACGCGCGGTCGTTCGCGATCGCCACGGTTGCCCCGCCCCCGCCCATTGATCGTAGGGCCGGCGGCGGCGGGAAGCCTTCCCGGCGCCGGTCGGCATCGAGTGCCGTGCGCTTTCATCGCGCACGGGCGCCACCGGCACCCAATCCGTGTCCTCTCGCCCGAGGGGAGCAGGCCTTCGATTGCCGCCGCGCGGGTGCCGCCACCTGGCCGCCGGCACCGACGCAAGGCGCATCCGGCGGCGGCAGGATCCCCCTACCCCGGCAGCGCCTGCCGCAGCCGCTTGATGCCATCCCAGGGATCGCGGCGCAGGCGCGCGGCGCGCTGCAGCGCCTTGTCCAGCGCAAACGCCTGCGGCGAATCGATCCCGCCCAGCTCCTCCCAGCGCAGCGGCATCGCCACGCTGGCGTGCTCGCGCGCGCGCAGCGACCAGCTGCACACGCTGGTGTTGCCGCGGCCGTTGCGCAACCAGTCGACGAAGATCACGCCCTCGCGCCGGGCCTTGCTCATGGTGGCGATGTAGCGCTCCGGCGCGTGTTCGGCCAGCGCCTGGGCGAAGGCCTGGCAGAACCCGCGCACGCTGTCCCAGTCCGGGCCCGGCACGATCGGCGCCACCACGTGCAGGCCCTTGCCGCCGGACAGCCGCACGAAGCTCTCCAGCCCGGCCTCGCGCAGGCGCGCGCGGATGTCGCGCGCGGCCTGCTTCACCGTCGTCCAGTCCACGCCCGGTCCCGGGTCCAGGTCGAACACCAGCCGGTCCGGATGCTCGGGGTCGTCCACCGTCGCTCCCCACGGATGCAGCTCGAGCACGTTCATCTGCACCAGCTCCAGCAGGCCGTCGGCATCGTCGATGTACAGGTAGTCCTCCACCCCGCTCTTCTGCTCCAGCGCGATCGCATGCACGTGCGCGCCCAGCCCGCGGCCATGGTGCTTCTGGAAGAAGCACTCGCCGCCGGCGCCGTCCGGGCAGCGCAGCAGCGACAGCGGACGGCGCGCCACCTCCGGCAGCAGCCAGCGCGCGACCTTGCGGTAGTAGTCGGCGACCTGGCCCTTGCTGATGCCCGCGGCCGGGTACACCACGCGTTCGGGATGGGTAATGGCGACGGTGGCGCTGGCGGACATGGCGGAAGCTCCGGTGGCGCGGGCGCGACGCGTCGGGTCGCGCGATGGAGGACGGCGCGGCGGCGCAGCGGCGCCGGCGGACGGCGCCGGCGGGTCGGTGTCGGTGGAGGCCAGGTCGGCCAGGCGCTTGTCCGGGCGCTCGCGCCTGAAGCTGGCCTGGCGCAGCAGCCCTTCCTTGGCCCAGCCGCGGAACGCCACCTCCACCACCAGTTGCGGGCGCACCCAGTGCACGCTGCGCAGCGGGAACGTCACGTGCGGCGGCAGTTCGACCTGCGCCTGCGCCGTGGCCAGCGACTGCAGCCGCGCCGACAGCCGCGCCAGCGTGGCCTCGTCGAAGCCGCTGCCGACCCGGCCCACGTACTGCAGCGCGCCGTCGCGCAGGCGTGCCAGCAGCAGCGAGCCGAAGCCGCTGCGCGCGCCCTTGGGATCGGTGTAGCCGACGACGACGAACTCGTCGCCCTCGCCGCGCTTGGTCTTGCGCCAGTCGCCGTCGCGGCCGCCGCCGTAGGGCGCGGCGGCGCGCTTGCTGACGATGCCCTCGTAGCCCTTGGCCGCCGCCGCCGCATAGACCTCGCGGCCATGGCCGACGACGTGGTCGCTGTAGGCCAGCACGCCCGGCCCGGGACCGAGCAGCGCCTGCAGCAGCTGCTTGCGCTGCAGCAGCGGGGTGCGCCGCAGGTCGACGCCGGCCACGCCGAGCAGGTCGAACACCACGTAGCGCAGCGGCTGCCGCGCGCTGCCCTCCAGCACCGCCTGCAGCGCGGAGAAATCGCTGCGGGCCTCGGCATCGAGCACCACCAGCTCGCCGTCCAGGCGCAGGTCGTCCACCGGCAGCGCCGCCACCGCCTCGGCCACCGCCGGCACCCTCGCCGTCCAGTCCAGGCCGTTGCGCGAGCGCAGCCGCAGCGTGCCGTCCACGCGGTCGGCCAGCAGCCGGTAGCCGTCCCACTTGATCTCGTTGAGCCAGTCCTCGCCTTCGGGTGCCTGCGGCACCAGCGTGCACAGCTGCGGCGCCAGCCCGGCCGGGCACGGCGCGTCGCGGGCGCCGTCCAGGGCCAGGGCCTGCGCGCGCCAGTCCTGGCGCGCGCGTGCAGCCGCCGCGCTGCCGCGTGCCCTGCCCTTCGCCGCGGTCTTGGTCTTGGCCTTGGCCGGCGCTGCGGGCGGATCGGTGGCGGCCGCTGCAGCGCGGCGCCCGCTCCGCGCCGCGCGCCCACGGCCCGGTTCCGGTGCTGGTGCCGGCCCCTGCACCAGGTCGTCGGCCTCGACGTCGGCGGCATGGCCATCGTGGCGCTTGATCAGCAGCCACTGCGGCTGGCGCCCGGTCATGCGCGTGCGCACCAGCGTCCAGGCCCCGCGCAGCTTGTCGCCCTGCAGTTCGAAGTCGAGCTTGCCGGAGGCCAGCGCCTGCAGCGGATCGCCCTGGCAGGACCAGGTGCCGTGGTCGAACACGTCCACGTGGCCGGCGCCGTACTGCCCGGCGGGAATGTCGCCCTCGAAGGTGGCGTAGCCCAGCGGATGGTCCTCCACCTGCACCGCCAGGCGCTTGTCGCCGGGCCGCAGCGAGGGCCCCTTGGGCACCGCCCAGCTCTTGAGCACGCCGCCGGCCTGCAGGCGGAAGTCGTAGTGGCGGCTGCTGGCATGGTGCAACTGCACCACGAAGATCGGTGCCTTCGGCGAACGCGCGGCGGACGTGCCCGGCGCCGGCCCGGCCGCCGGTTCCGGGGTCCGGTCGAAGCGGCGCTTGCGGACGTAATCGCGCAGCGACATGCGCGCCTCAGCCGCTCTTGCGGCGCGCGGCCGTCTTCCTGGCCGCCTTCTGCGCCGGCTTGGCCGTGGCCTTGCCCGCCGGCTTGGCGGCCTTCTTCGCCGGCGTCTTCTTCACCGGCACCTTCTTCAGCGCGGCCTTCCTGGCCGGGGTGCGCTTGTTCGCGTCCAGGCTCTTGCGCAGCAGCGACATGAAATCGACCACGTTGGTGGCGGCATCCTCGCGCGGCTCGGCCACCTCCTCCACCCTGGTGGTGCCGCCCTTGGCCTTGATGCGCTTGCGCAGCAGCGCATGCAGGCGTTCGCGGAACTCGTCGTGGTAGCTGTCCGGGTCCCACTCGCCGGACATCGAGGAGATCAGCTGCGTGGCCATCTCCCGCTCGCGCTCGCTGATGCGGTACGCGGCGGCGGGCTCGCCCGGCAGCGCGTAGTCCTGCGGATCCACCAGCTCCTGCGGGTAGCGCAGCAGCAGCAGCACCAGCGCATCGCCCTGCGGCATCACCGCCGACAGGTACTCGCGGGTGCGGATCACCACCTTGGCGATGCCGACCTTGCCCGAGTCGCGCAGGGTCTCGCGCAGCAGCACGTAGCCCTTCTCGGCCTTCTTGCCCGGCACCAGGATGTAGGGCTTCTCGAAGTAGCGCGGGTCGATCACCCCGGCATCGACGAAGGCCTCCACCTCCACCGTCTCGTGGCTCTCCGGCGCGGCCGAGCGGATGTCGTCCTCGTCGACCACCACGTAGCTGCCCTTGTCGTACTCGAACGCCTTGACGATGTCCTTCCAGGGCACCTCCTCGCCGGTCTCGGCGTTGACCCGCTCGAAGCGGATCGGCTTGCCGTCGCGCGAGTCGAGCATGCGGAACTGCAGGTCCACCCGACGCTCGCCCGACATCAGCGACACCGGCACGTTGAGCAGGCCGAACGACAGCGTGCCGGTCCAGATCGGCCGCGCCATCAGTGCCGCGCCCCGTGCACGACCGCGGCCGGCATGTGGTCCAGCGCGCGCCAGGCGTCCTCCACCACCGTCCGCGCGCGCGCCCAGTCCAGCCGCGACTCGGCCCGCATCTGCTCCCACTGCTGGGCCAGGTCGCCCTCGGTGTCGCCGGCGCCGCGCGGCCAGTCGGCGGCGTGCGTGGCCAGGGCGAAGGCATAGGCCGGGCGCAGGTCGCGCCACGACGGCCCGCCCTGGCAGCGGCGCTGCGCATAGTCGCGCAGGGTGTACTGGACGAAGTCCTGGGCGGTGGCGAGGGGCTCGGCCGGCAGCGCGCAGCGGCGACGCCAGCGGCGCGGCAGCGGATCGAGATGACAGTGGACCAGCGAACGGTCCGGGCGGCGTTCGGAGGGAGTCATGGCGGGTATCCCGGGGTGGGATGCCAACGAGTAGCGCCGCAGCGGTGATGCCGGCGTGATCGCAATGTTCGGTTCGTGCGATTCGCGGCGTTTTCACCGGCCTGGGTATGCAGTTGCAGTCCCTGCAAGCGAGGACACGACCATGCCACGAGATCCCCTGCGCGAGAACGAGACGCCGTTGCCCGGCGAGCAGCGCGGCAAGCACGACGCAGACGAGAACGACGAGCGCGGCGCCGGCCGCGCCCCGGACGAGGTACTGCCCGGCGAGAACGATGCGCAGGACCCGCAGGCGCTGCCGGTGCCGAACGACCTGCCGGCGCCCGGCAAGCCGCCGGTGGAGCAGTCCGGCGTGCAGGCAGGCCGCGATCGCAAGGACCCGCCGGAGGCGCCAGGATCGGGCAAGCCGGAAAGCGAGCACGAGCGCCACGAGCGCAAGCGCCGCGAAAGCGAGAACCAGGACGAGGCGCTGGAGGAGACATTCCCGGCCAGCGATCCGGTCTCGCCGTTCGTGCCGGCCAAGGCGCCGGATTGAGGCTGGCCCGGGGCCGCGCATGCCTGCGCCCAGGCGCAGTGCGCGCTTGCCCCATCCACCTTCGGCACGGTTCCGCCTGCGCTACTTCCTCATCGCAAGACAGCAACCGCCAAGCTCCCTTCTCCCGCTTGCGGGGGAAGGTGCCCGAAGGGCGGATGGGGGCTGTCTGGCGCATGGGAAAGCAAAAGCAAAAGCCCCCCATCCGGCGCTGCGCGCCACCTTCCCCCGCAGGCGGGAGGGAGAAGGGAACTTGTCTGTTCCTGTCCTGCGCTGAGAGGGTTGCACCGGCGAGGAAAGGAACCGGGACGTCGTCGCCCGATCCTGCGGCCCAAGCCGGCAGCGCCCCTGGCCCATCCGGGCTAGACCCGCCCGGCCTGCCGCAATTGCGCGAGCTCCTCGTCGCGGAACAGCCGCGAGCGCACCAGGAAGCGCACGCCCTCGCCGTTCTCCAGCGAGAACATGCCGCCGCGGCCGGGCACGACGTCGATGATCAGCTGGGTGTGCTTCCAGTACTCGAACTGCGACGGGCTGATGTAGAAGTCGGCGCCGCCGATCTGGCCGAGCAGCACGTCGCGGTCGCCGACGATGAAGTCGTCGACCGGGTAGCACATCGGCGAGGACCCGTCGCAGCAGCCGCCGGACTGGTGGAACAGCAGCGGCCCGTGGCGGGCGCGCAGGGTATCGATCAGCTGCAGCGCCGGCTGCGTGGCCATCACCTGGAGCGGCGGATCGGACATGGCGAGCGTCTCCGGACAGGGGGATCGCGCTGCTGCGGGAACAGGCATTGCAGCGATCAAGCCAAGGCTTCCGTAGGAGCGACTTCAGTCGCGATGAGGCCCTACCGGTAAAGCCTCATCGCGACTGAAGTCGCTCCTACAACAGCGAAACAGGGCGGGCCCCGGCCCGCCGTGGCGTAGCCTTCCGCGGCGGGCCAGGGCCGCCCCATGGGAATCGCGGCGCGAAGCGCGAACCCAGGGAGGCGGGCGTTCCCCGCCTCCCGGACAGGCGCCGCTGCCGTCAGGCAGCGAAGTCCAGCACCACGCGGCCTTCGATCTGGCCCTTGTGCATGCGCTCGAACACGTCGTTGACGTTCTCCAGCTTCTCGGTGGACACCGTCGCCTTGACCTTGCCCATCTCGGCGAAATCCAGCGACTCCTGCAGGTCCAGGCGGGTGCCGACGATGGAGCCGCGCACGGTGATGCCGTTGAGCACCATGCCGAAGATGTCCAGCGGGAACTGTCCCGGCGGCAGGCCGTTCAGGGCGACGGTGCCGCCGCGGCGGACCATGCCGATCGCCTGTTCGAAGGCCTTCGGCGAGACCGCGGTGACCAGTGCGCCGTGGGCGCCGCCGATCTCCTTCTTCAGGTAGGCCACCGGGTCGGTGGTCTTGGCGTTGACCGTGACCGTCGCGCCCAGGCGCTTGGCCAGGTCGAGCTTGGCGTCGTCCACGTCCACCGCGGCCACGTTCAGCCCCATCGCCTTGGCGTACTGCACCGCCATGTGCCCGAGCCCGCCGATGCCGGAGATCACCACCCATTCGCCCGGGCGGGTATCGGTCATCTTCAGGCCCTTGTAGACGGTCACGCCCGCGCACAGGATCGGCGCGATCTCGACGAAGCCGACGTTCTTGGGCAGCAGGCCGACATAGTCGGCATCGGCCAGCGCGTACTCGGCGAAACCGCCGTTGACCGAATAGCCGGCGTTTTCCTGCTTCTCGCACAGGGTCTCCCAGCCGCCCAGACAGTGCTCGCAGTGGCCGCAGGCCGAGTACAGCCACGGGATGCCGACGCGGTCGCCCTCCTTGACGTGGGTGACGCCCTCGCCGACCGCGACCACGTGGCCGACGCCCTCGTGGCCGGGAATGAACGGCGGATTGGGCTTGACCGGCCAGTCGCCGTCCACCGCGTGCAGGTCGGTATGGCAGACGCCGCAGGCCTCGATCTTGACCAGGATATCGCCGGCCTTGGGCCGCGGAACTTCCACCTCCTCGATCGTCAGCGGCTTGCCGAATTCACGGACCACGGCTGCTTTCATTGTCTTCTGCATGTCTGCTTTCCTTCTTCTGGTGTGACCAATCGAGTGGGGGAAGGGAAAACGATCAATCGTCAGTCTGCGAGCGAATTGCGCAGGCAGGCTTTGATTCAGATCAAGAACCATCTTACCGGCGGCTGCACTCCGGCGACCGCGAGATCCCCGGTTTCCGGCACGCCACGCCCGCATGGGCGGCGGCGACCGGCATGCCGGGGCGGGTGGCTTCCGGCAGCTAGACGAACACCATCCCGCCGTCGATCAGCACCGCCTGCCCGGTCATGTAGTCCGAGTCCGGGCCTGCCAGCCACGACACCAGCCCGGCCACGTCCTCCGGCTCGGACAGCCGCCCCAGGGTGATGCGCTTGGCGAACTCGGCGGTGCCATGGCCCGGCGGCTTGCCGGCGGCCTCGGAGATCTGGCGGTCGATCTCGAACCACATCGGCGTCTTGACGATGCCCGGGCAGTAGGCGTTGACGGTGATCCCCAGCGGCGCCAGGTCGCGGGCGGCGGTCTGGGTGAAGCCGCGCACGGCGAACTTGCTGGCGCAGTACACCGCCAGCTCGGGATTGCCGACATGGCCGGCCTGGGAGGCGGCATTGATGACCTTGCCGCCGTGGCCGAGCGCCTTGAACGCCGCCACCGCCGCCTGCGTCCCCCAGATCACGCCCTTGAGGTTGACGTCGAGGATCCGGTCCACCACTTCCTCGGTGATCTCCTCGATCAGCGTGGTCGGGGCGATGCCCGCGTTGTTGACGATGACGTCGAAGCCGCCCAGGCGCTGGCGGGCCTGATCGACGGCGGCGAACACCTGCTCGCGCCGGGTCACGTCCACGGCCAGGGCGATGGCCGTGCCGCCGGCGCGGTCGATCTCGCCGGCCACCTCCTGCGCGGTGGCCGCGTTGCGGTCGGCCACGGCCACGGCCAGGCCGTCGCGGGCCAGCCGCAGCGCGATGGCGCGGCCGATGCCCTGGCCGGCGCCGGTGACCAATGCCACTCGATTGCTCATGTGTTGCGTCCTCGTCGGTTGGGGAAGTGGAGCGGACGACGCTGCCGCGCGCAGGCCGGGCCGGGCGCGGCCGCCGCGTCATTGCACGTGGTGGCTCGGCGCCAGGCGGTACACCGGCGTGTCCAGGCCCTCGTAGCGCGCCTTCAGCTGCAGCGCCAGGTACAGCGAGTAGTGCCGCGACTGGTGCAGGTTGCCGCCGTGGAACCACAGGTTCTGCTGCCGGGTGGGCTTCCACATGTTGCGCAGTTCGCCCTCCCACGGGCCGGGATCCTTGGTGGTGCCCGAACCGTAGCCCCAGCACTTGCCGACCTTGTCGGCCACCTGCTGGCTGATCAGCTGCGCCGCCCAGCCGTTCATCGAGCCGTAGCCGGTGGCGTAGACGATCAGTTCGGCCGGCAGCCGCGAGCCGTCGCTCAGCACCACCGCGTCGGGCTCGATGCGGTCCACGTTCAGGCCCGGCGCGCTCCTGAGCGCGATGCTGCCGTCGGCGATCAGCTCGGAGGCGCCGACGTCGATGTAGTAGCCCGAGGCGCGGCGCAGGTACTTCATGAACAGGCCGGTGTCGTCGTCGCCGAAGTCGAGCATGAAGCCGGCCTTCTCCAGCCGCGCGTAGAAGTCGGCGTCGCGCCGGCGCACCTCGTCGAAGGCGGGGCGGTGGAACTGCGGCATCACCTTGTACGGGATCGAGGCGAACAGCAGGTCGGCCTTGTCGGTGGTGATGCCGTTCTCCAGCGCCTGTTCCGAATACAGCGGCCCCAGCACCACCTCCATCAGCGTCTGCGAACGCACGATGTGGGTGGGCGAGCGCTGCACCATGGTCACCTGCGCGCCGTGCTCGACCAGGTCGGCGCAGATGTCGTGGGCCGAGTTGTTGGCGCCGATCACCACCGCGCGCTTGCCGCGCCAGGCGTCGCCGCCGGGATGCTGGCTGGAATGGTGCTGCTGGCCGGCGAAGCTCTCCGCGCCGGGGTAGCTGGGCACGTTGGGCACGCCGGACATGCCGGTGGCCAGGATCAGCTGGGTCGGCTGCAGCCGCACCGGCACGCCGTCGCGCATCACCGTCACGTTCCAGTGCCCGGCAGCTTCATCAAAGTCGGCCTTGACGCACTCGGTGCGGTTCCAGACGTTGAGCTCCATCGCCTTGGCGTACATCTCCAGCCAGTCGCCGATCTGGTCCTTGGGGGTGAACACCGGCCAGTGATCGGGGAAGGGCAGGTAGGGCATGTGGTCGTACCAGACAGGGTCGTGCAGGCACAGCGACTTGTAGCGCCCGCGCCACTGGTCGCCCGGGCGCTCGGCCTTGTCCACGATCAGCGTCGGCACGCCCAGGCGCCTGAGCCGCGCGCCCAGGCCCAGTCCGCCCTGGCCGCTGCCGACGATCAGGCAGTACGGCTGCTCGGTGATGCCGAGCGCGGCTTCCTCGTCGCGGCGGCGCTCGGCCCAGTTGCGCTTGTCGGTATGGCCATGGCCGTGCTGCGCGCCGAGCGGGCGGCGGCGCCCGCGAGGCTCCTCGAAGCCCTTGAGCTCGCGCATGCTGGTCAGCAGCGTCCAGCACAGGCCGTCCTTCAGGCGCACGTAGCCCTTGCCGCGCGCCGCGCCGGTCTCCAGGCCGATCCAGCCCTCGACCACGCCATCGGCGGCGCTGGCCTCGCCCTCGACCTGCCAGTGCGAGGGGTCGGTGTCGTGCAGCCGCTGCTCGAGCAGGTCGCGGATCCCGCCCTTGCCCTCGGCAGTGACGATGTTCCAGCTGAACAGCACCAGGTCGCGCCAGTGGCAGTCCTCGGCGAAGCAGGCCAGGGCGGCATCGATGTCGCGCCGTGCCAGCGCGTCGGCAAAGCCGGCCAGCCAGTGCCGGAGCGTGTCGGTCGGCGTGTTGCTGCGGGCGACGGTGGCGGAAAGGGTTTCTTCGGTGACGGCCATGCGGTGTTCCTCGCTGCAAGCTGGGACGGATGGAGAAGAGGGCAGGCCGCGCGGGGAACCGGCTGCCTGGCATCGACGTTCCTCTCTCTTCATCGCAACAGGCGTGGGACAAGCTCCCTTCTCCCGCGTGCGGGGGAAGGGGCCCGAAGGGCGGATGGGGGGAGCTGCCGGGAGCATGGGAACGCCACAGCCAAGCACCCTCATCCGGCGCTGCGCGCCACCTTCTCCCGCACGCGGGAGAAGGAAGCATGTCCTGCCTTGCGATGAAGACGAACGATCCCGCGGGGGAGGGAGTACGCCGGCGGGCAGGCTTCAGAAGAAGCCCAGCGCCTTGGGCGAGTAGCTCACCAGCAGGTTCTTGGTCTGCTGGTAGTGGTCGAGCATCATCTTGTGGTTCTCGCGGCCGATGCCCGACTGCTTGTAGCCACCGAACGCGGCATGCGCCGGATAGGCGTGGTAGCAGTTGCTCCACACCCGCCCGGCGTGGATGCCGCGGCCGACGCGGTACAGCCGCGACGCATCGCGGCTCCATACGCCGGCGCCCAGCCCGTAGAGCGTGTCGTTGGCGAGCGCCAGCGCCTCCTCCTCGGTCTTGAAGGTGGTCACCGCCACCACCGGGCCGAAGATCTCCTCCTGGAAGATGCGCATCTTGTTGTGGCCCTTGAACACGGTCGGCTTGACGTAGTAGCCGCCGGCCAGGTCGCCGTCCAGGTTGTTGCGCTCGCCGCCGATCAGTACCTCGGCGCCTTCCTGCCGGCCGATGTCGAGGTAGGACAGGATCTTCTCCAGCTGCTCGGACGAGGCCTGCGCGCCGACCTGGGTGTTGGGGTCGAGCGGGTTGCCCTGCTTGATCGCGGCCACGCGCTCGAGCGCCCTGTCCATGAAGCGCTCGTAGATCGACTCGTGGATCAGCGCGCGCGACGGGCAGGTGCAGACCTCGCCCTGGTTGAAGGCGAACAGCACGAAGCCCTCGATCGCCTTGTCGAGGAAGTCGTCGTCCTCGGCCATCACGTCGGCGAAGAAGATGTTGGGCGACTTGCCGCCCAGCTCCAGCGTCACCGGGATCAGGTTCTGGCTGGCGTACTGCATGATCAGCCGCCCGGTGGTGGTCTCGCCGGTGAAGGCGATCTTGGCGATGCGGTTGCTCGAGGCCAGCGGCTTGCCCGCCTCCAGGCCGAAGCCATTGACCACGTTGAGCACGCCCGGCGGCAGCAGGTCGCCGATCACCTCCAGCAGCACCAGGATCGAGGCCGGGGTCTGCTCGGCCGGCTTGAGCACCACGCAGTTGCCCGCGGCCAGCGCCGGCGCCAGCTTCCACACCGCCATCAGCAGCGGGAAGTTCCACGGGATGATCTGCCCGACCACGCCCAGCGGCTCGTGGAAGTGGTAGGCGATGGTGTCCTGGTCGATCTCGCTCAGCGAGCCTTCCTGCGCGCGCACCGCGCCGGCGAAGTAGCGGAAGTGGTCCACCGCCAGCGGGATGTCGGCATTGAGCGTCTCGCGGATCGGCTTGCCGTTGTCCCAGGTCTCGGCATAGGCCAGCAGTTCCAGGTTCTGCTCGATGCGGTCGGCGATGCGGTTGAGCACGTTGGCGCGCTCGGCGACGCTGGTCCGGCCCCAGGCGTCCTTGGCCGCGTGCGCGGCGTCGAGCGCGGCCTCGATGTCGTCGGCGTTGGAGCGCGCCACCGAGGTGATCACCCGGCCGTTGACCGGCGAGGTGTTGTCGAAGTACTGGCCGCTCCTCGGCTCGGTCCACTCGCCGCCGATGAAGTTGCCGTAGCGCTGCTTGAAGATGGACTGCGGGTCGGTGGAGTGGGGCTTGGCGGACGTGACGGCGTTCATCGGTGTCTCCTGCGAATGCGTTTGGGGTGAAAACCCGGTGCGGGTCCCCAAGGCATGCGCAAGGCCGATGCCAACTTTTCGCTGCTGCGGTGCGACAGCCTGTCGCACCCCGCGGTGTCGCGGGACAGCGCCGATTCTTGCTGCGGCGCGCCACGCCCGGCCATTGCAAGCCTGCGCCGGCTGTGTTGTCTATCGGGACACCGGTCGATACAGCTGTCGCAATTTGCGACACAGGAGCACCCGATGGCACAGCTACCGTCGCAGCATCGCCTGGGCCATGCCCGCCGCTCGTTCTTCGAACGCGGCGCCGCGCTGGCCGGCGCGGTCCCGGACACCATCCTGCAGTCGTGGCGGCGCTGCCAGCGCCAGGGCCTGCCGCTGGACCGCAATCCGGCCCTGGACCCGCTGCCGCGCGGACACCTGCGCGAGCTGCGCGAACGCCACGAGAAACTGTGGCGGCTGGCACGCGCCGAACTGGAAGGCCTGTCGGCCGACACCGCCGCCACCGGCAGCATCGTGCTGCTCACCGACGAGGCCGGCTGGATCCTCGATGCCGAGGGCAGCCCCGGCTTCCTCGACAAGGCCGGGCGGGTGGCGCTGATGCCCGGCGTGTGCTGGGGCGAGAACGTGGTCGGCACCAACGCCATCGGCACCGCCATCGTCGAGGGCCGCGCGGTCGAGGTGCGCGGTGGCGAGCACTACCTTGCCCCGCACGGCATCCTCAGCTGCTCGGCCACCCCGGTCTTCGACCCCTACGGCCGCCTCGCCGGGGTGCTCGACATCTCCGGCGATGCCAGCGTGCAGCACATGCACGCCATGGGCCTGGCGCGCATGGCGGCGGCTAACATCGAGCACCGCTGGTTCGACGACGGCATCGCCGAGGCCGAGCTGCTGCGCGTGCACCACGACCCCGCGCTGCTGGGCACCAGCCGCGAAGGCGTGCTCGGCTTCCGCGGCGGCCGGCTGGTGGCGGCCAACGCCGTCGGGCTGAAGCTGTTCGGCCTGGACCGCAGCGAACTGGGACGCGCGCCATACGAGGCGCTGTTCGAGCAGCCGCTGTCGCGGCTGCACGACGACGGCGCGCTGCTCGACCGCCAGGGCAGGGCGCTGTACGGCCGCATCGACGCGGCCGACGCCACGCGGCCACGCGCACGCACGACACGCGCGCCGATCACGGTGTCGGCCGCGGCCGCGCGGCCGCCCCCCGACGGTCCGCTGTTCGACGCCGCACTGGACGCCGCGCTCGAACGCGCCCGCCGCGTGCTCGACGCCGAGCTGCCGGTGCTGGTGCAGGGCGAGACCGGCACCGGCAAGGAAGTGTTCGCGCGCGAACTGCACCGGCGCAGCGCGCGCGCCGGCAAGCCGTTCGTCGCGGTCAACTGCGCCGCGCTGCCGGAAGGACTGATCGAGGCCGAGCTGTTCGGCTACGAGGAGGGCGCCTTCACCGGCGCGCGCAAGCAGGGCAACGCCGGCCTGCTGCGCCAGGCCGAGGGCGGGGTGCTGTTCCTGGACGAGATCGGCGACATGCCGCTGGCGCTGCAGCCGCGCCTGCTGCGCGTGCTGCAGGACCGCGAGCTGTCGCCGCTGGGCGGCGGCAAGCCGGTCAAGCTCGATTTCGCCCTGGTCTGCGCCACCCACCGCGACCTCGACCAGGCCATCGCCGAGGGCCAGTTCCGCCCCGACCTGTACTACCGCATCGCCCACCACACGGTGCACGTGCCGGCGCTGCGCGACCACCCCGAGCGCGCGCGGCTGGTGCGCGACCTGTGGCAGCGGATCGGGCAGGGCAGGCGCCTGCACGTCGATGCCCTGGCCGCGCTGGCCGACCACGCCTGGCCCGGCAACCTGCGCCAGCTGGTGGCGTGCCTGCGCACCCTGGCGGCACTGAGCGAGGCCGATGCCTGCATCGGCGTGGAATCGCTGCCGGCCTACCTGCCGCGCGAACGCGGCATGGCGCGGGCCGCGCCCGACCCGTCGGCCACGGCGCCCGCGTCATCCATGCAGGCGGCGGAAGGCGGGTTGCATGCACTGACCATCGCGGCGATGCGCCAGGCACTGGACGCGTGCGACGGCAATGTCTCGCAGGCCGCGCGCCGGCTGGGCATCAGCCGCAGCACGCTGTACCGCCGGCTGCGGCCGGGCAGCGACGGCTGAGCGCGGACCCGGTTGTCGGGCAACACGCCGATCAGTCGGAACCCAGCGCCCCTCGATCCCCTGTAGGAGCGACTTCAGTCGCGATGGGGCTTTCCCGGTACAGCCCATCGCGACTGAAGTCGCTCCTACAGCGAGGCAGCAGCGCAGGCTGGGACGACGCGGTCTGGCGGAGGCGATGCCCCGCCTCCGCCAGACCCACTCAGTTCTTGTACGCCGAATGCTTGCCACCCTGGTCGCAGGCGGCGGCGACCACCAGGATCAAGGCCGCCGTCAGCAGGATCACCACCACCCCGGTGGTGGAGTGCGTGGGCGAGGCCGCCACCAGTCCCAGCGCGCCCAGCGGCGCCAGGCCGCCGGCCACCGCAGTGCCGATCTCGCGCCCGGTGCCCACGCCGGACGAGCGCGTATGCGTAGGGAACTGCCGGCTCAGGAACGAGCCCTGCGGCGCGAACATCATCGGCGCCAGGATGCCGGTGCCCACGGCGATGGCCAGGTAGATCCACATCGGCTGGCCGGTCTCGAGCAGGGCCATGAACGGCCACACCAGCACGCACGACAGCAGGCCGCCGGTGATCAGCACCTTCTTGCTGCTCCAGCGGTCGCACAGGCGGCCGAACAGCGGCACCGCGAAGATCGCCACCACGCTGGCGATGGTCACCGACAGCGAGGTCACGTGCGCGCTCACGCCCTGGTACTGGGTCAGGTAGGCCAGCGAGAAGGTCTTGAAGATGTAGCTGAGCGCGTTGTAGCCGATGGCCACGAAGAACACCACGGCCAGTCCCTTGAGGTCGTTGCGGAACAGCGTCATCAGCGGCATCTTCTCCACGTGCGGCTTCTGCGCCTCGTCGCCGGCGTCCTTGAGCTGCTGGTACTCCGGCGTCTCGGGAAGCGAGTTGCGCACCCACAGGCCCACCGCCACCAGCACGATCGAGCCGATGAAGGGGATGCGCCAGCCGCCGTTGATCAGGAACGCATCGCCATTGAGCGTGAGCACGTACACCGTCAGCGAGGACAGCAGCAGCCCCAGGTTCAGGCCCAGCGCCGGCCACGCGCCCTGGCTGCCGCGCTTGTTCTCGGCGGCGTGCTCGTAGGAGGTCACCGCCGCCGCCGCCAGCTCGGCACCGGCGCCCAGGCCCTGGACGATGCGGATGAGCACCAGCAGGATCGGCGCGGCGATGCCGATGCTGGCATAGCCCGGGATCAGGCCGATCGCCGCGGTGCAGATGCCCATCAGGCAGAAGGTCACCACCAGCATGCGCTTGCGGCCGAACTTGTCGCCGAGGTGGCCGAACAGCACGCCGCCGAAGGGACGGGCGATGAAGCCGATGGCGAAGGTGGAGAACGACAGCAGCACCGCGGTCTGCGGATCGCTGGGGTCGAAGAACACCTTGGAGAAGACGATGGCGGCCATCGTCGCGTACAGGTAGAAGTCGTACCACTCCAGCATCGAGCCGACGATGGTGGCACCGGCCACCTTGCGCAGCCGGGTCCTGCGCTGCTGATCGGTTTCCGCCGTCCCTGCGGCGGTGTTGTCCACTTGCGACATTGCTTCCCTCCCTCGTTCGAATGGATTGGCGGCCCGCCGCGGATGCGCCGGACCGCGATGGATCAGGCGTTGCCGAGGATCTTGTCGGCGATCATCTGGCCGATCGGAATGGCCGAGGTGGCCGCCGGCGACGGCGCGTTGCACACGTGCAGCATTCGCGGGCTCTGCACGAACAGGAAGTCGTGCACCAGCGTGCCGTCGCGCATCACCGCCTGCGCACGGATGCCGGCCTCGCATGGCTGCAGGTCCTCCAGCTGCAGCGACGGGCAGTACTTGCGGCACTGCTCCAGGTAGCCGCGCTTGAACACCGAGTTCTTCATCTCGGTCAGGCCCGAGCCGAGGTTCTCGAAGATCGTGCGCCAGAAGCCCGGGAAACGGCCGTACTCGGCCATGTCGCGCAGGCTCGCGGAGAACTTGGGATAGCCCTCGCGGGCGAAGCCGAGCACCGCGTTCGGCCCCACGGTGACGCCGCCGTCGATCATGCGGGTCAGGTGGATGCCCAGGAACGGCAGCTCCGGATCGGGGATCGGGTAGATCAGGTGCTTGACGATGCCGTTCTTGGCCGCCGGCAGGCGGTAGTACTCGCCGCGGAACGGCACGATCTGGTGCTCGATCTGCAACCCGGCCATGCGCGCCAGGCGATCGGACTGCAGGCCGCCGCACACCACCAGCCTGCGCGCGGCGAGGGTGCGCCCGCCGGCCTCGACCAGCACCTGCTCGCCGGTCTCCTGGATCGCCTCCACCCGCTGCCCAAGCAGCACCTCGCCGCCGGCGTCGGCGATCACCCGCGCCATCGCCTCGCATACCTGGCGGTAGTCGACGATGCCGGTGCTGTCCACGAACAGGCCGCCTTCGCCGACGATGTTCGGCTCGCGCCGGTGCAGCTCATCCGCGTCGAGGCGCACGATGTTCAGGCCGTTGGTCAACGCGCGCTTGTGCAGCGCCTCCATGCGCTCCATCTCCAGTGCGTTGGACGCCACCAGCAGCTTGCCGCAGACCTCGTAGGCGATGCCGTGCGCGTCGCAGAAGTCCTTGGTCGCCTGTGCGCCGCGCTTGCACAGATCGGCCTTCAGGCTGCCCGGCGCGTAGTACACGCCGGCATGGATCACGCCGCTGTTGTGGCCGGTCTGGTGCGCGGCCAGGCGCTGCTCCTTCTCCAGCAGTACCAGCGAAGCACCGGGGTGCAGTTCCAGCAGCCGCATCGCCGTGGCCAGGCCGACGATGCCGCCACCGATCACGCAGAAGTCGTAGGTCATTGGGGTTCCGTTGTATTTGTAGGGTTGTCAGACAAATCGGGGATGCGGCGGCGCGACGGCGCGGACATGGAGAGCGCTATCCCGTCTGCGGCAGGGCGATGCCCAGCCGCAGCGCGGAAGCCTGCAGGTGCGTGCGCGCGCAGTCGCCGGCGCGAACGCTGTCGGCGTCGGCGATGGCCGCGTACAGCGCCCGGTGCTCGGCCTGCGCGCTGCGGGCGCCACCGCTCAGCCGCGCCGAGTTCTCCCATGCCGCCAGCCGCGCCTGCGCCAGCTGGCCGCCGAGGAAATCGTGGAAGGCGGTGAAGTAGTCGTTGCGGCAGGCCGCGGCGATGGCACGATGGAACTCCACGTCGGCCGCCGAGGACACCGCGAAATCGTCGGCGTTGTCGTCCATCACCTTGATCGCCCGGCGCATGCGCTGCAGGTCGGCCGGCCGCCGCCGCGCCGCCGCCACGGCGGCGGCCTGGCTCTCGATCCACAGGCGCATCTCGAACATCTGCACCAGGTCCGGCACGCCACCGCGCGCGCCGGGCAGGCGGAACACCTGACCGGCCGGCGTCTGCGAGATGTACGAGCCATCGCCGCGGCGGCTGACCAGCACGCCGTCGGCCTTGAGCTGCGCCACCGCCTCGCGGATCACCGAGCGGCTCACCGACAGCTGCTCGGCCAGCTGGTGCTCGGTGGGCAGGCGCGAACTCGCCGCCAGCCGCCCCGCGCGGATCTCGCTGCGGATCGAGCTGACCACACGGTCGACCAGCGTATCGGGGCGTTCGAGCTGGAGCATCGGCACCTGTCCGGTTGTCAGACAACAGGGTCCCACGGCGGAACGCAATCGGACAAGTCGTCGCAGCTGCGACTTTGGTCTATGGGTCCTTCGCCGCCGCCACTCCCTCCCCGCAGGCGCTGACAGGTGCCATCGACGACGACGGAAGCCGTGCGAGGGTCATGGGGCAGGCCTCGGCCCAGCGCGGCGCAGCCGGCCGCGATCACCGAAGCGATGGCATCGCCGGTCGGCGGCAAGCAATGCGAGGTACGACCTGCGCCACGAGTGCCGAGCGATGGGCGAACGCCCGCCCCATGCCATCGCCACGGCGCCCGCTCGGCATGTGCTGCCTCCGGCTCGAGGTCGTGGAAGGTTCTCGGGCGTTTCCCTGCCACCGCTCCCGGCAGGCGTGGACGGATGCCATCGGCCCGCTCGAGCAGGCGCGGGAACTACTCCAGGCGCTTGCTCAGCACGACACTGCGATAGCACTTGCCGGGCCACTGCACATGGCCCACCTGGGTGTAGCCGAGCCGGGAGTAGAGGGCGACCAGGTGCGCGGCCTGCTCGGCCGTGTCCATGGCCAGCTCGGAAAATCCATGCCCGGCCGCCCACGCCTCGCACCGCTGCAGCAGCGCGCGGCCGATGCCCAGGCCCTGCAACCCGGGCTCGACGCCGAACTGGTGAAGCGCGGCAACCCCCGGCCGGGTGTAGTACCCGCACTCGTTCTCCGCGTAGGTGGGCTGTACGAGGACCGTCCCGGCGAGCCTGCCGGACCGGTACGCCACGTAGCATCGTCCTCCCTCGATGCGCTTGCGGGTGACCTCGGATGTCTGGTCGACGGCCGTGTAGTTCAGCCCCATCGCGCCGAGCCGCGCGTAGGCGCGGTGCAGCAGCGCGGTGAGTTCGTCGATGGAGTCGGTGCTGGAGATCGGTCGGACGATGAGCATGGCTGCGCAATCGGGGAGTACGGACGATGCGTCGGAAGAGGGACGTGCTGCAGGACGTTTCCCCTGGTGGCCTGTCGCCTGCACACCAGCACCGGTACGGCGGGCCGACGATCGCGGCGGCCGCGGCGCACCCGGCACCTCGCTACTCCTGCTGGAACCAGGCTTCCAGTCCGCTGCGGCCGGAGCCGCCCTGGCGGGTCCTGCAGGACATGCGGTAGTAGTTGTCGGCATCGGAGCGGTTGAAGCAGACCGCCGCGATCGCCGGCTCGGCACGGTACCGGACGACCAGCATCATGATCCTGTCCACCCCGCAACGTTCGAACCAGGCCTCTCCGCGAACGGTGTCTGTGCCGACCGTACGAGCGAGCGTATAGCTGTTCTTGCCAAGCGCGACCGCGAGCGTCCCGGTGTAGCCGTTGCCCGTGAGCGGATCCTTGCCGACGATCTCGTAGCGGCCATCGATTCCGGCAGGGACTTCGGGGTCCAGCGCCAGGCGCTCGCAGCCGGCATCGGCATGGGCATCGGAAAAAACGATTGCCAGGATCGGCAGAAGCAGCAGCGACTTCACGGGCACTCCAACGCGGAAGGGGAACAGGCGGCACCGCGTGGCGCCGCCGGCGCGGATTGTCAGGCCTGCCCGGCAGGGCCGTCCATCGTTTCCCCGTAGCGCCAGCCATGGCCGCATTCCTTGCACCGCATCCGCGACGCCCTGGTGGGAAAGGACGCCGAGGCCAGCAGGAACACGGCGAGCAGGAGGACACGTTGCCCGGTGGGAACGGAGCCCGCCACCGCCGCCGACCCACAGGCCGGGCAGGTATCGGCCGCCTCGGGGTACTCGGCGATCAGGTCCTGCTCCAGCCTGCCCGCGTGATAGGCGGCGATGACCTCCTGCGCCGGCTCCAGGTATCCACCCGGGACCTGCAGGGCGGCACCGCCCAGCGCCACGGACAAGGGCCAGTTCGCGATGACGTGCTGGTCGCCGGCGACGCTCGCCGGAATACCCTCGGCCTCGAGGCGGGCCCGGAGGATATGCGCCTCCCAGGGATCGAAACAGCGTCTGACGGTAATGAGCATGGCTGAGAGGGCGGACGACGCGGATCAAGCCGCGTCGCGCGGCGGCATCGGTGCGAGCGAATCGTCAGGCATTGTTCCCGAAACGCCTGGCCTTCGACAGCCACGCCTGCTTCCAGGCGTCGGAGGCGTCCTTGACGCGGCCTATCCGCGTGACGGCGACAGGACCGACGCCACAGTACTGCAGGATCGTGCGCCTGATCTGGTTGATGCCGGCGTCCCTGTAGAAGATCCGGGAGTACCACGGCGGGGTATCCATGGTGGTGATGACATGCGCGGATTTTCCCGTGAGTTGCTTGTCCCACCACGGGGATCCCTGCCGGTACCTGAAAGCGAAACCGGGCAGAAAGACCCTTTCGACGAAACCTTTCAGCAACGCAGGCATGCCTCCCCACCAGGTCGGATAGACGAAGACGAGATGGTCTGCGGACTTGATCTGGTCCTGGGCCAGGACCAGATCCGCCTCCAGCGGCTGGATTTCCTGGTATCCCTCGTGCAGGACCGGGTCAAACCCCAGCTCGCGCACGGTCAGCGTCCTGACCGAATGTCCCGATTCGCGTGCACCGCGCTCGTACTCCCGGGCCAGGGCTTCGCAGAAGCTCTGCCTGGCGGGGTGGCCCTGGATGATGAGGATTCGTCTGGCCATGGATGCAATGCCTGATGCCTGAACCAGGGCGAGCCGCGGGAAGGCGGCCTGAACGGAGTGTCCGGTGCGCTATACCCAGACATCGTTGGCCGCGGTGTAGGCCCCCCCGGCCTCGCCCGTGTTGACCACGCCGCGCGGCTCCACCAGCAGGACGCAGCACTCCTGCGGTGCCACCGGGCGATGCTCCACTCCCGCAGGCACCACGTACATCTCCCCCGGCGACAGCGGTACTACCTTGTCACGAAACTCGATGTCCATCGAGCCGTCCAGCACGATGAACACTTCGTCCGTATCGGCATGCGAGTGCCAGACGAACTCGCCCTGGAGCTTGACCAGCTTGAACTGGTAGTCGTTCATCTCGGCGATGACGCGAGGCGACCAGTGCTCTGAGAAGCGGGCGAGCTTTTCCTTGAAGTTAATCGCAGTCATCGACGTGCGCACCTGATCCCGGGGTCCCGAAGCGGATCCCCATACTCGCGGGAATTCCCGTCCTTGTCTGCCCCTGGCAGGTCGCCGCCGTCATCCAGGAATGGGCGCATCGCCTGGCCGTGCGCCGGCCTTTGCGCTCAGCGGTCGAAATCCCACTGCAACCCGACCGTATACCCGCGCGACGGACCCGGCTCGTAGAAGCGGCCGTTGCCGTCGTTGACGATCACCGAGCCGATGTAGTCGCGGTCGAGCACGTTGTCGATGCGGGCGAAGGTGCGCAGCGCTCCGTGCGCGGTCTGCCAGCGCCGCGAGGCCTCCAGGTTGAACACCGTGTAGCCGGGCGCGGCGGCGCTGGCCAGGTCGTCGACCACGGTGTCGCCGGAGGCGACCGCCTCGGCGGCGAACTGCCAGGTGCGCGGCTGCCACTGCCAGCGCGCGAAGAACTGCTGGCGCGCCACCCCGGGCAGGCGCGAGCCGGCGGCGACGACGGCATTGGCGTTGCCGGTGGCGTAGGGGCTGCGCACGGTGGCGTCGACCCAGGTGTAGGCCAGGTCGAGCTGCATGTCCTGGCCGATGGGCTGGCGCCACTGCGCCTCGAAGCCTTCGCGGCGGGTGCGGCCGATGTTGCGGTAGGTGCTGCGGCCGCCGCTGCTGCTGGCCACCGCCAGCTCGTCGTCGGTATCGGCGCGGAACAGCGCCGCCTCGGCCTGCGCGCCGCTGGGGGCGCGCCACTTGGCGCCCAGTTCGTAGTTGCGGCTCTTGGCCGCGGCCAGGTCCAGCGCCAGCCCGGCGGCGCCATCGGCGCGATAGCCCAGTTCGTTGAAGGTCGGGGTCTCGAAGCCGCGCCCGACCGAGGCATGCAGGCGCAGGTCGTCGCTGGCGCGGAACACCAGCCCGGCCACCGGCAGGGTGCCGGAATAGTCGGTGCGGCCGCTGTCGTCGGGGTTGCTGGCGGTGACGTAGCGATCGCTCGACTTGAAGCGCACCTCGGTATGGCGCACCCCGGCCAGCGCCGACCAGCGCTCGGCGAACTGCCACCACGCCTGCGCGAACTGGTCGACGTTGCTGACGGTGTCGATCTCGTCGCGGCGCAGCGCGCCCTTCACGCCCAGGGTGGAGCCGACGAAGTTCTCGTAGCCGGTGCGATGCTGGCGCTGGCGGTCGGCGTTGGCGCCGACGGTCAGTTCGAACGGGCGCCCGGCCAGTTCGCCGTGCCAGGCCCAGCGCGCATCGGCGCCGCCGTAGCGGCTGTCCAGGTCGATCACGCCGCCGGCATGCAGCGGGTTGGCCTGCACGGCGGGCGGGATCGCCAGGTACTGCTCCACCGAGCGGCTGCCGGCGTAGCCCATCAGCCGCAGCGTCTGCGCGCCCATCTCCTGGGTGTAGATCGCGCCGCCCTGGGCCTGCCGCACCGACTTTCGGGTGTTGTACTGGTACGCGACCGAGGTGGCCTGGCGCGGGTCCTGCCGGACCTGCTCGCGGCTCAGGCCCAGCGGATCCTGCGCGTCGGGCGAATCGAGGTAGTTGAACAGCAGGTCCAGCCGCTTGCCCGGCGCCAGGTCCAGGCCCAGCTTGCCGTTGACGGACTCGCGGCGGGCGCGGCTGTGGTCGCGGTAGCCGTCGGTACGGAAGTGGGTGGCGGCGAGGTTGTAGTGGGCGATGCCCTGCTGGCCGAGCAGCTGCGCGGCCGCGGTCCAGGTGCCGTTGCTGCCGTAGGTGGTGCGCAGCCGCCACGGATCGCCCTGCTGGCCGTCGGCGCTCCATAGCTGCAGCACGCCGCCGGAGGAATTGCCGTACAGCGCCGAGAACGGCCCGCGCAGCACGTCCACGCGCTCGGCACCGAGGATGTTGAAGTGGGACAGCTGGCCCTGGCCATCGGGCATGGTCGCGGGGATGCCGTCGAGCAGCAGGCGCACGCCGCGCACGCCGAAGCTGGAGCGCGCACCGAAGCCGCGGATCGAGAGCTGGGTGTCCTGGGCGTAGTTCTGGCGGTCGCGCGCGAGCAGGCCGGGCACGCCGGCGACGGTTTCGGACAGCTGGACCTGCGGCCGGTTGGCATCGCGGTCGACGGCGATGCTGCTCAACGAGGCGGGCAGGTCGAAGTCGTCCACCCCGCGCACCCGCGCGGCCTGGACCTGGACGGTGGGAAGGGTAGCGGTGGCGGCGTCGGCCGCCGTGGCGGGCACGACCGGCACGAAGCCGAACGCCAGCACGCCGCATGCGAACAGCGGGGGGAGGGGGGCATGTGACATGCGCCTATGATCGTCGATACGACACCGGCTCGCACCCACACTCCACGGTATGGAAACGCGGGCAGCGCAAGGGCCCGCGTCCTGTTAGGATGAATCGGTTTGGCTCCTGCGCGGGGCGCAGGGGTGCAGTCCTCCCCCCTCCCTAGTCCTCCAACGAGTACCGCCGTGTCCTTCTTTGCAAACGTGGAACTGGCTCCAGGCGATCCGATCCTGGGCCTGACAGAGGCCTTCAACGCCGATCCCCGCCCGAACAAGGTCAACCTGGGTGTAGGCATCTATTACGACGAGAACGGCCGCATTCCGCTGCTCGGTGCCGTGTACCAGATCGAGCAGCAGCTGGCGCAGGACGCCAAGCCGCGCGGCTACCTGCCGATCGACGGTCTGCCGGCCTACAACCTGGCCACGCAGAAGCTGCTGTTCGGCGAGGACTCCCCGCTGCTGGCCTCCGGCCGCGTGGCCACCGCGCAGACGGTGGGCGGCTCGGGCGCGCTGCGGGTGGGTGCGGACACGCTCAAGAAGCTGCTGCCGCAGGCGCGCATCGCCATCAGCAACCCCAGCTGGGGCAACCACCACGCGGTGTTCGCCGCCGCCGGCTTCGAACTGCTGGAGTACGCCTACTACTCGCCGGCCACGCACGGGCTGGACTTCGAGGGCATGCTCGCCGACCTGCACAAGCTGGAGGCCGGCACGGTGGTGCTGCTGCACGCCTGCTGCCACAACCCCACCGGCGTGGACCTGAGCCACGAGCAGTGGCAGCAGGTGGCCCAGGTGCTGAAGGAGAAGCAGCTGTTCCCGTTCCTGGACCTGGCCTACCAGGGCTTCAAGACGGGCATCGACGACGACGCCTACGCGGTGCGCGTGCTGGCCGAGGTCGGCATCGACGACTACATCGTCGCCAGCTCGTACTCCAAGTCGTTCTCGCTGTACGGCGAGCGCGTCGGCGCGCTGAGCGTGGTGGCGGCCAGCGCCGGCGAGGCCAGGGCGGTGCTGTCGCAGGTCAAGCGGGTGATCCGCACCATCTATTCCAGCCCGTCCACCCATGGCGCGGCGCTGGTGGCCGGCGTGCTCGGCAGCCCCGAGCTGCGGGCGACGTGGGAGCAGGAACTGACGGGCATGCGCGAGCGCATCCATGCGCTGCGCGCGGGCCTGGTGGAGAAGCTGGCCGCCCACGGCGCGACCCAGTTCGGCTTCATCCAGCAGCAGGCCGGCATGTTCTCCTATTCCGGCCTGACCAAGGCCCAGGTCGAGCGCCTGCGCCAGGACTACGCGATCTACGCCGTCGGCTCCGGCCGCATCTGCGTGGCCGCGCTCAACAGCAACAACCTGGAGTACGTGGCCCAGGCGGTGGCGCAGGTCAGCCAGGGCTGATCGCGGCCACCGTGCAGCAACCCGAGCCGGGAGCGCGCGAGCCTCCCGGCTTTTTCGTGCATGGCCGTTGCTGCCACGAGGTGGAGCGGCCCCGTTGGCGGGGGCTGCGAGGCCGAAGCCTATGGACCGAGGCCCACCGCGACGATGGAGCCGTAGCCGCCTGCGCCATCGAGGATTCCGCCGCAGCCGGCGGTCGCGTCAGGGCGGATGGGCAAGCCGGCCGGCGGCCTGCAACCGCGGCTTTTGCGGGCCGACATGGCATTTCATCGAAATGAACGGCGCAAATGGCGACAATGACGGTCTCGAATCCCCGTGAGGCTGTACCGTCCATGCCGACCTCGTTGACCCGCTTCCTGATCGAAGAACAGCACGCCGGACACATCGATGCCGAGCTTCGCCAGCTCATCAGCATCGTCGGCCGTGCCTGCAAGCGCATTTCCATCGCCGTCAGCAAGGGCGCCCTGGGCGGCGTGCTCGGCGATGCCGGCACCGGCAACATCCAGGGCGAGGCGCAGAAGAAGCTGGATGTGCTCAGCAACGACATCCTGCTCGAGGCCAATGCCTGGGGCGGCCACCTGGCGGCCTGCGCCTCGGAGGAGATGGACCACAGCCAGCCGGTGCCGGACAAGTACCCGCGCGGCGACTTCCTGCTGCTGTTCGATCCGCTCGACGGCAGTTCCAACATCGACATCAACGTCTCCGTCGGCACCATCTTCTCGGTGCTGCGCGCGCCGGCCGGCACCGAGGTGCCCACCGACGACAGCTTCCTGCAGCCGGGTACCCGGCAGGTGGCCGCCGGCTACTGCATCTACGGGCCGAGCACGATGCTGGTGCTGAGCATCGGCCACGGCACCCACGCCTTCACCCTGGAACGCGAGGAGGGCTCGTTCATGCTCACCCAGCGCGACCTCAAGGTGCCGCAGGACACCAGGGAATTCGCCATCAACATGTCCAACCAGCGCCACTGGGACCCGGCCGTGCAGAACTACGTGGCCGACCTGCTGGCTGGCACGGAAGGCCCGCGCGGCAAGGACTTCAACATGCGCTGGGTGGCCAGCATGGTCGCCGAGGTGCACCGCATCCTCACCCGCGGCGGCATCTTCATGTACCCGTGGGACAAGCGCGAACCCGACAAGCCGGGCAAGCTGCGGCTGATGTACGAAGCCAACCCGATGGGCCTGCTGATCGAACAGGCCGGCGGCGCCGCCAGCACCGGCCGCGGCCGCATCCTCGACGTGCAGCCGACCCAGCTGCACCAGCGCGTGCCGGTGTTCCTGGGCTCGAAGAACGAGGTCGCCGAGGCCGAGCACTACTACCGCCAGTACGACGCGAACGCCAGGCAGTGAGGCTGGCCTGGACCGCGGCGCCGGCACTGCCGCGGGCTTCGCGCCTTTGGGCGATGCCGGGCATCGCCTCCGCGACGAAGGCACGGGACGTGCGGGCCACTGGCTCGCACGCGCGTGGATGCGCGGTGCGCTGCAGCGGCCCGAAGCGGGCGAACCTTTTCGTCCCATCCGGGAGAAGATCCGTAACTGGTACCCGTCGCTGATTCCCGCCCGTCCCGCTGCGACGGCACGCCGCAGGGCTGATATTGCACCGCAGCATTTGCGAGAATCGGATTGCCGCCCGTTTTCCCCTCACTCTCACTGGTCCCCCGATGCCCAACAGCAGTCCTATCCGGCGTGAAGTCGGCCCGTTCGCCCTCATGCTCACCGGACTGGGCTCGATCATCGGCTCGGGATGGCTGTTCGGCGCCTGGCGCGCGGCGGGCCTGGCCGGCCCCGGCGCGATCTGGGCCTGGGTGCTGGGCGCGGCGATCGTCACCACGATCGCGCTGTCCTACGCGGAAATGGGCGCCATGTTCCCCGAGTCCGGCGGCATGGTGCGCTACAGCCACTACTCGCACGGCTCGCTGGTCGGCTTCATCGCCGGCTGGGCCAACTGGATCGCCATCGTCTCGGTGATCCCGGTGGAAGCCGAGGCCTCGGTGCAGTACATGGCCTCCTGGCCGTGGCAATGGGCGCAGGACCTGTACGTGCAGGCGCCGGGTGGCGCCGGCGAGCTGTCGGTGCCGGGCCTGCTGATCGCCGCAGTGCTGGTGCTGGGGTATTTCCTGCTGAACTTCTGGAGCGTGAAGCTGTTCGCCCGCTCCAACTCGCTGATCACCGTGTTCAAGCTGGTGGTGCCGGCCGCCACCGGCCTGGCGCTGATCGCCAGCGGGTTCCACGGCGAGAACTTCTCCGTCGGCATCCATGGCGACTCGCACACCCTCGACTTCGCCGCGATCCTGACCGCGGTGGCCACGGCCGGCATCGTGTTCAGCTTCAACGGCTTCCAGAGCCCGGTGAACCTGGCCGGCGAGGCGCGCGACCCCGGCCGCAGCATCCCCTTCGCGGTGCTGGGCTCGATCGCGCTGGCCACGGTGGTGTACGTGATCCTGCAGGTGGCCTACCTCGGCGCGGTGCCGCCGGAACTGCTGGCCAAGGCCGGCTGGCACGGCATCGACCTGCGCTCGCCGTTCGCCGAGCTGGCCATCATCGTCAACCTGCACTGGCTGGCGATGCTGCTGTACATCGACGCCTTCGTCAGCCCCAGCGGCACCGGCATCACCTATACCGCCACCACCGCGCGCATGCTCTACGGCATGGAGCGCAACGGCACCCTGCCCAGGGTGCTGGGCAAGGTGCACGCGCACTGGGGCGTGCCGCGCCCGGCGATGTTCGTCAACCTGGCCGTGTCCTACCTGTTCCTGTTCTTCTTCCGCGGCTGGGGCACGCTGGCGGCGGTGATCTCGGTGGCGACGATCATCTCCTACCTCACCGGCCCGGTCAGCGCGATGACGCTGCGCCGCACCGCGGCCGACGTCCACCGGCCGCTGCGCGTGTTCGCCATGCCGGTGGTGGCCGCCGCCGCCTTCGTGATGGCCACCGAGCTGCTGTACTGGGCACGCTGGCCGCTGACCGGCGAGATCATCCTGCTGATGGCGGTCGCGCTGCCGGTGTACTTCTACTACCAGGCCAAGCAGGGCTGGAACGGCTTCGGCAAGCACCTCAAGGGCGCGGCGTGGATGATCGCCTACCTGCCGGCCATCGCCCTGGTGTCGTGGGCCGGCAGCACCACCTTCGGCGGCCACGGCTACCTGCCCTACGGCATCGACCTGGTGGTGGTGGCGGCGCTCGGGCTGGTGTTCTTCCTGTGGGGTGCGCGCTCGGGCTGGCGCACCCCGGCCATCGCCGCCATTTCGCGCGAGGCCTGAACCCCGCCTTCCGTGGAGCCCGCACGGCTCCGCGGACGCCGCTGGCCGTCAGGGCATGCCATCGATTGCCGGGTAGGCCGCGTCGGGTGTGCAGGGCCGCCAGGTGGGGTGCGTGGTGCCGATCGGTCGCTATGGCCCGGGAATGACAAGCAGCGAGAGCCAACTGTAAGAGCACCGTAGGAGCGACTTCAGTCGCGATGGGGCCTCGCCGGTAACGCCCCATCGCGACTGAAGTCGCTCCTACGACGCTCCTACGGGAAGATCGTGAGCCGGTTCTAGGCCCCGATGTCGGCGCGCAGCCGCTGCAGCGCCTCGCGCGGGCCGCCCACGACGATGGTCGCCGGCACCGCCAGCATCAGGTTCAGCGGCAGGCCGAACTCCTCCAGCTCCCAGCCATCGGCATCGACGGCGGCATCGCGCCCGGCCAGCTGCGGATGCCGGCGGCGGATGCGCTCGGCCCAGGTGCCGGACTCGGGCACGTAGCCGTAGACCGGCTTGCCCTTGGCCACCGCATAGCCCAGCTCGAAGCAGGTGCCGCTGTCGGGCTCGGCGCCGCGGAAGAAATCCAGGTTGGCCAGCACCGCGTCGGCGCGATCGAGCAGGCCGATGTCGGCGCGGTAGATCCACGCCGCGCGCTCGCCCGGGTGGTCGATGGGCTGGTCGTCGACCTGCGCATCCAGCGGGAACAGGCCGTCGAAGCCGAACTCGGCGCACAGGGCCTTGAGCCTGCGGCCGTGTGCAACGGCATCGGGGTGGAACACGTCGGGACCGGCGAGATACAGCGATCGGATCATGGCAACGGGGGGGAGCAGGGGGGGATTCCCATTGTCGGCGCTGCCCGCGACGACGCACAGGGGCCGTGCCGCGGTGCGCGGTTATGTCGCGCCCTGGCCGCGGCACGCTGCCAAAGCATTCGAGTCGAGCACTCGGAACGGCCCCTGCATCGTCGCTCCCGCGCAGGCGGGAGCCCAGTGGCGCGACCGCGATCTGGCCGGGAGAGGCACTGGGTCCTGCGCCTACGCGCGAACGACGGCACTGTAAACATTGCAGGGAAAATGCTCTAACGTCGGCGCCATGGAAAACCCCGACTTCATCGAGATCATCGACGACGCGCTGCCCGCGGCGACCTGCGCGGCCATCGTCGCCCGCCTGCAGGCCAGCGCGCAGCTGCAGCCCGGCGCCATCGGCAGCGGCGTGTTCCCCGAACTCAAGCGCAGCCGCGACCTGCGCATCAGCGGGCTGCCGGACTGGGCCGACATCGACCGGCAGATCCAGCAGGCGGTGTTCGCCGGGCTGCTGCGCTACCTGCGCCGCTATCCGCAGGCGCTGATCTCACCGCTGATGCTGCAGGTGCAGGGAGCGGACGGGCAGCCGCAGCGGCTGCGCGCCGAGGATTTCGCCGGCATGGACGGCGAGGCGCTGGCGGGGCTGGCCCGCACCTGCCTGCGCCCGGGCGCAGTCAATCTGCAGTGGTACGAGGCCGGGCAGGGCGGCTATCCGTACTGGCATTGCGAGCTGTACCCGCGCGATGCCGGCGCCGAGACGCTGCACCGCCACCTGCTGTGGACGCTGTACCTCAACGACGGCTTCGGCGAGGGCGAGACCGAGTTCCTGTTCCAGCAGCGCAAGGTCGCCCCGCGCACCGGCAGCCTGCTGATCGCCCCGACCGCCTTCACCCACACCCACCGCGGCAACCGCCCGCAAGGCGGCGACAAGTTCATCGCCACCAGCTGGATCCTGTTCCAGTCGGCGCAGGTGCTTTATGGGCGGGATTAGGGATTGGGGATTGGGGATTCGTCAAAAGCGATCCTGGCGCGCGGTGACGCCTCGCTGGCGCGCCATGTCCCCGACCGCGGGACTGCAGCCGTTGCCAATCCCCAATCCCTAATCCCCCCCTCAGAACAGCTCCTCGCGGCGCACAGGTGCTTTATGGGCGGGATTAGGAATTAGGGATTGGGGATTCGTCAAAAGCGATCCTGGCGCGCGGTGACGCCTCGCTGGCGCGCCATGTCCCGACCGCGGGACTGCGGCCGTTGCCAATCCCCAATCCCTAATCCCCAATCCCACCCTCAGAACAACTGCCCCTGCGGCGAATCGCGGCGCGGCGGCGGCGGCCGCACGAAGCGGCCGCAGTCCAGCCCGCGATGGCGATCGCGGTCGAAACCCAGGCGCTTGCTCGCCAGCGCGAAACGCCGCGCCAGCAGGTCGGCATACACGCCTTGGCCGCGCATGCGGGTGCCGAAGGCGGCCTGGTAGTCCTTGCCGCCGCGCAGCTGCTGGATGGTGCTCATGACGTGCGCGGCGCGATCGGGATGATGGGTCTGCAGCCAGTCGCGGAACAGCGGCGCCACCTCGTGCGGCAGCCGCAGCAGCACGTAGCCGGCCGAGCTGGCGCCGGCGTCGCGCACGGCTTCCATCACCGCTTCCAGCTCGGCGTCGTTCACCCACGGGATCACCGGCGCGACCATCGCCCCCACCGGCACGCCGGCCTGGCTCAGGCGCGCGATCGCGCGCAGCCGCGCGTGCGGGGCCGAGGCGCGCGGCTCCAGCCGCGCCGACAGGTGCGCATCGAGCGTGGTCACCGAGAACGCCACGCTCACCAGGTTCTGCTCGGCCAATGGCACCAGCAGGTCGAGGTCGCGCTCGATCAGCGCGTTCTTGGTGATCAGGGTGAACGGATGGCGCGTCTCCAGCATCACCTCGATCAGCCGCCGGGTCAGCTGCAGCTTGCGCTCGATCGGCTGGTAGGCGTCGGTGTTGATGCCCAGCGCGATCGGCTGCGGCTCGTAGCCCGGGCGCGACAGCTCCTTGCGCAGCAGTTCCGGCGCATTGGTCTTGGCGAAGATGCGGGTCTCGAAATCCAGCCCCGGCGACAGGTTGAGGTAGGCGTGGGTGGGCCGCGCGAAGCAATAGGAGCAGCCATGCTCGCAGCCGCGGTAGGGATTGACCGAGCGGTCGAAGCCCACGTCCGGCGAGCTGTTGCGGCTGATGATGCTGCGCGCGGTCTCCTCGCGCACCTGCGTGCGCAGGCGCGGGGCGGCGAACTCCTCGCCCTCCTCGCCATGCCAGCCGTCGTCCACCGCCTCGCTGACGGTGACCTCGAAGCGTCCGGGCAGGTGCCCGCCGGAGCCGCGCCCCTTGATTGCCGTTGCCATCGGCACAGCCTAGCGGCGACTTGTCGCAGGGCCTGCGATGGCGCCGCGGGGCCGGATGAACGCTTCATCCGCGTCCTGTGCTCCATGCGCCGGGACGGAACCCGCCATGCCGGCGGCACGGGACCTGCGCGGCGAGCAGGAGCACGCATCGAGTCCCCGCCGGCCGGGCCGCCATGGCGGGCAAGGGCGGTTCCCGGGCAGGGATCAGCCGGCAGGCACACCGCCTCCCTGCACCCTCCGGCGGGCTGCGCGCATCCGCCGGCATACACTTGCCCGCTGTTCCCCATCGCATCCCGTCGCATGCCGGACCCGGCGGCGCCCCCTGGAATCCACCGATGCTCGCGACCCTGAACTCCGCCTGGCACTGGCTGTCCGGCATTCCCCACATCTCGGCCTACATCACCGCCGCCTACGTGTTGTACCTGCTGTGGCTGATCGGCTGGATCGTGCTGCAGAAGCGCGAACCGGTGGCCACGCTGAGCTGGATGCTGTCGCTGGCGGCGCTGCCCTACCTGGGCCTGTTCATCTACTACCTGCTCGGGCCGCAGCGGGTGAAGCGCCAGCGCCTGCGCCGCGGCCGCTCGCGCTCGGGCATGGAGCACTACAGCGAGATCTGCCCGCCCGACGCCGACTGCACCGAGCTGGCGCGCGTGGGCCAGGCCACCACCGGGCTGGCCCCCAGCAGCGCCACCGACGTGCAGTGGCTGGTCGACGGCGGGCAGACCTACGCCGCGATCGAGCAGGCCATCGCCGCCGCCCGCGACCACGTGCACCTGGAGTACTACATCTTCAATCGCGACCGCAGCGGCACCGCCGTGCGCGACGCGCTGATCGAACGCGCCCGCGCCGGCGTCAAGGTGCGGCTGCTGCTGGACGCGGTGGGTTCCTCCCAGGTCAACCGGCGCTTCCTGCGGCCCCTGCTCGATGCCGGCGCGGAGATGGCCTGGTTCCATCCGGCGCAGCTGCTCAAGCCGTTCAAGCGCCCCTGGGTGAACATGCGCACCCACCGCAAGATCGTCATCGTCGATGGCCGCATCGCCTTCACCGGCGGCATCAACATCACCGACGAGGAGAACGAACTGTTGCTGCCCGACGCCTACCGCGACCTGCACCTGCGCGTGGAGGGCCACGTCGTGCGCAGCCTGCAGCTGGTGTTCGTCGAGGACTGGATCTACGCCACCGGCCAGGGCCGCGAGGCGTTCGACATCCCGCACCTGTGGCCGGCCGATGCACCCAGCCGCAAGGACGGCGCGATCGAGGCGCAGGTGCTGGTGTCGGGACCGGATTCGGCGTGGGAAGCGATCCACCGGGTGCATGTGGGCGCCATCCAGGACGCGCAGCGGCGGGTGTGGCTGGTGACGCCGTACTTCGTCCCCGGCGAGGCCGCGCGCATGGCGCTGACGTCGGCCGCGCTGGCCGGCCTGGATACCCGGCTGCTGGTGCCGAAGATGAGCGACTCGCGCCTGGTCACCTATGCCGCGCGCTCGTACTTCGACGAACTGCTGCAGGCCGGGGTGAAGATCTACGAGTACGGGCCGCGCATGCTGCACACCAAGGCCCTGCTTGCCGACGACGATCTGTGCATCGTCGGCAGCGCCAACTTCGACAACCGCAGCTTCCGGCTGAACTTCGAGGTCTCGATGCTGTTCCACGACCGCGAGCTGTGCGCCCGGCTGTCGCGGATCCTGGAAAGCGACTTCGCCAGCGCCGTGCGGGTGCGCAACGACCGCAACCGCTCGGTGTGGCGCTACCGGCTGCCCGAGGCATTCGCGCGCCTGACCTCGCCGCTGCTCTAGCCCCGGCAGCGCTCTGCGGCCACAGCATGGCGCCGCGCTCGTGCGGCGCCAGCGACCGTCCGTCGCGTGCCGGGCCCGCCACGTGGAACGCGCCCGCATCGCGGCGCTACACTGCGCCGGTCCACCTGGGAGGGTCGTCCATGCACTGGCTGTTCCTGCTGCTTGCCGTCGGCGCGCTGATCCTGGCATTTTCCACCCCGCACATGTCGCTGCTGGTGCTGTCGCTGCTGGCGGCCCTGGTGCTGCTGCTGCTGTGGATCCGCGGCTGGTACCTGCAACGCGTCGGCGACAGCCAGGGCGACGCCGCGACGATGGTCGACCCGGCCGAACTGCGTCGCCTGCGCGAGGCCGCGGCCGCACGCAAGGCGGTCGCCGCCGCCTCCGAACCGATCCGCTGACGTGCCCCTGTCCCCACCCCTGACGTGCCGGCTGAGCGTCAACGTCAACAAGATCGCGGTGCTGCGCAACTCCCGCGGCGGCCAGGATCCGGACGTGGTGGCCGCCGCCGCGGCCTGCCTGGACGCGGGCGCGCATGGCATCACCGTGCACCCGCGCCCGGATCGCCGCCATATCCACGCCGAGGACGTGCGGGCGCTGGCGCGGCTGACCGCGCAGCACGGCGCCGAATTCAACATCGAGGGCAACCCGTTCGCGCCGCCGCGGGCGGGCTATCCGGGGCTGCTGCCGCTGTGCAGCGAGCTCGGCCCGACGCAGGTCACGCTGGTGCCGGACGGCGACGGCCAGCTCACCTCCGACCACGGCTTCGACTTCGGGCGCGACGGCGAGCGCCTGCTTCCGTTGATCGCCGAGCTCAAGGTGGCAGGCTGCCGCGTGAGCCTGTTCGTCGATGCCGGCAATCCCCTGATCGAGCGCGCCGCGGACCTCGGCGCCGACCGCATCGAGCTGTACACCGGCCCCTACGCCGCGGCGTTCGCCGCCGGTCAGGCGCAGCGGGAACTGCCTCGCCTGGCGGAAACGGCCCGCCGCGCCCGCGACGCGGGCCTGGCCGTCAACGCCGGGCACGACCTGTCGCAGCTCAACCTGGCGGCCTTCCTGGACGCGATCCCGGGCGTGCAGGAAGTGTCGATCGGCCACGCCCTGATCGGCGAGGCGCTCTACGCCGGCCTGACCGCCACCGTCGGCAGCTACCTGCGCATCCTCGCCGCCCACGGCTGATCGCGTCCGCACCTCCGGGCGCCCGGAAGTTCCTAGCCCGGGCGCGAGCGAAGCTCACCCGGATCACCGGTGGTCGTTGCGGTCGCTTCGCTTGCCCGGACTACGGATTCTTCATCGGCAACTCCGCTCGACATAGAGCGGGCCCGGGTCCGCTTCGCGCCAGCCACGGGCCGGAAGAGCACGGATCTTCGCCGATCCGCCGGCAATCGGCAGCGCCCGCACGGCGGCCGCATAGGGCAGACCTGCGATCGAGCAAGCCCGCGGAAATCCCCAAAAAAAACGCCACCGTTTCCGGTGGCGTTGCAGTCGCGTCATGACTGGATGTTGCAATGGATCTGTTGCGTCGAATCCTGTTACTGCTGCACGAACCCGATCCGCTTCATCTGCGCGTTCTTGGCGGCGGCCAGCACCTGGGCCATCACCTCGTACTCCGAGTCGGGATTCGCGTCGATGCGCAGCTCCGGCTGGTTGGTCGGATCGCGCTGCACCTCGTCTTCCATCCGCTGCTGCAGGATGTTCACCGCCACCGGGCTGTTGTTCCAGAAGACCTGGTTGCTGGCGTCGATGCGCAACTCGATCGGCGGCGGCGGCTCGGTCGTCTGCGGCGGCGGATTGAGCACCCGCTGCGGCAGGTCGACCGAGATCGGATAGGTCATGATCGGCGCGGTGACGATGAAGATGATCAGCAGCACCAGCATCACGTCGATGAGCGGCGTGACGTTGATGTCGGCCATGGGGCCCTTGTTGCCACTACTGAATGCCATGGCCTACTGCCCCCTGTCTTTGGTCGCAACGAAGCCGATGTCCAGCATGCCCTGACTCTGCGCGATCTTGGTGATCTCGTTGATCGTGCTCATCTTGGTCGTGCGGTCGCCACGCAGGTTCAGCGGCGGCTGCGGCGTCTGCTGGGCGGCGGTCGACAGGCGAGACTCCAGGGCATCCTTGGTGATCAGCTCGTCGTTCCAGTACAGCGAACCATCTTCCGTGACCGCCAGCGTGATCGGAGCCGAACGCTTTTCCGCTTCGTCCGGGTTCTGATCGAGATTGGCGCGAGGCAGTTCCACCTGGATCTTGTGGGACATCAGCGGGGTGGTGATGATGAAGATGATCAGCAGCACCAGCATCACGTCCACGAGGGGCGTGACGTTGATGTCGGCCATGGGGCCGCTGCTGTTACCACTACTGAAAGCCATAACGGGCTCCGTCTATATCGTTGCGGTGACTAACGTCGATGCCGGTATCAGTGAACGCGCGAACCGGTGGCGAAGAAGTCGTGCAGATCGTGCGCGAACGTGTCGAACTTGGCGATGGTCGCGCTGTTGATCTTGCTGAAGAAGTTGAAGGCGAACACCGCCGGGATGGCGACGAACAGGCCGATCGCGGTCATGATCAGCGCCTCGCCGACCGGGCCGGCCACCGCCTCGATGCCGGCGTTGCCGCTGGCGCCGATCTTGATCAGGGCGCCGTAGATGCCCCACACGGTACCGAGCAGACCGACGAACGGGGAGGTCGAACCCACCGTGGCCAGCAGGATCATGCCCGACTGCAGGTTGCCGCTCTCACGGGCGACGGCCTGGCGCAGGGCGCGATCGACGAACTCCGAGCGGCTCAGGCTCTCGGCACTGCCGGCACCGACGCCTTCGGCACGCTGGTAGTGCGCGGCGGCCTGGGCGGCGTCCAGGGCGATCTTGGAGAACGGCTCGGAAGCGGGCTGCTCTTCCATCGCACGGATGGCTTCCTGCGCGTTCGGGGCGTCCCAGAACAGGCTGGTGACCCGCGCGGCCTGGCTCTTCAGGCGGGTGGCGCGGAAGATGTTGATGACCGTCCAGTACCAGGACGCGGCCGACATGAAGATGAGGGTGAGCAACACCACCCAGGAGACGGCGAACTCGCCCGGATTGGCGGTCATTTCCGAGATCAAGTGCTCGAAACCCATCTGCGAAAGAGCGGCCGATGGATTGGTGCCCCCGGCAGCGGCGGCGATGAAGATTTCCTGCAGCATGACGCTTACCTTTGTTGTGTGTGTTGAAGAAGGGTGGTGCTAACTGGAATAACACGGATTCCGTGGGCCGGCGCACCGGCCCGCGGCAATCAGTTCAGGGCAAAGTTGACCGGGACGCGGACGCGACCGGCGGACTTCTGTCCGTTGACGATGGACGGATTGAAACGCCACCTGCGTGCCGCGTCCATTGCGGCTCGGTCGAGATCGCGGTTGCGGCTGGACTTCTCGACCGAAACGTTGGTGACGTTGCCGTTGGCATCGACATCCACGATCAGGATGACCTCGCCCTGGACACCGGCGCGGAACGCGGCCGGCGGGTACTTGGGCGGGTTCATGTTCTTGGACGAGATGTCCACGCTGGCGCTGATGTCGGCCGGCGGCGACGGCGGCGCGGGCGGCGACGGCGGCACCACGATGTCGCTCGGGCGCGGCTCGGCCACGTCGACCACCGGGGCTTCCGGCGGCGGCGGGATCGGCGAGGCCTTCGGCGGCGCCAGGTTCTTGACCGGCGGCGGCGGCTTGTCCTGCGGCGGCGGCGGCGGCGGCGGCGGGGGAGGCGGTGGCGGCGCATCGACGATGGTCACCGCGATGTTGCGCTCCTTCTCGGCCGGCGCCTTGGGAGCCACGGCAGGAATCAGCAGCAGCATCAGCGCTGCCAGATGCAATGCAACTACGAAGGCGATGCCGAAGATGCGAGCCCAGTTCAGGCCGCGCTCTTTTGTCTCGGTATGCCTGTGAACGATCAGTTGTTCCGTCATGCGCCAATGGCTCGTGGATGGGGGGTGGGATCCCGACCTGGGGCCGAATCCTGATTCAGGCGGCGTTTTTGCTGCACCGCAGTAAACCCAAGCTTATACCAATCCCTGCGGCCCGCACTACAGTTCCGGCGCGGTCGAGAGGGCTTTTTTGCCGCCTACTTCAGATTGATGATTTTCTTGGCATCGTCCGGCTTCCTGACACCCTTGGCGAGTGCCTGCTGGGCGGCCTGCTTGGCCTCTGGGATGCGTCCTTCCGAGTGGAGCACCTTGGCAAGGTTGAGGTAGGTCTCGCCATCCTTGGACAAGGGCGCGGCCTTCTTCCAGTTCTCGATGGCCTGCGGAACCTGATCGGTGTAGTAGTAGGACTGGGCCAGCGCCAGATAGGTCTGGTAGTCCGGCTTGAGGATACCCTTCTCCAGGCCCTCGTTGATCACCGCGATGACATCTTTTTCCTTGTTGTCGGTGTTGGCGTAGATCGAGTAGAGCTGGCGGTACTCGCGCTCCTCGGTGAGCTGGCCGCTGGCGCGCAGCCTGTCCATCACCGCGGCGGCCTTGTCCATCTGGTCGGCCTGCATGTACATGCTGGCCAGGTTGAGCTGGGTCTTCTTGTCGTTGGGGCTCCTGGCCGCCAGCGCCTCGGCCGTCTTCACCGCCTCGCCGGTCTGGCCGGCCTCGGCGTAGGACGCCATCAGCAGCTGGTTCCAGCTGTCCTTGGGCTCGGGCGAGGCGGCGATGGCCTGCTGCAGCACCGGGATGGCCTCCTGGTAGCGCTCGGTCTGGTACAGCGCCTGGCCCTTGATGATCAGGTCCTCGGGACGGTTGGACTTGGTCTCGTCCAGGTAGCGGTCCAGAGTGACCAGGCCTTCCTTGATGGTCGCGTCGTCCTGCAGCTGCAGCTGGGCCAGCATCAGCATCGACTGGTAGTGGCCGTTGTTGTCCAGGCCGCCGAGCTGCAGCGCCTGCTGCAGGTACTTCTCGGCGGCGGGGACGTCGTCGAGGTTGTAGGCGGCCTGCGCGGCCAGCTGCGCGGCGAGCGACTTGTCGTATTCGTTGGCCGAGCCGTTGGCCAGGATCTCGTCGGCCTGGGTACGCACGGCGGCATAGTCCTCGCCGTTGTTGTAGGTGTCGATCAGCTTCTGCAGCTTGCTGCCCATCCGGGACGAGGCCTTGACCTTGGGCTCCTCGCGGGTGGCATTGGGGAACAGCACTTCGGCCTTCTGTGCCTTGCGACCGCGGCGATCATCGGAACGGTCCGAACCGCGAGCCTGTGCAACCGCGTCAGTCACCACCACGCCGCCCAGTACCGAGGCGATGACGAGGGACAACAGGGCGTGCTTGCGATTTTGGAACTTCATGATTCACCTCGGTGAGCCGCCGATGCGGCACTTGAATGATGCGGTAAGGCCAAAACACGCGAAGCCGGCAAAACTAACAGAAACCGGCTGCGGCGGAAAAGGTTTTCGATGTTGTCCTGCAACAGTGACACCGTGATGTCTCGCGATGTCTCCCGCCCCTTGCCGAAGCGGTCGCGACGCGGCCGCGCGCACGCGGATTTGCGTCATGGCTGGGGCGTGGACGCACGTCCATGTCGCTCTTCCCTGCGGCGAACGCGCGCGGGGCCGGCGCCGCCGGCTTGGCAACGGACGGCGCATCCTAGCCGCACCTCGGACGCCGGCCGGCGCGCTGCGCCTCGGCATAGACCGGCTCGAGCGCGGGCACGTCGCGGCGCAGCTCCTGGATGCGGGCTTGCGGATCGGGATGGGTGGACAGCCACTGCGGCGTGCGGCCGCTGCTGGCCTGGATCATGTTCTGCCACAGGTTCACCGCCTGCGCCGGATCGAAGCCGGCCTGCGCCATCAGCCGCTGGCCGACGACGTCCGCCTCGCTCTCCTGGGTGCGCGAGCCCGGCAGCAGGAACACCGTCTGCGCGGTCATGCCGCCGAGCTGGCCGACCGTGTCGGCGGCACCGCTGCCGTAGGCGGCGCCGGCAAGGATGGAGAGGATGCCCAGGCCGGTCTGCGCCCCCATCTGCCGGGTGATGCGTTCCTCGTGGTGGCGCGAGATGACGTGGCCGATCTCGTGGCCGAGCACCGCGGCGAGCTGGTCCTGGTTCTTGGCCACGGTGAAGATGCCGGTGTTGACGCCGACCTTGCCGCCCGGCAGGGCGAACGCATTGGGCTCGTTGTCGACGAAGACCGCCACTTCCCAGCCGGTGCTGCGCCATTGCGGCGGCAGCTGCGCCACCAGCGCGTTGACCACGCACTGCACGTAGCCGTTCTGCTTGCCGTCGCGGCTGACGGTTTCCTTGCTCTTGGTCTCGCTGAAGGCCTGGGCACCGAGCTGGTCCAGCTGCTGCTGGGAAACCCCGCCCACGACCTGCCGGCGCCCGGTGGGCGAGGTGGTGGTGGCGCAGCCGGCCAGCAGGGCCGCGACCGCAAACCCGAGCCATAACGCCTTCATGGAATCCCCTTGTGCCATGCACCGGAGTCTTGCACCGCCGGCTTGGCTTTTTCAAGCAACCAGATCAATTGGCGCCGAACCAGCGCATGGCGACCAGGGCGGTGGCGTTGTTCAGGGCGTGCGCCAGGATCGGCGCCCACAGGCTGCCGGTGCGCCAGTACAGCCAGGCGAAGGCCGCGCCCATGCCGCCGTAGATCAGCCACAGCTGGCAGATCGCGGCCGGGCCGTTGCCGCTGAGCCCGGGAATCTCGTGCATCAGCGCGAAGGCGACGCTGCTGAGCAGCAGCCCCAGCCATGGCCGCCCCGCCGCCAGGAAGCGTCCGAACAGCACGCGGCGGAACAGCAGTTCCTCGTAGGCCGGCGCCAGCACCACCGCGAACAGCACCAGGAACGCGGGCCAGTGCAGCAGCGCCTCCTTGACCATGGCCAGGTTGGTCGGCAGCGGCTTGATGCCGAAGCGTTCGAAGAACGAGGCGATCGCGCTGCTGCCGACGAACACCGCCAGCGCCACCAGCAGCGTCCAGCCCCAGGTTGACGATTGCCGCCACGCCTGGCGCGAACGGGCGCGCTCCTCGGCGCTGGCCGGACGCCGCCAGAAGTACAGCACCAGGGCGGCCATGGACGTGCCGGCCAGGGCGATCAGCATCTGCCCCAGCGCGCCGGGCTGCCCGACCTGGGAGACGATGGCCTCGGCCACCGGCGCGGCGCCGCCGGCCCGCGCCTGCCGGGCCAGCTCGAAGCCGCGGTACAGCCCCCAGGCCAGCATCGCGGCGAGGCTGGCGAGCACCAGCACGCCGGCGGCGATCAGCGCATCGCTGGCGAAGGCGAGCAGCAACGAACGCAGCGGGGCGGGGGCGCTGCGGTTCGGCGACGAGGCGGCAACGGGGGCGGGGGTCATCGCTTCTCGGGAGGAGATGGCACGCCGCCACGCTGCATGCGAGGCGGCGCCGGTGGACCGGGCGGTGTCAGATATCGAGGTTGGCGACCTTGAGCGCGTTGTCCTCGATGAAGTCCCGGCGCGGCTCGACCACGTCGCCCATCAACGTGCTGAACACCTGGTCGGCGGTCATCGCGTCCTCGATGCGCACCTGCAGCAGCCGGCGCGTGTCCGGGTTGACCGTGGTCTCCCACAGCTGCTCCGGATTCATTTCGCCCAGGCCCTTGAAGCGCTGGATCTGCCGGCCCTTCTTGGCCTCGTCCAGCAGCCAGGCCTGCGCCTGCGCGAACTGGGTGATCGGCTGGGACTTGCTGCCGCGCACGATCTGCGCGCCTTCGCGGATCAGCCCGTGCAGCAGCGTCGCCACCTCGCGCAGCGGGCGCAGTTCGCCGCTTTCGAAGGCCGACAACGGCACCACCTGGATCAGTTCCTCGCCCATGTGCCGGCGCGTGGCCACCAGCGCGGGCAGGCGGTGCTCGCTGCCGAGCTGGATCTCGAGCTTGTAGCGCGGACTGCCGATGCTGCCGGCGTTGAGCTTGGCCTCCAGCGCATCGAGTTCCTCGCGCTGGTGGGTGTCGCGGGCCAGGTGTGCCGGGTCCAGCGGGGCGAAATCGATCAGCGCCGCCAGCAAGCGCGGGTCGTAGCGGTGCGCGTTGCGGGCGATGACGTCGTTGGCCGAGGCGTAGGCGATCAGCAGCTTCTCCAGCGCCACGCCCTCGATCGGCGGTTCGCCGGCGGCCGGGACCAGCGAGGCGCCTTCCACGGCGCTGTTGGCCAGGTAGGCGTTGAGCGCCGCGTCGTCCTTCAGGTACAGCTCGCTCTTGCCCTGCTTGAGCTTGTACAGCGGCGGCAGGCCGATGTAGACGTGGCCGCGCTCGATCAGCTCCGGCATCTGCCGGTAGAAGAACGTCAGCAGCAGGGTGCGGATGTGCGAGCCGTCGACGTCGGCGTCGGTCATGATGATGATGCGGTGGTAGCGCAGCTTGTCCGGGTTGTACTCGTCCTTGCCGATGCCGGTGCCCAGCGCGGTGATCAGGGTGCCGACCTCGGCGCTGGCGAGCATGCGGTCGAAGCGCGCGCGCTCGACGTTGAGGATCTTGCCGCGCAGCGGCAGCACCGCCTGATTCTTGCGGTTGCGGCCCTGCTTGGCCGAGCCGCCGGCCGAGTCGCCCTCGACGATGAACAGTTCGGACAGGGCCGGGTCCTTCTCCTGGCAGTCGGCGAGCTTGCCGGGCAGGCCGGCGATGTCCAGCGCGCCCTTGCGGCGGGTCAGGTCGCGGGCCTTGCGCGCGGCCTCGCGGGCGCGCGCGGCATCGACGATCTTGCCGGCGATGGCACGCGCCTCGTTGGGATTTTCCTGCAGGAATTCCTCGAGTTTTGCGCCGAACGTGCTCTCAACGGCCGGCTTCACGTCGGAACTGACCAGCTTTTCCTTGGTCTGCGACGAAAAGCTGGGGTCGGGCACCTTGACCGACAGCACCGCGATCATGCCTTCGCGCATGTCGTCGCCGGACAGGGTGATCTTGGCCTGCCTGGCGATGCCGTTCTGCTCGATGTAGTTGGTCAGGGTACGGGTCAGCGCGGCGCGGAAGCCGGCCAGGTGGGTACCGCCGTCCTTCTGCGGGATGTTGTTGGTGAAGCAGTACATCGTCTCCTGGTAGGCGTCGGTCCATTGCAGGGCCACGTCCACGACGATGCCGTTCTGCTCGCCGGTCACCGAGATCACGTTCGGATGCAGCGGGGTCTTCAGCTGCGCCAGGTGCTCGACGAAGCTGCGGATGCCGCCCTCGTAGTGGTAGTCGTCGCGACGGCCTTCGCCGCGCTCGTCGATCAGCGCGATCTTGACCCCGGAGTTGAGGAAGGACAGCTCGCGCAGGCGCCGGGCCAGGATCTCGTAGTGGAACTCGACGTCGCTGAAGATCTCCACCGCCGGCTTGAAGCGCAGCGTGGTGCCGCGCTTGTCCGAGGGCTCGAGCTGCTTGAGCGGGTATAGCGGCTCGCCCAGCGAGTATTCCTGCTGCCAGTGGAAGCCGTCGCGCCAGATATCCAGCCACAGGTGCTCGGACAGCGCATTGACCACGGATACGCCGACGCCGTGCAGGCCGCCGGAGACCTTGTAGCTGTTGTCGTCGAACTTGCCGCCGGCATGCAGCACGGTGAGGATCACCTCGGCCGCGGAGACGTGCTCTTCCTTGTGGATGTCGACCGGGATGCCGCGGCCGTTGTCGGATACCGATACCGAACCGTCCGGCAAGATCCTGACCTCGACGTTGTCGGCGTACTTGGCCAGCGCCTCGTCGATCGAGTTGTCGACCACCTCGAACACCATGTGGTGCAGGCCGGTGCCGTCGTGGACGTCGCCGATGTACATGCCGGGCCGCTTGCGCACGGCCTCCAGCCCGCGCAGGACGGTGATCTTGCTGGAATCGTAGGTGTTGTTGGCGGTCGAGGGCGTCTGGTTCTGTTCTTCGGTCATGCGATTGCCATGGGCTCCACAACGCGGGCAATCGCGATGGGGCCGCGATACGCCGGGGGAATAGGGGAAACGGATCAAATTATAGCAGTTGCGGGGGTTTTCCCCGGGAACGGCGGTCAAACGGCCGGATCGACCTGGCCGTGTTCCACGTGGAACACGGCCGCCGGCTGCACGTTCCCCGCCAGGGCGGCCGGCACCTCCGTCGCCGTGACGAATACCTGCGCCGGCGTCGCGGCCAGCCAGTCCATCACCCGCCGCTGGTGGTGGCGATCGAGCTCGGAGGCCAGGTCGTCCAGTGCCACCAGCGGCCAGTCGCCCTTTTCCTGTGCATGGTCCTGCGCCTGCGCCAGCAGCGCGGCCAGCGCGGTCAGCTTGGCCTGTCCGCGCGACAGGGCCTCGCGGCCCATCCCCGAGGCGAAGCGCACGCTCCAGTCCGCACGGTGCGGACCCACCGAGGTATAGCCGGCGACGCGGTCGCGCTCGCGCGAAAGCAGTAGGGCATCGGCCAGCGAGACCTCCTGGCGCCGCCAGCCGGGGGAAAACTCGAGCGACTGCACGCCCAGGGAGGGCGACAGCTGCCCGGCCAGCGGCAGCAGCCTGGCCTGCAGCCGGTCCAGGTAGTGCTGGCGGTGGGAGGTCAGCGGCTCGCCGGCCTGTGCGAGTTCCACGTCCCAGGCGTCCAGCGCTGCAGCGGAAGCATTGGCCTTGAGCAGTGCGTTGCGCTGTTTCAGGGCACGTGCATAGCGGCGCCACAGGCCGAGGAAGTCGTGTTCCACGTGGAACAGGCCCCAATCGACGAAGCGCCGACGCCAGTCCGCGCTGCCGCTGACCAGGGCATGGCTGCCGGGCTCGAAGGTCACCACCGCCAGCGCCGCGCACAGGGTCCCGAGCTGGTCGATGTCCTCGCCGTCGAGCCGCCCCTGCCATGCCTGACCGCTGTGGCGCAGGCCCGCGCGCCGCGACCGGGGGGCGCCGTCGCTCCCGGGTTCCTGCCATTCGACGAACACCTGCAAGGCCTCTTCCCCGTGGCGGACCAGGCCGTCGCGCACGCGCCCGCGAAAGCTGCGGCCGTAGGCCATCAGGTGCAGGGCCTCCAGGAACGTGGTCTTGCCGGCGCCGTTGTCGCCGACGATCAGGTTCATCCCCGCCCGTGGTTCGAGCGTGACGTCGACGAAGCGACGCATTTGCGAGAGAACGAGGCGATTGACCTGCATGGCGGGTAGGGCTTGGCCGGATCCCTACAGCGTCGTGCCAGGGTCCATGGAGAACGGGAGGGAAGCAGGATAAGGCAATGGCGATGATCGGGGTATGCACGACCGCGCCAGGGGCACGGAGTGAGCAATGCCACTTCTCCAGGGAAAATCGTCCCATCAAGTCCATAGGGCGGGCCGAGGCCCGCCGCAACACCCGGCAATACCGCCGCAATGGCCCCAACCGCGGGCGGACCGACAGCCTGGGGGTCTCAATCACCCTGCGCGGACCGGCAGCATCCTTGCGTCGCGTGGCTCCGCGATGGTGGGACAGGGGCCACCCTATGGCTTCACAGCAATCGGGGGAAGCCACAAGCAGGGAAGTGGGGATAACGCCTGCGCAAATGCCGTGGCCAGAACGAGAAACGCCCGAAACCAGTCCGGGCGTCGCTTGCGTTCCACGTGGAACCTGCCGTTACAGCCGCAGCGGCATCACCACGTGGCGGGACTTGGCGCTGCCGGCCTCGCGCACCAGCGCCGAGGAGTTGGCGTCGCGCAGCTGGATCACCACGTGCTCGTCGCGCAGCGCCGACAGTGCGTCGAGCAGGTAGTTCACGTTGAAGCCGATCGCCAGGTCGGACACCTTGGTGTCGGCCTCGATCTCTTCCTGCGCCTCTTCCTGCTCCGGGTTGTGCGCGCTGATCTTCAGCTGGCCCGGCGAAACCTCGACCCGCACGCCACGATACTTCTCGTTGGACAGGATCGCCGCACGCTGCAGCGAGGCACGCAGGGCTTCGCGGTCGACCTTGACCTCGCGGTCGGCACCGATCGGGATGACCGCCTCGTAGTCGGGGAAACGGCCGTCGATCAGCTTCGAGGTGAACGTCACGTCGTCGCGCTTGACCCGCACGTGGCTGCGGCCGACTTCCAGCTCGACCTCGCGATCGCCGCCTTCCAGCAACCGCTGCAGCTCGGTCACGCCCTTGCGCGGCACGATGATCTGCCGCTTGGCGCCGGAGCCGCCTTCCAGCTCGGTCTCGCACAGCGCCAGGCGATGGCCGTCGGTGGCCACGCAGCGCAGGGTCTTGTCGTGCAGGTCGAACAGCAGGCCGTTGAGGTAGTAGCGCACGTCCTGCTGCGCCATCGCGAAGGCGGTGCGCTCGATCAGTTCCTTCAGCGCCGCCTCGGGCACGACCACGCGCTCGGTCGCCTCGACCTCGTCCACCGACGGGAAGTCGTTGGCCGACAGCGTGGCCAGGGTGAAGCGGCTGCGTCCGGCCTGCAGCGTGACCTTCTCGCCGGACTGCGAGACGGTCACCTTGCTGCCGTCGGGCAGGGCACGCACGATCTCGAACAGCTTGCGCGCCGGGATCGTGGTCTCGCCGTCCTCGGCATCGTCCACCGCGATGCGCGAGACCATCTCCACTTCCAGGTCGGTGCCGGTCAACGACAGTTGTCCGTCCTTGACCTGGACCAGGAAGTTGGCCAGCACCGGCAGTGTCTGGCGGCGTTCGACCACATTGACCACTTGGGCCAGTGGCTTGAGAAAGGCTTCTCGCTGCAGTGTGAAACGCATGTGGTTCCGTGCCCCTATGCTTTAAAAGATGTGGAATAAATCAAAAGCTTGGTGGTGATGGTAGCGGCAGAATTGGTTGAAAACAGGTTCAAGTCTTTGTTTTTGTTGGATTTTGCGGGGACACAAGCCTCTGTATTACCCGGCCTGGACCTGAGGGAAAAGCTGTGGATAGATTTCCGGGCCGACGCGGACGTCTATTTATCCACAGATTCTCCCCGATTTGTCCGGAAATCGTGCACCGTTTTTCCCACCATGACCACCTGCCACCGCCGTGCCGCCGGCCGGGCCGGCCGACCGGCCCGCTTCCAGCCGGCTACTCGCTCAATTTGCGGATCAGCTTGTCCCAGTCCTCGCGCAGCTTGCCGTCGGTCTCCATCAGGCTCTTGATCTGGCGGCAGGCGTGCAGGACCGTGGTGTGGTCGCGCCCGGCGAAGGCGTCGCCGATCTCCGGCAGGCTGTGCTCGGTCAGTTCCTTGGTCAGCGCCATGGCCATCTGCCGCGGACGCGCCAGCGAGCGGGTGCGGCGCTTGGACAGCAGGTCCTTGATCTGCAGGCCGTAGTAGTCGGCCACGGTCTTCTGGATGTTGGGGATGCCGATGGCCTGTTGCTGGGCGCGCAGCAGGTCGCGCAGCGTTTCCTGGGCGAACTCGGTGGTGATCGCGCGGCCGGTGAAGTTGGCGCGCGCGGCCAGCGTGTTGAGCGCGCCTTCCAGGTCGCGCACGTTCGAGCGCATCTTCTTGGCGATTAGGAACGCCACGTCGTCCGGGATCTCGGCGCCGCGCTCGCGCGCCTTGGCCAGCACGATCGCCGCGCGCGTCTCGAAGTCGGGCGGGTCGATCGCCACCGACAGGCCCCAGGCCAGGCGCGACTTCAGCCGCGGCTCCAGGCCCTCGACCTCGCGCGGGTAGCGGTCGCAGGTGAGGATGATCTGCTGGCGGCCGTCGAACAGCGCGTTGAAGGTGTGGAAGAACTCCTCCTGGGTGCGGTCCTTGCCGGCGAAGAACTGGATGTCGTCGATCAGCAGCGCGTCCACCTGCTGGAACTGGCGCTTGAACTGGTCCATCGACTTGTCCTGCAGCGCACGGATCATCGCGCTGAAGAACTGTTCCGAACGCAGGTACATCACCTTGGCCGCGGGGTTGGCGGCGCGCATGGCATTGCCGGCGGCGAACATCAGGTGGGTTTTGCCCAGGCCGGTGCCGCCGTACAGCAGCAGCGGGTTGTGGGCGCGGTCGCCGGGCTTGGAGGCGGCCTGGGTCGCCGCGGCCAGGCCGAGCTGGTTGCTGCGGCCCTCGACGAAGTTGGCGAAGGTGTAGTGCGAATCGAGGTTGCCGGCGAACGGTACCGCCGGTACCGCCACCGCCGCCTGCACCGCGGCAGGGGCCACCGGCGCGGCCGCTTCCACCGGGCGCGGGCGCGAGCCGATCTCCAGCGCGACCTCGTCGCTGCCGGCGAAGTGGCCGAGCAGTTCGCGGATCCGCGGCAGGTAGCGCTCGCGCACCTGGTCGACGATGAACGCGTTGGGCGCATACAGCACCAGCGCGCCGTTGCGCGGTTCGGCTTGCAGGGGTTTCAACCAGGTATGAACGTCCTCGGGCGGGAATTCGGCTTCAAGGCGTTCGAGGCAACGGGGCCAGACATCCATCAGGTAGGTTCGTCACAGGACCGCGCGGCTGCAGCGTGACGCGCTGCGCCACGGGCCGCACAAGGGGAAAATGGATGGATCAGACTATCACCGCAGGGCGGACGCGGGAATGTTTTCCCACCGCTTGTTCACAGCCTGGTCCACAGGCGCCCGCGTTCCCTACTTCACGGGAGGTTGACTGCAGGGGGGCGGCATCTATAGAATTTCCGGTTCTTTCCGTCTCATTCATACAGAGGCCCCCATGGCCACCAAGCGCACTTTCCAACCCAGCAACCTCAAGCGCAAGCGCGACCACGGCTTTCGTGCCCGTATGAAGACGGCTGATGGCCGCAAGGTCCTCGCCCGCCGTCGTGCCAAGGGCCGCAAGCGCCTGAGCGCTTGATTGCCGCGCCGCCGCGTGCGGCCGCCGCAATCGTCACCGTGAACACCACCGACCCGCGCAAGCGATACCCTCGCTCTGCGCGGGTTCGTTTGCGCGCGGAATACACTGCCGTCTTCAATGACGGCCGGCGCATCTCCGAGCCGCTGTTCAGCCTGCACTGGCGCGCCGGCGACGGCCCGGCGCGGCTGGGCATGGCGGTCTCGCGCAAGGTCGACACCCGCGCGGTGGCGCGCAACCGCATCAAGCGGGTGCTGCGCGAGAGCATGCGCGAGATCCTGCCCGCGCTGGCCGGCGGCGACTATGTCGTGGTGGCCCGCGCCGGCGCCTCGCGCAGCAGCAACGCACAGCTGCGCGAAGCCTTCCTGCGGCTGCTGCGCCGTGCCGGCGCATTGCCCCACCCGGCGCCGGGCGGCACAATGCCGCGGCCTTCGCGCGCCGATGTTCCCTCCATTTCCACGCCGGATTTCCCTTCCGGCTGAGCCGAGTTTGCCGCCTGATGAACCAGACCCGTGTATTCCTGATCTTTGCCTGGCTGATGGTGGCTGTGCTGTTGTGGATGGAGTGGAACCGGGAGAAGGCGGCACCGCCGCCGTCCGTTCCCGCCGCCACTGCGGTCCCGGCCGCCAACGACGCCGATGCCGTTCCCGCCGCCGGCGCGGTCCCGCAGGCCAACGTTCCCGGCGCGGCGCCGGCAGCGGCGGCCACCGCCGAGGCGGCGCCGGCCAACGGCCAGGCCGCTCCGCGGGTGACGGTCACCACCGACGTGCTGCGGCTGGTGCTTGATGGCCGCAGCGTGCTCGATGCCGAACTGCTGAAGTTCCCGCAGAGCAAGGAGCCGGACGCGCCGCCGGTGAAGCTGCTGATCGAGGACCCGACGCATCCCTACAGCGCCATCAGTGGCTGGGCCAGCGACAAGTCGCCGGTGCCGGGCGTGGGCGGCTTCCAGCTCGAGCAGCCGGGCACGGCGCAGTTCGCGCTTGCGCAGGGCCAGGACACTCTGGTGGTGCCGTTCGTCTGGAACGGACCCGATGGCGTGAGCATCCGCCGCAGCTTCACCCTGGAGCGCGGCCGCTATGCGATCCAGGTCAAGGACGAGGTGATCAACCAGGGCAGCGCGAGCTGGAGCGGCTATGTGTTCCGCAAGCTCAGCCGCGTGCCCGGCATCGTCGATCGCAGCATGACCAACCCGGACTCGTTCAGCTTCAACGGCGCCACCTGGTACAGCCCGCAGGATGGCTACGAGCGCCGCGCGTTCAAGGACTACATGGACGACGGCGGCCTCAACCGCCAGATCACCGGCGGCTGGATCGCGCTGCTGCAGCACCACTTCTTCACCAGCTGGATTCCGCAGGCCGACCAGGCCTCGCTGTACGTGCTGGCGCAGGACGGTCCGCGCGACGTGGCCGAGCTGCGCGGCCCCGGCTTCACCGTGGCGCCGGGTCAGAGCGCGACCACCCAGGCGCGGCTGTGGGTCGGCCCCAAGCTGGTCGGCGCGATCGCCAAGGAAGACGTCAAGGGCCTGGACCGCGTGGTCGACTACAGCCGCTTCTCGCTGATGGCGGTGATCGGCCAGGGCCTGTTCTGGGTGCTGAACCACATCCACGCGCTGCTCGGCAACTGGGGCTGGGCGATCATCGGCCTGGTGGTGCTGCTGCGCCTGGCGCTGTATCCGCTGTCGGCGGCGCAGTACAAGTCCGGCGCCAAGATGCGCAAGTTCCAGCCGCGCCTGCAGCAGCTCAAGGAGCGCTACGGCGACGACCGGCAGAAGTACCAGCAGGCGATGATGGAGCTGTTCAAGAAGGAGAAGATCAACCCGATGGGCGGCTGCCTGCCGCTCGTGGTGCAGATGCCGATCTTCTTCGCGCTGTACTGGGTGCTGGTGGAATCGGTGGAGCTGCGGCAGGCGCCGTGGCTGGGCTGGATCCAGGACCTGACCGCGCGCGATCCGTACTTCATCCTGCCGGTGCTCAACATGGCGGTGATGTGGGCCACGCAGAAGCTGACCCCGACCGCGGGCATGGACCCGACCCAGGCCAAGATGATGCAGTTCATGCCGCTGGTGTTCGGCGTGATGATGGCCTTCATGCCGGCCGGCCTGGTGCTGTACTGGGTGGTCAGCGGCGGACTGGGCCTGCTGATCCAGTGGTGGATGATCAAGCAGCACGGCGAGGAGCCGAGCAAGATCATCCACGACAACGTCGCGAAGTGATGTGCCGGGAGGCCCGCCGCGAGGCGGGCCTCCTGCTTGGTGGGGGGGCGGGATCCGGGATTCGGGATTGGAGATTGGGGATTCGCAGGAGCGGGAATGCAGGGGCCGAACATGGCAAGCCTTGTGGCCGGACTTCGCATGAGGTCTATGGCGAGCATCGCGTGCCCGGCGTCGGCGATGCGCCACGGCTTTCCGACCGGCTTTGCGCGATGCACGCGGTTTCCGCCAGCGCGGCGACGTGCTGCAATCTGCCGATGACCGAATCGTCCACCGACACCATCGTCGCCATCGCCACCGCCGCCGGAGCCGGCGGCGTGGGCATCGTGCGCCTGTCCGGGCCGCGTGCGCATGCCATCGCCAGCGCCATCGGCGGGCGCACGCTGCGTCCGCGCCACGCCCATTACCTGCGCTTTGCCGATGCGTGCGGACAGGCGATCGACGACGGCATCGCGCTATGGTTTCCCGCCCCGCACAGCTTCACCGGCGAGGACGTGGTGGAACTGCAGGCGCACGGCAGCCCGGTGGCGCTGCAACTGCTGGTGGCGCGCTGCCGTGAGCTGGGCGCGCGGCAGGCGCGGCCCGGCGAATTCAGCGAGCGTGCCTTCCTCAACGGCAAGCTCGACCTGGCCCAGGCCGAGGCGATCGCCGACCTGATCGCCGCCGGCGACATCCGTGCCGCCCGTGCCGCCCGTCGCTCGCTCGACGGCGTGTTCTCTCAGCGCGTGGAAGAAGTGGCCGATCGCATCACCGTGCTGCGCATCCACGTCGAGGCGGCGATCGACTTCGCCGACGAACCGCTCGACACCCTAGGTGGCGAACAGGTGCGTACCGGCCTGGCGCAGGTGCGCGAGGCGCTGGCGCAGCTGCTGCGCGAGGCCGAGCGCGGCCGCCGCCTGCGCGACGGGGTGCAGGCGGTGCTGGTGGGCCCGCCCAACGCCGGCAAGAGCTCGCTGCTCAACGCGCTGGCCGGCAGCGAGCGCGCCATCGTCACCGACGTCGCCGGCACCACCCGCGACACCCTGCGCGAGACCGTGCGCAGCGACGGTGTGGAACTGGAACTGGTCGACACCGCCGGCCTGCGCGAAGGCGGCGACGCCATCGAGCGCGAGGGCATGCGCCGCGCCCGCGCCGAACTGCAGCGCGCCGACCTGGCGCTGGTGGTGCTGGACGCGCGCGACCCGGCCGCCGGCCTGGCCGCACTGGACGATGCGCTCGCGCAGGTGCCGCACCGGCTGCTGATCCACAACAAATGCGATCTGCTGCCGCAGTGGCCGGCGGCGGACGACGCGGCGATCCACGTCTCGGCGGTGACCGGGCAGGGCCTGGAGCAGCTACGCCGGCAACTGCGCGCGGTGGTCGAAGGCGATGCGGGCGAGGGCAGCGAGGGCGAGTTCAGCGCACGCGCGCGCCACGTCGAGGCGTTGCTGCAGGCAGGCGAACACCTAGAAGCCGCCGCCGCTGAACTGGACCACGAACGCCTGGAACTGGCTGCCGAGGAACTGCGTCTGGCGCACGAGGCGCTGGGTGGGATCACCGGGCGGATCAGTGCCGATGACTTGCTGGGGAAGATCTTTTCGAGCTTCTGCATCGGGAAGTGAGCCTCTCTGGCTCCGGCCCGGTCGCCGCCTACTTCCTACCCAAGATGGCCGCTCGAACGATTCGGATGGTTTCCGCACGACCGGCATAAGCATATGCCGAGCGGTTTCCAGCGCTTCCCCCCGGTGTGCTCCGGTCCGCTTCCCCTGCGGACGCGGAAGTGCCACGCTGGCGGATCATCTACATCCAACGGTGCAGGAGCGGCATGAGCGCTTTCGGACCCCTCGTCGACGCGGCCTGGCTGGCCGCCCATCTGCACGATCCCGACCTGATCGTGCTCGATGCCAGCGACTACCTGCCGGCCGAGGGCAAGGATGGGGCGGCGCTGTATCGGCAGGCGCACGTGCCGGGCGCGCGCTTCTTCGACATCGAGCTGTTCTCCGATCCGGATACCACGCTGCCGCACATTGCGCCGACGCAGGGCCGCTTCGCGCGGCTGGCCGCGGAACTGGGCCTGCGCAACGATGCGCGCATCGTGGTCTACGACCAGAAGGGGCTGTTCTCGGCGGCGCGGGCGTGGTGGCTGCTGCGCCTGTTCGGCCACGACGCGGTGGCGGTGCTCGATGGCGGGCTGCCGGCCTGGACTGCGGCAGGGCAGGCGGTGGAGGCGGGCGAGCCGGTCGTCGAGCCGGCCGCGGCGTTCCACGTGGATTCCCGTGCGCAGCTGCTGCGCGGGCTGGGCGACGTGCGCGCGAATCTCGCCAGCGGCGCCGAGTTGGTACTCGATGCGCGCGCGGCCGGCCGCTTCGGCGGCCAGGCGCCGGAGCCGCGTCCGGGCCTGCCTTCCGGGCATATCCCGGGCAGCGCCAACCTGCCGTTCGGCGAGCTGTTGCAGGCCGACGGCCGCTTCCTGCCGGTGGACGCGCTGCGTGCGCGCTTCGCCGCCGCCGGCGTGGATGGCAGCCGGCCGGTGGTGGCCAGCTGCGGCAGTGGCCTGACCGCGGCGATCCTGCTGCTGGGCCTGGCCGTGGCCGGCCTGCCCGAGGGGGCGCTGTACGACGGTTCGTGGACCGAGTGGGGCGCACGTGCCGATACGCCCAAGGCTATTGGTAGCGGTTGAGATGCACCCGCCGTTGCCGAAGGGCGGGGATGCGCGGGCGCGACGCGGGATTGGCCGGCGGGCCTTCGCGTGGGTCGCCACCGACTGCGGCCTGCTCCGAAGAAAGCCGCTCGCACCAGGGGCGATGCCATAGGCCGACACCGAACAGAGAGCAGTCGCGTCCGGCAACTCTATACCTGGCCAGGCGCAGCGCATCCGCGCCAGATGCTTCCCGCCAACCCTGCCGACGCATCCTCCCACGCGAACACGCGCGTTTCCCTTCCCATCACCCCACTGCCCGACACCACGATCCGATGAACGCATCCCCCGATGTCTCCGGCCTGATCGGCCGCACCCCGCTGGTCCGCCTGCGCCGCGCCAGCGAACGCACTGGTTGCGAGATCCTGGGCAAGGCCGAGTTCCTCAGTCCCGGCGGCTCGATCAAGGACCGCACGGCGCTGGGGCTGATCCTGGATGCCGAGGCGCGCGGCCTGCTGCGCCCGGGCGCGACGATCGTGGAGGGCACCGCCGGCAACACCGGCATCGGCCTGGCGCTGGTCGGCGCCAGCCGCGGCTACCGCGCCATCATCGCCATGCCCGAAACGCAGAGCCGGGAGAAGATCGACGCCGTGCGCGCGGCCGGGGCGCAGTTGCGGCTGGTGCCGGCGGTGCCCTATGCCGACCCGGGCCACTACGCGCATGTCGCCCGGCGCCTGGCCGAGGCGATGAACGCACAGGCGCCGGGCAGCGCCTGGTTCGCCGACCAGTTCGACAACACCGCCAACGGCGACTGGCACGAGCGCACCACCGGGGTGGAGATCTGGGAGCAGAGCGGTGGCGCGGTGGACGGCTTCGTCTGCGCCACCGGCACCGGGGGCACGCTGGCCGGGGTGGGGCGGGCGCTGAAGGCGCGCAGGCCGGGCGTGGTGATCGCGCTGTCCGACCCGGCCGGCTCGGCGCTGGCCAGCTACGTCAACACTGGGGTGCTGAAGGCCGAGGGCGGCTCGATCAGCGAGGGCATCGGTTCGAGCCGGGTGACGGCCAACTTCGCAGGTGCGCCGATCGACCGCGCATGGTCGATCGGCGACGAGGAGTCGGTGCCGCTGATCCACGAGCTGGTCGAGCACGAGGGCCTGAGCGTGGGCGGATCGAGCGGGGTGAACCTGGCCGGGGCGATCCGGCTGGCGCGTGAACTGGGCCCGGGCCACACCATCGTGACGGTGCTGGCCGATGCCGGCACGCGCTACCGCGCCAAGCTGTTCGATGCGGCCTTCCTGGCTGGGCGTGGCCTGCCGGTGCCGGTGTGGCTGCAGGGCGGTGAGGGTAGGGAAGGCGCTCGCTAGCGCACAAAGCAAAGGCACCCCTCCCCAACCCTCCCCTGCTTCGCAAGGGAGGGGGTAAAAGCAGATCCCCTCGCGGCTCACGCTCCTCCCACGGCGGCCATGGTCTCCGGCTGTCGTCAGACCAGCCGCGTGCGCCGCAGCCTGAGCGCATTGCCCACCACCGAGGCCGAGCTCAGGCTCATCGCCAGCGCGGCGAACATCGGCGACAGCAGGTGGCCGGTCAGCGGGTACAGCAGGCCGGCCGCCAGCGGGATGCCGAGCGCGTTGTAGACCAGGGCGAAGCCGAGGTTCTGCCGCATGTTGCGCACGGTGGCGCGCGACAGGGCGCGGGCAGTGGCGATGCCGCGCAGGTCGCCCTTGACCAGGGTGACCTGGGCGCTGTTCATCGCCACGTCGGTGCCGGTGCCCATGGCGATGCCGATGTCGGCGCGAGCCAGCGCCGGTGCATCGTTGATGCCGTCGCCGGCCATCGCCACGACGCGGCCCTCGCGTTGCAGCTTCTCCACCAGCGCCAGCTTGTCGGCGGGAGTGACCTCGCCATGGACCTCGTCGATGCCGAGCCTGGCCGCCACCGAGCGCGCGGTGGCGATGCCGTCGCCGCTGGCCATGACGATGCGCACGCCTTCGCCGTGCAGCGCGGCGATCGCGTCGGCGGTGCTCGGCTTGATCGGGTCGGAGACCGCCAGCAGCCCGGCCAGCGTCCCGTCCACCGCCAGGAACATGGTGCTGGCACCTTCGCCGCGCAGCTGCTCGGCGGCCGGCGCGGTGCCGGCGTCGATGGCGACCTGCAGGCGCTGCATCAGCGCGGCGTTGCCCAGCGCCAGCGCGTGGCCGTCGACGTGGCCGCTCACGCCGATGCCGGATGCCGACTCGAAATCCTGCGCCGGCGACAGTGCCAGCTTGCGCTCGCGCGCCTGGCGCACGATGGCCTGCGCCAGCGGATGCTCGCTGGCCTGGTCCAGGCTGGCGGCCAACCGCAGCACCTCGTCGGGGTCGAAGCCGTTGGCCGGCAGCACGCGTTCGAATGCCGGCCGGCCCTCGGTCAGGGTGCCGGTCTTGTCGACGATGACCGTATCGACGCGGCGCAGGTTCTCGATCGCCGCGGCATCGCGGAACAGCACGCCCAGCGAGGCGCCGCGGCCGCTGGCGACCATGATCGACATCGGCGTGGCCAGCCCCAGCGCGCACGGGCAGGCGATGATCAGTACCGATACCGCGTTGAGCAGGCCGTAGATCCAGCGCGGCTGCGGGCCGAACAGGCCCCAGCCGAGCAGCGTCAGCACCGCGATGGCGACCACCGCCAGCACGAACCAGCGCGCCACGCCGTCGGCCAGTCGCTGCATCGGCGCGCGCGAGCGCTGTGCCTGCGCCACCATCTGCACGATCTGCGCCAGCACGGTGTCGTTGCCGACGCGCTCGGCGCGCATCACCAGCGCGCCGGAGGTGTTGAGGGTGGCGCCGATCACGTGGTCGCCCGGGTGCTTGCGCAGCGGCAGCGGCTCGCCGGTGAGCATGGATTCGTCCACCGCGCTGCCGCCTTCGAGCACCACCCCGTCCACCGGCACCTTCTCGCCCGGGCGCACCCGCAGGTGGTCGCCGATGGCGACGTGTTCGAGCGGCACGTCGTGCTCGCTGCCGTCGGCATCGATGCGGCGCGCGCTGCGCGGGGCCAGTCCCAGCAGCGCGCGGATCGCCGCAGAGGTCTGCGCGCGCGCCCGCAGCTCCAGCAGCTGCCCGAGCAGGGTCAGCGAGATGATGACCGCGGCCGCCTCGAAGTAGACGTTGACCCGTCCCATCGACGAGAACGTGGCCGGGAACACGCCGGGGGCCACGGTCGCCACCACGCTGTAGACGAACGCCGCGCCGGTGCCCAGCGCGATCAGCGTCCACATGTTGGGGCTGCGGTTGCGCACGGACTGCCAGCCACGTGCGAAGAACGGCGCGCCCGCCCACAGCACCACCGGCAGCGAAAGCGCCAGTTCCACCCAGCTCTGCGTGCGCATGTCGAACAGGTGCAGGGCGTGGCCGAACATCGCCAGCAGCATGGTTGCCGCCGACAGCGGCAGGGTCCACCAGAAGCGCCGCGAGAAGTCGCGCAGTTCCGGGTTCTCCTCCTCGTCCGGCGACGGCAGCACCGGCTCCAGCGCCATGCCGCAGATCGGGCAGTGGCCGGGATGGTCCTGGTGGATCTGCGGGTGCATCGGGCAGGTGTAGATCGTGCCCGGCGGCGGGGGCGCGGCGGCTGGCCGGGACGGCGGCTGTGCGGGGTGGGCGGCGTGTGCGTGATCGTGGCTCGCCGTGGCCGCGGCAGGGTCCGACGCGTGCGCCTGCGCAGCGGCGACCGGCTCCAGCGCCATGTCGCAGATCGGGCAGTGGCCGGGGCGGTCCTGGCGCACCTGCGGATGCATGGGGCAGGTGTAGAGCATCGTGGCGGCCCGCGGCGGAACGCCGGTGGATGTTGCGGTATCCGCCGCCGCCGCGTGGTCTTCCTGGCTGGCGGCGTAGCGCTGCGGGTCGGCATCGAACTTCGTCTTGCAATGCGCGCTGCAGAAGCGGAAATCGCGACCCTGGTAATGGCTGTGGTGCGGCGGCTGCGCGTCGACCGTCATGCCGCAGACCGGATCCGTCGTGGACTGGGACGCCACGTCCGGCCGGTTCTCGCGATGCGTGTCCGAGTGCCCGTGTCGATGGTTCATTGCCGATTCCGCACTGAGCGGCGGTTGTAGCCGCGCTGCCGCGGAGCATAGGCCAACGCCGATCGCGGCGGCATGAGGGACACCTGGAATGTGCGCGCCTGCCCGCGTAGAGCCGAGCTTGCTCGGCTGGGCGTTACTGGGAAGGCTCCAGCCGAGCGAGCTCGGCTCTACGCGCCTATCGGGTTCTGCAGCGTGCCGATGCCGTCGATGGCGATGCGCACGCGCTGGCCGGCCTGCAGGAAGCGCGGCGGTTCGAAGCCGATGCCGACGCCGGCCGGGGTGCCGGTGAGGATCAGGTCGCCCGGCTGCAGGGCGATGCCCGCCGAGAGCGTGGCGATCAGCGTGGGGATGTCGAAGATCAGATCGCCGGTGCAGGCGTCCTGGCGCAGTTCGTCGTCGACCCAGCAGCGGATGCGCGCGCGCGCCGGATCGAAGGCGTCGGCGCTGACCAGCCACGGCCCCAGCGGGCAGAAGCCGTCCAGCGACTTGCCCAGGAACCATTGCCGGTGGCGCGCCTGCAGGTCGCGCGCGGTGACGTCGTTGGCGATGGTGTAGCCCCAGACGTGTTCCATCGCGCGCTCGCGGGCGATGCCGCGGCCGCCGCGGCCGATGACCACGGCCAGCTCGGCCTCGTAGTCCAGGGCAGCGGTGGTCCCGGCATGGCGCGGGATCGGCTCGCTGTCGCCGATCACCGTCTGCGGCGTCTTGGTGAAGATCACCGGTGCCTCGGGTGCGTCCTCGCCGGCTGCGGCCGTGCGGTCGAAACCGGAGCGGGCGAATTCGGCGGCATGCGCGCGATAGTTCTTGCCGACGCAGAACAGGTTGCGCGGCGGTCGCAGCGGTGCCAGGCAGCGCGCCTCGTCCAGCGGCCGCCCGTGGCCGGAGGGGGCAAGTCGGGGCGCAATCCGCTCCCAGTCGCGGATCAGTGCGAGGATGTCGCCGTCGAAGCCGGGCAGCAGTTCCGCGACCGGCCAGCAGCGCCGCTCGCGCTCGTCCACCACCGCCGCGCAGTGCTGGCCGTCGGTGAGGTGCAGCATGGCGATCTTCAAGCGATGGCCTCCGGTCTGCGAAACGGACGGCTAAGGGTAAACCCGGACAGGCCTGCGTGGCTGCGGGCGTCGCCTTGGCGATGCGGCGACCTGGTCAGGCGGTTCGGTTCGAGGATCGGACACCGTGGCACGGCATCGCCGCGAACGGTACGAGATCGCCGCCGGATGCATGCGCTGCCCGCCATCGTGATGGCCGGGCGGGGAAGGGGGCGCCGCTTCGCGTGGCGCGGATCGGGCCGCGCCCTAGAGCGCCGTCGGCAATGGCGCGGCCAGCGCCGATGCTTCCGCCGTGCAGTCGCGCGCCGGAACCGCACCGGCCCGGCGCGCGTCCTCGATCTCCTTGCGTGCCGCCTGCAGGTCGGCACGGAATTCGGCGTTGCCGTGCAGCGCGGCCACCGCCGCCGCGCCCATCACGCGACCCTGCACCACGTCGCTCTGCCAGTGCACGTTGCACACCAGCCGGCTGTCGCCGAACCGGCGCCCGCGCAGCAGCAGCGCCGCGCTGTGTTCGGGCGCGGCCTCGGCCAGCACCAGGCCCCACGCCCAGCCGATGGCCGTGTGCCCGGAGGGATAGGCGCCATTGCCGCGCAGGCTGGCCTCGTCCTCGGGCGTGCACACGGGGGCCTGGTTGGACACGAACGGGCGCGGCCGCTGGTAGCGCGCCTTGGCGGCGCTGGTGGCGCTGCTGGCATCGAGCAGCGTGCGGCCGAGCAGGCGCATCAGGTGCGGCGTGCGCTGCTGCGAGACCTCGATGCCCAGCGCGCAGGAGAACTGGTTGGCCGCGGCGGGAAATGCGAGCGCGGCATCGCTGCGCGCCTGCTGCCAGCGCGGCGAATCCCGCAGCGCGAGCATTCGCGAGGCGACGGCGCTGTCCAGCGCCATGGCGGGCGACCCCTCCGCGGGCGGCGGCGGTACCAGCGCCAGGCTGTCGGGCAGTGCGGCCGGATCGAGATAGCCGCGCGCATCCAGCGCGATGACCGAGCCCGGTGCCGCCGGCGCAGCAGCGGCGGCGGCCGCGCGCGCGCCGCCATCGCTGCTGCAGGACGACAGCAGCACGCACAGCAACAGGCCGGACGATGCGGCGACGTAACGGGAACGGGACGAGGCCACCACCTGCTTCACCACCGGCTTGGAAGGACGGCGCGAGCCTAGCGCCGCCATGTGACGCTTTCGCGGCAGTCGCGTGGCATGTCGGAAAGCGTCACCGCAGTGACGCGAAAGTGAAAGATCGCGGTCGCACCCTTGCACGCTGATATTCGCCTCCCGGTGCTCACCCCCATGCACAATCGCCGTGTCCTCGCGTCCGCCATTCTCGCCGCCCTGCTGGTTCCGTTCGGCGCTCTCGCCGACGAGGCGCCTGCCGATGGCGGTGCCGATACGTCCGTGCAGCAGCTCGACGCGGTCTCGGTGATCGGCCAGGGCCAGACCCGCCAGGTGCAGCGCATCGGCGTGCAGGACCAGCAGGTGCTGCCGGCGGGCACCAGCCCGCAGAAGCTGCTCGGGCGCATCCCCGGGGTGAACGTGCAGTCCAACGACGCCTACGGCGCCAACGAGGAGTCGCAGTCGATCAGCCTGCGCGGCTACGGCACCACCCAGCTCGGCTACACCCTCGACGGCCTGCCGCTGGGCAACAACGCCTACGGCAACTTCAACGGCCTCAACATCAGCCGCGCGCTGATCTCCGAGAACTTCGGCGGCGCCGAGCTGGCGGTGGGCATCGGCAACGTCGGCACCGCCTCGACCAGCAACCTCGGCGGCACGGTGCAGTACTTCAGCGACGACCCGTCCACCGAGTTCGGCGGCCGCGCCAGCCAGACCTTCGGCAGCGACAGTAACCGCCGCAGCTACCTGCGCATCGACACCGGCGAGCACGACGGCTTCTCGGCCTATGTCTCCGGCATCAACGCCGAGGCCGACATGTGGGCCAGCCCGTACTCGCGCACCAGCACGCGCCAGTTCAACGGCAAGGCGGTGTGGCAGAACGATGCGGTCAAGCTGACCGCCTTCGCCGACACCTCGCGCACCTCGCAGGCCGACTACGCCATGCTCTCCAAGAGCGGCATGGCGCGCGGGCTGGGCTGGGACTGGAACCTGTACGCGCCGGACTGGGAACGCGCGCTGGCCGCGGCCTACTGCGCCAGCGCCACCTACGACGCCGGCAAGTGCGGCTACAGCGGCGGCGTGGACAACGTCGACGACGCCTACTACCAGAGCCGCGCGCTGCGCAAGGACGACCTGTACTACCTGTCCGGCGACTTCCGCTTCAGCGACACGCTGAGCGCGCGCGCTCAGGTCTACCACCACAAGAACGAGGGCCAGGGCCACTGGTGGGCGCCGGGGCAGAAGTCCAACCCGGGCACGCCGCAGGAACTGCCGATTTCGATCCGCTCCACCAACTACTACATCGACCGCACCGGCGCGCTGGCCTCGCTGAGCTGGGAGCTGGGCATGCACCGGCTGGAGGCCGGCGTGTGGTACGAGCACAACGACCACGACATCGAGCGCAACTTCTACTGGATCGACGGCCCGGTCAGCGACGACAAGTACCTGCGCAATCCCGACCGCCGCCTGTTCCGCCAGGACTACACCATCATCACCAAGCAGCTGTACCTGCAGGACAGCTTCAGGCTGCTGGACGACCGGCTGGCGGTGGACATCGGCGTCAAGAGCCCGCACAACTCGGTGCGCGCGGTATCGGCGCAGGACGTGGAGAGCCCGTACGCCAGCGGCCGCATCAATGCCAGCAAGGGCCTGCTGCCGCAGCTCGGCCTGGGCTGGCAGCTGGGCGGCGGCCACGAGCTGTTCGCCTCCTACGCGCAGAACCTGTCCGCCTTCACCACCGGCCCGCTGTCGGTGAGCCAGGCCTCTTTCGACGACAGCCGCGGCAACCTCAAGCCGGAGGAATCGACCACCTTCGAGGGCGGCTGGCGCTACGGCGGCGACAGCGTGCAGGCCTCGGCGGCGCTGTACCACACGATCTTCGACAACCGCCTGCTCTCGCTCAATCCCTGCGCCAGCATCCTGGTCGGCACGCCCGGCTGCATCACCCGCTACTACAACGTCGGCTCGGTGAAGAGCCAGGGCGCCGAGCTGACCTTCATCTGGAAGCCCACCGGCACCATCGAGTGGTACAACTCGGCCTCGTGGAACAAGAGCACCTACGAGGACGACTACCAGCAGGCCGGCGCCACCGTGCCGATCGCCGGCAAGCGCGTGGTCGGCATCCCCGACGTGATGCTGTCCAGCGAGCTGAGCTGGCGCTGGAACGGCTGGAACGCCAGCCTGCGCGGCAAGTACACCGGCCAGCGCTACTACACCTACACCAACGACCAGGGCTTCGGCGGCTACACCACGTTCGATGCCGGCGCCGGCTACGACTTCGGCCAGGTCGGCTTCCTGCGCGCGCTGCGGGTCTCGCTCAACGTCGCCAACCTCACCGACAAGCGCTATGCCGCCGACCTGGGCGGCTATACCAACAGCGACCCGAACGGGCGCCAGCTGTCGTTCCATGCCAGTGCGCCGCGGCAGGCGTTCCTGACCCTGGACGCGGCGTTCTGAGCGCCGTGCACGTGCGCGCATGCCCGGCCGCCGCCGCCGTTCCCGGGCCGGGAGCGGCGCCGCCGCGGAGGCGGGAGGCGATGCCCGCGCGTACGCTGCGCGGGCCGTTGCCGCCGCTGTCCGTCCCCGCCGCACACACGGCGGCGTGCACCGCCCGCGCGGGCCGGCGCGCGCATCCCGTTCCGATATCCTTGAGATCTTCCCGATGAACCGAGCGCTGCTGTTGCTGAGCTGCATCCTGCTGTCCACGCCCGCGCTTGCGGATGCGCCCATCGCCGGGAAGGTGCTGGTCTACGCCCATCGCGGTGCCAGCGCGCTGCGGCCCGAGCACACCCTGGCGGCCTACACCCAGGCCATCGCCGACGGCGCCGACTTCATCGAGCCGGACCTGGTGTCGACCCGGGACGGCGCGCTGGTGGCGCGCCACGAGAACGAGATCGGCGGCACCACCGATGTCGCCGAGCACCCGGAGTTCGCCGCGCGCAAGACCGTCAAGACCATCGACGGCGAGCGCATCGAGGGCTGGTTCACCGAGGACTTCACCCTGGCCGAGCTGAAGACGCTGCGCGCGCGCGAGCGCCTGCCGCAGCTGCGCAGCACGGAGTGGGACGGGCGCTTCCAGATCGTCACGCTGGACGAGATCATCGACTTCCTCGCCGCGCAGGCGGCCACCGCCGGCCGCAGCATCGGCCTGATCCCCGAGATCAAGCATCCCAGCTACTTCCGCTCGATCGGCCTGGCGATGGAGGACAAGGTGCTGGCGACGCTGCAGGCGCACGCCTACACCCGCAGCGCGCCGGTGACGATCCAGTCGTTCGAGAGCGGCAACCTGCGCGAGCTGCGCAACAAGATCGGGCGCGATTCCAACATCCGCCTGCTGCAGCTGCTGGCGCCGGCGCGCTATCCGCTGCCCGATCGCGACGGCCCGGCCGCCGGCCGCCGCTATGCCGACCTGATGACCGCCGAGGGCCTGCGCGAGGTCGCCGGCTATGCCGACGCCATCGGCCCGGAACTGCGCCTGGTGATCCCGCTGGATGCGGACAAGCGGCTGCAGGCGCCGACCGCGCTGGTGCGCGACGCGCACGCGGCCGGGCTGCAGGTGCAGCCGTACACGTTCCGTCCCGAGAACTACTTCATCGCCGCCGACCTCAACCAGGGCGGCGACCCGGCCGCGCGCAACGAGGCCGCATCGGTGGCCGAGATCCGGCGCTACCTCGACGCCGGGATCGATGCCTTCTTCACCGACGATCCGGCGCTGGGCCGGCGCGCGGTGGACCGGACCGACACGCCGCGCTGAGCGCTCCGGCGCAACCTGGATCGCCCCGTAGGAGCGACTTCAGTCGCGATGGGGCCTTACCGGTGAAGCCCGTTCGCGACTGAAGTCGCTCCTACGGGATCTACGGGGCCTGCGGTCTAGGGGGAAGCATCCGAGGAGGGCGGCGTGCGCTCGCGCGGCGGGAAGCGCAGCACCACGCCGCGCGCGTCGTCGGCCGGGCGCTGCCACAGCACCGGTACCTGGGCCGGCGAGGGCGGTTCCAGTCCGTCGCGCAGGTCCGCGCCGGCGTCCGCGTCGGCATCCTCCTCGTCTTCCCAACTGTAGCGCTTGCGCGGCGGCTGCGGATCGCGCCGGTAGAACAGCAGCGCGGCGACGATGCCGGCCACCGCGCCGCCCATGTGCGACTGCCAGGAGATGCCGGGCTCGTGCGGCAGCACGGTCAGCAGCATGCCGCCGTAGAACAGGAAGCCGATCATGCCGGCGGCGATGGCGGCGCGGTCGCGGCGCAGCAGGCCGAGCACGAACACCAGGAACATCAGCCCGTGGGTGATGCCGCTGGCGCCCAGGTGGCGGCTGCCGAGGTCGCCCAGCAGCCACGCGCCCAGGCCCGAGCCCAGCCACAGCAGCGGCAGCGCGGCCAGCGTGGCGCGCGGGTAGACGCTGCCGGCCAGCGTGCCCAGGATCAGCAGCGCCGAGGCGTTGGCGGCGAGGTGGGAGAGCGAACCGTGCAGCAGCGGCGCGCCCAGCAGGCCCCACAGGCCATGCGCCTCGAGCGGCGCCACCGCCAGCGGCCGCCAGTCGAAATGGCCCTGCGCGGCGAACACCGCCACCAGCAGCAGCACGCAGCCCAGGCTCAGGTTGAAGGCGCGCAGCAACCGGCCGCGGTCGTGGCGGCGCTGGGCCTGCGGATCGGGCGGGGTGGGCGTGTGGGCGATGTCCATGGCTGTGGAATGGCGGTTGCTCGCCGGTTTGCAAGACGGCGCCGACGGGACATTGGACAGCGCCGGCGGGACAATCGCGGATTCGGGATTCGGGATTCGGGATTCGGGATTCGGGATTCGGGATTCGCAGGAGCCCGGCCGCTGCCCCTTCCCAATCCCGAATCCCTACTCCCGAATCCCGCCTGGCCGCGGCGCGCCCAGGTGCCGCGCCTAGGCGCCGTGGCCGCCCTTGGCCGGGCGCAGCACGCTCAGGATCATGGTCGCGGCCAGGATCAGCACCACCGCGCCCAGCGACACCAGCACCGGGATCTTGTACAGGTCCACGATCATCATCTTGGTGCCGATGAACACCAGGATCACCGCCAGCCCGTAGGGCAGCAGGTGGAAGCGGTCGGCGGCGCCTGCCAGCAGGAAGAACATCGCGCGCAGGCCCAGCACCGCGAACACGTTCGAGGTCAGCACGATGAACGGGTCCATGGTGATGGCGAAGATCGCCGGGATGCTGTCCACCGCGAAGATCACGTCGGTCACCGCGATCAGGATCAGCACCGCGAACATCGGCGTGAACCAGCGCTTGCCCTCCTTCTCCACCACCAGCTGGTTGCCGTGGTACTGCGGGGTCAGCCGCAGGTGCTTGCGCATGAAACGCAGCGCCGGGTTGGATTCCAGGTCAGGCTCGTCGCCGGCGGAGAACCACATCTTGATGCCGGTGAACAGCAGGAACGCGCCGAACACGTACAGCAGCCAGTGGAACTGGTTCAGCAGCGCCGCGCCGGCGAAGATCATCACCGCGCGCAAGGCGATGGCGCCGAGCACGCCGATCACCAGCACGCGCTGGCGCAGGTGCTCGGGGACCGAGAAATAGCCCATGATCAGCAGGAACACGAAGATGTTGTCCACCGCCAGCGACTTCTCCACCAGGTAGCCGGTGAGGAATTCCAGGCCGATGCGGTTGGCCTCCGCCTCGCCGGCGGTCTGCTGCAGGTACCACCACAGCCCGGCATTGAAGCTCAGTGCCAGCAGCACCCAGCCGATGGACCACCACAGCGCTTCCTTGAAGGTGACCTTGTGCGGGCCGCCGTGGCGCATCAGCACCAGGTCGGCCAGCAGCGCCGCGATCACCACGATCGCGAAGCCGCTCCACAGCCATACATTGCCTATCGTTTGCATCGGATTTCCCGTTGGAGTGAGTGAACGAGCCAGTGGCCGCGAAGGCTGGCTGCTGCACGGAAGTCCTGCGGGATTCCGGAAACAGGGGGGCCTTCGCCGTCGCGGCGAAGGTCTCGCTCACAGCCGGCGCACCGGCTGCCGTTGCACCGGGGCCCTGCATTGATCGCATGCGGCCCGTAATGACGGCGACAACGTCGGGAGCTACTCCCCTTCTGCCGGGCATTCTGCGGGTGCGCGGCGAACGCGTCAAACGCGGGCGATACAATGGGCGGATGAATACTCCCGTCCCCGTGGTCCGTCTCAAGAACGCCTGGCGCTCCAGCCACCCCTGGATCTTCCAGAAACTGGTGGAAAAGCCCGCCGCCAAGCCCAGGCCGGGCAGCATCGTGGACGTGGTCGGCGTCGATGGCGAGTGGATCGGGCGCGGCTTCTACAACGGCCACTCGCGCATCGCCGTGCGCATCCTGGAGACGCGCCAGGAGGTGGCGGTGGACGAGCGCTGGTTCGCGCGCCGGATCGCCGAGGCGGTGGCGCTGCGGCGCGAGGTGCTCGGGCTGGACGCCGTCTCCGACGCCTGGCGCGTGGTGCACAGCGAGGGCGACGGCCTGTCCGGGCTGGTGGTGGACCGCTATGGCGACCTGCTGGTGGTGGAGTTCTTCGCCGCCGGCATGTTCCGCCACCGCGAGTGGATCTACGACGCCCTGCGCGCGCAGTTTCCCGGCTGCCGCTTCCACAGCTTCGCCGAGGAGCACGTGCAGAAGCAGGAGTCGTTCGACTTCCGCGACAGCACCGGCACCGAGCCGGCGATCATCAGCGAGTACGGGGTGAAGTTCCGTGCCGACCCGGCCGGCGCGCACAAGACCGGCTTCTTCGCCGACCAGCGCGAGAACCGGCAGTGGCTGAGCCAGCACGTGGCCGGCAAGCGCGTGCTCGACCTGTGCTGCAACACCGGCGGCTTCGGCGTCTACGCCAAGGTGCGCGGCGCCGAGGAAGTGGTCGGTGTGGACATCGACGAGGACGTGATCGCCATCGCCAAGGGCAACGCGCGGCTCAACGACGTCAAGCTCAGGTTCGTGCAGGCCGACATCTTCCCGTACCTGCGCGACGCCGCCGCGCGCGGCGAGCAGTACGACGTGGTGGTGCTGGACCCGGCCAAGCTGACCCGCGACCGCGACCAGGTCATCACCGCGCTGAAGAAGTACCTGGACATGAACAAGCTGGCGCTGGGCGTGGTCAAGCCCGGCGGGCTGCTGGCCACGTTCTCCTGCACCGGACTGGTGGCCGAGCAGGAGTTCCTGGACATGCTGCGGCGCGCGTCGTTCTTCTCCGGGCGCACGATCCAGATCCTCAAGGTCGCCGGCGCCGGGCCCGACCATCCGTTCATGGCCAACGCACAGGAATCGCGCTACCTCAAGGCGGTGTTCTGCCGCGTGCTGGACTGAGACCGGGCATGGATCGCCGCCTGCCGCGGAAGTAGCCGGGCGCCGGCGGCGCCTGCGCTGCGGCGGCGCCGATCCCTGCATCGCCCGGCCGACGATGTCCGTAGCCCGGGTCATCTGACATCCCGGTACGCTGCGCTTGCCCGGGCTGCTCGGGTGCCAGCCCCGTTCCGAGGTTTCGACGACGATCCTGCATCCGCAGCCGATGCGGACACGCTCGCCGCGGGCGCCCTGCGCGCGCGCCTACCCGCGGTCGCCGGACCTACCCTTCGCCCGCGTTGACCCTGCCGAAAGCCGCGTGGCCTACTGGATCGGAAGCGTCGTCGCGGCCGTACGGGCCGCGATGCGCCACGGCCGCACGGGAGAGACCAGCCACGCGCTGGCGCCGAAGGAGCAACCGCCCCGGAAACTCTCAGGCAGAAGGACCGCGCGGCCGGCGTGACACGTAATCTGGAGAGCGCAGCGGCATCGCCGCGGCCGCCGAAGGGGTAGTGCCCTCAGGCAAACGGACAGATGGGGCATCCCTGCCAATGTCGCGAGGTCGGGCGCATGCCTTCCGGAATATCCCCTAGGACCCCCGGGTCCGCGTTACCTGGTCCATGCCCGTCGGCCGGGCCGCGATCCTGCGCGCAGGGGATCTGTTGATGAGCAACGGTTATCTGTGCGGGCGCGCCGCGCAGGGATCATGTCCGGCGGCGGCAGGGAACGTATCGCCGGCACCGCTCGCAAGGATGCGCACCACCTCCACCTTTCCTTGAACAAGACGGGCACGATGATCAACAACTCCCTGCTGGCCGCGGCCATCGCCGCGGCCCTGGTCCTTCCTGCGCACGCGCAGGAGGCTGCCACCGCCGCCGGCTCCTCCAAGACCCTGGACACGGTGATCGTCACCGGCACCAGCACCGGCGAACGCACGGTCACCAGCTCGCTGCAGCCGATCGACGTGATCAGCTCCGAGCAGCTGCAGAACCTGGGCACCACCGAGTTCGCCGCGGCGCTGGCACGGCTGGTGCCGGCGATCAGCTTCCCGCAGCCGGTGACCATCAGCGGCGCCGAAGTGGTGCGCCCGGTCACCCTGCGCGGGCTGTCGCCCGACCAGGTGCTGGTGCTGGTCAACGGCAAGCGCCGCCACAACGGCGCCTTCCTCAACATGGGCGGCGCGGTGGGCCGCGGCTCCAACCCGGTGGATCTCAACGCGATCCCGATCAGCGCCATCGCCCGCATCGAGGTGCTGCGCGACGGCGCCTCCGCGCGCTACGGTTCCGACGCGATCGGCGGCGTGATCAACGTCATCCTCAAGCAGGGCGACGAGGGCGGCAACGTCGGCTTCAAGTACGGCGGCTACAGCGAGGGCGACGGCCTGCGCCGGCAGCTGTCCGGCGATGCCGGCTTCAGGCTCGGCGAGAACGGCGGCATCCACGTCAGCGCCGAGTTCGAGAACAACGACTACACCAACCGCAGCGGCCCCTACTACGGCAGCGGCGCGATCGGCAGCGCCGCCTACGGCACCGTCGCCAGCCGCCGCGGCGATCCGGACGTGCGCTCCAACAAGGCCGCGCTGAGCGGGCACTACGCCTTCAGCGACGCCGCCGAACTCTACGTCGATGCGCTGTACCGCCGCGGCCGCTACGACACCGCGCTGGTGTTCCGCGCCGCCAACGCCTCCAACAACATCAAGGACATCTACCCGGACGGCTACCTGCCGATGGGCATCCCGATCGTGCGCGACAGCTCGGTCGTGGCCGGCCTGCGCGGCGCCATCGGCAACGGCTGGTACTACGACCTCTCGCTCAACCACGGCCAGAACGAGTACGACCAGCGCTACGACATGGTCAACGCCGACTACTACAACGCCTACGGCTGGACGCCGTTCCGCATCCAGGGCAGCAACTTCAAGAACACCCAGGACGTGGCCGACCTCGACCTGAGCCGCGACTTCGACGTCGCCGGCCTGCACGGGCCGCTGACCGTGGCCTTCGGCGTGCAGTACCTGCGCCAGCAGTACCGGATCGGGCAGGGCGACATCTACAGCCTGTACGGCAGCGGCGGCAGCCTGACCGGCCCCACGCCGGGCAAGTGGCGCCGCCACAACCTGGCCCAGTACGTGAACCTGGAGGCGGACATCAGCGAGCGCTTCTCCTCGTCGCTGGCGCTGCGGCGCGAGGACTACAGCGACTTCGGCGCGACCACCTCCGGCGCGCTGTCCGGCCGCTTCGACTTCACCCCGCGGGTGGCGCTGCGCGGCACCGTGTCCACCGGCTTCCGCGCCCCGACCCTGGTGCAGCAGTACTACTCCAACATCACCAGCCAGTACCAGGACCTGGGCAACGGCACCGTGCTGGTGGAGACCGGCACCTTCCCGGCCACCTCGCGGATCGCCAGCCTGCTCGGCGCCGAGCCGCTGAAGGCGGAGAAGTCGCGCAGCGCGACCCTCGGCCTGGTACTCAACCCGCTCGACGGCTGGAACCTGAGCCTGGATGCGTTCTACATCCGCATCGACGACCGCATCAACGTCTCCTCCAACCTCAACATCGGTTCCGAGGCGGCCCAGGCCTACCTGGCCGAGCAGGGCATCACCGCCAACTACAGCAGCCTGAGCTACTTCTCCAACGCGGTGGATACGCGCACCCGCGGCGTCGAGCTGGTCAGCCAGTACGGCTTCGACCTGGCCAGCGGCCATCGCCTCGATACCAGCCTGAGCTGGTCGTACAACGACAACGAGGTGGTCAAGGTGAAGGCCAACCCGGCCATCCTGGAGCAGCTCGGGGTCAACACCCAGCGCGTCGAGCGGCGCGAGCGCCTGGGCCTGCTGGCCGATACCAATCCGCGCACCAAGCTCAACCTCGGCGCCGACTACGACACCCGCCGGCATTGGTCGTTCCACGGCACGGTCAACCGCTACGGCTGGTACAAGACCTACAGCAACACCAGCGCCGCGCTGGACGAATGGTTCGGGCCGAAGTGGACGCTGGACCTGTCGGCGCGCTACGCGCTGGGCAGCTGGGACTTCGCCGCGGGCGCCGACAACGTGCTCGACACCCGCCCCGGGCGGGTCAACGACACCACCGACACCGGCGCGCTGTACAGCCTGTTCTCGCCGATGAGCTGGAACGGGCGCTACGTCTACGCCAGCGTCAACTACCGCTGGTGACGGCGATGGCGGATGCGGGGTGGCGCTCCCCGGGGGAGCGCCTTGGCGCGAGTCGCGGCGGCGCGGTCGCACGCTGGTGCGCGCCGCTGCTGCTGGCGCTGGCATGCTGCGGATCGATGGCCGCTGCGACGGCGGCCGTTGCGGCCGCGGTTCCGTCGCCGGCGGCGTTCCAGCCCGGGCTGTTCCCGGTGCAGGCCGACCGCGATGGCGCGCATGCGCGCATCCGCCTGCCGCGGGCCGATGCCGATGGCGTGCTCGGGCGCTACCTGTACCAGCCCTCGATCGCCGGAGGCCTGGGCGCCACCGGCGTCGGCCTGGACCGTGCCGCGCTCGGCGCGACCCAGGTGCTGGCGCTGCGCCGCGTCGGCAACAAGGTGCTGGCGCAGTTCGAGAACCATCGCTTCCGCGCGGTGGACGCCGATCGCGGCGAGGCCGAGGCGGTGCGCGCCTCGTTCCTGCCCTCGACGGTGTGGTCGGGCGAGATCGCCGCCGAGCAGGCCGACGGGTCGGTGCTGGTGGACCTGGCCGGGTTCCTGCAGCGCGATGCGGTGGACATCGCCGGGCGGCTGAAGAAGGCCGGGCAGGGCAGCTACAAGCCGGCCCCGGCGCTGGGCTACATCGATCCGGCGCAGGTGCTGGCGTTCCCGGACAACGTCGAGTTCGAGACCGTGCAGACCTTCGTCGCCGACGAGCCCGGCAGCGACGTGGCGCGGGTGGCGCCGGATGCGCACGCGCTGACCTTCACCGTGCACCATTCCTTCATCCGCCTGCCCGGGCCGGGATTCGCGCCGCGCCCGCACGACCCGCGCAGCGGCACCTCGGCGCAGGTGCTGGTGACCGACTATGCCGCTGACCTGGAGCGGCCGGTGGTCAGCCGCCTGGCGCGGCGCTTCCGGCTGCAGAAGACCGACCCGGGCGCGGCGCGCTCGCCGGTGGTCAAGCCGATCGTCTACTACATGGACCGCGCCGCGCCCGAGTCCATCCGCAATGCGCTGATGGAGGGCGCGCGCTGGTGGGCGCAGGCGTTCGACGCGGCCGGCTTCGTCGATGCGTTCCGGGTCGAGCTGCTGCCCGAGGGCGTCAACCCGGCCGATGCGCGCTACAACGTCATCAACTGGATCCACCGCGAGAGCCGCGGCTGGTCCACCGGCTACTCGGTGGTGGACCCGCGCACCGGCGAGATCGTGCGCGGCGTGGTCCAGCTGGGCTCGCTGCGGGTACGCCAGGACCAGATGATCTTCCGCGGCCTGCTCGGCACCGCCGGCGAGGGCGGCGGCGGTGCCGACGACCCGATCGAACTGGCCCATGCGCGGCTGCGCCAGCTGGCGGTGCACGAGGTCGGCCACACCCTCGGGCTGGCGCACAACTTCGCCGGCAGCAGCTACGCCGACCGCGCCTCGGTGATGGACTACCCGGCGCCGCGGGTGCGGGTGCAGGACGGCCGCCTGGACCTGTCCGACGCCTACGCGCGCGGCGTCGGCGCGTGGGACCGGTTCGCCATCGACTGGCTGTACCGGCAGTTCCCGGCCGGGACCGACGAGGCCGCCGCGCTGTCGCGCATGGCCGCCGAGGCGCAGGCCCGCGGCTACCGCTTCGTCACCGACGCCGATACCCGCGGCGTCGGCGATGCGCAGCCCTACGGCAACATGTGGGACGACGGCGAGGACGCGGTCGCCGGGCTGGCCAACGCGCTGCAGGTGCGCGACATCGCGCTGCGGCGCTTCGGTGCCGACAGCCTGCCCGACGGCACCGCGATGGCCGAGTTGCGCCGCGTGGTGGTGCCGATCTACCTGTTCCACCGCTACCAGGTCGCCGCCGCGGCCAAGCTGATCGGCGGCGTCGACTATGCCTACGCGGTCAAGGGCGACGGCCATGGCGTCGCCGCCACGATCCCCGCCGCGCGCCAGCAGGCGGCGCTGGAAGGGCTGCTGGCGGCGCTGCAGCCGCAGGTGCTGGACCTGCCGGACCGGGTGATCGAGCTGCTGTCGTCGATGCAGTCCGGCGTGCCCGACCGCCAGTACGAGATCGAGCTGCTGCCCAGCCGCGGCGGACGCGTGTTCGACCTGCCCAGCGCGGCCGAGACCGCGGCCGACGTCGTGTTCGACAGCCTGCTGGCGCCGGAGCGGTTGAACCGGCTGGCCGAACAGGCCCGGCGCGACCCGGCGCAGCTGTCGCTGCCGCAGCTGCTCGATCGCATCGGCGCCACGCTGGCGCCGGGGCAGCGCCTGCCGGCGCGGCAGCAGGAACTGCAGCGGCGCGTGCGTGCCCGCTACGCCGCCTGGCTGGCCAGCGTGCTGGAGGACAGGCGCATGTCCTCGACCGCGCTGGCGTCGGTGCGCGGGGCCGCGCAGCGCTTCGGCGAGCGCCTGCGCGACTGCCGCGGCGATGCGCTGGAAACCGATCACTGCCGCTACCTGGCCGACATGCTGACCGGTGCGCCGGCGCAGCTGCGCGCGCTGGCCGAGCCGATCGCCGAACCCGAGCCGATCCCGCCCGGTGCGCCGATCGGCAGCCGCGAGGAGTGCTGGTTCTGCAGCTCGCGGCACGCCGTTGACCCGCCGTAGGAGCGACTTCAGTCGCGATGGGGCCTTCCCGGTACAGCCCCATCGCGACTGAAGTCGCTCCTGCGGGGGCTGTCGGTTCGCCTACCATCGCGGTGTCCCCTTTCCCCGTCCCCCTGCGAGGCATCATGAAACTGCGCGGTCTTTCCCTGCTGTTGGCGCTGGCGCTGGCCTGTGCGCCGTCGGCGCAGGCGGTCGAGTTCACCCGGGCCGAGCTGGCGCGGGCGACCGCGCTGCAGAACCGGCTGCTCACCCTGGACAGCCACCTCGACACCCCGGCCAACCTCGCCCGGCCCGATTTCGACGTGCTGGCCGCGCACCCGGACAACGCGCTGGCGCAGGTGGACTACCCGCGCATGGTCGCCGGCGCGCTCGACGGCGGCTTCTGGGCGGTCTACACCGGCCAGGGCGACCGCAGCGCCCAGGCACTGCAGGACGACCGCGATGCCGGCCTGCAGCGGCTGCTGGAGATCCACCGCATGCTGGCCGCGCATCCGCGGCAGTTCGCGCTGGCGCTGACGCCGGCCGATGCCCGCCGCATCAAGGCCGACGGCAGGCGCGTGGTGTTCGTCAGCATGGAGAACGCCAGCCCGCTGGCGAAGGATCCCAGCCTGCTGAGCTTCTACGACAAGGCGGGCCTGCGCATGCTCAGCCTGGCGCACTTCGCCAATAACGAGTTCGCCGATTCGGCCACCGATCCCAAGGGCCCGGAATGGCAGGGCATCAGCCCGGCCGGCCGGGCGCTGGTGGCCGAGGCGGTGCGGCGCGGCATCGTCATCGACCAGTCGCACGCCTCCGACGCGGTGTTCGACCAGCTGCTGGAACTGCCGGTGCCGTTCGTGGCCTCGCACAGCGGCGCCCGCGCCATCTACGACCATCCGCGCAATCTCGACGATGCGCGACTGCGCAAGCTGGCGGCCAAGGGCGGCGTCATCCAGGTCAACTCCTACGGCGGCTACCTGATCGACAGCGGCGCCAGCGCCGAGCGCAAGCAGGCCGAGGAGCAGCTGATGCAGGCGTTCGGCGGCGACTGGGAGAGCCTGACCATCGCCCAGGGCGCCGAACTGACCCGGCGGCAGCGCGAGCTGGACCGCCAGTATCCGGTGCGCCAGGCCACTCTGGACGATTTCTTCGCCCACCTGGAGCACCTGCTGCAGGTGGCCGGCCCCGAGCACGTCGGCATCGGCATGGACTGGGACGGCGGCGGCGGCGTGGAGGGCATGCGCAGCGTGGCCGACCTGCCGAAGATCACCGCCTGGCTGCTGCGCAAGGGCTACAGCGAGCGGCAGATCGCCGGCATCTGGAGCGGCAATCTGCTGCAGGTGCTGCAGCGTGTGCAGGATTATGCTGCGGGACAGGCTGCCGCCGCGTCCGCGGCCGATTGAGCCAAGCATCGCTTCCCGATCACGACCTCTTCCCCCACCGTGAGAGTTGCCATGTCCGCTTCCGTCTCCCGCCGTTCCTTCCTGCAACTGTCGGCCGCCGGCGCGGCCACCTCGCTGGCCGGCCTGGGCCTGCCTGCGCTGGCGCGCACCCCGGCCGCGAACAAACCGCTGCCGTTCGGCGTGCCGGCCACCGGCGACGTCTACATCGGCGCCAACGAATACCCGCTGGGGCCGTGCCAGGCGGCGCAGGAGGCGATGGCCGCGATCCTGCCCTACGGCAACCGCTACCTGAGGGATCTGCAGAAGGGGGTGGTCGAGGTGTTCGCGCAGCAGGAGGGCGTGCCGGCGGACCACGTGGTGGCCTATCCCGGCTCCAGCGAGCCGCTGGAGTTCGCCACCCTGGCCTTCGCCTCGCCGCAGGCCAGCCTGGTGACCGCCGACCCGAGCTACGAGAACCCGTGGCGCACCGCCGGCCGGATCGGCGCGCAGATCCACCGCGTCCCGCTGCGCGAGGACTACAGCCACGACGTGCGCGCGATGTGCGCCGCCGATCCCAAGGCGGGCATGCTCTACATCTGCAGCCCCAACAATCCCACCGGCACCGTCACCCCGCGCCGGGACATCGAGTACGCGCTGGCCAACAAGCCCGCCGGCAGCGTGCTGGTGGTGGACGAGGCCTATATCCACTTCTCCGAGGAGCGCTCGGCGATCGACCTGGTCGGGACGGGCGAGGACGTGGTCGTGCTGCGCACGTTCTCCAAGCTCTACGGCATGGCCGGCATCCGCCTGGGCTTCGCGGTGGCGCGTCCGCAGCTGCTGGCGCGGATGAAGCATTTCTTCTCGGCCAACTACGTGCCGGTCACCGCCGCCGCGGCCGGCATCGCCAGCATGCAGGACCCGGAGGTGGTGCCGCAGCGCCGCGGCGAGAACCGGCGGGTGCTCAAGGCCACGGTGGACTGGCTGACCGCGCGCGGGCATGCGTGTTCGGCATCGGATTCGAACTGCTTCCTGGTCGAGGTGGGGCGCCCGGCCGCCGAGTTCTCCGCGGCGATGGCCGAGCTCGGGGTGCATGTGGGGCGCAACTGGCCGATCTGGCCGACGCGCCCGCGCATCTCGGTGGGCACCGCCGAGGAGATGGCGCGCTTCCGCCAGGCGTTCGCCCGCGTCATGGGCTGAGCCGGACAGCGTCCCCGCTGGCCCGGCGCGGGGGGAGACGGCCTGGTCCTGGCGGCGGGCCAGGCCCGGCAATGGGGGTGTGGAGCAGGCCGGCGTGCGCGGCGCGGCGATGAGCGCGATGCCGAATCCCGGTATCATGAACGGATTCATCCAACAGGTCGTGTCATGCAAGAACAGGATTTCTCGCAATACAGCCCCAAGTGGCAGTTCCGTTTCGACGCCTTCGCCCGCCACGGGGCGCCCGGCAGCCCCGGCTACAAGGAGTACTTCCGTTCGCTGGGCTTCCTCGATCGCATCAAGCTCGGGGTGAATTTCTACGCGTTCTTCTTCTCCTGGATCTTCTTCCTCGTGGTCGGCATGTGGCGCAAGGCGCTGGCGCTGGTCGGCCTGTGGCTGCTGCTGATCCTGGTGGCGTCGCTGCTGCCCGAGGCAGCCGGGCGCGTGCTCGGCATCGCCTGGTCGCTGCTGGTGGCGACCAGCGCCAATTACGCGTATTACCTGCACCGGATCAAGGGCAGCACCAGCTGGAACCCCTTCGAAGGCATCCGCCTGTTCTGATCGGGTCCGGGGCCGCGCCGGCGATGGCGCGGCCCCGGACGATGCTTTCACGCGGGTTCGACCGCCGCCGTCGATGGTAGCGCTACCATAGCCGCTCGGCGATTGCCGCCGCCGTGGAGCAGAACGTGCCTTCCGCTTGCCGATCCACCGTTGCCCGCTGGCCTGCGCGCCTGCGGGCGTCCCGGCCATGACCCCTGCCGTGCCCCGCAGGCCGCGCGCCGGCGCGCGCCGCGTCACCCTGAAGGACGTCGCCGCGCATGCCGGCGTCGGCCAGATCACCGCCTCGCGCGCGCTGCGCGAGCCGGACAAGGTGTCGCCGCACCTGCGCGAGCGCGTGCTGGAATCGATGGAGGCGCTGGGCTATGTCGCCAACCACGTCGCCAGCGGCCTGGCCTCGGGCAGCAGCCGGGTGGTGCCGGTGCTGATCCCGACCCTGGCGCACTCGGTCTACGTGCCGTTCCTGCATGGCGTGCACGAGGTGCTGGAGCGGCAAGGCTACGAGCTGCTGCTGGCCACCACCGAGTACCTGCCCGCCACCGAGGCGCAGCTGGTGTCCACGCTGCTGGGCTGGTTCCCGGCCGGGCTGCTGCTGGCCGGCGTCGACCACCTGCCGCAGACCGCCGCGCGGCTGCGGCAGGCGGTGGCGGCGGGGCTGCCGGTGGTGGAGTTCATGGACCTGGCGGACGCGCCGCTGGACATGAATGTCGGCTTCTCCCACCGCGCCGTCGGCGAGGCGGTCGCGCACTGGTTCGCCGACCGCGGCTACCGGCACATCGGCTATGCCGGCACGCTGGCCGCCAACGACGTGCGCAGCGCGCGCCGCGCCGAGGGCTTCGCCGCCGCGCTGGCCGCGCGCGGCCTGCCCGCCGGCTACGACCTGCGCGTGGACGAGCCGTTCTCGATCGCGCTCGGCGGGCGCTTGCTGGCGCAGCTGCTGGAGCGCCACCCGCAGCTGCAGGCGGTGTTCTTCGCCAACGATGACCTCGCCGCCGGCGCGGTGTTCGAGATGCAGCGGCGCGGGCTGCAGGTCGGCCGCGACCTGGCGCTGATGGGCTTCAACGACCTGGAGATCGCCGCCGCCCTGTACCCGTCGATCTCGTCGGTGGCGGTGGACCAGCACGGCATGGGCCGGCGCGCGGCCTCGCTGCTGCTGGAGCGGCTGGCCGGGCGGCGGCCGGCCTCGCCGCGCATCGACAGCGGCTTCCGCATCATCGAGCGCGACAGCACCTCCGGCGAGCCGCGCCCATCTACCTGGAGAACGTGATGGAAAAGCCCGGGAAAACAACGCCCTGCGCCTGGCTGGCCGGCTGCGTGCTGGCCCTGCTGGCGCCGGCCGCGTGGGCCGCCGACGCCGCCGACCCGGCGAGCGTGCCGGCCGGCTCGATGGAGGTGGTGGCGCGCTTCGACGGCCCCGGCCCCTCCGGCATCGCGGTGACGCCCGGCGGGCGCGTGTTCGTCGGCTTCCCGCGCCACGCCGAGAACCATGCCGGCATGACCCTGGGCGAAGTGGTGGACGGCCGGCTGCTGCCGTTCCCGGATGCGGCCACGAGCCTGCCATCGCGCGCGGCCTATGCGCAGTGGCTGGTGTCGGTGCACGGCATGACCACCGATGCGCGCGGCAACCTGTGGGTGATCGACGACGGCAAGCGCGCCGGCATCGACGGCATTCCCGACGGCGCGGCCAAGGTGGTCGGCTTCGATCCGGACACGCGCAGGACCATCGCCAGCGTCGTGCTCGAGGCGCCGGCGCTGCTGCAGGACAGCCACATGAACGACCTGCGCGTGGACCTGAGCCACGGCGCCCGCGGCACCGCCTACATCAGCGATTCCTCGTTCGGCACCGCGCCGGCGCTGGTGGTGGTGGACCTGGCCAGCGGCCGCCAGCGCCGGGTGCTGGGCGACCACGTCTCCACCCGGCCCGAGCCCGGCTTGCTGGCGATCCTGGACGGCAAGCCGATGCGCTACGACGCTAGGGCCGGTCATCCATTGCCGAGCAGGTCGCGCCGCTCCTGCGCGCGCGCGGGGCAAGGAAGAGGGAGGAAGTGGACGTGCGTCCACGCCCGAGCGATGACGCAGCCCCGGGTGCGCGCAGGAGCGGCCCTTCGGGTTGGGTCTGCAGGGCCGCCAGCCGGCGCCGCGCGGCTTGACCTGACGGCCAGTCAGGCGCGGCGCCACGCGGCACCACCTGACGGCCCTGCAGACCCAACGCGGCCTACTCGGCAATGGATGACAGGCCCTAGCCACCCGACCTTCCCGGTCGGCGGCGCCGACGCGATCACGCTGAGCGCCGACTCGCAGACGCTGTACTACGCGCCGCTGACCAGCCGCCGCCTGTACTCGATCCCCACCGCGGTGCTGGCCGACTTCGGCAACGACGAGGCCACGCTGGCCGCGGCGGTCACCGACCTGGGCGAGAAGGGCTTCGCCGACGGCATGGCCACCGACCCGCAGGGCCGGCTGTACATCACCGACGGCGAGCACGACGCGATCCTGCGGCGCTGGCCCGATGGCCGCTTCGACGTGGTCGTGCGCGACCCGCGCATCGTCTGGCCGGACGGCATCTACGCCACCGCCACGCACGTGTACGTAACCTTGGGGCAATGGGATCGCCTGCCCGGCTTCAACCAGGGCCGCGACCTGCGCCAGCCACCGTACCTGCTAGTGCGCGCGCCGATCGAGCCGGCGCCCACGCTGACCGCGGCCACCGCTTCGCCCTGAGTCCGGCCACGGCCTTCCATCCGACACTTCAAGGAGTCAGGCAATGTCCAGCGAGATCCGCGTCGTCGCCATCGTCCAGGCCAAGCCCGGGCAGGCGCCGGCCGTCGCCCGTGCCATCGCCGCCTGCGTGGCCTCCAGCCGCGCCGAGGCGGGCTGCCACGAGTACACCGCGCACCGCGACCGGGAGCATCCGGACCGTTTCGTCTTCGTCGAGCGCTGGGCCGATGGCGATGCCATGGCCGCGCACGAGCGCAGCGCGCACTTCCAGGCACTGGCGCAGGCGCTGGCGCCGCGGGTCCAGGGCGAGCTGCAGGTGCTGAAGCTGGAGGAACTGGCCGCGGCGCCGTGACCGTGGCGGCCATGCGAAGGCCTGCCGCCCCTGCCCATCCCCATCCACAGATCCAGGAGGACGCATGAACGCACGACGCCGTTTCCTTTCCGCCGCCGCCATCGGTGGCGCCGCCCTGGCCGCCGGCCCGCTGCTGGCACAGTCGACGGTGCCCGGCAGCCTGCTGCCGACCCGCGGCAGCGTCCGTCCCGGTCCGCTGCCCGGCAACGCGCCGCGCGCCGGCGGCCGCTTCCGCCCTCCGACCCGGCTGGGCCTGGGCGGGGTCGCGATCGGCAACGGCTTCGCGCCGTCCACCGACCTGCAGAGCGAGCAGACGCTGGAGGCCGCCTATGCCGCCGGAGTGCGCTACTTCGATACCTCGCCATGGTACGGGCTGGGCCTGAGCGAGCGCCGCTTCGGCCATTTCCTGCACAACCACGCGCCGGGCGACTACGTGCTGTCCACCAAGGTCGGGCGCCTGCTGACCGCCACCCACACCCCGCCCAAGACCTCGTGGAAGGATCCTTCGCCGTTCGACTACCGCTACGACTACAGCGCCGCCGGCGTGCGCCGTTCGATCGAGGACAGCCTGCAGCGGCTGGGCGTGTCGCAGATCGACATCGTCTTCGTCCACGACCTGGCGCCGAGCAACGGCGACATCGGCGAGCGCTGGCCGGAGTACTTCGAGCAGGCCGCCAAGGGCGCGTTCCCTGAGCTGACGAAGATGCGCGAGGAGGGCCTGATCAAGGCCTGGGGCATGGGCGTGAACGATCCCGAGCCGGCGCTGCGCTGCGTGGCCGAGGCCGACCCGGACATCTTCCTGCTGGCCTGCCAGTACTCGCTGCTCGACCACGAGCGCGCGCTGCAGCAGACCTTCCCCAGGCTGGCCGAGCGCGGCATCTCGGTGGTGGTCGGTTCGCCGCTGCTGGCCGGCTACCTGGTCGGGCGCGACCGCTACCTGTACTCCGGCAGCGTGCCCGACTGGGCGCCGGACAAGCGGCGCCGGGTGCAGGCGGTGTGCGAGCGCCATGGCGTGGACCTGCGCACGGCGTCGCTGCAGTTCGCCATCGCCCCGGAGGTGGTGGCCGCGGCGATCCCCGGCGCGCGCACCGCCGAGCAGGCCAGGGCCAACGTCGCCTCGATGGGCGTGGCCATCCCCGCCGACTTCTGGGCCGAGCTCCGGCACGAGAAGCTCATCGCCGCGGATGCGCCGGTGCCGGCGGCGTCCTGACCGCCGCATGGCCATGTAGCCCGGGCAAGTGCAGCGCGCCCGGGACGAAGATCGCGCGCCTTCCGGTGTCCCGGTCGTGCTGCGCTTGCCCGGGCTGCGGGTCGTCGGCCGATGACGTGCCGGTGCCTGTTCCATCCAAGCTGAGGAGTGCCCCATGGAAACAACCCTCGATCTCAACGACGGCATGCAGCTGCCGCGCATCGGCTTCGGCACCTGGCCGATGGACGATGCGCAGGCGCGCACCGCGGTGGCGCAGGCGCTGCGCGCCGGCTACCGCCTGGTCGACACCGCCTCGCGCTACGGCAACGAGGCCGGCGTCGGCCAGGGCCTGCGCGACTCGGGCGTGGCGCGCGCCGACATCCGCCTGGCCACCAAGCTGCGCGGCCACGACCAGGGCTTCGACGCCACTCTGCGCGGCTTCGAGGCCAGCCTCGAACGGCTGGACGTGGACTACGTGGACCTGTACCTGATCCACTGGCCGCTGCCGATGTTCGACCGCTACGTGGACAGCTGGAAGGCGATGATCCGGCTGCAGGAGGAAGGCCGCATCCGTTCGATCGGCGTGTCCAACTTCCAGCCGGCGCACATCGAGCGGCTGCAGCGCGAGACCGGCGTGTTGCCGGCGGTGAACCAGATCGAGCTGCATCCGGACTTCAGCCAGGCGGTGCTGCACCAGTGGCTGCGCGAGCGCGGCATCGCGGTACAGGCCTGGAGCCCGCTCGGCCGCGGCGAGGTGCTGCACGCGCCGGCCCTGCAGGCGCTGGCCGACAAGCACGGCCGCAGCGTGGCGCAGGTGATCCTGCGCTGGCACCTGCAGCTTGGTGTCGTGCCCATCCCCAAGTCGCAGAACCCCGAACGCATGGCGCAGAACATGGCGCTGTGGGATTTCGCGCTGGATGAGGACGACATGGCGGTGATCGCCGCGCTCGACGCCGGCCGCCGCCTGGGCGGCGAGCCGGACAGCCATATCGAGGAGTGAGCGCTGCGGCCGTCATGGCAGAGGAGGAAGGAAACAGGGTTAGTGAAGCAGTGAGAGAGGCAGCGAACGAAATCCCTTCTCCCGCGTGCGGGAGAAGGTGGCGCGCAGCGCCGGATGAGGGTGCTTTTGCTGTGGCTTTCCCATGCTCCAACCAGCCCCCCATCCGCCCTTCGGGCACCTTCCCCCGCACGCGGGAGAAGGGAAGGACTTCCAGGCGGGCGCAGTGCGGCCCTAGACCGACGAGGAACGAACGATGAAACCGATCCATCCAGTTGGATCCCGCAGGGCCACGTTGCTGCCGCTAGTGAGCGCTGCGGCTGTCATGGCAGCGAAGAGGAGGAAGCGGCAGAAGCAGTGAGAGAGGCAGCGAACGAAATCCCTTCTCCCGCGTGCGGGAGAAGGTGGCGCGCAGCGCCGGATGAGGGTGCTTTTGCTGTGGTTCCCGGTGCTCCAACCAGCCCCCATCCGCCCTTCGGGCACCTTCCCCCGCACGCGGGAGAAGGGAAGGACTTCCAGGCGGGCGCAGTGTGGCCCTAGACCGACGAGGAACGAACGATGAAACCGATCCATCCAGTTGGATCCCGAAGGGCCACGTTGCTGCCGCTAGTGAGCGCTGCGGCCGCCATGGCAGCGAAGAGGAGGAAGCGGCAGAAGCAGTGAGAGAGGCAGCGAACGAAATCCCTTCTCCCGTTCACGGGAGAAGGTGGCGCGCAGCGCCGGATGAGGGTGCTTTTGCTGTGGCTTCCCGGTGCTCCAGGCAACCCCCATCCGCCCTTCGGGCACCTTCCCCCGCACGCGGGAGAAGGGAGGGACTTCCAAGCGGGCGCAATGCGGCCCCCTAGACCGACGAGGAACGAACCATGAAACCGATCCATCGAGCTGGATCCCGCAGGGCCACGTTGCTGCCGCTGCTGCTGGCGACACTGGGACTGGCGACCGCCTTCACCGCCACGGCCGAGACCGTGGCGCTGCGCCACGTGCGCGTGATCGATGGCCAGGGCGGCACCCCGGTCGCCAATGCCACCGTGCTGATCGAGGACGGCACCATCGCCGCGGTCGGCCCCGATGCCGACGTCGACGTGCCCGCCGGCGCGCGCCAGATCGACCTGCGCGGCAGGAGCGTGCTGCCCGGGCTGATCTCCGACCATTCGCACCTGGGCATGACCGACGGCACCGGCGCCGGGCCGCAGAACTACACCCGCGCCAACATCGAGCGCCAGCTCAGGCAGTTCCAGCGCTACGGCGTGACCACGGTGACCTCGCTGGGCATGAACGGGCCGCTGTTCCAGTCGCTGCGGGCGCAGGCGCATGCCGGCACCCTGCCGGGCGCGGACGTGTTCGGCGCCGACCGCGGCATCGGCGTGCCCGACGGCGCACCGCCGATGAACGTCGGCCCCGACCAGCTCTACCGCCCGGCCACGACCGAGGAGGCGCGCGCGGCGGTGCGCGACATGGCCACGCGCAAGCCGGACCTGGTCAAGGTCTGGGTGGACGACTTCAACCACACCCTCGAACACAAGATGACGCCGGAGATCTACGGCGCCGTCATCGACGAGTCGCACAGGCTCGGCCTGCGCGTGGCTGCCCACGTGTACTACCTGGACGACGCCAAGAAGCTGGTCGCCGCCGGTGCCGACGTCCTCGCCCACGGCGTGCGCGATGCGCCGGTGGACGATGAGCTGATCGCGGCGATGAAGGCCGCCGGCACCTGGTACGTGTCCACGCTGGACCTGGACGAGGCGTTCTTCATCTACGCCGAGCAGCCGGCGTGGATGAAGTCGCCGTTCTTCCGCGCCGCGCTGCAGCCGCAGCTGGCGGCCGAGTTCGACGATGCCGCCTGGCGCAGCAAGACGCTGTCGGACCCCGCCAAGCTCAAGACCTGGCAGGGCGCGCTGAAGACCAACCAGGCCAACCTCAAGCGCATGGTCGATGCCGGGGTGAAGGTCGGCTTCGGCACCGACTCGGGCGCCACCCCGCTGCGCATCCCGGGCTTCGCCGAGCATCGCGAGCTGCAGCTGGCGGTGCAGGCCGGGCTGACCCCGCTGCAGGCGATCCGGATGGCCACCCACGATGCCGCCGCGCTGCTGGGGCTGGACGATCGCGGCGTCATCGCCGCCGGCAAGCGCGCCGACCTGATCGTGGTCGCCGGCGATCCGTCCCGCGACATCGCCGACAGCCAGAGGATCGAAGCGGTGTGGCAGCGTGGACAACCGGTTTCGGCATCTGTTGTACCCTGACCACCTGCGACAGAGTGACGCACCCGCGGTGCGTCGCCCTGCCGCTTGCCCACGCGCCAGCCGCCTTTCCGGAGCCAGCCATGTCCGAATCCAAGCACGAGGGGGCCTCGCTGTCGCGACGCCGCCTGTTCCAGAGCCTGAGCCTGATCCCGATCGCCGCCGCCCTGCCGGCGTGTTCGTCCGGCGACTCTGGTAGCGCTACCAGGGGGGCCGCCGCGGCCACCGCCCGGTACCGGCCGACGTTCTTCAACACCGCGCAGTACGCCTTGCTGGTCGCCATCGCCGACCGCCTGATCCCGCACGACGCGATCGGACCGGGCGCGGTGGAGCTGGGCGTGCCGGAGTTCATCGACCGGCACATGGCCACCCCGTACGCCAACGGCGCGATCTGGTACACGCAGGGGCCGTACCTGGAGGCGGCGCCCGAGTTCGGCTACCAGGGCCGGCTGTCGCTGCGCGAGATCCTGCGCACCGGGCTGGACGCGCTCGACGCGCACTGCAGGCGCAGCTTCGACGGCAAGGCCTTCGCCGACCTGGACCCCGGCCAGCAGGACGACCTGCTCAAGGCCGCCGAGGCCGGCAAGCTGGAACTGGAGGAGATCCCGGCCAAGACCTTCTTCTCCTACCTGCTGGGCGAGGTGCGCAACGGCTACTTCGCCGACCCGGTGCACGGCGGCAACAAGGACATGGGGTCGTGGAAGATGATCGGCTACCCCGGCATGCGCGCCGACTACATGGACTGGGTGGAAGTGCGCGACAAGCCGTACCCGCTCGGCCCGGTGGACCTGGCAGGAAGGAGGGGCTGAGCATGGCGACAGTGAAACCGAAAGTGGACGCCGTCATCGTCGGCATGGGCTGGACCGGCGCGATCATGGCCAAGGAACTGACCGATGCCGGCCTGCACGTGGTCGCGCTGGAGCGCGGCGCCGACCGCGACACCCAGCCCGACTTCGCCTACCCGCGCGTGGTCGACGAGCTGGAAGGTTCGGTGCACCGCCGCTACCTGCAGAGCCTGGCGCAGGAGACGGTGACCATCCGCCACGCCCCGGGCGACACCGCGGTGCCGTACCGGCAGATGGGCTCGTTCAAGCCGGGCACCGGCGTCGGCGGTGCCGGCAGCCACTGGTCCGGCTGCCATTTCCGTCCGCTGCCGGAGGACCTCAAGCTGCGCAGCAACGTCGAGCAGCGCTACGGCCGCGGCTTCATCCCTGCCGACATGACCATCCAGGACTTCCCGGTCGGCTACGAGGATCTGGAGCCGCACCTGGACATGTTCGAGCGCGTGTGCGGCACCTCGGGCAAGGCCGGCGTCATCAACGGCGTGGTGCAGGAGGGCGGCAACCCGTTCGAGGGTTCGCGCGCGCGCGACTACGCGCTGCCGCCGAACCCGAACTACCTCGGCGCCGAGCTGTTCTACGGCGCCGCCCGCGAGATGGGCTGGCACCCGTACCCGATCCCGGCCTCCAACGCCTCGCGCCCGTACACCAACCCGTACGGCTGCCAGATGGGGCCGTGCAACTTCTGCGGCTTCTGCAGCGACTACGGCTGCCTGAACTACTCCAAGGCCAGCCCCAACGCCTGCATCCTGCCGGTGCTGCGCCAGCGCAAGGAGTTCGAGCTGCGCACCCACGCGCAGGTGCTCAAGGTCAACCTGGACAGCAGCGGCAAGAAGGCCACCGGCGTGACCTACCTCGACGCCCAGGGCCGCGAGGTGGAGCAGCCGGCCGACCTGGTGCTGCTGTGCGCGTTCTCGCTGTACAACGTGCACCTGATGCTGCTGTCGGGCATCGGCCAGGCCTACGATCCGCAAAGCAACACCGGCACCGTCGGCCGCAACTACTCCTACCAGAACCTCAACCGCGTGGTGCTGTTCTTCGGCAAGGACGTGCAGGCCAATGGCTTCATCGGCAACGGCGGCGCCGGCACCACCATGGACGACCTCAACGGCAAGCAGCTGGACAACGCCGCGGCAGGCTTCGTCGGCGGCGGCATCATCTGGGCGCGCCAGCCCGGCGCCGGCCCGGTGCGCGGCATCAACGTGCCGCCCGGCACCCCCGGCTGGGGCAGCCCGTGGAAGCAGGCCATCGTCGATTCGTTCCGGCACTCGTTCTACTACGAGGTACAGGGCGCGTGCATGTCCTACCGCCAGCACTACCTGAGCCTGGACCCGACCTACAAGGACGGCTTCGGCCGGCCGCTGCTGCGCATGACCTTCGACTGGCACGACAACGAGATCCGCGCCTCGCAGTTCCTGGTCGACAAGGCGATGCAGATGAGCAAGGTGCTCGACCCGGTCGCCATCTCCGGCGACGCCAAGAAGCCGGGCACGCACTACAACATCACCAACTACCAGAGCACCCACACCTGCGGCGGCGCGATCATGGGCGACGACCCGAAGACCTCCACGCTCAACCGCTACCTGCAGAGCTGGGACGTGCCCAACGTGTTCGTGATCGGCGCCAACGCCTTCCCGCAGAACAACGGCTACAACCCGACCGGGCTGGTCGGCGGCCTGGCCTACTGGGCGGCCGCGGCGATCCGCGAGCAGTACCTGAAGAACCCCGGCCCGCTGGTGCAGGCGTGAGGAGACGGCCATGAAGAAACTTCTGCTCATCCTGGTCGCCATCGCCGTGCTGGTGTTCCTCGCCGCGCTGGCCTACGCGCTGGTCCCGACCCGGACCCGTGCCATCGCCGGACCGGCACCGGCGGCCGCCGACGCCGCGCTGATCGAGAAGGGCCGCTACCTGGCCGCGGCCGGCGACTGCACCGCCTGCCACACCGCGCCCGGCGGCAAGCCGTTCGCCGGCGGGCTGGCGGTGGCCTCGCCGATCGGCGACATCTACAGCACCAACATCACCCCGGACGCGGACACAGGCATCGGCACGTACACGCTGGACCAGTTCGACCGCGCCGTGCGCCACGGCATCGAGCCCAACGGCAGCACGCTGTACCCGGCGATGCCGTACCCGTCGTATGCGCGCATGAGCGACGACGACATCAAGGCGCTGTACGCCTACTTCCTGCACGGCGTGGAGCCGGTCGCGGCGGAGAACCGCAAGCCCGGCATCGTCTGGCCGCTGTCGATGCGCTGGCCGCTGGCGATCTGGCGCAAGACCTTCGCCCCGGACCCGGAAAAGGTCGCCTTCGACCCGGCGCGCTATCCCGATCCGAAGATCGCCCGCGGCGCCTACCTGGTGCAGGGCCCCGGCCACTGCGGCAGCTGCCACACCCCGCGCGCGCTGACCCTGCAGGAGAAGGCGCTGGACGAGTCCGGCGCGCAGTACCTGGCCGGCGGGCAGGTCATCGACGGCTGGAACGCGGTCAACCTGCGCGGCAACGACGCCGACGGCCTCGGCCGCTGGAGCGAGCAGGACATCGTCGACACCCTGCGCAGCGCGCGCAACGACCACGCCGCGGTCATCGGCCAGCCGATGGCCGACGTGGTCGTGCACAGCACCCAGCTGCTCAGCGACGAGGACCTGCACGCCATCGCCGCCTACCTGAAGACGCTGCCGGCCTCGGCCGACGACCCGTCCAGCTACACGGCCGACGACAGCACCGCCAAGGCGCTGCAGGCCGGCGTCAACGACAGCCGCGGCGCCGAGCTGTACGTGGACAGCTGCGCCGCCTGCCACCGCACCGACGCGCACGGCTACACGCGCGTGTTCCCGGCCATCGCCGGCAACCCGACGGTGCTGGCCGACGATCCGACCTCGCTGGTCCGGCTGATCCTGGCCGGCAGCCGCCTGCCGTCCACCAGCGTCTCGCCGTCCAACCTGGGCATGCCCGGCTTCGGCTGGCGCCTGGACGACGAGGAGGTCGCGCAGCTGGGCACCTTCGTGCGCAGCAGCTGGGGCAACCAGGCCTCGGCGGTGACGCCCGCGCAGGTGAAGAAGATCCGCGCCGGCCTGGGCGAGGAGGGCAAGCCCGGGCAGGGCCATGCCCACGACCCGACCGACGCCAGCGGCGAGGAGTGAGGCGAGGGTTCGTGGCTATCGTCTTGCCACCGGCGACGGCGGCAAGTCCGGGAGGGAAACACCGCAGTACGCCGCAGGCGGGAGGGCCGCGGCGGGTACAACGGATCGTCCACATGTTCCATCCAGTTCGGTGCATGTCTTTCTGACCGAATCCGTAGACCGGCAGCTCCCTTCTCCCGCTTGCGGGAGAAGGTGGCGCGCAGCGCCGGATGAGGGGCTTTTGCTGTGGCGTTCCCACGCTCCAGGCAGCCCCCATCCGCCCTTCGGGCACCTTCCCCCGCAAGCGGGAGAAGGAATGGCTTTTTCCAAGGAGACAATGATGTCCAGCGATAGCACTTCCCCCTCCCGCCGCCGCTTCCTCAAGTTGTCGCTGGCGGTCGCGCCGGCCGCCGCGGCCGCCGGCTGCGGCAACGGCGACCGCGGCACGGCCGCGGCGGACGACTACCGGCCCGCGTTCTTCGACGCCGCCGAATGGACGTTCCTGCGCGCGGCGCTGGCGCGGCTGATTCCCGCCGACGCGCGCGGTCCCGGCGCGCTGGAGGCCGGCGTGCCCGAGTACATCGACCGGCAGATGGCCACGCCGTGGGCGCACGGGCAGCTGTGGTACATGCGCGGGCCGTTCCAGCCCGAGGCGGCGGCCACGCTCGGCTACCAACTGCGGCTGGCGCCGCGCGAGATCTACCGCCTCGGCATCGCCGAGGCCGACGCCGCCTGCCGCGATCGGCACGGCAAGCCGTTCGCCGAACTCGCGCCGGCGCAGCAGGATGCGGTGCTCGGGCAGCTGGAGCAGGGCGCGATCGTATTTGGTGCGCTGCCGTCGAAGGCGTTCTTCGCGCTGCTGCTGGGCAACGCCCGCGAAGGCTTCTTCTGCGACCCGCAGCACGGCGGCAACCGCGGCCTGGCCGGCTGGAAGCTGATCGGCTTCCCCGGTGCGCGCGCGGACTTTATGGACTGGGTGGAACGCGACGTGGCCTATCCGCTGCCGCCGGTGTCGATCCACGGGCAGCGGGGCTGAGCATGGCCAGGACGATGAAGAAGGCCGACGTGGTGATCGTCGGCTTCGGCTGGACCGGCGCGATCATGGCCAGGGAACTGGCCGAGGCCGGGCTGCAGGTGGTCGCGCTGGAACGCGGCGCGATGCGCGACACCCAGCCCGACGGCGCCTACCCGCAGGTGCTCGACGAGCTGACCTACAGCATCCGCAAGAAGCTGTTCCAGGACCTCTCGCGCGAGACCGTGACCATCCGCCACGGCGTCGGCGACACCGCGCTGCCGTACCGCCAGCTCGGCGCGTTCCTGCCCGGCGATGGCGTCGGCGGTGCCGGCCTGCACTGGTCGGGCGTGCACTTCCGCGTCGATCCGGTCGAGCTGCGGCTGCGCAGCCACTACCTCGAGCGCTACGGCAAGGCGTTCCTGCCCGAGGGCATCGCCATCCAGGACTTCGGCGTCAGCTACGAGGAACTGGAGCCGCACTTCGACTTCGCCGAGAAGGTGTTCGGCACCTCCGGCACGGCGTGGTCGGTCAACGGCCAGGTGGTGGGGCAGGGCAGGGGCGGCAACCCGTTCGCGCCCGACCGCTCCGACGACTTCCCGCTGCCGGCGCAGAAGCGCACGGTGTCGGCGCAGCGCTTCGGCGATGCCGCCGCACAGCTGGGCTACCACCCCTACGACCTGCCCTCGGCCAATGCCTCCGGCCCGTACACCAACCCCTACGGCTGCCAGATGGGGCCGTGCAATTTCTGCGGCTACTGCAGCGGCTACGCCTGCTACAACTATTCCAAGGCCTCGCCCAACGTCAACGTGCTGCCGGCGCTGCGGCGCATGCCCAACTTCGAACTGCGCCCGCACTCGCACGTGCTGCGGGTCAACCTCAGTACCGACCGCAGGACCGCCACCGGCGTGACCTACGTCGATGCGCAGGGACGCGAGGTCGAGCAGCCGGCCGACATCGTGGTGATCTCCGCGTTCCAGTTCCACAACGTGCGGCTGATGCTGCTGTCGGGCATCGGCACCCCGTACGACCCGGCGACCGGGCAGGGTACGGTGGGGCGCAACTTCGCCTACCAGAACATGGCCACGGTGAAGGCGTTCTTCGGCGGCGACGTGCACAGCAACGAATTCATCGGTGCCGGCGGCAACGGCATCGCCATCGACGACTTCAACGCCGACCACTTCGACCACGGCCCGCACGGCTTCGTCGGCGGCTCGCCGATGTGGGTCAACCAGGCAGGGGTCAAGCCGATCAGCGGCATCGCCGTGCCCGAGGGCACGCCCAACTGGGGCAGCGCGTGGAAGGACGCGGTGGCCGAGCACTACACCCACACGGTGTCGATGGACGCGCACGGCGCGCACATGAGCTACCGCGACAACTACCTCGGCCTGGACCCGACCTACACCGACGCCTACGGCCTGCCGCTGCTGCGCATGACCTTCGACTGGAAGGACAACGACATCCGCATGACCCGCTTCATGGCGGCCAAGCTGCGCGGCATCGCCGAGGCGATGGGGCCGCAGGCGGTGCGGGTGCTGGTCAAGGACTTCGGCGACCATTTCGACACCACCAGCTACCAGACCACCCACCTCAACGGCGGCGCGATCATGGGCACCGACCCGGCCAGCAGCGCGCTCAACCGCTACCTGCAGAGCTGGGACGTGCACAACGTGTTCGTGCCCGGCGCCTCGGCGTTCCCGCAGGGCCTGGGCTACAACCCGACCGGGCTGGTGGCCGCGCTCACCTACTGGTCGGCCAAGGCGATCCGCGAGCGCTACCTGAAATCGCCCGGCGCGCTGGCCTGAGTTTTCGCTGCGCATGCGGCCGGCCGCATCGCGACGGCACGGGCATGCGCGGCCCGGCTGCCGCTCAGGCCGCCGCCGTCAGCGCCAGGCCCAGGTACCCGGTACCGGCGACGGCGATCGCGGCCGAGCCCAGCCGCCTCACCGTTCGCAGGCGCGCGGGCGCCTGCGCGCCGCCACGTCGCTGCAGCGCCTGCAGCAGCGCGAACAGCGGCAGCAGCACCAGCAGGTGGCCGCCCTCCACGCCGAGGCTGAAACCGAGGATGGCGCGCACCAGCGCGGCGTGCGGCAGGTGCTGCATCAACTCCAGCAGGCCGCCGGCGAAGCCCAGCCCGTGGAACAGGCCGAAGCCGAACGCCACCGCCAGCCGGCCACGGCCGTGCGCGGTCCGCGGCCACAGCAGGTTCTGCAGCGCCACGAACACGATGCTGGCGGCGATCAGCGGCTCGACCACGCGCGCGGACAGGTGCACCAGGTCCAGCGCCGCCAGCACCAGCGTCAGCGAATGCGCCAGCACGAACGCGGTGACCACCTTCAGCAGTTCGCGCAGCGTGGCCGCGCCGAGCACCAGCGCGCAGGCGAACAGCAGGTGGTCGTAGCCGCCGAGGATGTGGCGCACGCCCTGCACGAAGTAGGTGAGCAGCACCGGCGGACCGCTGTCCACCGGCGCGCGGGCCGCCGCCGGCGTGCGCGGTGCGTCGGTGCGAAACGCCAGCCGGTACGACGACTGGTCGGCGCTGCGCCGCTGCGCCAGCACCGCGATGCCCGGCTCGCGCGGAACCAGGGTGTTGACCAGGTAGACCGCGGCAGGATCGGGATGCGCGTGCGTGAGGGTCAGCACGCGCTCGCCCGGACCCGGCGGCAGCTCGGCCTCGAAGCCGAGCACGATCTCGCCGCTGCCGCGGGCGATCGCCGCCGGCTCCGGGAAGGCGGCGGCGACGGGCCGCAGCGGCAGCGGCGTGCCGTCCACCGCCAGCACCAGGTCGCGCCGCACCCGCTCCACGCAGGCGCGCCGCTCCGCGTCGGAGAGCCGGCCGTCGCCATCCGCGTCGAGCGTGGCCAGTACCTGCGCGGCCACGTCCACGCCCGGTACCAGGTGCAGCTGCAGCTCGACGCGGCGGCTGCCGAGGTCCAGCGTCGCCGCCTGCAGGTACTCGTCCAGCCGGTGCGCCGGCGCCGGTCCCGCCGCGGCCAGGCCGAACAGCAGCAGCGCGGCGAGCAGCGTGCAGGCGCGCGGCGGCCTCATTGCGCAGTGAACGCGCGCCCGTAGTCGTTGCCGGGGTCGCGGTACACGGTGTGCACGTGCATGGTCGGGTCGCCGCCCACGCCCTGCGGCGAGAACTCGATCAGCAGCCGCGGGCCCTGGATGCGGTAGTACGCGCTGCCGTTGCGATCCGGTTCGTGGGTGGTCGGCCCGCTCCAGGCGAACCAGGTCTGGTCCAGCCCCGCCTCGATCTGCGCCATCCGCGGCTGCGCGTAGGCCTCGTCCACGATCCCGGCCCACTCGGCGATCACCGCCAGCAGCAGCTTGCGCTGGCGCGCATCCATGCGCGAGGCCTGCAGCCCCTCGGGCACGATGGTCTCGCCGGAATGGCCGGGGCCGAGCACCAGGTCGTTCACCCGGTAGTCCAGGATCGCCTGCTTGCGCTGGCCGTCGTCCAGCGCATCGAGCAGCGCGAAGGCCTTGTCGTTCTCGCCGGCGAGCACGCGGACCGTGCGGCCGTCGACGCTGTAGAGCGAGGGCTGGGCGCCGGTCAGGGTCGGGGTGAGCACGCCGTGCTCGCCGGCGATCACCACGTTCAGGCCGAGGTGGTGGCCGCCGAACTGCACCATCCACGGCGCGCCGCTGCCGGGCTGGCCGAAGATGCCCAGCGTGTAGTGGTCGGTGCCGGAGGCGTAGTTGGTGCCGGTCTCCGACAGCGCCTGGTCCGAGCCCATGATGTCGAGCACCTTGCGGTAGCCCTGCGGGCTCAGCAGCGTCTGCAGCAGGTGCATGGCGGCCGCGCGCTGGGCCGCGTCCAGGCTGCCCAGCGCCAGGCCCGGGCGCGGCACGTCGCTGACCGGGTAGTTGGACCACACCGCCTGCCCGTAGCGCTCGCCGACGAAGCCGCCGGCCGGCCCCATGCCGGGGCCGCCAGGCCCGCCAGGCCCGCCAGGTCCACCGCGACCGCCGGGCGCCGGCTCGCCCTTGTTGCGCCCGCTGTCCGCTGCCGCCTCGGCATCGCGGCCCTGGCCGGGCGCCGCGTCCCGTGCCGGCGGCGTGCCGCGCGGGAAGTTGGCCATGGCCGGCGCCTGCTTCGGATCGAAGTCGAACTGCACCCTGCCGCGCTGGCCGGCATCGAGCGTGGCCAGGAAGGCGTCGGCCGCGGCCGCGACCGCCTCGGTGCGGGCCTGCGCGTGCGTGGTGGTGCCGGAGGAGGCGGTGCCGACGGCCAGGCCCACGCCCAGCGCGGCCAGCGCCAGCACCAGTCCCGAGGCCAGCAGGGTCGTTCTCGTCATCGCCGCGTCTCGTGTGCCGGGAGGATGCAAAGGATAGTCCGCGAGCGCGCGGGCATGTTTGCCATGGCCGCAATGCGCGGTTCAGTCGTGGCGGCCGCGCCGCGCCGTGCTCCACCGGCGCAGGTACTCGCGGCTGTTCCACAGGTGCATCAGCAGCAGCGCGATGGCGGTGCCCACGCAGGCCTCGGCGAAGCGTAGCGCCGAGTTGGCGAACGGGTTCAGGTCCGGATGCAGGCTGGAGATCACCATGATCACCGCCACGTTCACCGCCGCCTGGCGGCCGTTGTCGGCGTAGCGCGACAGCCGGCACGCCAGCACCGTGGCGGCGATGCACAGCGCCATCCCGATTGCGCTGAACGGCAGCAGCGCCAGGTACACCGCCGCGATCACCGCGCCGGTGAAGGTGCCCAGCAGCTGCGCGCGCATCGCCGTCCAGGTCTCGCTGACGGTGGTCTGCAGCGTGGTCATGCCGGCGATCGCGCACCACAGCGCGCCGATGTCGGCCGACGGCGTATCCAGCCAGCGGCCCATGGCCAGCCCGGAGAGGAAGCCGAACAGGCTGGTCAGGCCGTAGCGGACGGTCCAGACCGCGGCCTCGCGCAGCCGGGGCTGGATCATCCGCGCGCCAGCAGGCTGTGGCGCCGCCCGTACAGCAGGTAGGCGATCACGCCGAGCACGTTCCAGCACGCGAACCACAGCTGGGTGCGGTGCGGCAGGCTCCAGAACAGGTACAGGCAGCCGCCGATCGCCAGCGGCCCGACGATCCACGCCAGCGGGGTGCGGAACTTGCGCTCGCGCCCCGGCTCGCGCACGCGCAGTACCAGCAGGCAGGCGGCCACCGCGGTGAACGCGGCCAGTGTGCCGGCATTGGCCAGCGCGGCGATCTCGTCCAGCCGCGCCACGCCGGCCATCGCCGCCACCAGCACCGCGGTGAACACGGTGATCGTCACCGGCGTGCCGGTGCGCGGGTTGACCTTGGACAGGCCGCGCGGCAACAGGCCGTCGCGCGACATCACGAAGAAGATCCGGCTCTGGCCGTAGAAGAACGCCAGCAGCACGGTCGGCAGCGCGGCGATGGCGACCACGCCGATCACCAGCGCCGCGGTGCCGTGGCCGAGCTCGCGCATGATCAGCGCCAGCGGCTCGGCGCTCTTGCCGAACACGGTGAAGCTCAGCGCGCCCACCGCGGCCAGCGCCACCAGCACGTAGATCAGCGTGCAGCCGATCATCGAGCCGACGATGCCGATGGACAGGTCGCGTCCCGGGTTGCGGGTCTCCTCGGCGGCGGTGGAGATCGCGTCGAAGCCGTAGAAGGCGAAGAAGATGATCGCCGCCGCCGCCATCACCCCGCGCTCGACGCCGTCGGCACCGATCGACTTGGGGAAGCCGTACGGCATGAACGGCTGCAGGTTGGCCATGTCGAACGCCGGCAGCGCCACCGCCACGAACACCGCCAGCGCGATCAGCTTGAACACCACCAGCACCGCGTTGAGCGTGGCGCTCTCGCGCGTGCCGACGATCAGCAGCCCGGCGACCAGGAAGGTGATGACGATCGCCGGCAGGTTGACCACGCCGCCGGCGTGCGGCCCGGCCGCCAGCGCCGCCGGCAGGGTCACGTCCCAGCCGCTGTTGAGCGTGATCCATTCCAGGAAGCCGACGAAGTAGCCCGACCAGCCCACCGCCACCGTGCTCACCACCAGCGAGTACTCCAGCACCAGGCTCCAGCCCACCACCCAGGCGATTGCCTCGCCCAGCGCGGCGTAGCTGTAGGTGTAGGCGCTGCCGGCGGCCGGCATCATCGTGGCCATCTCGGCGTAGGCCAGCGCCGCGCAGGCGCACACCAGGCCGGCCACCACGAACGAGAGCAGCACCGCCGGGCCGGCCTTGTCGGCGCCCACCCCGATCAGCGTGTAGATGCCGGTGCCGACGATCGCGCCGATGCCCAGCGCCACCAGGTGCGGCCAGCCCAGCGTGGGCACCAGGCGCCGGCCGGGTTCGTGGACGGTGATCGTGTCGATGGACTTGCGCCGGAGCCAGGACTGCATGCGGGCCTCGTGGGGCGAGCGGGAGAAGACAAGCCGTCGAGTTTCGCCGAATGCGGCGCAGCATTGCCAGAGCGCGGCCGGCTCGGCCGCGCCGGCGGTGGGCCAGCAGGTATTGGCGCAGCGCGACGGCCTGGTTGCGCGCGGTGTCGCGGGCGCCGTGGAGCAGCGCCACCGGGCCGGCGGCGATGGCGTCGCGCAGCGGCGCCAGGCGTCGTGGATGCGCGGCCAGTTCCAGCCAGTGGCGCCGGCGGAACGCGTCCCAGCGCTCGGGCCGGTGGTCGAACCATCGCCGCAGCTCGTCGCTGGGCGCCACGCCCCTGAGCCATTCGGCGTCCAAGGCGGCGCGTCCGACCCCGCGCGGCCACAGCCGGTCCACCAGGAAGCGCCGGCCGTCGCCGTCGACGGCCGGCTCATAGGCGCGCTTGCAGTGGATCGCCATCCCGAGCTCCGGACCGGGCCGGAAGGCGCATCAGGCCTCCAGTCCCAGTCGCAATCCGAACCCGATCAAGCATACGCCGACCCCGCGCCGCAGCCATGCGCCGAGCCGCGGATGGCCGGCCAGGAGCCGGGCGATCAAGCGCCCGCCGAAGATCAGCAGCGAACACCAGGCGATGCTCAACAGCGCGATCAGCGCCGCCATGGTGGCCAGCGTCGCCACGCCGCGCTGCGTGGCCGGGTCGATGAACAGCGGGAAGAAGGCCATGTAGAACAGGATCGCCTTGGGGTTGAGCACGCCCACCAGCAGCGCCTGCCGGAACCAGCGCCGCCCCTGCCGCGGCGGCGGCGCGACAGGGCCAGCCGCCGCGGGTTCGCGCAGCAGCTGCACGCCCACCCAGGCCAGGTAGCCGGCGCCCACGTAGCGCAGTGCCGCGAACAGCGCCGGATGCGCCTGCAACAGCGCCGCCACCCCGGTCGCGGCGGCGGCGATCAGCAACTGGTCGCCCAGCATCAGCCCGGCCAGGGTGGCGTAGCCAGCGCGCACGCCGCCGCGGCCGGTGGCGGCCAGCAGGGTGAAGGTGCCCGGGCCGGGCAGCATCAGGAACAGCACCACGGCCATCACGAAGGTGCCGGTATCGTTGATGCCCATCCACGGCATGGCGGTCGTCGCGCCGGGATCAGCGCGCGCGTTGCGCGGCCAGGCGCTGCTTCACCGCGGCGATCAGCGCCGGCAGGTCGTCGTAGCGCGGCACGCCATAGCGGTCGCCGGTGATGTCCAGGTTGCCCTTGCGCCAGAAACCGGCCGGCGCGGCCACCAGCAGCTTGCCCGAGCGCGCGTACAGGCCGAATTCGAGCAGGGTGATCGGGCTCTGCGTGCCGGGCGCGAAGTACATCAGCACGATGTCGGCCTGTTCCAGCGCGGCCAGTTCCCATTCCACCTGGCGGCGGAACTCCGGCTCGTCGGCCTCGGCGCGCCAGGCCGGGTTCCAGTCGGCACGGCGCGGGTTGAGCATCAGCACACCCTCGTCGGCCAGCGCCTGCTGCACCTGCCGCTGCCAGTCGCCGGCCTTGCCCATCTCGATGCTGCCGGCCAGGAACACCTTGGGCCGGGTGTCGGCCGCCGGCAGGGCGGCGGGCGAGACGAGGGTCTGCGAATTGCCGGCGGTGGCCGGCAACGGCAGCAGGCAGGCCAGGCCCAGCATCAGCAAAGGCAGCGACTTCATCGGCGGAACACGGCGCGTGGGGGCGTACATGATCGCAGACGCGGCGGCGGCGCGTAGCCGGCAGAGGCCCGGAGGCCGCGCCTGGGGACGGCGGTTGCGGTGGAGTTCCCGCAGGATCGCCCTTGCAGGGCTTCGGACCGTCGCCGCGTCCGGGTCGCCGCTGCCGGGGCAGGGATTGCCCGGCCTCGAATCGGGCTCAGGGCTCGCCGTTGCAGCCGTGGCGGCGAAAGCCGGGGCGCTCGCACAGCCGCGCGAACCAGGCCTCGACCGCCGCCAGCGCCGGCTTGTCGCCCGGGGTCATCCGCCAGCGCTGGGTCGACAGGCCCAGCACGATGTCGGCCAGGCCGAATGCCGGGCCGGCCACGTACGCGCCGGTGCGGGCCAGCTGCGCGTCCAGGATCGCCATCAAGCCGTTCCACTGCGCCAGGCTGGCCTCGGCCGCCACCGCGTCGGGATAGGCCGGGCTGCGCCGCACGCGCGCCATGAACACGTAGCGCCATGCCGTGTTCAGGTCTGTCGCCTGCCAGTCCATCCACTGCTCGACCTGCGCCCGCTCGCGCGGGTCGTCCGGCAGCAGGTCCGCGCGCCGCTCGCGCGCGGCCAGGTAGCGGCAGATCGTGTTCGATTCCCACAGCACGAAGTCGCCGTCGCGGATCACCGGCACCTGCGCGTTCGGATTGAGGCGGCGGAACGGTTCGGTATCGACCGGCGCGAAGCCGCTGCCGTAGGCGTGCTGCTCGTATGCAAGCGGGAGTTCGTCGCACAGCCACAGCACCTTGCGCACGTTGATCGAGGAGGACTTGCCGTAGAGCTGCAGCATCGCGGGTATGGGGAGGGGGCCGGGAACCGGCAGCGTAGCAGCCGGCGCAGCGGATGAGACGGCGCCCGCTACACTGGCGCCATGCAATCCGAATTCCTCATCCTCGGCGCCCTGCTCTGCGCCGTCATCGTCCTGCAACTGGTGCTGCTGCTGCGCCGCCCCGATTCCTCGGCGCTGGAACAGGCCCTGCGCGAGGAGTCGCGCACCGGCCGCGGCGAGCTGCGCGAGCAGCTGGAGTCGTTCTCGCGCCAGCAGGAGTCGCGCATCGACGGCTTCGCCCGCAGCCTGGCCGACCTGTCCACCCGCACCGACCAGCGCCTGGACCTGCTGCGCGAGGCGTTGACCGAGGACGCGCGCAAGGGCCGGCTGGAGGCCGGGCAATCGCAGCAGCGCTTCGCCGAGGGCCTGGGCCAGCGCCTGGTCGAGTTGGGCCAGCGCAACCAGCAGAGCCTGGGCGAGATGCGCGCCACCCTGGAGGCGCGGCTCAAGGACCTGCAGGCCGACAACGCCGCGCGCCTGGAGCAGATGCGCCAGACCGTGGACGAGAAGCTGCACGCCACCCTGGAGACGCGCCTGACCGAGAGCTTCGGCAACGTCACCACGATGCTGGCGCAGGTGCACCAGGGCCTGGGCGACATGACCAAGCTGGCCGCCGACGTCGGCGGCCTGCAGCGCGTGCTGACCAACGTCAAGTCGCGCGGCGTGTTCGGCGAGGTGCAGCTGGCCGGGCTGCTGGAGCAGGTGTTCGCGCCCGACCAGTACGCGGCCAACGTCGCCACCGTGCCCGGCAGCAGCGAGCGGGTGGAGTTCGCGGTGAAGTTCCCCGGCTCCTCGGCCGAGGCCGCGGTGTGGCTGCCGATCGACGCCAAGTTTCCGCGCGAGGACTACGAGCGCCTGCTCGACGCGCAGGAGAAGGCCGACGCCGACGCCGTGCGCGCTGCCGGCGACGCGCTCGAGCGCGCGGTGCGCAAGCAGGCGCTGGAGATCCGCAAGTACGTGGCGGTGCCGCACACCACCGAGTTCGCGGTGATGTTCCTGCCGACCGAGGGCCTGTACGCCGAGGTGCTGCGCCGCCCGGGCCTGTTCGAGGCGATGCAGCGCCAGCACCGCATCACCCTGGCCGGGCCGACCACGCTGCTGGCGCTGCTGACCAGCCTGCAGGTGGGCTTCCGCACCGTGGCGATCGAGAAGCGCTCGGCCGAGGTATGGCGCATCCTCGGCGCGGCCAAGACCGAGTTCGGCAAGTTCGGCGAGGTGCTCGACTCGGTCAAGAACAAGCTCGAGCAGGCCAGCAAGCAGATCGACAACACCGGCGTGCGCACCCGCGCCATCGAGCGCAAGCTGCGCGAGGTGGAATCGCTGCCGAGCGAGGAGAGCGCCGGCCTGCTCGGCGCCGACGTGCCGCCGCCGGAGCAATGAGCCCGCAGGCCGCCGCCGCATCGCCCCGTAGCGCCTACACACACGGCTTGCCACGGGAGGCCCGGGATCCCCCGCTCCCGACCACGCGGTCGACACACGCGCTAACCTGTCGCCCCTTTCCCCGAAGACCATGGCCATGACCGAATCGATCCAGACCATCGCGCTCACCACCATCGACGGCCAGCCGGCCACCCTGGGCGACTACGCCGGCAAGGTGCTGCTGGTGGTCAACGTGGCCTCCAAGTGCGGGCTGACCCCGCAGTACGAAGGCCTGGAGCAGCTCTACCGCGACAAGAAGGATGCCGGGCTGGAAGTGCTGGGCTTCCCGGCCAACGACTTCAAGGGCCAGGAGCCGGGCAGCGAGGCCGAGATCCAGCAGTTCTGCCAGCTCACCTACGACGTGACCTTCCCGATGTTCTCCAAGATCGCCGTCACCGGCGAAGGCATCCACCCGCTGTACGCGCAGCTGGTCGCCGCGCAGCCGCAGGCCACCGGCGACGGCCCGATGCGCGAGAAGCTGGCCGGCTTCGGCATCGAGCCCAATCCGGCGCCGGGCGTGCTGTGGAACTTCGAGAAGTTCCTGATCGGCCGCGACGGCAAGGTGGCTGGCCGTTTCGCCCCCGACGTCACCGCCGCCGACCCGCGCCTGCTGGCCGCCATCGACGCCGCGCTGGCGCAGTAAGCCGCGCGGCCGGCATCCGCCTTCGTAGGAGCGACTTCAGTCGCGATGGGGCCTTCCCGGTAAAGCCCATCGCGACTGAAGTCGTTCCTACATCGCTCCTACGGGTCGTTGCTTCCCCGGCGGTGCCGGCCCGGGCCACGTACCGGCCCGCTGCCGCCAGCGCCGCCCGACACCAGCGCAAGCACAAAGGCCCGGGATCGCTCCCGGGCCTTCTTCGTTCATGGCCTGCCGTCGCAGGACCACCACGCCGGATCAGGGGATCGGCACCGAGCTGCTGGGGATCAGGCTGTCCTCGTTCAGTTCGTCGTTGCCGCCGCGGCCTTCGCGATCGCTCTGGATCATGTAGTTGCGCCGCTGCATCCAGCCGTCGCGGATCAGCGCGTACTCGTCCGGCGCGTTGGCGCGCAGGTCGTCCAGCGGCATCAGCTTGACCCGGGTGTCGACCAGCTGCAGGCCCTGCAGGGCGAAGCGGATGCGGTCGCGTTCGACGTAGCGGATCGGCGACAGCGGCGTGTCGCCGGCGATGCCGAAGGTGTCGCGCACGGTGCGCGGCCCCAGGAACGGCAGCTCGAAGTAGCGCGAGTTGCGCCAGCCCCAGACCGCCAGGGTCTGGCCGAAATCCTCGCTGGTGCGCGGCACGTCGTCGCGGGTGGCCGGATCGAACAGGCCGCCGATGCCGACCGTGGTGTTGATCAGGAACCGGCCGAAGGTGACCCAGGCATCGCCCGGGCGGCCCTGCAGCACCTGGTTGACCATGGTCGCCGGCGAGGTCAGGTTGCGGAAGAAGTCGGTCACGCGCCGCCGCGCCGGGCCCGGCACGACCTTGGTGTAGGCCGTCGCCACGGGACGGGCGACGTAGCGGTCGACGCCGACGTTGAAGCGGTGGATGCGGCGGTTGTAGTTCTCCCACGGGTCGTAGGCCACGCCGCCGCCGGCCGACTCCCCGCCGTACAGGGCCGCGAAATCGTCGTCCGCCTGGGTCGGCGTCCCGGCCTCGCCAGCGGCCGCTTGCTGCGCCGGCGCGGCGGTGTCGGTCGTGGCGCTCGCCGCCGCCGGGGCGGAGGAAGGCGATGGTGCGGGCTGGCGCTGCGGCTGGCTGGCGCAGGCCGTCAGCACGGCCCCCAGCGCGAGCCCGCAGAACGTGCGGACGGAAAGCATGCGGACAAGATTCATACCGGATCCTGGACGGAGGAGGCCTGGAACTCCAGGTGGGGATCGAGGCGATAGGCGGCGCACAGTTCGGCCAGTTCGGCCGGCGCCTGCGCCAGCGCGATGCCGTTGCCGCGGGCGCACAGTTCGGCCAGCAGGGCCAGGCCCGAGCTGTCCACGCGCGGCACCGCGGCCAGGTCGATGCGGCTCACGCCCTGCAGCTGCGACAGCGCCTGCTGCCACAGTGCGGTGGCGGCGCCGCGGTCGAGCGCGCCGGCGAACACCAGGGCGTCGCCCTGGCGCTGCAGCGTGGCGGCCTGCTCAGCGGCCATTGCCGGCCTTGCCGTTGGCGGCCGGATCGGCCACGTTGAGGTTGCCGGCGCGCAGGTCGGCGGTGACCTGGGCGATGGACTTCTGCCGCAGCGGCGCGTCGAACTGGTTGCGGAACGTCTGCACGTACGACACGCCCTCGATCATCACGTCGAACACCTTCCACTGGCCGCCGACGTTGCGCACCAGGTAGTCCACCGGCGTGGGATCGTTGCCCGGCCGCATCAGGTCGGTGGACACGCGCACGCCGATGTTGTTCGGCAGCGGGGTCTGCGACTTGAAGCGGAAGCTCGGATGGCCCTCGAAGCTCAGCATGGCCGAGCCGTAGCGCTGGGTCAGGTTGGCCACCAGCGCATCGGCGAAGCCCTTGATGTCCGCATCGGAGGCGCCGCGGGCATGGATGCCCAGCACCAGGCGCGCGGCGTAGTCGCGGTCGAAGAACTGGCTCAGCTGCGCGTTGACGTACTGGTGCAGCGCCTGCGGGTTGGCCTTGAACTCGGCGCGGCGCTGTTCCAGCGTGGCCAGCACGCGGCTGCTGTTGGTCATCACCAGCTGCGCGGCCGGGCTGGAGGCGGCGGTGGCGGCCGCCGCAGGCTGCGGCGCGGCGGCCATGGCGGGCGTCGCCGCCGCCAGTGCGGCGGCGAGCAGGGCGGGAAGGAGCTTGGTCGTCTTCATTGTTGGATTTCCGTGTTCGGCGCGCTTGCGCCCGGGGTGTCGTTGGACGGGGAGGAGCTATCCCCGCCGCCGCTGAACATGTACTTGCCGACCAGCTGGATCAGGTCCACCGCCGGCTGGGTGAAGCTGATCTCGTCGCCCGGCTTGAAGTTGTCGGGCGAGCCGCCCGGCTGCAGGCCGACGTAGCTGTCGCCCAGCAGGCCGCTGGTGAAGATGCCGGCCGAGGTGTCGTTGGGCAGCTCCTTGTACTTGTCGTCCAGCGACAGGGTCACGATGGAGTCGAACCGCACCGGATCCAAGGTGATGCCGGTGACCTGGCCCACCGTCACCCCGCCGATGCGCACCGGCGCCTGCGGCTTGAGCTGGCCGATCTGGCTGAAGCGCGCGGTCAGCTCGTAGTGGCCGCCGCCCAGGCCCCAGCGCTTGTTGGTGGAGGCCACCGCCAGCACCAGCAGCGAGGCCAGCGTCAGCAGCAGGAACGCGCCCACCGAGAATTCCAGTCTTGGTCCACGGATTGCCATGGGTCTATCTCACTCCTGATGTAGCGGTTGCCCCGAAGCCGATCGGAGCGGGCTTTTCGATGGGACCCCGCACATGGATGCGCGGGCTCTTGCGAGGGACTCGCGTCATTGGAACAGCAGCGCCGACAGCACGAAGTTGAACATCAGCACCAGCAGCGAGGCGTTGACCACCGCGCGCGTGGTCGCCACCGACGTGCCCTCGATGGTCGGCTCGGCATTGAAGCCGACGTAGGCCGCCACCAGCGCCGCGGTGCCGCCGAAGATCGCCGACTTGAGCATCGCCACGCCGAAGTCGTCCCAGAAATCGACGCTGCCGGTCAATCCCGACCAGAACACGCCATTGTCGATGCCCAGCACATGTACCGCCTCGAAATAGCCGCCGCAGATGGCCAGCGAGCAGAACACCCCGGTCAGCAGCGGCACCGTCAGCACCGCCGCCCAGAAGCGCGGCGCCACGGTCTTGGCGATCGGGTCGATGGCCATCAGCTCCAGCGCCTTGATCTGGTCGGTGGCGCGCATCAGCCCCAGCTCGGCGGCGATCGAGCTGCCGGCGCGGCCGATGAACAGCAGCGCGGTCAGCACCGGCGCCAGCTCGCGGTACAGCGACAGCCCCAGCAGCGTGGACAGCGCATCGGACGCGCCGTAGGTGGTCAGCGTGCGGTAGCCCTGCAGCGTCAGCACCAGGCCGACGAAGGCGCCGCCGACGGCGATGATCGGCAGCGAGCGGGCGCCGACCTTGTAGATCTCGCGGGTCAGCTCGGCCAGCAGGTCGCGCGTGGGCAGCGAGCCGCGCAGCACGGTGATCGCGAACAACCCGGCGCGGCCCAGCGAGCGGACGGATTCGACGAACGCCATCACGCCGCCTCCTGGCCGTAGGCGCGCGGCGCCGCGTCGAACGGGATCGGGCCGTCCGGGCGGCCGAGCAGGAACTGCTGCACCAGCGGATCGGTGCTCTGCTGCAGCTGTGCCGGGGTGCCGGCGAAGACGATGCCGCCGTTGGCGATCACCAGCGCCTGGTCGCAGATCGGCAGGGTCTCGTGCACGTGGTGGGTGACGATGATGCTGGTCAGCCCCAGGGTCTGGTTCAGGCGCTGGATCAGGCTGGTGATCACGCCGCTGGCGATCGGGTCCAGGCCGGTCAGCGGCTCGTCGTAGAGCATCAGCGGCGGGTCCAGCGCGAGCGCCCGTGCAAGGGCGACGCGCCGCGCCATGCCGCCGGACAGCTCGCGCGGCCAGGCCTGCGCCGCGGCCAGCAGGCCCACCGCGTGCAGCTTCATCTGCACCAGCCGCTGCAGCACCGGCTCGGGCAGGCGGGTATGCGCGCGCAGCGGCAGCGCCACGTTCTCGGCCGCGCTCAGGTCGGTCAGCAGGCCGTTGCCCTGCAGCAGCACGCCCACGCCCTTGCGCATCTCCAGCAGCTCGCGCGCCCCGCGCGGGATGTCGCGGCCGAACAGCTTCACGCTGCCGGCCACCGGTACCAGCTCGCCGGTCAGCCCCGCCAGCAGCGTCGACTTGCCGCTGCCGGACGGGCCCAGCACCGCGGTGATGCTGCCGCGCGGCACCTGCAGCGAAAGGTCGCGCAGGATCGTGCGTCCACCACGGTCGATGCGGACGCCGGACAACTGCACGGGGGGAGCTTCTGAAGCCGTCATCGCAACCATTAACGGAAAAGCAACGGAGAAGGATCGTGGCAGGCGGCTGAACATAACCGAACTGGCCCGTGCAGTATTTTGGCATCTTCCGCCGGCACCGGTCCGTGCCGGAGGTCATTGCCGCTGCAACACGGTGTTTTGGCAGGGGCAGGGATGGCAACGAAGGCGCCCCGCCGTTGCCCCCTCCCTTGCGCGCAGCGCAGGGGAGGGTTGGGGAAGGGGTGCCGTTGCTTGGGCTTTTGATCGGATCTACCTGATCGACGACACGCCGCCAATCAGTAGCGGAGCCAAGAAGCCACAGCCACAGCACCCCTCCCCAACCCTCCCCTGCGCTGCGCGCAAGGGAGGGGGCATCGGCTCCGTCGCACTTCGCTTGCACTTGTACCCAGGGCCCGCGCCCAGTCGCGCAGGCCAGCATCCCCAGGCTGCCCTCCACATCCCAGGTCTCTGCACCTGCGACCGCACTGCGGCAAGATGGCAGGATGCCTGCCGCCGCCTGCGATTTCCGCCTCTACCCCTCCAACGCCCTGGACATGCTGGCCGCGCTGCTGGCGGAGGAACTGCGGCGGCCGGCGCCGGGCCAGCCGCTGCTGGCGCCGGACGTGGTGCTGATCCCGCAGGTGGCGATGCGGCGCTGGCTGCAGGCCACGCTGGCGGCCGAGTACGGCGTCGCCGCCAACCTGGAGTTCCTCACCCCCGGCGAATTCGTCGCGCGCGCGCTGGAGGCCAATCTCGGCCCGGCAGCGGACGACCTGGACATGGCGGCGATGCAGTGGCGCCTGTACGCCGCGCTGGCCGACCCGGGCGTGCGCGCCGCGCCGGCGCTGGCGGCGATCGACGCCTACCTGGGCGACGGCGACGCGCTCAAGCCGTGGGCGCTGGCCGGCGAGCTGTCCGCCGTGTTCGAGAAGTACCAGGCCTGGCGCCGCGACTGGCTGCTGCGCTGGGAGGCCGGCGCCGACCCGGCCGACCCGCAGGCGCAGCTGTGGCGCGCGATCGCCGCCGGCCGCCGCTACCGCGCGCGCCGCATCGACGAATACCTGGGCCGCTTCGGCCGCGCCGACGCGGCGCTGCCGCAGGGGCTGCCGACGCGGCTGTTCGCCTTCGCCACGCTCAACATCTCCCCCGACGTGCTGCGCGTGCTGGCCACCCAGGCGCGGGTGGGCACGCTGCACTTCTACCTGCCCACGCCGACCCAGGGCTACTGGGGCGACCTGCAGAGCCTGTGGCAGCGTCGCCGCGAGGGCGCCGGCACCGAGCTGTTCGCCGACAGCGTGCAGGAGAACCCGCTGCTGCAGGCCTGGGGTGCGGCCGGGCGCGACTTCATGGCCCTGCTCGGCAGCGAGGAGGTGGCGCCGCCGCGCGCCGAGATCGAGGCCTACGCCGACCCGCTGCAGTCCGGCCGCCGCGCGCTGGCCGACGGCGGCCTGGGCGACAGCCTGCTGCGGCGCATGCAGTCCGACCTGCTGCATCGCCGCGACGCGCCGCCGCCCGCACCGACCGCCGCCGATCCGCGCCAGCGCCTGCCGGCGCTGCGGCTGCACGATCCCAGCCTGCAGGTGCACGCCTGCCACACCCGCCTGCGCGAGCTGCAGGTGCTGCACGACCAGCTGCGCGCGCTGCTGGAGGACGAGCGCTTCGACCCGCCGCTGCAGCCGCGCGAGATCGCCGTGCTGGCGCCGGACATCGACCCCTACGTGCCGTACCTGGACGCGGTGTTCGGCGGCCACGGCGACGACGATCGCCTGCCCTACGCGCTGGCCGACGCCAGCCCGCTGGCCAGCGAGCCGCTGGCCGAGGTGTTCCTGACCCTGCTCGGGCTGCCGGTCTCGCGCTTCGGCCTGCACGAGATCCTCGACCTGCTGGCCAGCGCCCCGGTCGCCGAGGCCGCCGGCCTGGACGAGGACGGGCTGGAGCGCCTGCGCGGCTGGCTGCACGCCGCCGGCGCGCGCTGGGGCCTGGACGCGGCGCACCGGCAACGCCACCAGGCGCCGGCCGACGACGCCTACACCTGGCGCTTCGCGCTGGACCGGCTGCTGCTCGGCCACGCCAGCGGCGCCGAGGACGACATCGCCGGCGTCGCACCGTGGCCGCTGCTGGAAGGCAGCGCACTGGCGGCGCTGGACACCCTGGTCCGGCTGCTGCGCGCGCTCGAGCGGCAGCAGCAGCTGCTGGCCGAGGCGGCACCGCCGGCGACCTGGCGCGAGCGCCTGCTCGGCCTGCTCGACGCGCTGGTCCCGGCCACGCCGTCGGCGCCGCGCGCGCAGCGCGCGCTGGAGCGCCTGCGCAGCCTGATCGACCAGTACGCCCGCGACGCCGAGCGTGCCGGGTTCGCCGGCGCGGTGCCGGCCGAGGTGGTGCGCGCGCACTTCGCCGCGGTGCTGGGCGAGGCCGACACCCGCGCGCCGCTGCTCACCGGCGGCATCAGCTTCGGCCGCATGGTGCCGATGCGGCTGCTGCCGTTCCGCGCGATCTGCCTGCTCGGCATGAACGACGGCGACTTCCCGCGCCGCGACCCGGCCGCCGGGCTCAACCGCCTCACCGCCGAACTCGGCAGCGAACGCCGCCGCCATGGCGACCGCTCCACCCGCGACGACGACCGCTTCCTGTTCCTGCAGCTGTTCGCCTCGGCGCAGGAGGTGTTCTACCTCAGCTACCTCGGCGCCGACGCCCGCGACGGCAGCGTGCGCGAGCCGTCGCTGCTGGTCAGCGAGCTGCTGGCCAGCGCCGCGCGGTACCACGCCGATCCCGAGGCGGCGGACAAGTTCGTGGTGCGCCATCCGCTGCAGCCGTTCGCCGCCGCCGCGTTCGGCGGGGCGGGCGAGGGTAGCGGCGAAGGCAGCGGCGAGGGCGGGCCCGACCCGCGCCGCTTCAGCTACCGCCGGCAGTGGCGGCCGGCGGTGGACAGTCTCACCGGGCAGCGCCAGCCGCTGGCGCCGTGGGTGGCCGGCGAGCTGCCCGCGGACGCGGCGGCGCCGCCGGCGAGCGTGTCGATCGACGAGCTGCGCCGGCTGTTCGCCGACCCGGCCGGGGAGTTCCTGCGCCACCGCCTGGGCATGCGCCTGCCGGCCCCGGCCGGCGAGGACAGCGACCTGGAGCCACTGCTGGCACCGGGCCGCGGGCTGGAAGGCTACGAGCTGCAGCAGCAGGTGTTCGAGGCCGCGCTGGCCGGCCAGGCCGACGGCCTGTACGAGCGCCTGCGCGCGCGCGCGCTGCTGCCGTCCGGGCCGCTGGGGCGGCGCCAGCTCGACGAGCGCCTGCACCGGATCGCGCCCTACGCCGCGGCCTTCGCGCAGTGGCGCGGCGAGGCGCCGGCGCGGTCGCAGCGGCTGCAGGTGCGGATCGACGGCATCGACCTGCACGGCCGGTTGCCCGGCTGGTACACGCCCGGGCTGGGCCGGGTGCAGGTCGGCGCCCTGGGCGGGCGCGCGGCGATCCGCCACGGCCTGGAATGGCTGCTGCTGCGCGCCGCCGGCGAGCGCGCGCCGTACGTGCGCTTCTTCGAGCATGAGGACGGCATCGGCCCGCATCCGATGGATCCCGAGCCGCTATCGCAGGGCCAGGCACAGGCGGCGCTGGCCGAGCTGCTGCGGCTGTACCACCACGGCCTGCAGGCGCCGCTGGCGTTCGCCCCCTACAGCAGCTGGAAGTACCACCAGGCCGCGCTCGCCGACGACCTCGACAAGGCGGTCAAGGAGGCCGCCGCGCAATGGCAGGCCGGCTTCGGCTGGAGCGAATCGGCGGCACCGGAGCTGCACCTGGTCCACCGCGGCGCCGACCCGTTCGCCGATGCGCAGCGCTTCGCCGCCTTCGCCGCCACCAGCCAACGGTTGTATTCGCTGCTCGAACGCGGCGAGCCCGGCGACTCGCCCGACCCGGCGCGGCTGGTCGAGAGCTGGCGCCACTGGCACGGCGCGCAGGAGGACGCGGAATGACGATCGCAACACGTCTGGCCATCGCCGCTGCCGGCGCGGCGGGCTTTACGCCGGATCGGGACCCTTCGCATCGCCTGCTGGAGCGTGCGCGATGACCGCATCGGATGCATCCATGCCGGCGCCCACCCGCGACCCGTACCTGAGCCTGCCGCTGCACGGCGTGCGCCTGATCGAGGCCAGCGCCGGCACCGGCAAGACCTTCACCCTGGCCACGCTGTTCACCCGGCTGGTGGTCGAGCGCGGCCTGCGCACCGGCCAGATCCTGGCCGTCACCTTCACCGAGGCCGCCACCCAGGAACTGCGCCGCCGCATCCGCGAGCGCCTGGCCCTGGCCGCCACCCTGGTGCTCGCAGAAACCCCCGAAATCCCTGAAATCCGCGAAACCCGCGAAACCCCTGAAACCCCTGAAACCCCCGAAACCCCCGAAACCCCCGAAACCCCCGAAACCCCCGAAACCCCCGAAATCCGTGAAAACCCTGTAGGAGCGACTTCAGTCGCGATGGGCCTTCCCGGTGACGCCCCATCGCGGCTGAAGCCGCTCCTACAGGAGCAGGACGACTCCCCCGACATCACCCTGACCCGCGCGATCCTCACCGCCCACCTGGCCACCGCGCAGGAATCCCCCGCGCAGCTGCGCCGCCGCCTGCAGCAGGCAGTGGAGGAGATCGACCTCGCCGCCATCTTCACCATCCACGGCTTCTGCGCCCGCGTCCTGCGCGAGCACGCGCTGGAGAGCGGCCAGAGCTTCGCCGCGCCCGAGCTGCTGGCCAACGACCGCGAACTGCTGGCCGAGGTCGCCGCCGACCTGTGGCGCGCGCGCGCGGCCGACGCCGCGATGGCCGAGGACCTGGTCGCGCTGTGGCCGGGCGGGCCCGAGGCGCTGGCCGCCGACCTGCGCGAGCTGGTGCGCCACCCGAGCTTGCTGCCCGCCGCCACCGAAGCCTCGCCCGACGATCCCACCCCGGCGCGCCAGGCCGCCGCGCAGGCGCTGGTCGCGGCGCTGCGCGAGCACGCCGACCAGGCCTACGACGCCATCGCCGCCGCGTTCGACGCCAAGGTGTTCGACGGCCGCCGCGCGCGCCGGCCCAGCTTCGACAAGGCCTTCGAGCAGCTCTGGCAGGGCAGCGCCGAGGCGCACTGGGCGCTGGACGACGGCGGCCACCTCGACAAGCTGTTGCCCTCGCGCCTGCGCGGGTTCTGCAAGGACGGCGCCCACGACCGGGTGCCGTGCTCGCCGCTGTTCGACGCGCTGGAGGCCTGGGCGCAGGCCGACGCGCAGCTGCGGCAGTGGCAGCTGCAGCGCCGCATCCGCCTGCTGCACGCCCTGCGCGACGACGCCGCGGCGCGGCTGGCGCTGCTCAAGCGCCAGCGCCGCGTGCAGACCTACGACGATCTGGTCGATGGCGTGGCCCATGCCTTGGCGCCGGACAGCCCCCAGGCCGAGACCCTGGCGCGGCGGCTGCGCGCGCAGTACGCCATCGCCCTGGTGGACGAGTTCCAGGACACCGACGAGCGCCAGTGGTCGATCTTCTCGCGCGTGTTCGGCGAAGGCGAACTGGCCCGCGTGGCCGGGCTGGAGCCGGCGCTGTTCGTCATCGGCGACCCCAAGCAGGCCATCTACGGCTTCCGTGGCGGCGACGTGCGCACCTACCTGGCCGCCGCGATCACCGCCGAGCGCGCGCCGCCGCTTGGCCACAACTTCCGCTCGCGTCCCGGCTTGCTCGCCGCGATCGACGCGCTGTACGCCCAGGCCGGCTATGCCGACGCCTTCCTCACCGACGGCATCGCCTTCCACCCGGTGCAGCCGGGCACGAAACGCACCGATGCCGACCTGCAGCGCGACGGCGCCGCCGCCCCGGCGCTGACCCTGTGGCGCGCCCCCGAGCCGCCGCCGCCCGCCCAGGCCGCGACGGCGGCCAAGAACAAGCCCGCCGGCAAGCCCAAGCCATGGAGCGCCCACCGCGCCCGCGAGCTGTGCACCGCCGCCTGCGTGGCCGCCATCCGCGGCTGGCTTGCCGCCGGTAATGAGGGTCGCGCCAGCATCGGCGGCCGCCAGGTGCAGGCCGGCGACATCGCCGTGCTGGTGCGCAGCCACGGCGAGGCCACTCGCATCCAGCAGGCGCTCGGCGCGGCCGGCATCCCGGCGGTGGCCGCCGGCCGCCGCAGCCTGTTCGCCACCGACGAGGCGCTGGAACTGCTGACCCTGCTGCAGGCGCTGCTCGACCCGGGCGACGACCGCCGCCTGCGCGCCGCGCTGGCCACCGTGCTGGTGGGCGAGGATGCCGCCGCCATCGCCGCGCTCGAACACGACGGCGAGCGCCACCGCCGCTGGCAGCAGCAGGCGCTGGACTGGCGCGAGCGCTGGCAGCGCGGCGGCCCGCTGGCGCTGGTCGGCGACCTCGGCGCCAGCCACGGCCAGCGCCTGCTGGCACTGGTGGACGGCGAGCGCCGCCTCACCAACTACCTGCAGCTGGCCGAACTGCTGCAGGAGGCCGACGCCCGCGCGCTGGGCCCGCATGGCCTGGTGGACTGGCTGGCCCGGCGCATCGCCAACGCCGACGACGGCGACGAGGCCCAGCAACTGCGGCTGGAGTCGGACGCGCGCCGGGTGCAGATCGTCACCCTGCACAAGTCCAAGGGCCTGGAGTACCCGCTGGTGTTCCTGCCCTACGTCGGCATCGGCCGCCGCGAGCGCGGCGCCGGCCGCCACTGCGTGGTGCACGCCGACGGCCGCCGCCAGCTGCGCTGGAACACCGGCAAGGACGACCCGGCCTGGGGCGAGGCGGAGCAGGCATGGAGGCAGGAACAGCGCGCCGAGGACGCGCGCCTGCTCTACGTCGGCCTCACCCGTGCCGAGCACGCGCTGTGGATCGCCACCGGCCCGTTCCCCCAGCACGATCGCACCGCGCTGGCGGCCATGGTCGCCGACGTCGAGGCCCTGCAGGCCGCGGTCGGCGGCAACGCGGTCGCCATCGACACCACGCCACCGCCGGCCGAGCTGCCGCGGCTGCCACCGGCCGCCGAGGTCCAGGTGCCGCCGGCGCGGGTGGCGCAGCGCCAGGTCGCCCCGGACTGGTGGGTCTACAGCTTCACCCAGCTGGCGAACGCCGATGGCGGTGCCGCAAGCGGCACCTCGGCCGATGCCGGCGTCGCCGCCGACCCGATGGCCAGCGCCACCGTGGAGGGTGGCGGCGGCAGCGACGAGCCGGCCGCCGCCGAGCCGCTGGCAGCATCGGCGGAGGCCGAGGCCTTCGACCCCCGCTTTGCCGGCAACCGCTTCGGCGTGGTCATGCACGACGTGTTCGAGCGCGCCGACTTCGCCGCCTGGCGCGACTGGCATCCCGGCCAGCCGGCCCCGGCCGGGCAGGGCGAGGCCATCGTCGAGGCCCTGCAGCGCGGCGGCTACGCCCAGGACGAACTGGACGACGGCGTGGCCATGCTCACCGCGCTGGTCGGCAACACCCTCACCGTGGCCCTGCCCGAGGGCGGCCGGCTGGCCGCGCTGCCCGACCAAGAGCGCCGCAACGAGATGGAATTCCACTTCGCCATGCAGCCCACCCGCGTGGACGCGTTGCTGGCGCTGCTGCACCGCTTCGGCGTGGTCGGCGAGCGCCAGGCGTTCGGCGCGCGCCAGCGGCTGGAGGGCCTGATGACCGGCCTGATCGACCTGGCCTACCACTTTGATGGACGCTGGTACGTGCTCGACTACAAGTCCAACCGCCTGCCGGCCTACGACGCCGACGCGCTGGCGCGCGCGATGACGCACAGCGAGTACGAACTGCAGGCGCTGATCTACACCGTCGCGCTGCACCGCTGGCTGCGCTTCCGCCTGGGCGATGAGTACGACTACGCCCGCGACTTCGGCGGCGTGGGCTACCTGTTCTGCCGCGGCGTGGACGCCACCCTCGCGCCCTCGCCGGGCGTGCACGCCTGGCGCTTCGACCCGGCGCTGGTGGAAAGCGTGGATGCCCTGTTCGCAGGCCGCGCGCTGCCGGAGGTAGTGGCATGAGGACCTCCACGCCCCCCAATCCTTCGCTGGCACCGAGCCTGTCCGGTCGCGGCATTGCCGGAGATGCCCGCGGCGACTGCTGGTGGATCCATCCAGAAGCCCGGCACACGCCACCGGCACACAATCGCGCCACTCGGCCGCGGCCGGGTCCTGACCGGAGCCGCCCTGGCGGCAACGGGCCTTCCCGCCAATACCTCGTCGTCGCCAGGGCGGCTTCCGCGACGGGTCCGCTTGGCTGGACCGTTCCCGGGCAAGCCGCAGCCGGGCAGGCTCGGTTCTCCCTGGGGGCAGGACACGTCATCGTCGTCCGCAGCCTCGATGCCGCCGCCACCTGCCTTCGCCGGCAACCCAGGACCGCGGCACCAAGCGCGTGTCGGGAGCCTCGCCCATGAACCCGTTCGACACCCTCCAGCGCAGCGGCGCCCTGCGCACGCTCGACCTCGCCTTCGCCCAGACCCTGCAGCGCCTTGCTCCTGACACCGGCGCCGAGGTACTGGCTGGCGCCGCCCTGGCCTCGCTCGCCGTGGCCAGCGGCCACGCCGGCCTGGACCCGGCCCGCGCCGGCGTGCTGCTGGACACCCGCGACGGCCCGGCCCCGGCCTTGCCCGACCCGGCCGACTGGCAGCGCGCCCTGGCCGCTTCGCGCTGGGTGGCCCAGCCCGAGCCGGAAGATCCCGCCGCCCCCGACTGCCCGCTGGTGCTCGAACACGGCCTGCTCTACCTGCGCCGCTACCGCGAGTACGAGCGCCGCTTGGCACAGGGCCTGCGCCGGCTCGCCGCCCAGCCGCTGCCGGACTTCGACGCCGCCCCACTGGCCCCGCTGTTCGCCCAACTGTTCCCGCACGCAGCAGTGACGGCCGGCTCTTCCCCTCTCCCGCTTGCGGGAGAGGGTGCCCGACTGCGAAGGCAGGATGCCGAAGCGAACGGCGCAGCCGGCCCGAAGGGCGTGCGGCAGGAGCGGCACGTAAGGGCGGGTGAGGGCCAGGGCCTTCCCGACCAACCCGCCGACCAGCAAACCCCAGACCGCCAGGCCCAGGCCGCCGCACTCGCCCTGCGCCGCGCCCTGCTGCTGGTCACCGGCGGCCCCGGCACCGGCAAGACCACCACTATCGCCCGCCTGCTGCTGCTGCGCATCGCCCAGGCGCAGCTGGCCGGCACCCCGGCCCCGCGCATCGCCCTGGCCGCGCCCACCGGCCGCGCCGCCGAGCGCATGGCCGAGAGCCTGCGCATCGCCGTGGCTCGCGCCCTGGCCGACGGCCTGTCGATGCCCATCGCGCAAGCCGCCCCTCCCCCGCTTGCGGGAGAGGGTGCCCGACTGCGAAGGCAGGATGCCGAAGCGAACGGCGAAGCCGGCCCGAAGAGCGTGCCGCAGGAGCGGCACGCAAAGGCGGGTGAGGGCGCCCAACGGGCGGAAGAGGACACCTGGCCCCTCCCGCTCCCCACCGGCGCCAGCACCCTGCACCGCCTGCTCGGCGTCATCCCCGACTCGCCCAACTTCCGCCACAATGCCGACAACCCGCTGCCGTTCGACCTGATCGTCGTCGACGAAGCCTCTATGGTGGACCTGCCGCTGATGTGCAAGCTGGTCGAGGCGGTGGCCGACGGCACCCAGCTGATCCTGCTCGGCGACGCCGACCAGCTGCCCTCGGTCGAGGCCGGCGACGTGCTCGCCGCCATCCTGCAGGCCGCCGGCCCCGGCGACGCCCTGCAGCCCGACGATGCCCAGGCCCTGCAGCCGCTGCTCGGCGGCGTGCCCGGCGGCAGCCGGCCCACCGACACCCGCGGCGGCGGCCTTGCCGGCCACCGCGTGCACCTGCTGCGCGGCTACCGCCAGGCCCAGGGCTTCGAACTCGCCCCGCTGGCCGACGCCGTGCGCGCCGGCGACACCGAGCGCAGCCTCGCCCTGCTGCGTGGCGGCGAACTGGCCGGCGTGCACTTCCACCAGGACATCGACGATCCCCTGCAGGCCCGCGGCGAACCCCTGCTCGCGCACTGGCGCGCGCTGGCCGCCGCCGAAGACCCGGCCGCCGCCCTGCGCGACGCCGGCCGCGTGCGCCTGCTCACCGCCGTGCGCAACGGCCCGCAGGGCGCGCGCGGCCTCAACGCACGCATCGAGCAACTGCTGGCCGAGAGCGGTAGCGGCACCCGCCGCCTCGGCGCCGCTTCGCCCTGGTTCCACGGCCGCCTGCTGCTGATCGCCGAGAACAGCTACCGCCATGGCCTGTTCAACGGCGACGTCGGCATTTGTCTAAGGGACGAAAGCGGCGCCCTGGTCGCCTGGTTCGAAGGCGAGGGCGACGGCCAGGTCCGCGGCTTCCACCCCGCCGCGCTGCCCGCGCACGAGAGCGCCTTCGCCATGACCGTGCACAAGGCCCAGGGCAGCGAGTTCGACGAAGTCTGGCTGCAACTGCCCAACCGCGACGCCCGCGTGCTCAGCCGCGAACTGGTCTACACCGGCCTCACCCGCGCCCGCCGCGCGCTGCACCTGGCTGCCAGCGAGCCGGTGCTGCGTGCCGCGCTGGCGCGGCATGCGGCGCGGATCTCGGGCTTGGCGTGGCGGTTGGGCGGGGAAACGGCGCAGCCCATCGACGATGCGCCGGACGAAGTTGCCGTGCCCATGCAGGGCTCGCTGTTCTGAGAGATACAGCAAGCTGTAAAACGATTCAGTTGTCCAATATTTTCAGATAACTTCCATCGAGTGATCAGTTGCGCACACGCGCCGTCCAGGCAAGGAGCCATGTCGATCAATCACATTTACAGTCGCCCGTGGAAATCGTTCGACGAGCAGTTGGCACTGCTACGGATGCGCGGTTTGCTGATCGAAGACGAGAAGGTAGCTCTGACCTGGTTGCAGCGTGTCGGCTACTACCGTCTCAGTGCTTATTGGTACCCCTTCCGGGTATTCCGGTTGGAGCAAGATGCGGCGAACGGCGCTATTCGTACGGTGAGCACGGACCAATTCGTGGCAGGCACCGTATTCTCCGATGCGGTCGCCCTGTACCTATTCGATCGCACCTTGCGTATACTGCTTGCCGACGCGCTGGAACGCATCGAAGTATCGTTGAGAGTCGAGGTGGCATATCGGCTGGGCAGCGCCGACACGTTCGCCCATCTGCACGAAGACAATTTCCATCCAAGTTTCCGCAATAAGCGAGATCATCGCTCAGGGCAGACCGCGTTCGCCGCGTGGCAGCAGCGACACCAAGGGCTGGTGCAGCGATCGAAGGAAGACTTCGTCAAGCACTACCGTGAGAAGCACGGTCCTAACATGCCGATATGGGTAGCCATCGAAGTGTGGGATTTCGGTTCGATCTCGCAGCTGTTGGCCATGATGAAGGTCGCCGATCAGATGGCGATCGCTTCTCGCTATGGCATCGGAGACTGGAGGATACTTGGCAGTTGGGTTCGCGCACTTAGTTATCTGCGCAATCTGGTGGCGCATCACAGCCGGGTATGGAATCGCAACATGGTCTCCGAGCCCAAGCTACCGCCTTCAACCGCAATCGACTGGTGCGAGGCATTCGCTGGTAAACCGGATCTGCTGTCGAAGCCCTTCGTTTACCTGGCCATCGTCCGCCACATGCTCCAGCGGATATGCTCAGGAAGCCAATGGCCGGATCGGCTGGCACAGCATCTGTGTAGCTTCCCGTCCCAGGCCTCCCAGCGGAAACTGTCAGTCACTGGCATGGGGGCGCCCAACGGGTGGGAGCGCTGGTGGAACGCGAAAGCCGGACAATAAGAACCCCCGCGTAGGTTTCGAAAAACCAAGAGGCGAGGGCCATGTTGGATCGAAGTCTAACACAAGATCTTGAGCTACGCTCGTGGGTACCTCCTGGTGAGGCTTGGCAGGGGCGTGGGCCAGAGCAGGCTCAGCGCTTGCTGTCCTAGGCTGCCGGAGCGCCGATGTCTTGGGACAGCATCCGGATCAACGACCAATGGCGCATTTGCTTCCGATGGAAGGAAGGCGATGTCTCCGAGGTCGAAATCGTCGATTACCACTGAACCCGAGGCATCCCCAATGGCCCCCCTACCCAACATCCATCCCGGCGAAGTGCTGCTCGAGGAGTTCCTCGAACCGCTGGGCATCAGCCAGAACGCGCTTGCCCGCGCCACCGGCGTGCCGCCGCACCGCATCAACGAGATCGTGCTGGGCAAGCGCGGCATCACCGCCGACACCGCCGTCCGCCTGGCCGCGGCACTGGGCACGACCGAGCGCTTCTGGCTGGGCCTGCAGGCCGACTACGAACTGGAAGAAGCCCACCGTGCGCTCGGCGATCTGCCTGCGCGCATCAAGCGATTGGCCGCCTGACGGCAAACGATCGCCCTGGCGTAGTTCGTAAGCCATCCTGAGTCGCGAGGCATGGCACGGTGGTTCGCTTGCAGATCGACGCATGCGATTGGCCTTGCCTTCCTTCGGGCACCCATACTCGGACAATGCTTGCCAATCGCCTGCGCGTCCGCCCGACAAATGCACACTGACCCCGGTTCCCTACGCCCCACTCGCGACGGCATTCCCGCCAGCCGGTTCCAGCTGCCCCCAGGGCCCTGGGCAACGGTGCTGGAAGCACTATGCGCGCGCTTCCCGGGCGTGGACGCGGGTACCTGGCGCGAGCGCTTCGAGCGGGGCCGCGTGCTGGACGCGGACGGGTGCCCGCTCGACGCAGCGGCCCCCTACCGGCGCGGCGCCGAGATCCACTACTTCCGCGAGGTGGTGGACGAGCCGGCCATCCCCTTCGCCGAGACCGTGGTGCACGCCGACGCGCACCTGGTCGTGGCCTGCAAGCCGCACTTCCTGCCGGTGGCGCCCACCGGCGCCTACGTGCGCGAGACGTTGCTGACGCGACTGGTGCGGCGGTTGGACAACCCGTCGCTGGTGCCGCTGCACCGTATCGACCGGGAGACCGCCGGGCTGGTGCTGTTCTCCGCCGACCCGGCCAGCCGCGGCCGCTACCAGGCGCTGTTCCGCGAGCGGCGCATCCGCAAGCACTACCTGGCGGTGGCGCCGCCGTTGCCGGGTCTGGTGTTCCCGCATGTGCATCGCAGCCGCCTGGAGCCGGGCGAGCCGTTCTTCCGCATGCGCGAGGCCGCGGGCGAGCCGAACAGCGAAACCGTGATCGACGTGGTCGCCCGCGGCGAGGGTGTGTGGACCTACCGGCTGCAGCCGGTCACCGGGCGCAAGCACCAGTTGCGGGTGCACATGGCGGCGCTGGGCGCGCCGATCCTGCACGACCGCTTCTACCCGCAGCTGCAGCAACAGCGGCCGGACGATCCGCAGCGGCCGCTGCAACTGTTCGCGCATGCGCTGGCGTTCGAGGACCCGATCACCGGCGAGAACCGTTGCTTCACCGCCAGGCGTGGACCCAGCGTGTCCAGCTGACCCTTATCCCGTTCACGGGAGAAGGGGCCCGAAGGGCGGATGAGGGCGCTTTTGACGTACAAATCCGACGGACACTCGAACGCGCCGTCGGCCCCGCCCAGCCTATGGGGCATCTTCGTCGCAAGCGAAGCGGGACGGACCGGGTTGGCTCGCATGCAGCGGATGCTTGCGGCCTGCCATGTGGCGCTTTGGCCTGAATATCGATACGGCCCAGGGTTTAGTCGACTACGCGCTCACTTCGCTGGCACGCGCTGGTACTCGTCGCTGCCGGTGTTGAGGTGGCCATTGGCCTGGTCGATGGCGAAGTTCACCGTCTCGCCGTCGTTGGAGACCTGCAGCACGCCATCCTTGTAGATAGCCGGGTAGTTCTCGGTCTTGGGCTTGCGGCTGAAGAACCTCGGCGTGGTGTTGCGCACCATGAAGGACTCCCCGTTGCGCTCGATATCCATCACGTCGTCCTGCGACTGCACATTGACCCAGTGGCCGACGAACTTCTCGCCCTCCACCTTGGCGCAACCGGTCACCAGCATCGCCGCGGCCAGCGCGGCACCCATCCACTTCATCATCTTCCGCTCTCCAGTCTTGAAGCCAGGGCGAGGATGAGGAAGCTCGGATGTACGGGAAGTCAACGCTGGGGGCGCAGGGTGTCAGGTGCCTATCGCGTGAAATTGTACTCTGCCCCCCTATTTTATGACCCCTATTTTCCTTTAACCATGCTTTTTCAGTGGAGCTAGCACGGTTGCAGCCAATTCCTTATAGATAGCCATTTCTGGTTGAATCAACGGAGCAAGGTGTTCGATCGAAAATGCTTCCGCCGAGTTACCATAGCCATTTAATCCAAGCAACTTCTTGATTTCAAAATATAAACTGTCGGTGATCGCTTTTACATCATCACTAGGCATGCCACGGCTTGGCAGTGTTTCCAATTGTTGCTGCTTCTTTTGTCTTATTTTTTCAGCGACGTCAGATTTGCCGAGGGTCTTACAAAGCTCTGCTAGCACCTCGTCATCCCAAAGAAAACTCTCTATATCACGTCGAGATAAAACATAGATATTTTCTTGCTTGAGCGCTTCAATCTCTGTTTCATTACGATCATCCTTATCGAAGACTTTCCAGGTCTTCATCCCTGGCGCCAGCTTGGTCAGTAGATAATCAAATGCCTTCCCATCGTGCTGCACTTCATTGCCGCCTCCCAAGGGGATGAAATCAATTTCTGGGTGCCATGGGCCAAATATCTTCTGATATACAGTTACATCAAAGCTTGGCTTTCTCCCCGATTGGCCAATCTTTCTGCCTTCGCAAAAAATGACATATTCAGGCACCACCAACTCGGCCAAATCATCTAGTGCGGTATGAAACATCTTCTGCCAAAATAGGCGATCTGGCTGAATTGGTTCTAGCTTTACCGCCAAGTCAAAATTTTGATCGTGGAAGTCGATGAAGGCAACTTGTCCTTGATTAGTCGCATTAAGTTCTGCTGCTTTCCGCGCCATGCCAATGGAGTGGGTGGAGAGCCAAAGCTGGCAGTTATCAGGAATCAGATCGAACATGACCTCAAGTAGCCTTGCCTGAAGGCGCGTATGCATATGAAGTTCAGGTTCGTCGATGCAGAAGATGGTGTCATCGAATTTCTTGCGCTTGATGATGAAATCTAGCAAAAGATCGAATGCAGCTTTTTCACCGCCAGATAGGTTTTTGTAATGGAAATTGGAGGTCATGCCCTTGGTGAAACGGAAGGTTCCGCCCTCCAATGGATTGCCTGGGCCTTCAAGCACAAGATTATCAAAGACCCGCCGCATGGCTTGTCGGACTTCACCAATTAGCTCATCGGTGATCTGACCTGCCGTTCTATCTTTCTGACTTTGATCGTAGAGTTTTTCTAGGCTGGCTCCCACCAAGCGCTGGTAGTTATCTTGGACACGGGATTCTGAGAGCATCAGCATAGATGCTCCACCGGTGTCTTTCAGAATGTCGTCGAGCCGGTGCAAGCCTTGAGTAGTAAAATCCGGAGAGTGACGATAGGCGGAACGCACATAGAAAGTTTTTTTGCATAATTCTTTATTGTGTCGGATATCTTGGGTCACACCAAAGAAATTTGGAGCTATGTTGTTCCAAGTGTCGTTCGCAAGGTTTCGTGTTGTAGGGGGGGATGAACTTTGGGTTCCTTTATTTTCTGGCCGCCAATAATAATCTTGGTCATAACTCCAGTCTCCTCTGGCAGATAGTTTCATCCAATAGTTGAAGGCTTCAAAGAGGGAGGTTTTTCCGCTCCCATTTGGTCCTGTGAGTAGAACGAGTTTGGCTGTCCGTGGAATATTGGAAATTTCAAGATCGGCAAAGCGCTTGAAGTCCCGGATTTTAATTTTTTCCAGTCGCACAATGATTACTCTGAAAAATGACCTTGGCCAACAACTGGTCGGATAAAGAGATCGGATTAAGCGGGCTGAGGTTGATGAGCGCCTTTGAACAGGGATAATTCCTCGGGAGGTGCCGGGTGATTATTTGGCAACGGTTTACGGTGAAGTTCGCGCGATAACGGGATTAGGTTCATTTATACAGAACCTCTGCATCTAGGAAACTGACTGCACCCGAGAAAGGTTTCGCCAGTACGCCGATTCCTTCGCTCCACCATCGTGTTTCCGCAGCGCGGGCACGCTAGAACTATGGCTGCGGGATAGGGCGATTGCGTGATCGCAGCATCGGGTTGCTGGGCCGGCAAGGACGCAGGGACAGGGCCACGCTGCACCACCCGTATCATCGTCAGCAACTGTTCGCCGCCGATCAGTTCGATCGGCTTGCCTTGGGCAAAGCGTTCTGCATCGTGGGTATAGCGGCCGATACAGACGATCTTCACCGCATCGGCTTGATGGTGCGCGAGCAGCCCAGCCATCTCGCGCACGACGCTGACGCCGACTTGCTGGCGTTTCCACTGCTTGCACTGCACCAGCGTGCGGCGGCCATCCTTGCGCAGGATCAGGTCGATGCCGCCATCGGCACCGCCCAGGCCGGTCTCTTCTACGATGTAGCCCTGGCAGCGGAAGGCTTCGCCGACCAGCAGCTCGAATTGGCGCCAGCCGCCGGCCGACAGGCTTTCCAGGGTGGTGCGGGTTTCCAGCAGTTGGCGGCGGTGGCGCTTGCCCAGGTATGAGAAGAACGCGGCCATCCAGCAGATGACCAGCACCAGCCACGCCAATGGCGCAAACATTGAACCTGATTGCTGGGCGAAGCCCTGCGCCAGCAATCCGCCTTGGTGGGACAGCCACCAGACGATGCCATAGCGCACCGCGACAAAGCCGGCGATACCGGTGGCGACTCCGATTGGCCACGGCAGCGCAGCCAACGTATCTAAGCCGCTTTTCCTTCTACTGCGTCCCATGCAAGAACCCCCGTTCCAAGCCGCACCATAGCTCCCGATGGCGCCGTTGTCAGCAGTGAGTGGCAGGGTGAAGGCTGGGAATCATGGGGAGGAAACGGTTTCCCAAACGCGTTGATAAATTGCGTCGTAGGAAAGGCGCCGGGCGTTACGCGCCGGCGCCATGTGCTCGCATGTCTGGTCTATCGACCTGTCGAGCCAGCTACTTGCTGCGACTGATCAGCAACAGCCCACGCCCGACCGTCACTTGCAACGCGTCCCCGACGGCGAAGCCGCATTGCTCCAGCCAGCGGCCCGACAGGCGCAGCTTGGGCACGGCGCATCCCAGCACCTGCTCGCCACGCCGCTCGTCGTAGTACTGATAGCCCATCGTGCAACGCTTGGGCGTGCGCGAGCGTCGCAGGGGCGTCAGAGCAGCGGGGCAGGGCAGCGGAGTCGCGACTTCAGGGACGGATACTGCGTGCGCTGGCTTTTTCTCGCGCTTGCTCGGGCGACGGCTTGCGGGTTGAGTAGAGACGTGCTGGGACTGTTTGGACTGGCGCATATCGGATTCCTTGTGTGATGTGGAATCCGCCGCGTTCGCTGCTAAACGAAGGCGGCGGACGATGCGCGGTTAGCAGGCCGGCCACAAGGAACCGGCAGGCCTTTCGGCCTCCGCGCACCGCCCGCCATGGAACATGGCATGCGTGCCCATGCCGTTGACCGGGCAGAAGAAAAGCGCCGGCATCGACGATGGGCGCTGGTGCGCCTTGTGGTTGCGGGCTGCTAAACCCGGCCGCGGAGTTTGCCGCGACAATCCGATGCTGCTACCCACCTTCGGATGCTGTCAAGCGCAGATGGAGCGCTAGGACAAAAACTCCACCAGCAACTGCCGCTTGGCTTCGGGCAGGCTGCGGAAGGCGTCGAGCAGGCGGCCCTCGTGGTCGCTGAGGCGCCGGTAGGTGGCGGTGGGTTCCTTCACGCTCAGGTTGACGTGCCCGCGGCCGGTGGCGAGCCATTCGAAGCTGGCGTCGAAATCCTTGGACAACTCGATGATGCGCGGCAGTTCGGGCAGGGCAAGGCCGGTGAGCCATTTGCGGGCTGTCTCGCGCGATACCGCGTAGCGGTGCGCCAGGGCGCTCGTTCTTCCGCGTCCTGGCACGAAATGGGCGCGGTCCAGCATCTGCCGCAGGCGGCTCGCGAATTCCTCGTAGGGTGCGGCCATCCGAATTCCTGTCGTCACATCGTCGCCAAGCGCTCACGCCCGGGACATTGAGCAAGTGCGTTGCATTGTTGCCCACCCGCATTCGCATGAAAGCAACTTCAGGTTGTTGACACGGCCAATTTGTGGTTGCATTGTGCCAACTGTGGGTTGCAGAACTGTCCCCGCTACCAATCCCGAAGCGCACTTGACGACTGTCCTGCCGATCTCCGGCGAGGGCCGTCAGGCCGGGTGCGGCTGAGCTTCCCACCGCCGTTGTATGCCGTCTCCCTCCCCATCTTGCGAGGTACCGCCATGCACCATGCATCACCCGATTCTTCCGACATGACCGGCTATTTCTTGCCGGAGGACGCATACGCGCGACTACGCGATGTCGGCGACGAATTGCAGCTGCAGATCACGCTGACGGCCACCACCCATGCGCTGGACGGGGAAATCCTGCCGATGGAGTTCAAACGCGCGGGGCTGGCCAGCTACTTACGCGGAGTACACGAGCGCATCGAGAACGCGCTGCAGGAGTGCCGCTATCCGGCCAAGCTCAGCGACGAAGACGAAGACGAAGACGAAGACGAAGACGAAGATGAAGATGAAGATGAAGAGGAACCACGCGCTTCCAAGCCCTTGGTCTGCGGCGTCACCCTTGATCAAATCGACGAGGCTCACCGCTTGATCCGAAGGATTGCCGCCCAGGCCGACTTGCTCGCATCCGCCTATGGCGAAGAGTTGGCCGAGGGCAGCCTGGTCAATATGGGTGATGTCATCTTTGAAGAAGCCCAGGACGCCCTCGACATCGTCAGACAGATCAACGCGCAGAGCCTGAGAGAGTTCGCCGCAGCGAACGTGCCGGCAGCGCCGAAGGCCGGTCCCCCTGATCTTCACCAGCCATAAGATGACGGGAAGAACCCGTCATGAGTACCGATAGCGCCCTCAAGCCCTTGGTCTTCGGCATCACCTCGGATCAGTTCGATGAACTCGACCACCTGATTCACAGGCTCCGTGCCCACGGCGACGTGATTGCATCCGGCGGCGCCGATGAGCTGTCCAAGGGGAGTCTTCTTTTCATTGGCGAGGTCATCTTCGAAGCAGCCAGCACAGTGGCCGATATCTTCGATCGGATTGACGAGCAGACACTGGAAAAGACCGCCAAAGCGTCGAGCCGGGCCGCATCGATGGCAGGCCATCCCGTGTTCGTCAGCGAGATGCATCGCGATCTCCTGCGCGCACGTTCCATCGTGCAGCTGATGCAAGCGCCGGCTCATCAAGCCGAAGTGGAAGGCTTGAGCGGTTCCTGCGCAGGGGTGTCCGACCTGTTGGGCAAGGTGATCGCCTATGTCGAGGCGAACTTCGACACATCTGGACAGGAGCCAGCGACGCTGAGCTGAGCGGTCTGCTCGCAAGCCACCGGCTCCCGCCTGCATGAAGACGATGGTGCGACGTATCCCGGTTCCGGATGCGACAGACAGACCGACCCCGCCCCATCGCTGTTCGCCGACAATACGCTTCCCTCAGTTGGAATGATCGAGATGCACAGGATCGCGTTGCTCGCCTTGCTGGCGGTCGTCGCGCCGGCCCATGCCGCGCCGGGCGACGACGAGGCGGCCATCTGCCGCAATGGCCTGTTCACCAGCAGTCCGGCCACTTTCTCGCTGGCCAAGGTCGCGGTGCCGCGGCTGTACCTGCTGGGCGACAGCGATGGCTGCCCGGGCAAGGGCGAGGCCGCGTGCCGGCAGGGGCCGTACGTGGTGCAGGGCGATACCGTGGTGCTGGCGCAGCGTCGCGGTGGCCATGCCTGCGCGTTCTATCCCAACAAGGTCGGCGGCAGCGCCGGGTGGGTGGCCGAGGCCAGCCTGCGGCCGCTGCCGGTCGCAGAGAAGCCGGCGCTGGGGGCCTGGATTGGTCATTGGCGTGACGGCGACAACAGTCTGCAGCTGATCACCAACGGCGATGGCAGTGTCACGGTCAACGGCGATGCCTATTGGCCGAGCGCCAGTCCGAGCCTGGAGGATGCGCCCGGCGGCCCGCACCTGGGCAGCGTCACCGCGCGCGACTATGTGCAGGGCAACCGGCTCGAGGTCAGCGAGCATGCATGCCAGGTGCGCATGCTGCTGCTTGGCGATCTGTTGCTGGTCTCGGACAACCTGCAGTGCGGCGGCATGAACGTCAGTTTCGGCGGGGTGTACCGGCGCGCGGCCGCCCCGCGCTGAGCGCGGGACGTGGGCCTGCCTCGGGGTCGGGTTCGCTTCCCGCAGCGGACTCGCCTACCGCGAGCCAACCTTGCCCCGGGACATGCCGACGGCAGTGGCACCGGGCCGTTATCGGCCTGCGGATCGACGCCGACCGATCGAGGGACGACCCGGGGGTCAGCTTCGCGTCCGCGGCGACGCCGGCGAGTTCGTGCGCAGCCATCGCTCCGTCTCCCGGGGCGTGCGCAGCCGCACGATCGCCAGGTGCGGGAACTCCTCCGCGATCTGCGGCATTCGCTCGCTCCACTTGTGCAGCGTGTGGGTCTGCCAGTGCAGGATGTTCGCCTCGGGATCCTTTCCCAGCCTTCGCCACAGTGGCTTTTCGACGTTGCCGTTCCACAGCTTCGTGCGCAGCAGGCGCCGCATGAGCGTGCGCCGGAGCAGCCTGCCGCGTACCACCCGGTAGGGGTAGTCGAGCCAGATCACCAGCTGCGCCCGCGGCCCCAGGATGCGACTCGTCCCTTTACCTGCGTACTGCCACTCGGTGATCCAGTGGTCCTCGGCGGCGAAGGCGCGCACGTCGTCGAGGAACTGCGGCCGCGGCGTCCAGTTCGGGCCGTGGAAGAGTCCGTCGATCTCGATGTGGCGCAGGCCCCACAGCGCACCGATGCGGCGGGCAAGGGTAGTCTTCCCGGATCCGGTGACGCCGGCGATGAGCACGCGCTGCGGCAGCAATGGCAGTGGGTCGTTCGCGGACAGCATGCGGACATGCTAGGTGTTTGGTCCCGGAATGAGGTGGCGCGGGTCGATCTTGAAGATCGACGGGTTTTGGGTCCAGGCCTCGCAAATGGCCTGGTAGGGCGTTCTCCACCGTAGGCTTTGAGGTGCTTGGCGAAGTTTTAGGCGGTGACGAAGGCCAGGACATGGTTTTTCAAGCTTTGCAGATCGTCGTAGCGGTACGTCTTGATCGTGGCGTCCTTGATCGTGCGGTTCATCCGTTCGGCTTGGGATCCCATGCCGCTGGAGGCAGCGATGGAGGGCGCTGCGACTGAGATGGGCGATGGTGTGCTTCAGGAAGCCCAGGTTGCGCGCATGCTCGCCGGACCGGACAGCCGGCAGGAACATGCCCGGCGCCATGCCTCGGTCGTCGAGGCTGCAAGGCGCCTGGCGGCCGTGCCCTGAGCGCGAGTTGCCGGGCCGCGAGGCAGGCCGGTGCGGTCCGGTCGTGCGCGTCCCGATCGAGGCGCCGTGTGTACGCCGATCTTCCATGCCGCCGTTGCTCAGAACCAGATGCGCACGCCGGCCACCAGGCGGGTGTCGCGCGGGTCCTCGCCTTCGGCGCGGCGGTAGTCGGCGGTGCGCCCGTAGCGGCGTTCGTGGACCACGCCAAGGTACGGCGCGAAGCGGCGGCTGAACTCGTAGCGCAGGCGCAGGCCCGCCTCCGCGCTGTTCAGGCCGCTGCCGTTGCCGTAGCGCGGCTCGTCCCTGGCCGAGGCGCTGGCTTCCAGCCGCGGCTGCAGGATCAGGCGATTGGTCAGCAGCAGTTCGTACTCGACCTCGACCCGGGCCGCGGCCTGGCCGGACTCGCCCAGGTAGGCGGTGGCCGACACCTCGAACTTGTACGGCGCCAGGCCCTGCACGCCGAACGCGGCCCAGCCGCGCGAGTCGCCGGGGCGGAAGTCGTGGCGCACGCCGGCCACCACGTCCCACCACGCGCTGACGCTGCGGCCGTAGAGCACTTCCAGGTCGGCCGCGCCGGTGCGGCCGCGTTCGCGCTCGCCTTCGCTGCGCAGCCACAGGCGGTCGATGTCGCCGCCGATCCAGGCGCTCGCCTCCCAGGCCTGGCCGCTGCCGGGATCGGCATCCCAGGTCTCCAGTCGGTCCAGCAGCACCAGGCTGTTGATCGACGATCCGTGCGACATGTGCGCCGAGTTCAGCACCGGAAACGCGGCGGCGCGGTCGGCATCGGTCAGCGCCGGGATCGGCTCGCGCGGCTCGCTCGGTGCCGGCGGCGCGGCCGGGCCCGGCGTGCAGTGGCCCATTGCGGCGTGCTCGCGCGGGCAGTCGGCCTGTGCCGGTGCGGTGGGCATCGTGCAGTGGCCCATCGCCGCGTGTTCGGCCGTGCAGTGCGAGGTGGCGGCCGGAGGCTGCATATCGTGGGTGGTCGCCGGCGTCGGCGTGCAGTGGCCCATTGCGGCATGTTCGGGCGGGCAGTCGGCCTGTGCCGGTACCGTGGGCATCGTGCAGTGGCCCATCGCCGCGTGCTCGGCCGTGCACGACGGCGCGGCCTGCGCGCGGGCGGACGGTGCCGTGCCCGTTCCCAGGGCCAGCAGCAGCGCGATGGCGAGGGTGTCGGCGTGGCGCTTCATGCCTGCTCCTCCACGCGCACTTCGCGCATCATGCCGCCGTCCATGTGGTAGAGCAGGTGGCAGTGGAAGGCCCAGCGGCCGAGCGCGTCGGCGCGCACGCGGTAGCTGCGGCGGGTGCCCGGCGGCATGTCCACGGTGTGCTTGCGCACCTGGAAGCGGCCGTCGGCGTCCTCCAGGTCGCTCCACATGCCGTGCAGGTGGATGGGGTGCTGCATCATCGTGTCGTTGACCAGCACGATGCGCATGCGCTCGCCGTAGTTCAGCCGCAGCGGTTCGGCGCCGGCGAACGGGATGCCGTCGAACGACCAGGCGAACTTCTCCATGTTGCCGGTCAGGTGCAGCTCGATCTCGCGGCCCGGCTCGCGGCCGTCGGGGTCGGCGAACAGGCTGTGCAGGTCGGCGTAGGCCAGCACCCGGCGGCCGTTGTCGCGCAGGCCGATGCCGGGGTCGTCCAGCTTCGGCGTGGTGGCCATCGACTGCATGTCCACCAGCGGATTGCCGCGCTCGCTGGCCGGATGGCCGCCGCCGCCGTGCGTCATGCCGGCATGGTCCATGCCGGCATGCCCTGCCGCGGCATGTGCCATCGCCGCGTGGTCCATCGTGCCGGCCGCACCGCTGCCGTGGTCCATGCCGGCCATGTCATGACCCATGTCGGCCATGGTCAGCAGCGGCCGCGGGTCGAGCGCGGGGACCGGTGCCTCCAGTCCGGGATGCGCGGCCAGGGTGCCGCGGGCATGGCCGGTGCGGCCCATGTCCTGGGCGAACAGGGTGAAGGCGTCCTGCCCGCTGGGTTCGACGATCACGTCGAAGGTCTCGGCCACGGCGATGCGCAGCTCGTCCACCGTCACCGGGTGGACGTACTGGCCGTCGGCGGCGACCACCGTCATCTTCAGCCCGGGGATGCGGATGTCGAAGTAGGTCATGTTGGCCGCATTGATGAAGCGCAGCAGCAGCTTCTCGCCCGGCCGGAACAGGCCGGTCCAGTTGCCGCACGGGGTGACGCCGTTCATCAGGTAGGTGTAGGTGTGGCCGTTGACGTCGGACAGGTCGCTGGGGGTCATGCGCATGCGGCCCCACATGCCGCGGTCGGCGAGGGTGGCGCGCAGGCCGTCGCGGCGCACGTCGCCGAGGAAGTCGCCGACGGTGCGCTGGTAGTAGTTGTCGTGGGACGGCATCTTCTTCAGGCGCCGGAACAGCGCCGCCGGGTCCAGGTCGGTCCAGTCCGACAGCAGCACCACGTGCTCGCGGTCGTAGCGGTAGGGCGGCGGCTCGACGGGGTCGACGACGATGGCGCCATACAGTCCGGCCTGCTCCTGGTGCAGCGAGTGGCTGTGGTACCAGTAGGTGCCGGACTGGTTGAGCCGGAAGCGGTACTGGTAGGCCTGCCCGGGGTAGATGCCGTCGAAGCTCAGGCCCGGCACGCCGTCCATGTTGGCCGGCAGCACGATGCCGTGCCAGTGCACCGAGGTCTGGGTATTGCCGGGCAGTCGGTTGGACACGCGCACGTTGACGGTGTCGCCCTCGCGCCAGCGCAGGATCGGCGCCGGCAGCGAGCCGTTGACGGTGATGGCCGGGCGCTCGCGGCCGGTGAAGTTGACGCGGGTGGCGCCGATGGACAGCTCGAAGTCGCTGCCCTGCAGCACGTAGGGCGCGGTGCCGTCGCGGGCCAGGGCGGCGGCGCTGGCCGGGCGCAGGGCCAGGCCGCCGAGGCTGGCGGCGGTGGCGCCGACCGCCAGGCCGGTGACGAAGCGGCGCCGCGACGGCAGGGGGGGCATCCCCGCCGGTGCGGAAGAAGGTCGATTCATGGAAATCCTCGATGCGATGCAGGGAGCCGGACGCCGGGCGTCCGCTCGCGGATCGGCCACGCATGCATGGCCTGACGGCCGCCGTCGCGCGGCGGCATCGGGGATCAGGCGATGGGAGGCCGATCGAGCCGGGGCAGGCCGGGCGAGCCGCGTTCGTGCTGGCGGACGGCGGGGACCGCCAGCCGCAGGGCCGGCGAGGACAGCACCGGCAGGGCGGTCAATGCCGGCAGCGGTTGCGCATGCGGGCACTGGCAGCTGGCGGCGGAGGTGCAGCAGCTGTCCTTGCCGCTACCGTGGTCCTGCGCGCCATCGCCGCAGCCGGCCGGCGGCGGTGCGGTGTCGTGGCAGGACGCCATCGCCATGCCGGCGTGCCCGGCGTGCCCGGCGTGCCCGTGCATCGGCATGCCGGCATGCGCCGAGGGCGGCGCGGACTCCGCCGCGGGCACGTGTTCGGTCGCGGCCCGCGCGTGATCGCCGGCCAGCGCCTGCATCGGCAGCACGGCCGAGCCGGTGCCGTTGAGCACGAGGCTCAGGCACAGCAGCAGGCGTGTCAGCAGGACGAAGGTGGTCAACGGGGCGACGGGTCGGGGGAGGACTTGGAGCAGAGGATACTGGAGCGGCCGCGGCTGGCAACTGTCCGGCGTGGGCCGGAATGGCCCCCGGCGAACCCCGGAGTCGCCCCCACCGGGTGCATGACGGGTCGCGCAAGCCGTTGCCGCACGATGAACCGGGCAAATGACGGATGTTTACTGAACGGAATATTGCGATACGACAGGATTCGATTGACCCTGGACCCGTGTCCAGAATCTACGATCGTTGCCCATGAGCCCCGCCCGCGCCAGCTCCCGCTTCACCATCGGTGCCCTCGCCCGGCAGAGCGAGGTCGCCATCGACACCATCCGCTACTACGAGCGCGAGGGCCTGCTGCCGCTGCCGCAGCGGCGGGCGTCGGGCTATCGCGAGTACGACGCCCGCGCCGTGGAGCGGGTGCGCTTCATCCGCCGCGCCAAGGGGCTGGGGTTCTCGCTGCGGGAGATCGGCGACCTGCTGGAACTGCAGGGCGATCGCGAACATGGCGTGGAAGGCATCAAGCAACGCGCCGGCAAGCGCCTGGACGAGCTCGACCGGCGCATCGCGCGGCTGACCGAGACGCGTGACGCACTGGCACGGCTGGTGGACGAGTGCCCGGGCGGCGGCGAGCCGGAGTGCTGCCCGATCCTGGCCGACATCCAGGGCGAGCCCGTGTCGCCGCCGGCGATGCGTTGCGGCAAGCACGCTCCCGCAGGCGAACGGGATCGATGAGCCGGACCACCTCCACCATCCTGAGCCTCCCGGTCCGCGGCATGACCTGCGCGGCCTGCGCGACCACCATCGAGAAGGTGCTCAACCGCTTTCCCGGGGTGAAGGCACAGGTCAACTTCGCCAGCGAGCGCGTGCGCCTGGAATACGACAGCACCCGGGTCGAGCCCGAGGCGCTGGTGGCGAGCATCGGCAAGGCCGGCTTCTCGGTGCCGCCGGAAACGCTGGCGCTGGACATCACCGGCATGAGCTGCGCGGCGTGCGCGGCCGCCATCGAGGGCGTGCTGGCCAGGACCCCGGGGGTGATCGCCGGCAACGTCAACTTCGCCTCGGCCAAGGCGCGGGTGCAGTACACCCCCGGCGTGGTCGATGCGGGCGGGATCGTCAGGCGCATCGGCAAGGCCGGTTTCGGCGCCAGCGAAGTGCGCGAGATGGGCGAGGCCGAGATGGCCGCGCGCGAACAGGCCGAGCGCGGCGCCTGGCGCCGGCAGGTGCTGACGTTCGCCGCCTCGGTGGTGCTGACGGCGCCGCTGTTCGCGCAGATGTTCGCCATGTTCGACTTCGGCAGCCTCGGCCACCTGCTCGGCGGCCACCATGCCGACCTGCTGCCGCGCTGGCTGCAGATGCTGCTGGCCACGCCGGTGCAGTTCTGGATCGGCGCGCGCTTCTACACGGCCGCGTTCAAGTCGCTGCGCTCGGGCACCGCCAACATGGACGTGCTGGTCGCGCTCGGCACCAGCATGGCCTGGCTGTACAGCGCGGTGGTCACCGTGTCCGGGCTGGACGGCCAGCACGTCTACTTCGAGGCCAGCGCCTCGATCATCACCCTGATCCTGCTCGGGCGGCTGCTGGAGGCGCGCGCCAGGCGCAACACCTCCTCGGCCATCCGCGCGCTGCTCGACCTCAAGCCGCGGACCGCCAAGGTCGAGCGCGACGGCCGCATCGTCGAGGTCGATGCCGGCAGCCTGGTGGTCGGCGACATCTTCGTGGTCGCCGCCGGCGAGCGCGTGCCGGTGGACGGCGAGGTCATCGCCGGCACGTCCAGCGTGGACGAGGCGATGCTGTCGGGCGAGTCGATGCCGGTGGGCAAGGAGCCGGGCAGCACGCTGTTCGCCGCCACCGTCAACCAGTTCGGCATGCTGCGTGCGCGCGCCACCGGCGTCGGTGCCGACACCCTGCTGGCGCAGATCATCCGCATGGTCGACGAGGCGCAGGGCTCCAAGGCGCCGATCCAGCACCTGGTGGACAGGATCGCCGGCATCTTCGTGCCGGTGGTGGTGGCCATCGCCATGCTCACCCTGGCCGTCACCTGGATGGTCACCGGCACCTTCGCCACCGCGCTGGTGCATGCGGTGGCGGTGCTGGTGATCGCCTGCCCGTGCGCGCTGGGCCTGGCCACGCCGACCGCGATCATGGTCGGCACCGGCATGGGCGCCAGGGCCGGCATCCTGATCCGCAACGCCGAGGTGCTCGAGCGCGCCCGTGCGCTGAAGACGCTGGTGGTGGACAAGACCGGCACCCTGACCCAGGGGCGCCCGGAAGTGACCGAGGTGATCGTGCCGGCCGGCGTCGACGGCAGCGAACTGCTGCGCTGGGCCGCGGCGCTGGAAGCCGGTTCCGAGCACCCGCTGGCGCGCGCGATCCAGAAGAAGGCCGAGGCCCTGCAGGCGCCCGCGGTCGAGGATTTCGACACCGTGCCGGGCAAGGGCGTGCGCGGCCGCGTCGAAGGCCGCCAGGCTGCGCTCGGCTCGCCGGCGTGGATGGTCGAGCTGACCGGCCCCCTGTCCGACGCCGGCCTTCGGCAGCGTGCCGAGGCCGCCCAGGCCAGGGGCCAGACCGTGGTCGGCGTGGCACTGGACGGCACGGTGGCCGGCTACATCGCCATCGCCGACCCGCTGCGCGAGACCTCGCGCGAGGCGGTGGCCCGGCTCAAGGCGCTGGGCATCGAGGTGGTGATGATGACCGGCGACAACCGCCACACCGCCAGGGCCATCGCCGACCAGGTCGGCATTACCCGCTTCGCCGCCGAGGTGCTGCCGCAGGACAAGGCCGGCGAAGTGCAGCGCCTGCAGCAGCTGGGTGGCGGCCATGTCGGCATGGTCGGCGACGGCATCAACGACGCCCCGGCGCTGGCCGCGGCCGACGTCAGCTTCGCCGTCGGCGCCGGCTCGGACATCGCGGTGGAGGCGGCCGACGTGGTGCTGGTCAAGGGCGACCTGCGCGGCGTGGCCACCGCCATCGACCTGTCCGGCGCCACCGTGCGCAAGATCCGCCAGAACCTGTTCTTCGCCTTCTTCTACAACGTGCTCGGCATCCCGCTGGCGGCCTTCGGCCTGCTCAACCCGGTGGTCGCCGGCGCGGCGATGGCGATGAGTTCGATCTCGGTGGTCGGCAACTCGCTGCTGCTGGGCCGCTGGCGCGCGCGATGATCTTTGCCACGGGCCGCCGTCGATCGAGCGTGCGAGCCATGGTCCGGGCAAGGCCGCAGGCCGCACCCGTAGCGACCCTCGCAGCCAGGCTTGGCTGTGCCGGGTGCGCGGGTGGCACGATGATCTCTTTCCCGCAGCGGCCTATTCACACTTCCAACCTTGGGAAAACAACGATGAGCAACATCGAACTGAAAGTCGACGGCATGACCTGCAGCGGCTGCTCGGGCCGCCTCAAGCGCGTGCTCGAGGGCACCGACGGCGTCACCTCCACCGACATCGTGCTGGAAACCGGGCAGGTCAGCGTCGGCTACGACGCAGCCGGCACCGACGTCGAGGCGATCAAGGAGGTGATCGCCGATGCCGGCTTCACGGTGGTGGATGCCTGAGCGGGGGCGGCGTGCCGTCGCCGTAGCGGCAGGATCGGGACGCCATCACGGCCGCACGCGGCCTGTCCGCCGTCACGGCAGGTGTATCGTGGGCGCGTTTTTCCCGCCTGACCCGACCGCACCGACATGACCCATCGCGACTGGGTGGCCCAGGCCATCCGCAAGATCGAGGCCGACTTCAACCGCTCGGCCGATACCCACCTGATCCCGCTGTCGCTGCCCGGCTTCCCCGGCATCGACATCTACCTCAAGGACGAGTCCAGCCACCCCACCGGCAGCCTCAAGCACCGGCTGGCGCGCTCGCTGTTCCTGTACGCGCTGGCCAACGGCTGGCTGCGCGAGGGCGCGCCGGTGATCGAGGCCTCCAGCGGCTCGACCGCGGTGTCGGAGGCCTACTTCGCCCGCCTGCTGGGGCTGCCGTTCGTGGCGGTGATCCCGGCCTCGACCTCGCCGGAGAAGATCGCCGCCATCGAGTTCCAGGGCGGGCGCTGCCAGCTGGTCGAGCGCGCCTGCGACCTGGACGGCGCCTCGCACCGGCTCGCGCGCGAGACCGGCGGCCACTTCATGGACCAGTTCACCTACGCCGAGCGCGCCACCGACTGGCGCGCCAACAACAACATCGCCGAGTCGATCTTCAAGCAGATGGCGCTGGAACCGCACCCGGTGCCGGAGTGGATCGTCTGCAGCCCCGGCACCGGCGGCACCGCGGCCACCCTGGGGCGCTACGTGCGCTACCGCTGCCACGACACCCGCATCCTGTGCGCGGACCCGGAGGTGTCGGTGTTCTTCGATGGCTACCGCGAAGCGCTGGCCGGCCGGCCCTGGCGCGACATCGCCAGCACCGGCGGCTCGCGGGTGGAGGGCATCGGCCGGCCGCGGGTGGAGCCGAGCTTCATCCCCAGCTGCGTGGACGCGATGGTCAAGGTGCCCGACGCGCTGAGCCTGGCGGCGATGCGCCACGTCAGCGCCACCCTGGGCCGCCGCGTGGGCGGTTCAACCGGCACCAACTTCGTCGGCGTGCTGGCCGCCGCGCAGCGCATGCGCGCGGCCGGGCGCGGCGGTTCGATCGTGACCATCCTGTGCGACTCGGGCGAGCGCTACGCCCACAGCTACTACGACCGGGCCTGGTACCCGGCGCACGGCATCGACACCGTGCAGGCCGATGCCGCCATCGCCGCGGCGGTGGCCGGCGGCACGCTGCCGGCGCTGGACTGCGTGGAGCTGGCCGGCGGCGGTTGATCCGGGAGCTGCCGCACCCTGAGCGACGATACTGGCGGGCGACGGCCATCGCGCGGGCGGAAGGAGGCGAACATGCTGGGCGAAGCCAAGCCCTACCTCAGGCGGGCGGAGTTGAAGCTGCCGGCCGATGCGGACCTGGGCCGCCATCCGCTGGACATTGCCGCCGTGCGTGCGCTGGACGGGATCGACTTCCATGCGGACGTGACCTTCTTCGTCGGCGAGAACGGCTCGGGCAAGTCGACCGTGCTCGAGGCGCTGGCCGTCGCGCTAGGCCACGGCGCCGAGGGCGGCACCCGCAACGTGCGCCTGGCCACCACCGAGTCGGTGTCCGGCCTGGGCAGGATGCTGCGCCTGGTGCGCAGCTGGCGCGCTCCGCGCGACCACTACTTCCTGCGCGCGGAGACCTTCTTCAACGTGGCCACGTACATGGACGAGGTGCGCTACCTGGGCGGCTACGGCCATCGCTCGCTGCATGCGCGCTCGCATGGCGAGGCGTTCATGGCGGTGCTGCTGCACAAGCTCAAGGGCGACGGACTGTACCTGTTCGACGAGCCCGAGGCTGCGCTGTCGCCCAGCCGGCAGCTGGCGGCGCTGTCGGCGATCCATGGCCTGGTCCGCCAGGGATCGCAGTTCATCATCGCCACCCATTCGCCGATCCTGCTCGCCTACCCGAATGCGCGGATCCTGAAGTTCGACGAGAACGGCATCGCCGAAGTGGCCTACGAGCAGACCGAGCACTACGCGCTGACGCGGGATTTCCTCAATCACCATGCCGCCCGCGTGAAGCGCCTGCTGGACGACCCGTGAGCGCCGGCGGGAGAGCGCAGCTGCCTTCGGCCACGGTGCCGCCGACACCATCGGCGGCGACAAGGACGGCATCCGCTGCGCCGGTATCGCGTAGAGGATTCCCCTCCCGTGGCGCCGCAGCAGGGTTCGGACTTGAACGGCGCGTCGTTCCGGCAGGGGGCCGCGTCGATGCCGGGGCTCAGCCCTGGCCACCGTCGCCGGCTTCCATCCGCCGGTAGCCGATCGCCTCGGTCAGGTGCGGCGTGCCGATGTCGGCATCGCCGGCCAGGTCGGCGATGCTGCGCGCCACCCGCAGGATGCGGTGCATCGAGCGCGCCGACAGCCGCAGTTGCTCGATCGCGCGCTCCAGCAGGGCCTGGTCGCGCTCGTGCAGGCGGCAGTGGCGTTCGGTCTCGGCCTGTCCCAGCCGCGCGTTCGGCTTGCCGGCGCGGGCCAGCTGGCGTTCGCGCGCCTGCTCGACGCGGCGGCGGATGGTGGCCGAGTCCTCGCCCGCGGGCGCCTGCGGGCGCAGCTCCTGCGGCGACAGCCGCGGCACTTCCACGTGCAGGTCGATGCGCTCCAGCAGCGGCCCGGAGATCCGCGCGCGGTAGCGGCGCACGATGTCCGGCGAACAGCGGCAGCGCCCGCTGGCGTCGCCGGCCCAGCCGCACGGGCACGGGTTCATCGCCGCCACCAGCTGGAAGCGCGCCGGGAAATCGGTGCTGCGCGCCGCCCGCGATACCGTCACCGTGCCCGATTCCAGGGGCTCGCGCAGCACCTCCAGCGCATGCCGGCTCCACTCGGGCAACTCGTCCAGGAACAGCACGCCGTTGTGCGCCAGCGAGATCTCGCCCGGCCGCGGATGGGTGCCGCCGCCGACCAGCGCCACCGCGCTGGCGGTGTGGTGCGGCGCGCGGTACGGACGCTGGCGCCAGCGCGCCGGGTCCAGCCCGCGGCCGCTGACCGAGGCGATCGCCGCCGTTTCCAGTGCCTCGGCCTGGCTGGCCTCGGGCAGGATGCCGGGCAGGCGCGAGGCCAGCAGGGTCTTGCCGCAGCCGGGGCTGCCCACGAACAGCAGGTGATGGGCGCCGGCGGCGGCGACCTCCAGCGCGCGCCGCGCCCGCGCCTGCCCGCGCACGTCGGCCATGTCGGCGAACACGCCGGGCAGCTGCGGCAACGCCTGCGCCGCCGGCAGGGCCTTGCTGCCGTTCAGCGCCGCACACACCTCCAGCAGCGTGCGCGCGGCCTGCGCATCGACCTGCTGCGCCAGCGCGGCCTCGGCGGCATTGCCGGCGGGCACGACCAGGCGGCGCCCGGCCCGGGCCGCGGCGATCGCCGCCGGCAGCACGCCATCGATCGCCCGCAGCTCGCCGGTCAGCGCCAGTTCGCCGAGGAACTCCCAGCCGTCCAGTGCCTGCCGGTCGATCTGCCCGCTGGCGGCGAGGATGCCCAGCGCGATCGGCAGGTCGAAGCGGCCGCCCTCCTTGGGCAGGTCGGCCGGTGCCAGGTTGATGGTGATGCGCCGCGCCGGGAACTCGTACTGCGCGCACAGGATCGCCGCGCGCACGCGGTCGCGCGACTCGCGCACCGCGGCCTCGGGCAGGCCGACGATCTGCGTGGCCGGCAGGCCGCCGGACAGGTGGACCTCCACCCGCACCGGCGGCGCATGCACGCCCGTGCGGGCGCGGCTGTGCACCAGCGCCAGGCTCATGGCTGGAGGGGGATCAGGCCTGCGGGGGCGTGTCGCCGGCGGCCGGGCGCGCTTCCAGCGCGGCGACCGCCTTCTCCAGCGCCTCGAGCTTCTCGCGCGTGCGCAGCAGCACCGCGCGCTGCACCTCGAATTCCTCGCGCGTGACCAGGTCAAGCTTGCCCAGCCCGGCCTGCAGCGCGCCCTTGAAGGCGCTCTGCAGTTCCTCGCGCGATTCGCGCAGGCCCGGAGGGAGCAGGTCGCCGAGGCGGCGGGCGAGGTCGTCGATGTGGTTGAGGTCGATCATGCTGGAATCTCTGCTGGGTTCGCCACCAGCCTATGCCGGGCGGTGCGGCATGGCCATCGGGATTGCGAAAGGCCGTGCGTAAGGATAGTCCGAATGGCTCGATATGCCGCGGGCGGAGCTGCTCATGCCGCAGTGCACATCCACTCGCGGCGATCGCCACGCTATCCTGCCGGCCGCTCCACAGGGAACCGACCGATGAAGATGATCGTGGCCATCGTCAAGCCGTTCAAGCTCGACGACGTACGCGAGGCGCTCGCCGCGCTTGGCCTGACCGGCATCACCGTCACCGAGGTGAAGGGCTTCGGCCGGCAGAAGGGCCATACCGAACTCTATCGCGGCGCCGAGTACGTGGTCGATTTCCTGCCGAAGGTGAAGATCGAGGTCGCCGTCGCCGACGATCGGGTCGAGACCGTGGTGGAGGCGATCATCGCCTCGGCCAACACCGGCAAGATCGGCGATGGCAAGGTCTTCGTCCACGACCTGGGCGGCGTGGTGCGCATCCGCACCGGCGAGCTGGGGGCCGATGCGCTGTGAGCCGCCGCGCCGCCGCCGGCGGCGTCAGCGCCCACCCTTGAGGCTGCGGTAGCACTGCTTCCAGGCCTGGCGCAGCCGGCGGATCCACGCCGGTTCGGCGGCCAGCCGGGCCTGTTCGGGAGTGGGGGCGAGGCCGGTGAGGCGCTGGCGCAGCTTGAGCAGGTTGGCGCGGTCGCCGCGTCGCAACTGGCGGGCGATGAGGCTGTTGCGCAGCCAGCGCGGGGCCTGCCAGGCGGCGGTGAAGTCGATCAGCACCGGCACCCCGGCGCTGACCAGGACGTTGGTGCCGTGCAGGTCGTTGTGGGTGATGCCGGCCGAGTGCAGCTTGTTCAGCGCCGCCTGCAGCTGGTCGAAGACCTCGCGGCCCACGTAGCTGGCGCTGTCGCTGAGGGTGTCGCCGGGGATGAACTCCATGCCCAGCGCCAGCCCGCCCAGCGTGCCCAGCAGCGCCGGCGCATGGCGCCAGCCGCCGAGCCGCTGCAGCATGCGCGCCTCGCGGCGCACCAGCAGCCGCGCCACCAGCGACAGCGGCGTGTGGCGGTAGCGGGTGTAGTCCTTGACCACTGCGGCGCGGCCATGCAGGCAGGTGCGGTAGACATCCGGCTCCAGCAGGCGCTGGCCGCGCTTGAGCAGTTCGGTGGGGACGACGGCGGCAGCGGTGGAGGGCGCAGAAGCGGGGGCCCCGGTCGATGCCGGGCAAGGACACCTGTTCATGTCGGAAGCGGTTCGTTGCAAGGGGTGATGGGGCGTGTGACAGAATTCTTTCACGTGAACTGGCCAGTTCACTTATTGAATTCTACTCGCGCCTTGCGGTTTTCCACGCGCCGGACGCGGGTTTCCGGCCGAAAGGATCGTTCCACCGGTGGCGATATCGCCGCGCCATCGCAATTGCCACGCGCAGACGCAGACACCCGCCGGAAAGGCGGGTGTCTGCAATGCGGCATCCTCGCTGCCACTGCCTGTCTCTTCCTCAAGCAGCAACAGGCAAGTTCCCTTCTCCCGCTTGCGGGGGGAAGGTGGCGCGCAGCGCCGGATGGGGGCGCTTGTGCGGTGGCTTTCCCATGCTCCAGGCAGCCCCCATCCGCCCTTCGGGCACCTTCCCCCGCAAGCGGGAGAAGGGAACTTCGTATACAGGCGCCGCCGGAGTGGAAAGCTCCTACTCTCCCAGCGCGCGGGCCACGAACGGCGGCGCGACCAGCACGCCCTCGTGCAGGTGGGCGCTGTAGTACAGCGTGTCGAAGCCCTTGGCCTGCGCATCGGCCTTGCGGAACCCGAAGCCGCCGTGCTCGCCGCCGGCATGCTTGCGCGCCAGGGTCACGCTCCACCAGCCGGTGGGATAGCACGGCTGCGGGAACGGCAGGGTCTTGAACGCGGCGAAACCGGCCTTGCCCATCTCCGCGCGCATTTCCTTGATCAGCTCCAGCAGCGCCAGCGGCGACTCGGACTGCTGCACCAGGATGCCGTCGTCCTTCAGCGCGCGGAAGCAGCTGTCGTAGAAGGCCTTGTTGAACAGGCCCTCGGCCGGACCCACCGGATCGGTCGAGTCGACGATGACGATGTCCACGCTGCCGGCCGGGCAGTTGGCCATGTAGGCCACGCCGTCGTCGAACAGCAGCTCGGCGCGCGGATCGCCATTGGATTCGCACAGCTCGGGGAAGTACTTCTCCGACATCCGCGTGACCTGCTCGTCGATGTCGCACTGGGTGGCGCTGGCCACGCCCGGGTGCTTGAGCACCTCGCGCAGGGTGCCGCAGTCGCCGCCGCCGATGATCACCACGCGCTTGGGATCGGCATGGGTGAACAGCGCCGGGTGGCTGATCATCTCGTGGTAGAAGAAGTTGTCGCGGCTGGTCAGCATGATCGCGCCGTCGATCAGCATCAGCCTGCCCCAGTCGGTGGTGTCGTGGATCTCGATCTTCTGGAACGGCGACTGCACCTCGTCCAGCTTGCCGGTGGTGCGGAAGCCGATCGCCGAACCGGTCGGCTGGAAGTGTTCGATGTACCAGGTGTCGTTGGCGGTCATGGGGATTCCTGAGTGGGCGGGCTGTTCCCTTCTCCCACCGGGAGAAGGTGCCCCGAAGGGGCGGATGAGGGTACGGGCGAAGCCTCGTGTAGCCAGGCATCGCGAGGGCTTCGCCCCGTACCCTCACCCCAACCCCTCTCCCGGTGGGAGAGGGGCTCGAATGCGGCGCGGATTGTAACGGACCCTCTGCCGCGCCGGCGTTACAATCGCCGGCCTTTTCCCGATGCCGAGCCCTTCCGAATGAGCGATTGGTCCGCCGACCAGGCCCGCAAGACCTATTCGATCCCCCACTGGGCCGACGGGTTCTTCGACGTGGACGCCGCCGGCCGCGTGACGGTGCGCCCGCGCGGCGCCGCCGGCCCGGTCATCGCCCTGCCCGAGGTGGTGGACGCCGCGCGCGCGGCCGGCGCCAAGCTGCCGCTGCTGCTGCGCTTTCCCGACATCCTCGGCCAGCGCCTGGGCAAGCTGCAGGCCGCCTTCGCCCAGGCCCAGGCCGACTGGGACTACCGCGGCGGCTACACCGCGGTGTATCCGATCAAGGTCAACCAGCACCACGGCGTCGCCGGCACGCTGGCTTCGCACGCCGGCGAGGGTTTCGGCCTGGAGGCCGGCAGCAAGCCCGAGCTGATGGCGGTGCTGGCGCTGTCGCGGCCCGCCGGGCTGATCGTGTGCAACGGCTACAAGGACCGCGAGTACATCCGCCTGGCGCTGATCGGGCGCAAGCTCGGCCTGCAGACCTTCATCGTCATCGAGAAGCCGTCCGAGCTGGGCCTGGTGATGGAGGAGTCGCGCAGGCTCGGCGTGCGCCCCGGCCTGGGCGTGCGCATGCGCCTGGCCTCGCTGGGCGCCGGCAAGTGGCAGAACAGCGGCGGCGACAAGGCCAAGTTCGGGCTCTCGCCGCGGCAACTGCTGGACCTGTGGAAGCAGATCCGCGACACCGAGTTCGCCGACACCCTGAACCTGCTGCACTTCCACATGGGCTCGCAGATCTCCAACGTGCGCGACATCGCCAACGGCATGCGCGAGGCCACCCGCTACTTCGTCGAGCTGTCGCAGCTCGGCGCGAGGATCAGCCACGTCGACGTCGGCGGCGGCCTGGGCATCGACTACGAAGGCACCCGCTCGCGCAGCTACTGCTCGATCAACTACGGCCTGGACGCCTACGCCAGCAACATCCTGCAGCCGCTGGCCAGCGCCTGCGAGGAGCACGGCCTGGCGCAGCCGCGCATCGTCACCGAGTGCGGCCGCGCCATGACCGCGCACCACGCGGTGCTGATCGCCAACGTCAGCGAAGTGGAGCAGGCGCCCGAGGGCCGCGTGCCCGACGCCCACGACGACGAGCCGCCGGCGATCCGCCACCTGCGCGAGATCCATGCCGAGCTGGACGTGCGCCCGGCGGTCGAGCTGTTCCAGGAGGCCCAGCACTTCCATGCCGAGGGCCTGAGCGCCTATGCGCTGGGGCAGATCGACCTGGCCCAGCGCGCGCGCATCGACGACCTGTTCTACGCCATCGCCCACGGCGTGCGTGCGCGCCTGAGCAGCGAGGAGAAAAGCCACCGGCCGATCCTGGACGAGCTCAACGAGCGCCTGGTGGACAAGTACTTCGTCAACTTCAGCGTGTTCGAGTCGATCCCGGACGTGTGGGCGATCGACCAGGTGTTCCCGATCCTGCCGATCGAGCGCCTGGACGAGGCGCCGACCCGCCGCGGCGTGATCTGCGACATGACCTGCGACTCGGACGGCATGGTCAAGACCTACGTCGAGAACGAGAGCCTGGACAGCTCGCTGCCGCTGCACGAACTGAAGGGTGGCGAGAGCTATCGCATCGGCTTCTTCCTGGTCGGTGCCTACCAGGAGATCCTGGGCGATATCCACAACCTGTTCGGCGACACCGACGCGGTCGAGGTCACCGCCACCGGCGACGGCTACCGCATCGCCCAGCAGCGCCGCGGCGATACCACCGACGTGATGCTGGACTACGTCGGCTACCGCCTCGACGAACTGCGCGCCACCTACGCCGCGCGCATTGCCGCCGCGCGGCTGCCGGCCGACGAGGCGCAGCGCCTGGGCGAGGCGCTGGAGGCGGGGCTCACCGGCTACACCTACCTGTCCGACGAACCGCTGCCGCACGACTGAGCCGTCGCCACGGGAACGGCGCAGAGCAATCCGTAGGAGCGACCGTAGGAGCGACTTCAGTCGCGATGGGGCTCTACCGGAAAAGCCCCATCGCGACTGAAGTCGCTCCTACGGAAGATCATGGACAGGCTCTCAGGCCGGCTCGCGCGCGACCTGGAAGCCGGCGAAGGACTGGCTCACCGGCATCAGTTCGAGGCGGTTGATGTTCAGGTGCGGCGGCAGTGTCGCCACCCAGAAGATCGTCTCGGCGATGTCCTCGGAGGTCATCGGGTGCGAGCCGGCATACAGCTTGTCCGAGGCCGCCTGGTCGCCGTCGGTGCGCACCAGGGTGAACTCGGTCTCGGCCATGCCCGGCTCGATCGAGGTCACGCGCACGCCGGTGCCGGCCAGGTCCGAGCGCAGGCCGAGCGAGAACTGCTTCACGAACGCCTTGGTGCCGCCGTAGACGTTGCCGCCGGTGTAGGGATAGGTGGAGGCGACCGAGCTCATGTTGATGATCGCGCCGCGGCGCTCGATCAGCGTCGGCAACAGGTGCCGGGTCAGCGTCACCAGCGCGGTGACGTTGGTGTCGATCATGGTCTGCCACTGCTCCAGGCTGGCCTGCTGCGCCGGCGCGGTGCCCAGCGCCAGGCCGGCGTTGTTGAGCAGCAGGTCGATGCCGGCGAAGCCCTCGGGCAGCGCCGCCAGCGCCTTGCCCATCGCCTCCGCATCGCGGATGTCGAACGCGGCGGCGTGGACCCGGTCCGCGCCGAATTCGTCCACCAGCGGCTGCAGCCTCTCGGCACGGCGGCCGGTGGCGACGACTTTCCAGCCGGCAGCGGCGAAACGGCGCGCGGCGGCGGCACCGAAACCGGAGGTGGCACCGGTGATGAGGACGGTCTGGGTCATGGGGAGTGGTTCCTGCAACAGAAAGATGGCCGATTTTCGCACCATCGCCCGCGCCTGCCGACCATGGCGCGTGCCATGCCGTCGCGGTCGCTGTCACGCATGGCCTTCTTTTGGACGGCTGCGATCCATTGAGGACACGAGCGCATGGAGGACACGGCCGCAGGCAAGGCCGGCATGGCCCGCCACGACCGGCTCCTGCAAGTGCGACGCGTCCGCCAGGTGTCCGACGCCGCCGTGAGGCCGGTCAGCGGTGCGATTCCGAATGGCCGGCCGCTGAGCCGTGCCCGCCGGGCTACTGCGCCTTGATCGCCATCGCCGGCAGGCCGCTGTTGGCCAGCTTCTGCTTGGCCTCGCTCAGCTCGGTGGCGCTGCCGTACGGCCCCATGCGCACCCGGTAGACCGTCTTGCCGCCGATCTCGGCCGATTCCACGCGCGCGGCCAGGCCGAGCATGGCGATCTTGGCCTTGGTGGTCTCGGCATCGCCCGAACCGCCGAACGAGCCGGCCTGGAGGATGTAGCGGGTGCCGTCGGTTGCCGCCGGCAGGGCCGCGGCGGCCGGGGCACTGGACGGGCTCGCGGAGGCGGTCGCGGTACCGGCCGGCGGCTCGGCGACCACCGGCCGCGGCGCCGGGCCGGCGGGCGTGCCGGCGGTCGGTGCTTCCGCCAGGGGCACCGGGTTGGCGGCCGCAGGAGTGGTCGTGCCGGCCGTGGCCGCCTGGGTCGCCATGGCGACGCTGCGCGGGTCGCGGTTCTCCAGCAGCGCGCGCGCCTTGCGCGCTTCCTCGGCGCGGGCGCTGGCGGCCAGTTCCGCATCGGACATGGCCACTTCCTTGCCCGGCAGCAGTGTGTAGAAGTCGTACTGGGTCGGGGCCTGGGCCGGCGCGTCGGGCGCCTTCGCCGTCGCCGCCGGGCGCGGCAGCTCGGCCGGGGCGTCGACCTCGGCATCGGCCACCGGCGCCGGCTGCGCGTCCGGGTTCGGGCGCGGACCGGCGCGCAGGAAGTCGCCGTCCTTCTTGAACAGGCCCGGGGCCGCCAGGAATACCGCCGCCGCGATCGCAGCGCCGGCCACCAGCCACACCCACCCGGGCGTGCCGTTGCCGCTGTTGCGTCGTGCCTGGCTCTTGCCGCGTCTTGCTGCCATCTACTGCTCTCCGATCACATCTTTTCCGGGGCGCCGACACCGAGCAGGTACAGGCCGTTGGCCAGTACCTGACGCGCCGCCACTGCCAGCGCCAGCTTGGCGTCGCGCTCGTCGGCGTCGTCCACCAGCACCGGTGTCCCGTGATACCACGTGTGGAAATCGTGCGCCAATTCACGCAGGTACTGCGCGACCAGGTGCGGCTCCAGCGACTGCCCGGCCGCCTCCACCACTTCCGGGTAGCGCGAGATCTCGGTCATCAGCGCCAGCGAGGCATCGTCGTCGAGCCGCTTCAGGCCCGCCACGCCGTGGTCCTGGTCGTACTTCAGGCCCTTTTCCTGCGCCTGCCGCAGCAGGCTGCACACGCGGGCGTGGGCGTACTGCACGTAGAACACCGGGTTGTCGTTGCTCTGCTGCCGGGCCAGGTCGATGTCGAAGGTCAGCTGCGAATCGGGCTTGCGCGCGATCAGGAACCAGCGCGTGGCGTCGCGCCCGGCCTCCTCGATCAGGTCGCGCAGGGTGACGTAGCTGCCGGCGCGCTTGGACAGCTTCACTTCCTCGCCGCCGCGCATCACCGTCACCATCTGGTGCAGTACGTACTCCGGCCAGCCCTTGGGGATGCCCAGGTCCATCGCCTGCAGGCCGGCGCGCACGCGTGCCAGCGAACCGTGGTGATCGGCGCCCAGCTCGGTGATGGCACGCTCGTAGCCGCGCTGCCACTTGCTCAGGTGGTAGGCCACGTCCGGCACGAAGTAGGTGTAGGTGCCGTCGGACTTGCGCATCACCCGGTCCTTGTCGTCGCCGAAGTCGGTGGACTTCAGCCACAGCGCGCCGCCTTCCTCGTAGGTGTGGCCGGAGGTGATCAGCCGCTGCACCGCCTCCTCGACCTTGCCGTCGCGGTACAGCGAGCTTTCCAGGAAGTAGATGTCGAAATCCACGCCGAACGCGGCCAGGTCGTGGTTCTGCTCGTTGCGCAGGTAGGCCACGGCGAAGCGGCGGATCGCTTCCAGGTCCTCGGGGTCGCGCGCGCCGACCACCAGGTGGCCTTCCAGGTCGACGGTGTCGCCGGCCAGGTAGGCGCGGGCCACGTCGGCGATGTATTCGCCGTTGTAGGCCGCTTCCGGCCAGTCGGCATCGCCCGGCTTGGAGCCGCGCGCGCGCGCCTGCACCGAGCGCGTCAGGTTCTCGATCTGCACGCCGGCGTCGTTGTAGTAGAACTCGCGCTTGACGTTCCAGCCGTTGGCGTCGAGCACGCGCGCCAGGCTGTCGCCGATCGCCGCGGCGCGGCCGTGGCCCACGTGCAGCGGGCCGGTCGGGTTGGCCGAGACGTACTCCACGCCGACGCCGCGGCCGTTGCCGGACAGGTTGCGGCCATAGTCGCGCTGCTCCTTGAGCACGCTGACGACCTCGCGCTGGTAGGCGGCGGGGGAGAGGTGGAAGTTGATGAAGCCGGGGCCGGCGATCTCCACGCGGGTGACCTCGCTGCTGACCGGCAGCGCCTCCACCAGCTGCTGCGCCAGCGCGCGCGGATTGCTGCGCGCGGCCCTGGCCAGCAGCATCGCGGCGTTGGTGGCGAAGTCGCCGTGCTCGCGGGTCTTGGGCCGTTCGACCACGTAGTCCGGCGGCAGGGTGTCGGCAGGCAGGGTGCCGTTGGCGCGCAAGGCTTCGATGCCTTGGCCGATCAGGGCGCGGAGTTGGGGTTTCACGTAGGAATCTGCTTGGAGCGCTAAACCGGTGATTTTAACCGACCCGGCCGGCTGCCGGCCTTCATCCGGTTCAGCTGGGAGCGCGGGCGGGGCCGCGTTGGCGGCGGGAGGTCCGCCGTGCCGGGCCAGGTTGCGGCGATTCCACCGCCCATGGCGGCACTCGCAGGTCGGAAAAGCCGCGTGGAGGTGACCGGCGGCGCATCCTGCAGCCGGCTGCTCCCGTTCAGGCTCCGGGAGGCGCCCGGTCAGGTCCAGCCGCGCGCCGCCAGCGACACCGGAAGGCCGTCGCCGACCACGAAGTGGTCGAGCAGGCGCACGTCCACCAGCGCCAGCGCCTGCTTCAGTCGCTGGGTCACGGCATGGTCGGAGGCGGACGGTTCGCGGTTGCCGGAAGGGTGGTTGTGGCCGACGATCACCGCCGCGGCATTGTGCGCCAGGGCCCGGCGCACGACCTCGCGCGGATGCACCTCGGCGCCGTCGATGGTGCCGCTGAACAGCTCCTCGAACGCCAGCGTGCGGTGGCGCGTGTCCAGGAACAGCGCGGCGAACACCTCGTGCGGGCGCGGCCGCAGGCGCTGGGCGAAGTAGCGCCCGGCGGACATGGGGTCGGTCAGGGCGGTGCCGCGCTCCAGGTCGGCGGCCAGGTGGCGCTGGCCCAGTTCCAGCGCGGCGGCCAGCTTGCAGGCGCGCGCCAGCCCCAGGCCCGGCAGCCGTGCCAGCTGGGCCGGCGTGCGATCGAGCAGGGTGCGCAGCGGGCCGTGGTCGTTCAGCAGCTGGCGCGCGGTCTGCACCGCGTCGCGGCCCTTGAGCCCGGAGCCGATGAAGATGGCGATCAGTTCGGCGTCGGAAAGCGCGCCGGCGCCGCGCTCGAGCAGCTTCTCTCGGGGACGTTCGGTGGCGGGCCAGTCGCGTATGTGCATATGGCCAGCATCACCTTGTTCATGCCCTGAGGGCATCAGTCGGAAAGATGCCATCGGGTAAGCTAATCGTTCTCGAACAAGTAGGGATTTCCCGAAGTGACCGCGACCCGGAACGCGCCCCCCTTGCAGGGGAAACGGCTGCTGCTGTGTATCGGCGGCGGCATTGCCGCCTACAAGGCGCTGGAGCTGGTGAGGCGGTTGCGCGAGGCGGGCGCGCAGGTGCAGGTGGCGATGACCGCCGGCGCCCAGCAGTTCGTCACCCCGCTCAGTTTCCAGGCCCTGTCGGGGCTGCCGGTGCGCACCTCGCTGTGGGACAGCGCCGCCGAGCAGGCCATGGGCCACATCGAGCTGGCGCGCTGGGCCGACCGGGTGGTGATCGCCCCGGCCACCGCCGACCTGCTGGCGCGGCTGGCGCACGGGCTGGCTGACGACCTGGTCGCCACGCTGTGCCTGGCGACGACCGCGCCGCTGACCGTGGCACCGGCGATGAACCACCGCATGTGGCTGCATCCGGCCACCCAGGCCAACCTGCAGACGCTGCGCCAGCGCGGCGTGCAGGTCATCGGGCCGGTGGATGGCCCGCTGGCCGAGGGCGAGTCCGGCCCGGGACGGCTGTCCGAGCCGGAGGCCATCGTCGCCGCGCTGGTGCAGGCCGGGGAAGATATCGGGGACGAGGCGGCGCCGGCGTTCGCGCCCAGCGGCGAACTGCTGGCCGGGCAGCGCGTGCTCATCAGCGCCGGGCCGACCTACGAGGACCTGGATCCGGTGCGCTACCTGGGCAACCGCAGTAGCGGCAAGATGGGCTACGCACTGGCCGCCGCCGCCGCCGCGCAGGGCGCGCAGGTGGTGCTGGTCAGCGGCCCGGTCAGCCTGGCGACGCCGCCGGGCGTGGAGCGCATCGACGTGCGCTCGGCCGCGCAGATGCGCGAGGCGGTGCTGGCGGCCATGCCGGCCGACATCTACATCGGCGCCGCGGCGGTGGCCGACTACACCCCGGTGAAGGTCGCCGCGCAGAAGATCAAGAAGAGCGGGCAGTCGCTGACGCTGGAATTCGTGCGCACCCCGGACATCCTGGCCGAGGTCGCCGCGCAGACCCAGTCGCTCAAGCTGGTGGTCGGCTTCGCCGCCGAGACCCACGACATCGAGCGCTACGCCCGTGCCAAGCTGACCGACAAGCGCCTGGACCTGATCATCGCCAACCAGGTGGGCGTGGCCGACGGCGGGTTCGAGAGCGACCAGAACGCCGCCACCGCCTACTGGGCAGACGGCGAGCGGGTGTTCCCGGCCACCTCCAAGACCCGCCTGGCCGAGCAGTTGCTCGAGCTGATCGCACAGAGGCTGCAGGCATGAGCACCGCGTCCGCGTCACATTCGCTGCAGATCAAGCTGCTGGATCCACGTTTCGGCGACGACTGGTCCCTCCCGGGCTACGCGACCGAGGCCAGCGCCGGCATGGACCTGCGTGCGGCGCTGGATACCGCGTTGACGCTGCAGCCCGGCGACACCGCACTGGTGCCCAGCGGCATCGCCATCCACCTGGCCGACCCGAACCTGTGCGCGGTGATCCTGCCACGCTCCGGGCTCGGCCATCGCCACGGCATCGTCATGGGCAACGGCACCGGCCTGATCGACGCCGACTACCAGGGGCCGCTGCTGATCAGCGTGTGGAACCGCGGCCGCGAGGCGTTCACCATCGAGCCGGGCGACCGCATCGCCCAGCTGGTGGTGCTGCCGGTCGTGCGCACGGTGCTGCAGGTGGTGGATACTTTCGCCGACAGCGCACGGGGAGCGGGTGGATTCGGCCACACCGGCGTGCGCTGACGGGGGACAGTCGCAGATGGGCGAAGCAGACGGGGGCGAGCTGACGCTGGCCCGGTTGCGCAGGACTGCGCCGCTTCTTGCGGTGCTGTTGCTGCTGGTTGCCGGCGTGCTGGGCTGGAACGGCATGCGCCAGTGGCGCGACGGCGATGTCCGTGCCCGGGTCGAGCAGGTACGCGACCAGGTGGTGGCGGCGACGACGCAGGCGCTGGCCGCGCAGCGCAGGCAGCTGGACACCCGCCTGCAGGACACCGCGGTGCAGGCCGCGCTGGCGCAGGGCGAGGCCGAAGCGGCGGCAGCGGCCATCGCCCGCGGCTGGGCCGCGGCGGAGCAGGTGCAGGTACGCCCGGCCGAGCTTGCCGACGCCTACGCCCAGGCCGGCGAGTTCGGCTATGCCCGCCTGGGACTGATGGAAGCGGCGCTGCTGCAGGACAGGACGCTGGCACGGGTGGTGCGCGATGGCGGCGGCGTGCGCCTGGGCGTGGCCGCCCCGGCGATGCTGGGCGAGGTTCCTGCACTGGTCTACGCGCGCCTGCCGCTATCGCTGCTGGCCGCGCCGGTGCAGCAGGCGCAGGTGCCGGCCGGCACCTACCTGGCGTTGCGCCAGGGCGGCTACACCGTCGTGCAGAAGGGCGACAGCGGCCTGGCCGGCGGCGGCGAGGCGATGGGACGCGCGCTGGGCGATACCGGGCTGCGGGTGGCGATGGCGGTGCCCGATACCGCCGCCGGCCCGCTGGGCCTGGGCGCGATCGCATGCCTGGTGCTGGCCGGGATCCTGGGCGTGGCCGCCATCGCCGTGCTGCTGTACGGCCGCGGCCTGCTGCGCCTGCGCGGGAGCCGGATGCCGCAGGCACAGGCCGACAGCGAACCGACCCTGCAGCAGAGCCTGGAGCGGATGCCGTCGCCGGTCTCCGCCGCGCCGGCGGCAGCGCCCGAGCAGCCGCGCCACCGCGTCGCCGAGGGCATCTTCCGCGCCTACGACATCCGCGGCGTGGTCGGCAGCGACCTGGTGCCGGCGACCGCGACGCTGATCGGTCAGGCCATCGGCAGCGCGATGCAGGCCCAGGGCCTTCGCGACGTGGTGGTCGGCCGCGACGGCCGCCTGTCCAGCCCCGCGCTGGCCGCCGCGCTGGTCGAAGGCCTGCTCGCGGCCGGCTGCCGGGTGATCGACATCGGCATGGTGCCCACGCCGGTGGTCTATTTCGCCAGCGAGCACCTGGGCGCGGGCAGTTGCGTGGCCGTCACCGGCAGCCACAACCCGCCCGACCACAACGGCTTCAAGGTCGTCATCGGCGGGCAGGCACTGTGCGGCGACGCGATCGGCGACCTGTACCGGCGCATCGACGAGGGCCGCCTGCATGTAGCCGCCGAACCGGGCGCGCTGGAACAGCGCGATGTCGGCGACGACTACGTCCAGCGCATCGCCAACGACGTGCAGCTGGAGCGGCCGCTCAAGGTGGTGGCCGATGCCGGCAACGGCGTCGCCGGCGAGATCGCGCCGCGGCTGCTGGAGGCGATCGGTGCCGAGGTGATCCCGCTGTACTGCGATGTCGACGGCAGCTTCCCCAACCACCATCCCGATCCCAGCGAGCCGCACAACCTGGAAGACCTGGCGCAGACCGTCAAGCGCTTCGACGCCGACGTCGGCGTGGCCTTCGACGGCGACGGCGACCGCCTGGGCGTGGTCACCGGCGAGGGCGAGGTGATCTTCCCCGACCGCCTGCTGATGCTGTTCGCCGCCGACGTGCTGCAGCGCAATCCCGGCGCGCTGGTGATCTACGACGTCAAGTGCACCGGCAAGCTGTCGGACTGCGTGCTGCGCAACGGCGGCAGCCCGCTGATATGGAAGAGCGGCCACTCGCCGATGAAGGCCAAGATGCGCGAGACCGACGCCGAACTGGGCGGCGAGATGAGCGGCCATTTCTTCTTCAGGGAGCGCTGGTACGGTTTCGACGACGGCCTGTACGCGGCCGCGCGCCTGCTGGAGATACTGGCCCAGCGCGAGGAGCCGCCCTCCGCGGTGCTGGCTGAACTGCCGCGGACGGTGGCCACCCCCGAGATCAAGCAGGCACTGGCCGGATCGCCGCATGCGGTGGCGGAGGCCTTCGTCGCCTCGCTGCAGGGCGAGGACTCGCGGTTCGCCGCCGCGCGGCTGACGACCATCGACGGCGTGCGCGCCGACTTCGCCGACGGCTGGGGCCTGCTGCGCGCCTCCAACACCACGCCGGTGCTGGTGCTGCGCTTCGAAGGCGACGACGAGCAGGCGCTGGAACGGATCCGGCAGCTGTTCCGCGAGCAGTTGCGGCAGGTGGCGCCGGAGATCGAGCTGGCGTTCTGAGAGCCCGTTCGCCGTCTCGCCGCATGCGCGCAAGGCGCGCCACGCGACCTGTGTAGGAGCGACTTCAGTCGCGATGGAGCTTTCCCGGCAGAGCCACGGCGGCGACTGAAGTCGCCCCGCAGGCACCACGAGCAACCGCGAAACCGCGTAGCCCGGGCAAGCGCACTCCCGAACCGTCCTGGCGCCCGTTCTCAGCCGGCTGCCGCCGCCAAACCCCTGAGCCGGCGGAAGCGTTGCAGCGCATCCTCGATTTCCGCATCCAGCGCGGCGCGCTGGCGCTCGAAGCTGGCCTGCATGCGCAGTTGCAGCAGCAGTTCCTGGTGGCGCCGCTGGATGTCGCCGGCGACCTTGTCCGAGACCTTCTGCCCGGCCAGCTCGCGATCGCCGGCATTGCGCAGCAGCGCCACCAGCCCTTCGCGCAGGCTGGTGACGTTGTAGCGCGCGGTCTGGATGTTGTTGTCGACGATGCCGATGCGCTCGTTGAACACGCGGCGCAGCTCGTCCTCGTCCTGGAACGACAGCAGCATGGCCTGGTCGGTGAGCCTGCGCGTCTGCTCGGCGGCCTCGTCCATGCGCCGTTGCGCCGCCTGCTCGGCGGCGCTGGCGCGTTCCTCGGCGGTCAGCGCTCGCTCGATGGTGGCGCTGCGCATGCCGCTGCGCGCATTGAACTCCTCGCGCGCCTGGTTGACCGCCTCGGCCGGCAGGGTGTCGCTGCAGATGCGCTGGCCGTCCTGGTCCCAGCAGTACAGCTTGCGCGCCTGGCCCTTGTCCTGCGCCGGCGCGGCCACCGCCAACAGCAACAGCGCGGCACCCAGCGCGGCACTCCTGGTGGTGTTCGGCATCGTGGCAGCCCCCTGTTGTCCGCCAGGTCGGTGGTCTAGTGGTTGCCGTAGCGGGCGCGGTAGGCCAGCAGCGGCTCCTGGAAGCCCACAAGTTCCGGATTCGTACCGGCAAATGCAAGCAGGTCGTCCATCCCGGCCACGGCGACCACCGGGATGCCGGCTTCGGCGGCCACCGCCTGCGCGGCCGAGCGCGGATCCTGCTCGGAGGCGATCTCCTGCCGGTCCAGCGCCACCGCGATCGCCGCCGGCTTGCCGCCCGCCGCGCGGATGATCGCCAGCGCCTCGCGGATGGCCGTGCCGGCGGTGATCACGTCGTCGACGATCAGCACCCGGCGGCCGGCCAGCGAGGCGCCGATCAGGCTGCCGCCCTCGCCATGGTCCTTGGCTTCCTTGCGGTTGAACGCCAGCGGCAGCTCGCGGCCGCGGTGCGCGTACTCGCAGGCCAGCGCCGTCGCCAGCGGGATGCCCTTGTAGGCCGGGCCGAACACCAGGTCGAAGTCCAGCCCGGCCTGGTCGATGGCGTCGGCGTAGCAGGCCGCCAGCCGCGCCATACGCGTGCCGGAGTCGAAGCGCCCGGCGTTGAAGAAGTAGGGGCTGACGCGGCCGGACTTGAGGGTGAACTCGCCGAAGCGCAGGGCGTCGGCATCCAGGGCCAGTTGCAGGAAGCGTTGACGGTGTTCGGTCATGGGGACGGGATTGGATACTGGAGATTCGGGATTGGCAAAAGCATAGCGGTTCGAAGGCGAGGGGAGACGAATGGGGTACGCTTTCGCGAATCCCCAATCCCCAATCCCCAATCCCGAATCCCCCATCCCGGTTCCCAGACATGCGCATCATCAGTTTCAACGCCAACGGCCTGCGTTCGGCCGCCAGCAAGGGGTTCTTCGACTGGTTCGCCGCGCAGCACGCCGACGTGCTGTGCGTGCAGGAGACCAAGGCGCAGGAACACCAGCTCGCCGGCCCCGAGTTCCTGCCGGCCGGCTACAAGGCCTGGTTCCGCGACGCCACCACCAAGAAGGGCTACAGCGGCGTGGCGATCTACAGCAAGCGCGAGCCCGACGAGGTGCGCACCGCACTGGGCTGGAGCGAGTTCGACGAGGAAGGCCGCTACATCGAGGCGCGCTTCGGCAACCTGAGCGTGGTGTCGTTCTACATCCCCTCCGGCTCCTCGGGCGAACTGCGCCAGGGCTTCAAGTTCCAGGTGATGGACTGGCTGCGGCCGATCCTGGCGCAGTGGCTGGCCAGCGGCCGCGACTACGTGCTGTGCGGCGACTGGAACATCGTGCGCTCGGCGCTGGACATCCGTAACTGGAAATCCAACCAGAAGAACTCCGGCTGCCTGCCGCCGGAGCGCGACTGGCTCAACGGCCTGTGCGCCGACCTGGGCGAGGAGGCCGATGCCGCCCAGGGTCGCGGCTGGATCGATGCCTACCGCGTGCTCAACCCCGAGGGCCAGGACTACACCTGGTGGAGCAATCGCGGCGCGGCGCGCGCCAACAACGTCGGGTGGCGCATCGACTACCAGTTCGTCACCCCGGGCCTGCGGCAGCGCCTGCAAGCCTGCTCGATCTACCGCGAGCAGCGCTTCTCCGACCACGCGCCGTTCACCGTGGACTACGCGCCGTGACAGCGGCGGCCACGGCCCGGCCGTCCTACAAGGGCTGGGCCGGCATCAAGCGCGCCTTCGGCACGCCCTCGGCGCTGACGATGGCGCTGCTCGGCTTCGGCAGCGGCCTGCCGTTCCTGCTGATCGCCTCGCAGACGCTGTCCACCCGCCTGCGCGACGTCGGCCTGGACCTTGGCAGCATCGGCCTGATCAGCCTGGCCAGCTTCTTCTACCTGCTCAAGTTCCTGTGGGCGCCGCTGATCGACCGCTTCGCGTTCCCGCTGATCGCGTTCATGGGCCGGCGCCGCTCCTGGCTGCTGGTATCCCAGCTCGGCGTGACCGCCGGCCTGTTCGCGCTGGCGTTCTCGCACCCGGAGATGGGCGTGGGCGGGCTGGTGGCCTGGGTGCTGTTCGCCTCGTTCTGCGGTGCCACCCAGGACTCGGTGGTCGACGCCTACCGCATCGAGGTCGCGCCGGAGAGCGCCCAGGCGGCGCTGGCGGCGACCTACACCCTGGGCTACCGCATCGGCCTGATCCTGGGCGGCGCCGGCGCGCTGTACCTGGCCGAGTACCTGGGCTGGCGCTGGTCGTACGTGGCGATGTCGGCGCTGATGCTGCTGCCGATCGCGACCACGCTGGCGTGTCGCGAGCCGCAGGTGCCCGAGGCCACGGTGGTGCGCCGGATCGACTTCGTCGGCGCGTTCTGGCAGCCGATCTCCAGCTTCTTCAGCGGCAACGGCATCGCGCTGGCGCTGGGGCTGCTGCTGTTCGTCGGCCTGTTCAAGTTTCCCGACCAGGTGATCGGGGTGATGGCCGGCCCGTTCTATCTCGACTCGGGCTATACCAAGGCCGACATCGCCACCGTCTCCAAGCTGTTCGGCATATGGATGGGCATCGTCGGCGCCTTCGCCGGCGGCGCGGCGGTCGCCGCGTTCGGGTTCCGCCGCATGCTGCTGCTGGCCGCGCTGGGCGTGGCGCTGTCCAACCTGGCGTTCCTGCTGATGGCGCACCATCCCGGGCAGCTGTGGGCGTTCTACGCCGCGCTCAGTGCCGACAACCTGTTCCAGGGTTTCGCCGGCACCGTGCTGGTGGCTTTCATGTCCTCGCTGACCGACCGCAACTTCACCGCCACCCAGTACGCGCTGCTGGTGTCGCTGGCCAACCTGCCGGGCAAGTTCGTCGGCGGCGTGTCCGGCTACATCGTCGAGGCCACGTCCTACGGCACCTTCTTCATCCTCAGCGCGGCCACCGTGGTGCCCACGCTGCTGCTGCTGGCGTGGCTGTGGCCGCGTATCCGCGAACGCAGCGCGGCCGCGGGCTGACTGCAAGCAAGCCTGGCGGAGCCGGTCATGGCTGGCTCGGTGCGCGGCCATGCATGCGCAACACCGTGACCGACCCGCCGTTGCCGACGTCCACCCGATACCGATCGAGCGCATCCGCCGCAGCGCGGCCAGGCCCCGTGGCGGACGCAGGCGGCGCTGCCCGGGCACGGCCTGTTCGCCAGCAGGTACGAGGTGCGGCGGAAGAATGGAAGGTCGACGCGTCGTCCGCGGCCATCGCGGCATTATCCAAGCTGCCGGCCAGCTCCTCCTCTTGGGCAAACCGCACGGCAACACCTGTAGGAGCGACTGTAGGAGCGACTTCAGTCGCGATGGAGCTCTACCGGTAAAGTCTCTTCGCGACTGAAGTCGCTCCTACAGTTGCTGCACAGAAGACACAACAGGTTTTCAGGCCGGATGGATCGCCCCCAGCACGCGCGGGCCGCGCGCACCGGTCACCGCCGGCAGGTTGCCGGGCCTGCCGGCCAGCGTCTCCCGCGCCAGCCACGCGAACCCCATCGCCTCCAGGTAGTCGGGATCCAGCCCCCAGTCCTGGCTGGATTCGACCGTGACCCCGGCCAGCCGCGCGCGCAGCCGCGCCATCAGCAGCGGGTTGCGCACGCCGCCGCCGCAGACCAGCAGTCGCGTGGTCTCCGGCTGCCAGGCGCGCAGCGCATCGGCCACGGTGGCCGCGCTCAGTTCCAGCAGCGTGGCCTGCACGTCGGCCGCGCCGAGCGCGGCCCCCGCCAGCCGGGATTCCACCCAGCCCAGGTGGAACTGCTCGCGCCCGGTGCTCTTGGGCGGCGGCAGCGCGAACCATTCGTCCTCCAGCAGCCGTTGCAGCAGCCCGTCGTCCACGCGCCCGCCGGCGGCCAGGCGTCCCTCGGCGTCGAACGGCTGCCCGCTATGGCGCTGGCACCAGCCGTCCAGCAGGGCGTTGGCCGGACCGGTATCGAAACCGCGCACCGTCCCGCGGCGCGGGATCAACGTCAGGTTGCCGATCCCGCCCAGGTTGAGCACCGCGCGGTCCTCGTCGGCGGCGCCGAGCATGGCCAGGTGGAACGCCGGCATCAGCGGCGCGCCCTGGCCGCCGGCGGCGACGTCGCGGCGGCGGAAATCGGCCACCGTGGTGATCCCGGTGGCCTCGGCGATGCGGCTGGCGTCGCCCATCTGCCAGGTGAAGGCCGGATCGGACGCGGGCCGGTGGCGCACGGTCTGCCCGTGCGAGCCGATCGCGGCAATGCGCGCGCGATCCACGCCGGCGGCGGCGATCAGGCGGTTGGCGGCTTCGGCAAAGCACAGGCCCACCTGGGCGTCGAGTTGGCCGAGCGCGTCCAGCGAGGTGGCCTCGCGGCCCTGTCCCAGCGCCACCAGCGTCTCGCGCAGCGGCGCGTCCCAGGGAAAGGTCTGCCCCAGCAGCAGTTCGCAGCGCGGCGTGGCCTCGTCGTGGAAACGCACCAGCGCCGCGTCGATGCCGTCGGCGCTGGTGCCTGACATCAGGCCGAGGAACAGGTCGGAATCGGAGCGGAGCAGGGACATGCGCACGGCCGGCAAAGGAGTCCGGCAGCTTCAAGCCTGTCGCCGGACCGCGTCAACGGTCCGGGTACCGGCTGGACCGCGAGGCGCGGTCCTCAGCCGCGCTTGGCCGAGGCCGGGCGCGATGCATCCGCGGTCTTCTTGCCGCCGGACGAGCCGGCGTCGGCATAGATCGCCTTCTCCATGCTCTCGATGCGCGCCAGCGCCGGCGCGGTCTGCGCACGGAACTTCGCCAGCTCGGCGCCGCGCAGCGGCTCCGGCGGCGGCATGGTGATCGACAGCGGGTTGCGGTGCTGGCCGTTGACGCGGAATTCGTAATGCAGGTGCGGCCCGGTGGCCAGGCCGGTGGAGCCGACGTAGCCGATCACCGTGCCCTGGCTGATGCGCTGGCCGGTCTTGATCTTGCCGAAGCGCGACATGTGCCCGTACAGCGTGGTGTAGCCCTTGCCGTGGTCGAGGATCACCACGTTGCCGTAGCCGCGCTGGGTGCCGGCGAACTGCACCCGCGCATCGCCGGCCGCCATGATCGGGGTGCCGGTGCTGGCGGCGTAGTCCACGCCCTTGTGCATGCGCATCGTGCCCAGGATCGGGTGCCGGCGCGAGCCGAAGGTCGAACTCAGGCGCGCATAGGAAATGGGCATGCGGATGAAGCTCTTCTTCAGCGGCCGCCCGTCCACATCGAAGTACTCGGCCGACTTGCCGTCGCGCGCATAGCGGAAACCGCTGTAGGTCTTGCCGCCAGTGGTGAAGGTCGCCGCCAGGATGTCGCCGGTGCCGATGCGCTCGCCCTCGCGCCAGGTCTCGTCCAGCACGACGCTGAAGCGGTCGCCCGGCTGCAGGTCCTTGTCGAAGTCGATGTCGTACTTGAAGATCTCGTCGGTCATCGTCACCACCGCCGCCGGCGACATCCCGGCCTTGCGCGCGGAGGCATACAGCGACGAGGTGATCTCGCCGCTGGCCACCACGGTGCGGGTGGTGGTCGCCCGCTCGAGCACCTTCTCGCGGATGTTCTCGCCCTGCAGCGACAGCTCGACCCGGTGGCTCGGATCGCGGTCGAAGCGGATCGAGCGCAGCTGCCCGTCCTCCGGGATCTCGAAGGCGATCTCCGCGCCCGGACGCAGCCGGGTCAGCGCCTGGGAGGTACCGGGATGATCGAGGATGCGGTGCATCACCGTGGCCGGAATGCTCAGCTGCTCGAACAGGGCGCCCAGCGTCTGCCCCGGTTCGACGTGCAGGATCCGCCAGTTGTCCACCGCCGCCACGCCCTGCCGGTGCTCGTCCGACAGCGGCGGCAGCGGCAACGCCAGGGTGGAGTGGCTCTGCAGCGGCGGCGCGATGGCGTTAGAGAAGCCCGGGACGATCGTGGCCACCAGCGCGCCGATCGTCGCGAACAGGCTGGCGTGGATCCAGTGCCGCCGTGTCCAGCGCTGGTTGAAAGCGGCGGGGAGATGCTGCTTCAGCTTCCGGTGCAGGGAAGAGTCGTGAAGGATGTTCAGGCGTTCTTGAAAGCGCTGCTTGCCGCGAGCGCTGCCCAGATCGGTGTGCGGCATTCTGGGAAATCCTCTCGACCGCGGAAGGCGGCATCGAACCCGCGCTACCATAGTCACCTGAAAAGAGCGCGTCAAACCATTGAGCTGATTCAGGTTTTTGTTGCCGCGCCATTAACTTGAACTTAACATCGTTCAGGTCCTTGAAGCCGTACCACTGGAGTATCAAAGCGTGAATTCGATTGCCGAGTCCCTTGCCCTGATCGGCCGCGGGGCCGATGAAATCCTCAAGGTCGAGGAACTGGAGAAGCGCCTGGCCAGCGGCCGGCCGCTGCGGGTCAAGGCCGGCTTCGACCCCACCGCGCCGGACCTGCACCTGGGCCATACCGTGCTGCTCAACAAGCTGCGCCAGTTCCAGGACCTCGGCCACCAGGTCATCTTCCTGATCGGCGACTTCACCGGCATGATCGGCGACCCCACCGGCAAGAACGCCACCCGCAAGCCGCTCACCCGCGAGGACGTGCTCGCCAACGCGCGCACGTACGAGGAGCAGGTGTTCAAGGTGCTCGATCGCCAGCGCACCGAGGTGCGTTTCAACTCCGAGTGGTTCGGCAAGATGTCCGCCGCCGACATGATCCGCCTGGCCGGCCAGCACACCGTCGCCCGCATGCTCGAGCGCGACGACTTCGCCAAGCGCTACGCCGCCCAGCAGTCCATCGCCATCCACGAGTTCCTCTATCCGCTGGTGCAGGGCTACGACTCGGTGGCGCTGGACGCGGACGTCGAGCTCGGCGGCACCGACCAGAAGTTCAACCTGCTGATGGGACGCGGACTGCAGGAACACTACGGCCAGGCGCCGCAGGTGGTGCTGACCATGCCGCTGCTGGAGGGGCTGGACGGCGTGGCCAAGATGTCCAAGTCGCTGGGCAACTACATCGGCATCAGCGAGCCGGCCATCGACATCGTCACCAAGACCATGAAGATCGGCGACGGCCTGATGTGGCGCTGGATCGAGTTGCTGTCCTTCGACATCGGCGCATCGGAGGCATGTTCGCTCAGGGCCGAAGTCGAGGCCGGCGCGCTCAATCCGCGCGAGATCAAGCTGCGCCTGGCGCGCGAACTGGCCACCCGTTTCCACGACTCGGCCGCGGCCGAGCAGGCCGTCGCCGGCTGGCAGGCGGTCGTGACTGGGCAGGGCGACACCGGCCTGCTGCCCCTGCAGCAGATATCCATCCCCCGGGAGGGATTGCGTATTGCCGCCCTGCTCACCGCTGCCGGCCTGACGCCCAGCAACTCGGAGGCCAACCGCAAGCTCAAGGAGCGCGCGGTGCGCATCGACGGCGAAGTCGTCGACGACGCGCAGCGGGTGTTCGCGCCGGGCTTCGAGGGCGTGCTGCAGGTGGGCAAGCGCAATTTCGCCAGGCTGCAGCTGCTGGCGACGCCATAAACGGGCCCTTGTGTGCGGCTTGGCACGCTTCGATGAAGGTTTGATGAAAAATTTGCCCTGACGTCTTCCCAAAGCCGGTATTTGGGGGCATAATTTCCCTCCCCTGACGGCAACGGCTGTTCGCAGTCTGAAACGGATGGGGACGTCCACCGCCTCGAGAGAGGGAGTTGACGGAGTGGTTGGGTCGGCTATAATGGGCGGCTCGCTTCGACGGAAGGCCTACGGGTTGTACGGCGAAGGGATTTTGGAAATACCTCGAAACGAGGTGTTGACGAAACGGAAAAGTCCGCTATTATGGGCGGCTCGCTTCGA
>NZ_JAJOZS010000043.1 GCF_021168555.1 Stenotrophomonas sp. MMGLT7 | reverse complement strand
GGCCGGATGATCGTGGGCCAGCGCGAGGTGGTGGACGGTGTGCTGACGGCGCTGCTGGCCGGCGGCCACGTGCTGCTGGAAGGCGTGCCGGGGCTGGGCAAGACCATGCTGGTGGGCTCCATCGCCCGCGCGGTGGACCTGCCGTTCTCGCGCATCCAGTTCACCCCGGACATGATGCCGGCCGACATCGTCGGCACCTCGGTGCTGGCCGAGCGCGCCGACGGCGGCCACGAGCTGACCTTCCAGCAGGGCCCGGTGGTGGCCAACCTGGTGCTGGCCGACGAGATCAACCGCGCCACCCCCAAGACCCAGTCGGCACTGCTGGAGGTCATGCAGGAGAAGCAGGTCACCGTGGGCCGGCGCACCATCGCCATGCCCGAGCCGTTCTGCGTGATGGCCACGCAGAACCCGGTGGACCAGGAAGGCACCTATCCGCTGCCGGAGGCGCAGCTAGACCGCTTCCTGTTCAAGCTGGTGGTGGGCTACCCGAGCGAGCAGGACTACCACGCGATCATCGACCGCACCACCAGCGGTCAGGCGATCGAGCTGTCGGCGGTGACCGATGCGGCGACGCTGTGCCGGCTGCGCACGGTGGTGCGGCAGGTGCCGGTGCCGGAGGCGGCGCAGAGCTACGCGATCCGGCTGGTGATGGCGACGCAGCCGCGCAGCGCGTACGCGCCGGCCTCGGTCAACGCGTCGGTGACGCTGGGGGCCTCGCCGCGCGGCATCCAGGGGCTGATGCTGGCGGCCAAGGTGCAGGCGCTGCTGGA
>NZ_JAJOZS010000042.1 GCF_021168555.1 Stenotrophomonas sp. MMGLT7 | reverse complement strand
TGCTTGCTCACGCCGCGGGTGATCGGATACAGCCGCGTGCCGGAGCCGCCGGCCAGGATGATGCCTTTGCGTTGGGTCATCTGTGTTTCCTAGGGTCTTGCCGCTTCTCCCTTCTCCCGCATGCGGGAGAAGGGGCCCGAAGGGCGGATGAGGGCATGGAGCGAGAATGGCTTCAGGCCGGAGGCCGATGAAAGGGCCGGCCGGGAGAACAGCGCGGCGCGGCCTAGGCCGCGGTCCCGATCCGTTCGAGCCGGTAGCTGCCGTCGAGCACCCGGTTCACCCAGTCCTGGTGCTCCAGGTACCAGTCCACGGTGGCGGCGATGCCCTGCTCGAACGTGTGCTGCGGCTCCCAGCCCAACTCGCGCTTGAGCTTGGAGGCATCGATGGCGTAGCGGCGGTCGTGGCCCGGGCGATCGGCCACGAAGGTGATCTGGCTCGAACGCGGCTGGCCGTCGCTTCGGGGACGGCGCTGGTCGAGCAGAGCGCAGATCGTCCGCACCACCTCGATGTTCTCGCGCTCGGAATTGCCGCCGACGTTGTAGGTCTCGCCCACCGTACCCTTGGCCAGTACCGTGCGGATCGCCTCGCAGTGATCGGCCACGTACAGCCAGTCGCGCACCTGCCTGCCGTCGCCGTAGACCGGCAGCGGCTCGCCGGCCAGCGCCCGGGCGATCACCAGCGGGATCAGCTTCTCCGGGAAGTGGTAGGGGCCGTAGTTGTTGGAGCAGTTGGTGGTCAGCACCGGCAGCCCGTAGGTGTGGTGGAACGCGCGCACCAGGTGGTCGGAAGCCGCCTTGGAAGCCGAGTACGGCGAGTTCGGCGCGTAAGGGGTGGTCTCGCTGAACTTGCCGGTGGCCCCCAGCGTGCCGTAGACCTCGTCGGTGGACACGTGCAGGAAGCGGAACGCCTCGCGCGC
>NZ_JAJOZS010000041.1 GCF_021168555.1 Stenotrophomonas sp. MMGLT7 | reverse complement strand
GGCCGGGGTCGCGCGCGATGCGGCGCGGACCGCCGCCGGTGTCGCGGCGCAGCCAGGCAGCGGCGCGTCCACGCCGCAGCGGCCCGCGGCGGCGGCTGACGATCGCGCTGCCGCTGCCGCTGCCGCCGGCCGCAGCGGCGCGGCCGAGGAACAGCCGGAAAACGCCGAGTCGGCTGCGTCGGCGTCGATCGACGCGGAAACCGCACCTGCCGACGGCAGCGAGGGCGACCTGCGCGACGGCGGTCGCGAGGACCTGCGCGAACAGGCCTCAGGCAGCCCGCGGCAGGCCGGGCTGCCGGCCGGCGGACAGCCGGCGGCGGGACCGCGGGACGGCGATGAACAGGCGCGGCAGCCGCAGCAGGGTCCCAGCCAGAAGGGCGACCAGGGACAGTCGCAGGGCTCCGGGCAGCGCTCGGGCCAGGGGCAGGGGGGGCAGGGCCAGGGAGAGGACGAGGCGCAGAAGCGCGCGCACGGGATGTCCGGGCTGCTGCTGGGCGTGCCGATGCAGGACCAGTTGACCGGCACCGCCAACCGCGGCCGCGTCCGCAGCATCACCCGTCCCGGCGAGCCGGCGGCCGCGTCCGCCGAACCCGGCCAGGTGCAGGCGCGCGGCAGCGGCCAGGGCGATGCCGGCGGCATTGCCCATCGGGCGGCCAGCGCCGCGGAGGAGCGGCTGGTGCGCGACTACTTCCTGCGCCAGCGCACGGCCGCCGGCGGCAACGAGGAGGACCACTAGGGTGCCGCAACGCTCCAATGCCGGCCCCGCGCCCGCCCCCGATCCGCATCGCCGCGGCGCGGACGCTCCACGCCTTGCGCTGCAGGCCGCTGCCGGCGTGCACGCTTCACACTTGAACATTGACGGGACACTGGCGGACATGGGCGCGAACGAAATCGGACAGGGCAAGGGACCGGCGGCGGCGGAGCAGGCGCTGTTCCGCAGCACCTTCGCCGCGCTGCGCAGCGAGGTCGGCCGGATGATCGTGGGCCAGCGCGAGGTGGTGGACGGTGTGCTGACGGCGCTGCTGGCCGGCGGCCACGTGCTGCTGGAAGGCGTGCCGGGGCTGGGCAAGACCATGCTGGTGGGCTCCATCGCCC
>NZ_JAJOZS010000040.1 GCF_021168555.1 Stenotrophomonas sp. MMGLT7 | reverse complement strand
TGTAGGAGTCAACTGTCATCCAGGCTGCACGGGAGGCGGTGCCCAAGGTGCTTGATCGCGCGCCATGGCGTTGAGCATGGTGAGGTACTTGCGCATGCATGCGGTTACGGCGAGCTTTGGGGGTTTGCCGGCCGCGCACAGTCGCTGGTAGGTCTGTGCCAGCGGGGAGCGGGCCCGGATGGCGGCCCAGGTGGCCATGTACAGCACGCGGCGCACATCCGACCGTCCGCCGCTGATGCGTCGTTGTCCCCGCCATTGGCCGCTGTCGCGGTTGTAGGGGGCCAGTCCAACCAAGGCGGCGACCTGGCGTCGGTTCAGCTGGCCCAGTTCTGGCAGGCGGGCAGCCAGGGTGGCACGCAGGATGGGGCCCAGCCCGGGGGCGGCGGCCAACGCCTGGGGGCACTGTGCAAGCGCTTGCCGCAGGGGGCCCTCGATCTGGGCAATGCGTTGCTGCAGGTGGTCGATGAGTTCCCGCAGGCAGGCCTGCGCGGGCCCATGGCGCATCTGCTGCAGGCGGCGACGATGGTTGTCGCGCTCGCCGATCAGGGCACGGCGCAGTTGCAGCCATTCGCGCAGGATCTGCACGGCAGGGGCCAGGGGTGGCGTCGGCGGCGCCGGCAGTAGCTGGGCGGCCAGTGCCAGCACGCGGGCGTCGATCGCGTCGGTCTTGGCCTTCAGGCCCAGGGCGCGGGCCAGGTCGCGTGGACGCCGGGCCGGCAGGCGCACCGCCTCCAGCCCAGCCCGGTGCAGGACCTCCAGCAGATCGCGCTCGTAGCCGCCGCTGGCCTCGAACACGATCCGGCTGCACTCCAGTGGCAGCAGCCAACCGAGCAGTTCGACCAGGCCATTGGCGTGGTTGAGGAAGGTTCTGTTCAGCTCTTCGGGCAGGACATGGACGACCAACTCGTCCTTGGACACATCGATGCCGACATATGAGTTCATGCAGCCTCCGTAGTAGCCTGGGCAACGAGAGCACTCCCATCGATCCCAGGCTTGTTCTACTTCGGACTGCCATCCGATCAACTGTTCGGGCTGCGATGGGAGCAGGGAGTGCGGCGCCCCTGACTCCTACACGTGCTCAGGCACTGCGACTGAACGGGCTGCCGCACTCCGCTCTCGCCTCCAAATCTAACGGCTGGAAAGACACAAGCGACT